>NZ_JBBMRC010000010.1:0-141975 GCF_038900375.1 Psychroserpens sp. AS72 | reverse complement strand
ATTCTTGTACAAGCATAGAAACCTAAACATCTAAATAGATGTTGGGTTTTATATTTTAAAATAGTGGCTTCAAGCCTAAACGGGATTGACTTCGTCCATCCCTAAATTGTATTCTTGTACAAGCATAGAAACCTAAACATCTAAATAGATGTTGGGTTTTATATTTTAAAATAGTGGCTTCAAGCCTTTGGCTTGGCCACTATTTTAAAATATAAAACCTGCAACTAGCGTTGCAGGTTTCCTTTTGCAGAGAGGAAGGGATTCGAACCCTCGATACCGTGAAGTATACACGCTTTCCAAGCGTGCGCCTTAAGCCACTCGGCCACCTCTCTATTTTGAGTTTGCAAACATACAACTCATATTATATTAAAAAAAGGTAATTGTAATTTTCTAGGACATCTCTCCTCGTAAAGAGGTTTCAAAAATAGTTCTGAACGCTTTCAAAGACACCTTTTCCCCTAACATAAACATTAATTTAGCTAATGCAGCTTCTGTAGTAATGTCTTTCCCAGAAATAACACCTATAGATTTTAATTGTGTACTCGTCTCATATTGTCCCATAGAAACACTACCTCCTGAACATTGTGTTACATTAATAATTGGCACTCCTCGTTTTATGGTCACTTTTAGCATATCAATAAACCAAGGTTCAGTTGTTGTATTACCTGCACCATAGGTTTCTAATATGATACCTTTTATATGTACAATCTCAAAAAGAGGTTTTAAAACCGATTCACTAATTCCTGGAAATAGCTTAATCAATAAAATATCATTCTCAAAATTCTTGTGAACAACTAGTTTTTTACGAATATTTGGTTTAAACAAATCATTATAACCAACTTTAAGATGAACACCAGATTCTGCCAAATGTGGGTAATTTAGAGACTCAAAGGCTTCAAAATGTTCGGCATTTATTTTTACCGTTCTATTTCCGCGGTACAACTTATACTCAAAATATAATCCTACTTCTCTAATTACTGGCTTGCCTCCTTTTTGTAAAGATGCCATTTGTATTGAGGTAATTAAATTCTCTTTAGCATCTGTTCTCAAATCTCCAATTGGCAATTGTGATCCTGTAAATATGATTGGTTTTGCCAAATTCTCAAACATAAAACTCAATGCCGAAGCCGAATAACTCATCGTATCACTACCATGCAACACAACAAAGCCATCAAAATTGTCGTAATTATTTTCTATTATTTCAGCAATTTGAATCCAATATTTTGGGTTCATATTACTACTATCTATAGGTTCTTTAAAAGAAATTGTCTCAATATTACAGTCTAATAATTTAAGTTCGGGAATTTTTTTTAGAAGGTTATTAAAGTCAAAAGACTTTAGTGCACCAGTTTCTGGATGTTTAATCATCCCAATGGTTCCGCCTGTATATACTAATAATATGTTAGGTTGATGTGTTGCCATAAACTATATTCCGAAGATATCTTTAGAATTTTGAGTGGTAATTTCGGCAATTTTTTCTTCGGAAACATTATAAATTTCAGCTAATTTCTGAACGACTTTAATGATGTAACTACTTTCGTTACGTTTTCCTCTGTATGGTTTTGGTGCTAAATAAGGAGCATCTGTCTCTAAAACAATATGTTTTAAATCAATCTCCTTCAGAAACTGGTCTATTTTTCCGTTTTTGAACGTTACAACTCCTCCGATCCCTAATTTCATGTTGAAAGAAATAGCTTTATGTGCTTGTTCTAATGTTCCTGTGAAGCAGTGAAAAATTCCGAAGAGCTTATCATCCTTAACCTCATCTAATACTTCAAAAATTTCATCAAAAGCCTCTCTACAGTGAATAACAATGGGTAAATTATATTGCTTTGCTAAATTAATTTGATGTTTAAAAGCTTCCTTTTGAATCTCTAATGTTGAAGTGTCCCAATATAAATCAATACCTATTTCACCTACAGCATAGAAAGATCGTTTGGCAAACATGTCTTCTACGTGCTGCAATTCAGATTTATAATTATCTTTAACAGATGTAGGATGCAAGCCCATCATTAAATAAACATGTTCTGGATAATCTCTCTCTAATTTTAGCATAGACTCAGTATGAGTAGAGTCTATTGCAGGTATAAAAAATCTAGAAACATTTTGTGAAATAGCACGTTGCAACATTTCATTTCTATCACCATCAAAAGCTTCGCTATATAAATGTGTGTGTGTGTCTGTAATTATCATTATGAACTTATCTTAGGTTTTAGTTCTCCCTGCAAAATTACCATTTTGTAATCTAATTTTGTTCTTTTTTATGACCGTAGCGAAACTATGCTAATAAAAACCAACTTCATTACAGCACAAAAGCAAAACTTATCGGTTGAGAACTAAAACCTAAGATAGGCTCTGCAAAATAATAGAATTATATTTGCATAAAATATAGAGTAATGGAAACTTTACAAGAGTACCTATTAAATAAAGGTTACACAAAAATCAAATTAAAATTCACCAAAACCAATCATTTTGAAATTAAAGCAACGATAAATGGTGTGAAAGGAAACTTTATTTTAGATACTGGTGCATCTAGTTCTTGCGTTGGCTTTGAAGCTATTGAAACATTTAAACTCATTGCAAAAGACTCCAAAATTAAAGCTGCAGGAGCAGGAGCAACTGATATGATAACTCAATTATCTAAGAAAAACACAATTAAGATTGGTAAATGGAAAAAAGACAAAGTAGTTTTGGTTTTATTTAATTTGTCACATGTTAATACTGCATTAACTGCTCATAATGCTCAACCAGTAGATGGTATTATTGGTGCAGATATTTTAAAAAAATCTAAGGCAGTTATTGATTACGAAAAAAAATACTTGTATTTAAAACTGTAGGAAAATGCCATATAATGGTAAAATCCATTATCTTTAAAATTAAATCCCTCACATTAATAGCAACATGTCAACTTCAATCGTTATAGCAGATGATCATCCTCTTATTTTAAAAGGTCTAAAAGACTTCTTATTAGAAAAAGAGTTTAACGTCATTGCCAGTGCAAAAAACGGCAAAGAAGCATTTACACTTATCAATGCACACAAGCCAGATATTGCCATATTAGATATTCAAATGCCTATCCTTACTGGTTTACAAGTTGCAGAAAAATGCAAAGAAGCTAATATTGATACCAAAATAATTATAATCACTTTTGAAAAAAGCGAAGACATTTATAATAAAGCAAAATCATTAGGGATTTACGGTTACATCTTAAAAGAATTTGCTATTGCTGAATTAGAATACTGCATATCTTGTGTATTAAGAGAGTACCATTATTTTAGTCCAGAACTTATAGAATACATTGAAATTAAGAAAATACCTGAGGCATTAAAAACATTGACAGACACAGAAATCAAAATACTTAAACGTATCGCAGATAACAAAACAGCCAAAGAAATAGCTTGTGATTTATCTATATCTGATAGAACTGTAGAAAAACACAAAAGTAATATACGAACGAAGCTCAAATTAGAATCTAAAGCCAATAGTATTGTTTTATACGCTAAAGCGCATGAAGAGTTTTTACATAAGTATGAATAAAATTTTAACACTTTGAAATCAAAATATACGTAGAACTACGTATTGACCCACTTTGAATTAACACAGATATTTGTCTATCTATTAATTCTTATAGGGAGAATTAGAAAATTAAACTCTGGGTTGTTAAACAATTCAGAGTTTTTTTATTAAAAACAGGTATATATACCTATTGCCTTATCTAGATTAAATACAGATTTTTACACTGTTATTAATTTCTTAAGGGAGAATTTAATTTATCAAAAAACTCTAGGTCATCAAGATCTAGAGTTTTTTCTTTTAAATATTAAAACTTTAACATTCTAAAAGCAAAATATACGTAGTTCTACGTATTGTTTGATAAACATTTAATCCCGAAGTTTGTAATGCTATTAATCAATTTCCTTTTTTACAAAGGATTAAAGCTCTAAGCCTTTTGGTTTAGAGCTTTTTTGTGTTTAAAAATCAAAACTTTAACACTTTAAAATCAAAATATACGTAGAACTACGTATTGTTTGGTGTTGCTTTAATGACGAATTTTACACCAGAGTTATTAAGATTAGAGGGATTTTTTTAGAGTAACTCTATTAATTAATTAGGGTATAAGGCTCTGGGACTCTTCATAATCCCAGAGTTTTATTAAATCAAAAAGTATAATTTAAAATATAGAAAAATGGAAACGATGAAAAATAAACAAAGTCTTACCAATAGAATATTTATTGCAGGCTTAATCTTTAGCGCCATTTTAATAATATCAATTAATATTCTTGTAAATTTTTTTTAGTTAGTTAGTTATTTTTATTAGGGAGAAAAAGCGCAATTCTATTTATAGGTTGCGCTTTTTTATTTGCTCTAACATCAAAATTCAAATGCTATTATAATTGAACTAAAAAGCAAAAAGCGCAATCCAAAAGATGGATTGCGCTAGTTTTTATATTTCCGAAGAAAAGAAAATTTTACATTTCTAAAGCTCTCTTCACATCGTTATCCATTAATAACTCGATTGGATTTTCTAAAGCCTCTTTAACTGCTACTAGGAAACCTACAGATTCTTTACCATCAATAATTCTATGATCGTAAGATAAAGCGACATACATAATTGGTCTAATTTCTACGTGACCATCAATTGCTACAGGACGTTCTACAATATTGTGCATCCCTAAGATTCCACTTTGTGGTGGATTGATAATTGGTGTAGATAACATACTTCCAAAAACACCACCATTTGTAATAGTAAAAGTACCACCTGTCATTTCATCAACTGTGATATCACCATCTCTAGCTCTAAGCGCTAAACGTTTTACTTCTGACTCAACACCTCTAAAAGTTAAATTTTCGGCATTTCTTATTACTGGCACCATTAATCCTTTTGGTCCTGATACTGCAATTGAAATATCCACAAAATCATAGGTTAGCATTTCTTTACCGTCAATCATTGAGTTAACAGCAGGATACATTTTTAGTGCTCTTACAACTGCTAAAGAAAAGAAACTCATAAACCCAAGGCTTACTCCATGCTTTGCTTTAAAGTCTTCTTTATATTGTTTACGCAATGCAAAAATTGGTGACATATCAACCTCATTGAATGTCGTTAACATTGCAGTGGTATTTTTAGCTTCTACTAAACGCTCTGCTACTTTACGACGTAACATTGACATTTTACTGTGAGAGCTTCCACGATTTCCACCAGTTGGAGTTCCCATAGATGGTACTGCTTTTACAGCATCTTCTTTTGTAATGCGTCCATCTTTTCCTGAACCAGAAACAGTTTTAGCATCCATTCCTTTTTCTGCAAGTATTTTCTTTGCAGCAGGACTCGCAACTCCTGAGGCATACGTTTTTTGAGCAGGATTAGGTGCTTTTTCGTGATTCTCTTTATTTGGAACAGCTTTTTGATCTTTAGCTAAATCTCTTTCAGCATTAGAATTTCCGCCTTCATCACCTCCATTGTATGTATCTGGAGTGTTTTTTGCTGCATCACTACTTGGTTTTTCTGCAGCTGTGTCAATTAAACACACAACAGCTCCAACCGCAACAGCATCACCTTCTTCGGCTTTGAGCGTTATTGTTCCGCTTGCTTCAGCAGGTAATTCTAATGTAGCTTTATCGCTATCAACCTCTGCAATGGCTTGATCTTTTTCAACATAATCTCCATCTGCAACTAACCATTCTGCAATTTCTACTTCTGTGATTGATTCTCCTGGTGAAGGAACTTTCATTTCTAAAATCATCGTTCTGTAATTTTATTTTAAGCGTTTGTAACCGTTTCTATTTTATATCAATTATTTGTAATCTAGCGTTGATTGTTTTTTGATTTATCAAAAACAAAATCAATCACTTCTTTGTGTCGTATCTTAGAACGCACACTACTTCCTGCTGCTGGTGCACCATAAGGTCTACGTGTTGCTGCTCTAAATGTTTTGGCTTCATCTAAATGCATCAAAATATGACTATATGCTCCCATATTTCTTGGTTCTTCTTGAGCCCAAACAATATCGTCTGCATTTTTATACTTAGCAATAGCCTCTTTAATTTGTTGTTCTGGTAAAGGAAATAATTGTTCAACTCTTACCAATGCTACATTATCTCTTTTAAGTTCTTCTCTTTGTTCTAGCAAATCATAATAGAATTTACCTGTAACAAACACTAACGTTTTTACCTTATCTGCTTTTACTGTTTCATCATCAATCACCATTTGGAAGCTTCCGTTAGCAAATTCATCAACAGATGATACTACTAATGGATGACGCAATAAACTTTTTGGAGTAAAAACAATCAAAGGTTTTCTAAATTGTGCCTTCATCTGCTTACGTAATAAGTGATACATGTTTGCAGGCGTTGTACAATCCATTACATACATATTATCTTTGGCACATAATTGCAAATAACGCTCCATACGTCCAGATGAGTGCTCTGCTCCTTGACCTTCATAACCATGTGGTAATAACATGACTAATCCGTTTTGAAGTTTCCATTTATCTTCAGCTGCGGAAATGTACTGATCTAACATTATTTGAGCTCCATTACTGAAATCTCCAAATTGTGCTTCCCAAATCACTAATGTTTTTGGGCTTGCCATAGCGTAACCATAGTCAAAACCTACGACGCCATATTCTGAAAGCAATGAATTATAGATAAAGAAACGTCCTTGCTTATCACTAATTTGATTTAGTAATAATATTTCTTCCTCACTATCTTCAACTTTTACTACAGCATGTCTATGTGAAAACGTTCCACGTTCTACATCCTGACCAGAGATTCTAACATCATAACCTTCTTCTAACAATGTACCATAAGCTAAATGCTCTGCCATTGCCCAATCCAGCTTGTCTTCATCAAACATCTTTTGACGAGATTGAACCAAACGTTCTATTTTACGAATGAATTTCTTATCCTTTGGTAAGTTAGAAATCACTTTTGTGATTTTAGCTAAACCATCTTTTGAAAACGTTGTATCAATAGATTGAAGCATTTTATCTTCAATTACTGTATTATAATTCTCCCATTCATCTGCCATAAAAGGCGTAATGACCGTTTTATCTATTTTACGAGAATCCTCTAGATTTTCTTCTAGTTTATCTTTGTATTGTTTTTCTAATTGAGATACAAAATCATTATCAATTATCCCTTCAGCAATTAATTTTTCAGCATAAATATCTCTAGGGTTTTTATGCTTTGCAATGGCTTTATATAATTTTGGTTGCGTAAAACGAGGCTCATCACCTTCGTTATGACCATATTTTCTATAGCCTAATAAGTCTAAGAAAACATCACGCTTAAATTTCATTCTAAAATGAAGTGCGAATTCCATGGCATGCACTACTGCTTCTGCATCATCAGCATTAACATGAAGTACTGGCGACAAGGTAACTTTACCAACATCTGTACAATAAGTACTTGATCTCGCATCTAAATAATTTGTAGTAAAACCTATTTGATTATTGACTACAATATGAATCGTACCATTTGTTTTGTATCCATCCAATTGTGCCATTTGTACAACCTCATAAACGAGTCCCTGACCTGCAATTGCAGCATCACCATGTACAATTATTGGTAAAACCTGAGATGGATTATCTGGATATTTATCGTCTTGTTTTGCTCTTACAATCCCTTCAACAACTGCTCCAACCGTTTCTAAGTGTGACGGATTTGGTGCAATATTAAGATTGATTTCGTGTCCACCTTCAGTTTTGCGATTACTCGTCCATCCTAAGTGATATTTAACGTCTCCATCAAAAACTTCTTGCTCATAATCTTTTCCATCAAACTCACTAAATATGTCTTTGGCACTTTTTCCGAAGATATTGGTAAGTGTACTCAATCGACCACGATGTGCCATTCCCATGACAAATTCTTTAACACCATGCTGTGCTGCATTTTCAATTAAAGAATCTAAAGCAGGAATTAACGACTCATTACCTTCTAATGAGAATCGTTTTTGGCCTACGTATTTAGTATGTAAAAAACTCTCAAATGAAACCGCTTCGTTTAGTTTTCTAAGAATATGCTTTTTTTCTTCGGAAGAAAATTTAGGCTGATTATCATTAATATTGAGTTTATCTTGAATCCATTGAATTTCTAACGGATTTCTAATATACATATACTCAACACCTATAGAATCACAATAAATGCTTTCTAGATGTCTAATGATTTCTCGAAGTGATTGTTTCCCAATCCCTAAAATCTCACCAGCATTAAAAGTGGTATCTAAATCTGAATTTGATAATCCAAAATTTATTAATTCTAATGTTGGCTCATATTTTCTACGATCTCTAACAGGATTTGTTTTGGTAAATAAATGACCACGACTTCTGTAACCATCTATAAGTTTTACAACTTGAAATTCCTTTTGCACATGCTCAGGGACTTGTGTAGAAACACCTTCTACAATGTCATCTTCCATGCCATAGCTTTCGCTACCAAAATCGTAACCTTGAAAAAAGGCTCTCCAACTTGGCTCAACAGAATCAGGGTTTTTTAAGTATTGGTCGTATAAATCAGCAAAGTATGCTGTATGTGCTGCGTTTAAAAAAGAATATTTATCCATAAAATGGTTGATGTCGTTTTCGCTTCAACAAAGTTTAACTCAAAAATACAACTTTTACTAAAAATAGATACGTTTTTGGTATATTTATAAACCATTTTTAACTCAAATTTAGAATTATGAAAATTTGCATGCGTTTTAATATCAAATATCTGTTTTTATTGGTCCTTTTTGCAGGGTTTTCATTACAATCATTTTCACAAGAAGACAATCAACAAAATGACTTCTGGAAAAACGTGCGATTTGGAGGTGGTATTGGTTTAAGCTTTGGAGATGGCTTTTTTAGCGGAACTTTAGCTCCAAGTGCCATTTATGACTTTAATGATCAATTTTCTTTAGGCTTAGGACTCAACGGAACTTACAATAGTTTAAAAAATTCATACAACTCAACAATTTTTGGAGCTAGCATTATTAGTTTATTTAATCCTTTACCCGAAATTCAATTATCTGGAGAATTTGAACTACTTAATGTGAACAGAAAATTTGATAACAATCTATTTAAAGATGAAAATTATTGGTATCCAGCTTTATTTTTAGGTGCTGGTTATAGAATGAATAATATTGCAGTTGGTATAAGATACGATGTACTTTACGATAGAGATAAAAGTATTTATGCAGACCCTTGGGCTCCTTTTTTTAGGGTTTATTTTTAAAAGATATGCATTATGAATACGCATTACGATACCAAACCTTCTGCCACTCACGTTGTAATATCAAAAACGTGACTTGTTCAGAGAGTTTTAACGTATCACTACCATCTAGTTGTCGCACTTTTTCTTCGGAAACATCTACGATATAAAGCAAGTTTAAATACTCTACAAATTTCTCTTGGATAAGTTTATAAACAACTTCATGAAGCAAATACTTTAAGCTTGAAGGTAAAATTTCCTCATCAAAATCGAGATCAATATTAGCCAATAAAAAATCTTTATTAACTTGCTTAACAAGCTTAGAATAGAGTTTCAACTCTTCAGTCTGTGAGATTAACTCTTCAAAATTTACTGGTAATTGCATTAGGTATTTCTATTCATTAGGTCGTTACCAAAAGTTTTGAGTGCGCTTTTATTCGCTTCGGAAATTTTAAGTAATTCCAATACTGAGAATGCTTTTTTAGTATAGTTCTCAATTTCAGTTTTTGTGGCTTCCGCAGAACCACTAGATATAAATAATTGCTTTACAGTATCTATTTTATCACTAGGATCTGAAGGATTTACACTATACAAATGTTCTAATTGCAACACATCTTCTTCATTAGAAAACTCTAAGGCTTTTAAATATAAATACGTTTTTTTGTTTTCAATGATATCACCTCCTACTTGTTTACCAAACGTTTTTGGATCTCCAAATGCATCTAAATAATCGTCTTGTAATTGAAAGGCTATACCTAAGTATCTTCCGAAGTTATAAATAGAGTCCTGACAAACTTGTGATGCATTAGCAACAATTGCTCCCATTTTCATTGCAGCACCAACTAAAACCGCTGTTTTGTATTCTATCATTTTTAAATATTCGGCTATCGTAACATCATCTCGAGTTTCAAAATCAACATCATATTGCTGACCTTCACAAACCTCCAATGCTGTTTTACTAAACAACTTAGCTAAAGCTTGAAACTGATTAGGTTCATAGTTTTCAAATAATTGATAAGCCATAATGAGCATCGCATCTCCAGATAAAATACCTGTATTGATGTCCCATTTCTCATGAACTGTTATTTGACCTCGACGTAATGGTGCATCATCCATAATATCATCATGCACTAAAGAGAAATTATGAAACACCTCAACACTTAGTGCTGCATCTAATGCCTTCTTGTAATCACAATCAAAAATCTCTGCAGTCATAAGCGTTAAAACGGGTCTTAAGCGCTTACCTCCAAGCTGCAAAATATAGTTAATAGGTTCGTAAAGGTTTGACGGCTCTTTAGGTTCTATGTAAGCATTCAAATACTCTATAAATGCGTCTTGATAAGATGAAATGTTTTGCATGTTGCAAAAATAATGTAAATGGGCAAACCTAGCACAACGTTTTTACGCAATGTTAAAAAAACATTAAAACTTTGGAAACTTTTTTTGTTTTTAAAGTTTCCTATTGTATTTTTGCACTGAAATTATGAGAGATAAAATTATACACAAATCAGGAGAATTGTTTTTAAGCCTTGGGTTTAAAAGCGTAACAATGGATGATATCGCAAGTGAAATGGGTATTTCCAAAAAAACTATTTATGTTCATTTTCCGAATAAAACGAAATTAGTAGAGGCAGTTACATTTAATCTTTTTGATACTATTTGTGATGGTATTGATTGTATTTGTAATAATGCACCTAATCCAATTGAGGAGTTATATTCTATTAAAATGTTTGTAATGAAACATTTAAAAAATGAAAAATCATCACCTCAATATCAATTACAAAAGTATTATCCGCAAATACATAGTGTCTTAAAATTTAAGCAATTTGAAAAGATGCATCAATCTGTTCAAGAAAGTTTAGAACATGGTGTAGAAACTGGTGTTTTTAGAAATACTATTGATGTTGATTTTATTTCTCGAATGTACTTCACAGGTATGTCTGGCATTAAGGATAATATGTTTTTTCCACCAGAAAAATATCAAATGGAATACCTAATGGAAAGTTATTTAGAATACCATTTACGTGCTATAGTATCTGAAAAAGGAATGACCATACTCAACAATTTTATAAAAAACCAATCATAAAAAGAATGAAACAAATTTCATTAATACTATTACTCTTTTGCTTTAGTTTTGGCTACTCACAAGAACAGCCTACAAGTTTTAGCTTACAAGAAGCCATAAATTATGCTTTAGAGAATAATAGACAAGCAAAAAATGCAGGTCGAGATATTGATGCTGCAAAAAAACAGAAATGGGAAACCACAGCAACAGGTTTACCACAAATTGATGGCGAAATAAGTTATATAAACAACATTAAACAACAGTTCCCAGGAATTGATTTTAATGGTGATGGCCTCATAGATTTTGGTGCTAAACAAAACATAACTCCATCAATTACTTTAACTCAACTTATTTTTGATGGTTCTTACTTGGTAGGATTACAATCTGCTAAAGTGTTTTTAGAAATTTCAGAAAATGCTAAAGTAAAAACCGACTTAGAAGTACGTAAAGCTGTTATTAATGCCTACGGAAATGTGCTGCTGGCAGAAGAGAGCGTTCAAATATTACAACGAAATATAGACGTACTTGAAAAAAACCTCTACGACATCACCAAAGTTTATGAAAATGGTTTAGAAGAAGAAGAAAGCGTAGAACAACTTCAAATCACGCTTACTAGTGTACAAAGTAACCTTAGCAATACCAAACGTTTGAAAGCAATCGCTTATCAAATGCTTAATATCACATTGGGTATAGATTTAGATAACCAAACGGTATTAACTGATACTCTTGAAACATTAGCACTAACAAATATGCAATTAGGATTACTAGAAAGTAGTAACGATGTAGAAAATACAATTGACTATAAAATTGCAGACAATACTAAAGTGTCAAAAGAATTATTATTAAAACTTGAGCAAAGTAGAATTCTACCAACCATTAGTGGTTTTGCAACTGCTTCATATGTAGGAAATAATGAAAAATTTAGATTTCTAAACAGCAATCAAGCTTGGGCAGGAACAGCTGCATTTGGTATAAATATGAGTATTCCAATATTTGGTTCTGGATTAAAAAGCGCTAGAGCACAACGTGCTAGAATTGAATTAGAAAAAGCCGAAGATGATTTAACCGAAACCGAACAAACCCTTAAATTACAAATAGCTTCAGCAAAAAGTGATTTTAAATTCGCTGTTGAAGACTATGAAAACAAAAAGAAAAACTTGGCACTAGCTGAGCGTATTGAAAACAAAAATCAAACTAAATTTTTTGAAGGTATAGCCTCAAGTTTTGATCTGAGACAAGCGCAAACTCAATTGTATGCTGCACAACAAGAATTGCTTCAAGCCATGCTTGATGTGATCAATTCAAAAGCAGAATTAGAAACCATATTAAACTCACCAATCAATAATTAAATACCATAACCAATGAAACATATATATTCAATTCTAATAGTAACCTTAATTTTAGTCTCTTGTTCGGGAGATAAAAAAAATTCTGTAGAAAGTGTTATAGACAAAGGTAATTTAGAAACAATTAGACAAAAAAGAGGAGAACTTGTTATTGAACAACAAGCTCTAAATGACCAGATAAAGTTATTAGATGAAAAGATTAAAACCTTAGACACAACAAAACATGTCCCATTAATCACAACATTTAATGCTAAGACAGAAGTGTTTAATCACGTTTTAGAATTACAAGGAAATGTAACTACTAAAAACCTATTGACTATTACACCAGAATACAATGGTATTCTAACCAATGTATATGTTAAAGAAGGACAAAAAGTTAGTAAAGGACAATTGCTTGCTAAAATTGATGATGGAGGATTGAGTCAACAAATTGCACAATTAAAAATTCAAGCAGATTTAGCTAAAACGACTTTTGAGCGTCAAAAACGACTTTGGGATCAAAAAATTGGTAGTGAAATTCAATACTTACAAGCAAAATCTAGTTATGAATCTCAACAAGAAGCAGTAAATCAAATCAACCAACAAATTAGTAAAACTTTAGTTAGAGCTCCATTCACAGGAACAATTGATGATGTTATCACAGAGCAAGGAAGCGTGGTTGGCGCAGGACAAACACAGTTAATGCGTATTGTAAATCTAGACAATATGTACATTGAAACTGAAGTGCCAGAACGTTATGTTGCCAATGTAGTTGAAGGAAAAAAAGTAACCGTAGAATTACCAGTATTAGGAAAAACTATTGAAACAAAAATTCGTCAAGCTGGAGATGTTATCAATCCTGCAAATAGAACATTTAAAGTAGAGATTGAAATCCCTAATGACGATAAAAGCATCAAACCAAATCTTACTGCACGACTTAAAATTAATGACTACACTAATGAAAACGGACTTTTAATTCCGCAAAGTGTGATTTCAGAAAACGCTGAAGGTTCACAATATGTTTATGTGGTAACTGACAAAGATGCAAATGGAATAGGTGTAGCAAAACGAGTAATTATTGAAACTGGTAAAACTCAAGGTGACAACATTGAAGTACTTAGTGGTATTGAAAATGGTACAGAAATCATCAAAGAAGGTGCTAGAAGCGTTAGAGACGGACAATCAGTAGAAGTCATTAAATATAAAGAAGAAGGTAATGAAAACTAAAAAGAAAAATAACGTAGATAAGGAATTTGGTTTATCATCGTGGGCAATTAATAACAAAACCACGATGTATGTGCTTATTGCTGTATTTTTCTACTTAGGTATTTCTGCATTTTTTAGTATGCCTAGAGAAAATTTCCCTGAGGTTAATGAAACTAAAATATATGTTAGTACAATTTATCCTGGAAACACAGCAGAAGACATTGAAAAACTAGTCACAGATGCATTAGAAGACAAACTAAAAACAGTAAGTAATGTTGTAGAAATCACCTCTACTTCTCAAGAAGATTATTCTATGCTCATCGTAGAATTTGATGAACATTTAACTGTTGAGCAAGCCAAGCAAAAAGTTAAGGATGAAATTGATAGTGAAACTTCTGGTGAAGATTGGCCAACATTTAATGGTGCTAAAGTAGAACCAGATGTTTTTGAATTGAGTCTTTCTGAAGAAATGCCAATCCTTAACATCAATATATCTGGAGATTATCCAATTGAGAAATTAAAGGAATATGCTGAATATCTTCAAGATGAAATTGAAGATTTACAAGAAATTAAGAAGGCAGATATTCGTGGAGCTCAAGAAAAAGAGGTTGAAGTTGCTGTTGATATTTATAAAATGATGGCTGCCAAAGTTACTTTTTCAGATATTATAAATACTATTAATGGAGGTAATATGACCATGTCTGCAGGAAATCTTAAAGCCAGCGGACAACGTCGTACTATTAGAATTTTGGGTGAAATTGAAACGCCTTCTGAGCTTGAAAATTTTGTTGTTAAAGCCGAAAACGGAAATCCAATCTATCTAAAAGATGTGGCTACAGTTTCATTTTCAGAAAAAGATAAAACCACCTATGCTAGAAAATCTGGAAAACCCGTAGTCATGCTCGATGTTAAAAAACGAGCTGGAAAAAACATGGTTGCTGCCGCAGAGCAAATTCAGGTCATAGTTGAAAATGCTATTGCTGATGAATTTCCGCAGGATTTAGAAGTAACAATCACCAACGATCAATCATCAGTAACTATTGGTCAAGTGGATGACTTAGTAAACAATATCATTTTCGGAGTTATTTTAGTTGTAACCGTTTTAATGTTCTTTTTAGGATTTAAAAATGCACTTTTCGTTGGTTTTGCTATTCCTATGTCTATGTTTATGTCACTCATGATTTTGAGTTTGATAGGTTACAGTTTAAATACAATGGTACTTTTTGGTCTTATTATGGGTCTAGGAATGCTCGTTGATAATGGAATTGTAGTTGTAGAAAATGTCTATAGACTCATGGAAGATGAAGGTATGAGTAGGATTGAAGCTGCTAAAAAAGGAATTGGAGAAATAGCATTTCCTATTATTATTTCTACTGCCACAACTGTTGCAGCCTTTGTTCCTTTGGGTCTTTGGCCTGGAATTATGGGAGAATTTATGAAGATCTTACCTATAACACTTTCTATTGTTTTAGGATCCTCACTTTTTGTTGCCATTTTCTTTAACTCGGTTTTGGTGTCACGATATATGACCATCGAAGACAAAGACATGCCATTAAAAGAAATCATAAAAACAACTAGTATTGTTGCCATTATTGGAATTCTTATTTTACTTTTTGGAGGTGATTATAGAGGATTAGGAACCGTTATGATTTTTACTGCAATCATGCTTTGGGCTTACCGGTTTTTCATTAGAAACTGGGCAAATAATTTCCAAAATAGTACTCTAGTTAAATTAGAAAATTGGTATGAACGACAATTGAGAGGTGCATTGTCTAAGAAACGTCCTTATATTTTAAGTATTGGTACATTTTTCTTATTAATTGCTGCTTTTATTGCCTTCGGAATATCCCTCGGAACGCAACGAACCAAAGTTGAATTTTTCCCAGATAATAAACCAAACCAGATTATTGTCTATATCGAATATCCTCAAGGAACTGCCATTGAAAAAACCAATGCCATTACGTCTCAAATTGAAAAACGAGTATTTGAGGTTATAAATCAGGATATGTACATGGACAATGGCAGAAATTATATGGTAGAAAGTGCTGTTTCACAAGTTGGTGAAGGTGCTGGAAACCCACAAACTGATGCTGGTTCAGCTGCCGAAATGCCTCATAAAGCAAAGATTACTGCTTCTATGCGAGAGTATAAATATAGACGTGGTGAAGATAGTGAGTTATTACGCCAAAAAGTGCAAGAGGCTTTAGTTGGTATTTATCCAGGTGTTTTGATTTCCGTAGAAAAAGATGTGAATGGACCACCTGCTGGAGCACCAATTAATATTGAAATTGAAGGTGAAGACTACAACGAGCTTATAGCCACTGCAGAGAAAATGCGTGAGTTTATCAATTCTAAAAATGTTCCAGGAATTGATGAGCTTAAAATTGATGTTAATAAAGATAAACCAACCATGCTAGTTCAAGTAGATCGTGAAAAATCTGGAGAATTAGGTGTGAGCGCTTCTCAAGTAGGTCAACAGTTACGTAACTCAATTTTTGGAGCAAAAGCTGGTATCTATAAAGAAGATGGTGATGATTATGATATTTATGTTCGTTTCAATGAAGAAAACAGATACAACACTAGTGCCTTGTTTAATCAAAATATTACGTTTAGAGACAATACTGGTCAAATCAAAGAAATCCCATTGTCTACGGTTGCAAAACAAAAAAATAACTCAGGATTTAGTGCAATTAAACATAAGGATACAAAACGTGTCGTGACTGTATATTCTGCTATGGCTCCTGGTTTTACAGATGCTGGTGCTATTGTGGCTCAAATTCAAAGTGAGATGAAGAGTTATGATGAACTTCCTGAAAATATAAAAATTGATTACACAGGTCAAATTGAAGAGCAAAATAAGCAAATGTTATTTTTAATGGGTGCGTTTTTCACTGGTCTTGGATTAATTTTCTTCATCTTAATATTTCAGTTTAATTCCATATCAAAACCTACAATAATCATGATTGCTATATTCTTGAGTTTTATTGGTGTGTTTGGAGGTATTGTTATTTCTGGTAGTGCCTTTGTTATTATGATGACTATGGTTGGTATCATTTCCCTCGCAGGAATTGTTGTTAATAATGGTGTGGTTTTACTAGATTATGCACAGTTATTAATTGATAGAAAGAAGAATGATTTGGACTTAGATAAAGATGAATTTCTATCTAATGAAGATCTTTTTGAAAGCATTGTTAAAGCTGGAAAAGCACGTTTAAGACCTGTTTTATTAACAGCAATTACTACCATTTTAGGATTAATTCCTTTAGCTATCGGACTGAATATTAATTTCTTTACACTCTTTGCAGATTTTGATCCTAATATTTACATGGGTGGAGACAATGTGGTGTTTTGGGGACCATTAGCATGGACGGTTATTTATGGTTTGCTAATCGCAACTTTTTTAACCTTAATTGTAGTCCCTATTTTATTCTATTTATCAATGCGGCTAAAAATGTGGATGCGAACTAAATTTGGTAAAGAAGATAATGAGATAAAAGAACAAATTACTATTGAGTCTACTTTAGAATCTTAAATCACAATTAAGACCTTTTGTATAAAAGGTGTGATTAATAGCGGGAAAGCCTTGACATCTGTCAAGGCTTTCTAATTTTTATTCGTGATATAACATCTATTTTCTTCGGAAATGTGCTTCTTCTAAAATTGTAAAAACCTTACTTCAAAATAGCTTTTAAAGCTTCAGCATCATAAGGCTTTGCTATTATATTTTTGTCTTTATCTAATAAGAAAAAAGAAGGTGTTGATTCTATTCCGTAGGCATCAGAAGTTGGGTTATCCCATTTACCTAATCCTAAAACATGAATAAAACTTTGATAATCTCCAATCATTTTTTGCCAACCATCTGCTTCATCTTCTAATCCAATTGCTATAACCGTTAAATCGGTTTTGTCTGCAAGTATATCTTTCACTTTAGGTAACTCATCAAGACAATGACCACAAGTACTGCTCCAAAAAATAATTAAATATTGATCTGATAGTTTTAGATCATGCAATGTTGTAGTTACTGTTTCACCATCTTTTGTATAAGCTAAATCAAAATTTGAGGCTTTATTTCCAACTGCATTATGTTTATAAATAATCAATTGTTCTTTTAATGCGTCGTAATTAGTGAGTTCTGTTAATTTCAAAAGGTATGTATCTGTAACGTAATTCGCTAATTCTGGATTTTCCATCCCTTTAAAACGTCTCCAAATCATTTCAAATAAAATGGTTTTTATTTCTGTATTGCCTTCTCCTATTCTTGTCATTAAGCCATCAACGTCTTTTTTATAGACATCGTTGCTCGTATTTGCAGACATTCCGAAGACATAAGCCATCACACGCTCAACCAAAAATTCTGAACTTTGCAATAGTGGATTTTCAAAATCTACATGCTCTAAATACGTGCGTTTTAAATTTTTTGAATACGTTGATAAGTCTTCAAATTCTTTAGGTATGTATGGTGAATTCGCTTTTACAAAAACTGAAGTTAGTGTACCTTTAGAAGTATCTTCATAAGCCTTTTGCGTATCACTTAATGTTTTTATTATATCTGAATAGGCCTTTTTATCTGTACTCTCCTGAGCATAAAAATTACTAATGGTTCTATTTACCATGTCCATACTTTTAATGTATGAAGCCCAAAGTTTATTTTCATTACTATCTGTAAATTCTAAACCTTTATCTAAACTGAATGTGAATGCAACAGACTCTTTACCGTTATAAATAAAATCAAAATTATTGTCTTCTGGTGGAAGCGCATATACAATTTTGTAAATTCCTGGTGTTGATGTAGAATCAAACGGAATGCTAAAACTACCATCTTCACCTAATTGTGCTCTGTTTATATAATCTGAACCTGTTGGAGTTGCATGATACAAAAACGCATAAGAGTAATCTTCTGCAGGTGTAAAAACACCGTCAATACTGTGTTGAGCAAAAATAAAAGAGGGAATTAAAGCAATAAATAATACTATTTTTTTCATCAAAATTTTAATTTATTTCCTAAAAGGAGTTGGATTCTTATACTGTATTTACAAAGCCTCCATGACCTTGCGCAAATTCAATTTCAAATATCAAGCCAAATATCATGATTTTATCTTTGATACCAAATAATCATTATGAGAACCATCAATTTATACTATAAAGTACATTTTCAAATGCTCTCTAACTTACTTAAAGCTTGTTTTACAGATTTTATCTGTTCAAACGTTAAGAGTAAACGTAAACCATTTCTAGTTTGTTTCTCTTTCATTTTACATTCCCTAGGATGTGTTTGCACAAATTGAAGCACTTTAGTAAAGTTAGCACTTTGGTAAAATGCACTCTGTTGGTCATTTATAAAATAGCCAACAAAACGCCCTTTTTTCATTATGATTTTCTCTAGTCCAACTTTTTTCGCCATCCATTTAATACGAACACTATTTAATAAATCTACCACTTGGATTGGTAGTTCTCCAAAGCGATCAATGATTTCAGATTCAAATTTCTGAAGTTCTTCTTCAGTTTTAAGTGTATTGAGTTTGGTGTATAAATTTAAACGCTCAGTAATATTATTGACGTAATCATCTGGAAAAAGCAATTCAAAATCGGTATCAATTGTGATGTCTTTTACATATTCTTTTTCTTTTCCATCATCTTGATAGAGATCTTTAAACTCATTGTCTTTGAGTTCTTCAATAGCTTCATTCAATATTTTTTGATATGTATCAAATCCTATTTCGTTAATAAATCCACTCTGCTCTCCTCCTAATAAATCTCCAGCACCTCTAATTTCTAAATCTTTCATGGCAATATTAAAACCACTACCTAAGGCAGTAAATTGCTCTAATGCTGTGATACGTTTTCTAGCATCATTGGTCATTGCAGAGTACTCAGGTGTTATAAAATAACAGAAGGCTTTTTTATTGCTACGACCTACTCTACCACGCATTTGGTGCAAATCACTCAATCCAAAATTATTGGCATTATTAATAAAAATGGTATTCGCATTTGGGACGTCTAATCCACTTTCAACGATGGTTGTACTTACCAAAACATCAAACTCACCATTCATAAAAGCGAGCATGAGTGATTCTAATTTTTTTCCATCTAATTGCCCATGACCAATCCCAATTTTAGCATCTGGCACCAAACGTTGTATCATACCAGCAACTTCTTTGATATTCTCAATACGATTGTGGATGAAAAATACTTGTCCGCCACGTTGTATTTCATAAGTTATTGCATCTCTAATAGTTTCTTCACCAAAACGTATCACATGACTTTCAATAGGATAACGATTTGGAGGCGCAGTTGTAATTACTGATAAATCTCTTGCTGCCATTAAACTAAATTGCAAGGTTCTAGGAATTGGTGTTGCTGTCAATGTCAACACATCTACATTATCTTTAAGCGTTTTGAGTTTCTCTTTTACAGCGACTCCAAATTTTTGTTCTTCATCAACAACAAGCAATCCAAGGTCTTTAAATTTTACCTTTTTATTGACCAATTGATGCGTTCCTATAATGATATCGACGTGACCTTTCTCTAATTTTTCAAGGGTTTCTCTTTTTTCTTTTGCAGTTCTAAAACGGTTGAGATAATCTACAGTTACAGGGAAATCTTTAAGACGTTCAGTAAAAGTTTTATGATGCTGATATGCTAAAATAGTGGTTGGTACTAAAACAGCAACCTGTTTACCATTATCAACAGCTTTAAAAGCTGCACGAATAGCGACTTCCGTTTTACCAAAACCTACATCACCACAAACGAGACGATCCATTGGTCGTTCACTTTCCATATCGGCCTTAATATCTGCTGTGGATGTGATTTGATCTGGAGTGTCTTCATAAATAAAAGACGCTTCTAACTCATGTTGTAAGTAACTATCTGGTTTATATTGATAGCCTTTTTCTAGTTTACGTTTGGCATAAACTTGAATCAAATTAAATGCGATTTCTTTAACTCTAGATTTTGTTTTTTGCTTAAGAGTTTTCCAAGCTTTGCTTCCTAATTTATAGATTTTTGGAGGTTTCCCATCCTTACCATTAAACTTCGTGATTTTATGCAGTGAGTGAATACTCAAATACAACACATCACGCTCTCCATAAACTAATTTTATGGCTTCTTGTTTTTTGCCTTCTACATCTATTTTTTGGAGTCCGCCAAACTTTCCAATACCATGATCTATATGTGTGACATAATCTCCAATATCAAGGTTTGTCAATTCTTTTAAAGTAATCGCTTGCTTCTTAGCGTAACCATTTTTAAGCTGAAATTTATGGTAACGCTCAAAGATTTGATGGTCTGTATAACACGTTATTTTTTGATCATGATCTACAAAACCTTGATACAATGAGAGTACAATTGTTTTATAATGAACATCTTGCTCGACATCATCAAAAATATCATGAAACCGTTTGACTTGTTGTTCGCTTACACAAGCTATATAATTGGTGTAGCCTCTATCGTGATGTAAATTTAGATCTTCAATTAATAAATTGAATTGCTTATTGAACGATGGTTGAGGTGTTATATTGAATTCTATTATCTCTTCGGAAAATAAGCTTGTTGAACCAAATTCCACCAAACTAAACTCTAGTAATTGACGTTTCAATTCTTCAGAGTTACAAAAGAGTTCTTCTGGAGCTGCATGTTTAATTTCTGAAGATAAATTTTTGAATGCATCTTCCGCTTTTCCGAAGAAATCATCAATTCTAGAAAACAGAAGATCAGTATTCTTTGAAAATACGACCGTTTTTTGAGCAATGTATTTTAGAAAACTTTGTCTATTTTCATCCAAAAATTTATTGGCAACATTTGGAATGATACCTATCTTTTTAATCTGCTCTGTTGAGAGTTGCGTTTCTACATCAAAAGTCCGAATACTATCAACATCATCACCAAAAAACTCGATACGATAAGGTTCGTCATGAGAAAATGAAAACACATCTACAATTCCTCCACGGACTGAAAATTCTCCAGGTTCTGTAACAAAATCTACACGTTTAAATTTGTATTCAAACAAAACTTCGTTTACAAAATCTAAGGATAACTCATCACCTACTGAGATTTTTAAAGTATTTTTTTCCAGCTCTCTACGCGTCACTACTTTTTCAAAAAGCGCATCAGGATAGGTCACTATTATTGCTGGTTTTTTACGAGAATTAATTCGGTTTAAAACCTCAGCTCTTAGTAGTACGTTTGCATTATCGGTTTGTTCTATTTGATAAGGTCTGCGATAACTTCCTGGATAAAAAAGCACATCTTTATCGCTAAGTAAAGCTTCTAAATCATTGAGGTAAAAAGCAGCTTCTTCTTTATCATTAAAAATGAGTAGAAAAGGAAGTTCTGCAGATTTAAAACTTTCACTTAAAACAAGGGATAATGATGATCCAACAAGACCTTTAAGGTGTACTTTTTTTTGGGAATTGGCAATGGTAGTGCACAGATTTTGCATTTGCAAAGACTGTGCATACGTTTGCGAGAGAGTGGATTTACTCAAGACATTATATTTTATACAAAGATAAATTTTTTGTTTTAGTTACTATTGTTAAAATGTATTAATAAAACTATCTTTGTGCCACTTTAAAAAAAAAATATATGTCATTTTCAGATTTATTTGATAGCGGATTTAAAAAAAGAAACGAAGACCACTTCGCAGCAATTGTAAGAGTTGCTATGGATGATGGTATTATTACAGAAGAAGAAAAAGCGTTTTTAGACCGTTTGGCTAGACGTCTAGATATAAGTGAAAATGATTATGCTACTATTTTAAAAGATTACAAATCACACCCTATCAATCCACCAACATCTTATGATATCCGTTTGGAGCGTTTGTATGATTTATCACGTATGGTTTATGTAGATCATATTAAAGGAGATCATGAAGAGATTGTATTGCGTAAAATCGCTGTAGGTTTAGGTTTTTCATCTGAAAATGTAAAATACGTCGTTGATAAAGCGTTATCTCTAGTTAGTAATGGTGTAGATTTAGACACGTTTACTGAGGAGATTAAAACGATGAATAGATAATAATACATTTGTACATTCTAAATATTTTTAGAATGAAAACATCATAAAAAAAAGCCACTTTAAAAAGTGGCTTTTTTTTATGAAATGATTTTTATGTGTTAAGCATTACGCATAAATTCTTCTGCTTTTTCTACCATGTTTTTGCTTCCGCAGATAAATGGAACACGTTGATGGAGCTCTGATGGTTTAATATCCATGATTCTTGTAAAGCCATCACTAGCTTTACCAAAAGCTTGCTCTGCAAGGTATGCCATTGGATTGCATTCGTATAATAAACGTAGTTTACCATCAGAATTCGTTGAGCTTTTTGGATATAAATAAATACCACCTTTAATCATATTTCTATGAAAATCTGATACTAAAGAACCAATATAACGACTCGTATATGGACGATCACCTTCTTCTTGTTGGCAATATTTAATATAGTTTTTTATACCTTGTGGAAAATGAATATAGTTACCTTCATTCACAGAATATATCTTACCATCTTCTGGAAAACGCATATTAGGATGTGATAAATAAAACGTTCCAATTGCTGGATTTAAAGTAAAGCCATTAACACCATCTCCAGTTGAATAAACAAGCATTGTAGATGTACCGTAAACCACATATCCTGCTGCAACTTGCTGACTCCCTTTTTGAAGAAAATCGTCAATTGTTACAGGAGTACCAACAGGAGTTACACGTCTGTAAATTGAAAATATGGTTCCAACAGATACATTAACATCAATATTTGAAGAGCCATCTAAAGGATCTATTAACACAACATATTTGTTTTGATTATTTTCATCCTGACTGTTAATTGCAATGAAATCATCTTCCTCTTCACTAGCAATTCCGCAAACAATATTACGCTTAGTCATGGTTTGGATGAACTTATCATTTGCATAAACATCTAATTTTTGCTGATCTTCACCTTGAATATTTGTGTCTCCAGCAGCACCTATAATATCGACAAGACCTGCTTTGTTAACTTCATGATTAACCACTTTTGCAGCTAAACGAATAGAATTTATAAGACGTGATAACTCACCAGAAGTGTATTTAAAAGACGATTGATTTTCTATAATAAATTCACCTAGTGTTTGATTTTTTCTAGACATGTAGTGTTGTTGTTTATGCAAATATCTCATTTTTTTGGTCAACTACAACGTTTTCGTCTAATTATTGTATCATTAAATAAGTAAGTTTGAACTATATTTGAGCTAAAGAAAAATTATGACTTTTTCCATTCGAGAAGCTACTAAAAAAGATATGCCTAGAGTACTAGAACTCATCAATGAATTAGCAGTTTTTGAAAAAGAACCTGATGCAGTAGAAGTCACTGTAGAAGATTTACAAAAAGGCGCATTTGAGAACCCAAAACAATTTGTCTGTTTCGTTGCAGAATGTGAAGCTTACATTGAAGGAATAGCTTTAGTGTACAATCGATTCTCAACATGGAAAGGCTCTGTTTTACACTTAGAAGATTTAATTGTTAGCCAAAACAAAAGAGGCACAGGATTAGGTACAGCGCTTTTAGATGAAGTTGTAAGATACGGTCACAATTTAGGTGTTAGACGCATATGCTGGGAAGTCATTGATTGGAATGAACCTGCTATAAAATTTTACGAAAAGAAAGGTGCTAATGTAAAGCGAGATTGGGATATTGTGCATCTTAATGAAAACGCTATTAAAAATTATATATCAAATATTTAACATGCAAGTATTTAAATTTGGAGGTGCCTCTGTAAAAAATGCTGAAGGTGTAAAAAATCTAGCATCGGTTTTACAGCAAGTAGGTTACGAAAACACTTTGGTTGTTGTTTCTGCAATGGGTAAAATGACTAATGCTCTTGAGTTAGTTATTAAAAACTATTTTGAGAATAAAGGAGAATTACAGAGTTCAATTCAAGAGGTTAAAAAATTCCATAATGAGATTTTATTAGACCTCTTTGACAACACTCAACATCCTATATTTAAACAAGTATCTTCTATTTTTGGAGATTTAGAAGGTTTTTTTCTTCGGAATAAATCACCAGATTATAATTTTGTTTACGATCAGGTTATTGGTTTTGGAGAACTATCCTCTACAACAATTATAAGTGCATATCTCAATGAGATTGGATTAAAAAATAATTGGTTAGATGTGCGTGAATATATTAAAACTGATGATTTCTATCGTAGATCAAACGTAGATTGGGAACAAACACAAACCAATATAAAAAACAACTTTGATACTAAAATCTTAAATATAACTCAAGGGTTTTTAGGTAGTGATGCTAATAACTTCACTACAACATTAGGACGAGAAGGGAGTGATTATACAGCCGCAATTTTTGCGTATTGTTTAAATGCTGAAAGCGTTACCATTTGGAAAGATGTACCTGGTGTTTTAAATGCAGATCCACGATATTTTGAAAATGCACAACTACTGAACAATATTTCATATAGAGAAGCTATAGAGTTGGCATTTTATGGTGCTTCTGTAATTCACCCAAAAACCTTACAACCGTTGCAACAAAAGGAAATTCCTTTGTTTGTGAAATCGTTTTTAAATCCTAAAGATGCAGGAACACGTGTTGGAAAAGGTGTTGGAATAGAACCAAACGTGCCTTGTTTTATCGTAAAAAAGAATCAAGTTTTAATTTCATTATCATCTTTGGATTTTAGTTATATCGTTGAAGAAAACATTAGCGAAATCTTTAAACTATTCCACCTTTATAAAATGAAAGTTGATGTGATTCAGAACTCTGCCATTAGCTTTTCGGTATGTTTTGAAAACACTTATGATAATTTAGAACGATTGCTTCAGCATCTAAAAGCAAAGTTTAAAGTCACAATAAATGAAAACGTTAGTCTCTATACCGTAAGACATTATAATGAACAAGCGATTGCTTCCGTAGAAAAAGATAAAGAACTACTTTTAAAACAATTAACTCATGAGACGATTCAAATAGTAACTCAATAAAGAATTTACTATTTTTACCGTTACTACCAATCAAATATGACCAAAAAACAAGATACAGGATTAGTTACTGCAAAAGAGGTGGCAAAAGCGATTAATGTTGACAAATATGGCTTTGTAGGTACTTTTATTGGATGGTTATTAATGAAGGTCTTAAAGATATCTACAATCAATAGGTTTTATAAACGCAATAAACATTTAAGAGATGGTGAGTTTTTGGATGCGATTTTAGATGATTTTCAAATTAAGTTTGAAATCCCTGAAGAAGATTTAAAACGTCTCCCAAAAGATGGCGCTTATATTACGGTTTCTAATCATCCGCTTGGTGGAGTTGACGGAATTCTACTTCTCAAACTCATGATTGAGCAACGTCAAGATTTTAAGATTATAGCCAATTTTTTGTTGCATAGAATTGAGCCACTAAAGCCTTACATCATGCCTGTTAACCCATTTGAAGACAGAAAAGATGTGAAATCTAGTATTGCTGGTTTTAAAAATGCGATTTTACATTTGAGAGATGGTCATCCTTTAGGTGTATTTCCTGCTGGAGAAGTATCTACTTATAAAGATGGGAAACTCGTAGTTGATAAACCATGGGAAGAAGCAGCGATGAAGTTGATACAAAAAGCAGAAGTTCCTGTTGTACCAATTTACTTTCATGCTAAAAACAGTAAATTATTTTATAAACTCTCGAAAATCAGTGACACCTTTAGAACTGCAAAATTACCTTCGGAAGTATTAACTCAAAAAAACAGAGTTATTAAGGTGAGAATTGGTCGTGCTATTTCTGTTAATGATCAAAAAGAACATCAATCATTGTCAGATTTTTCAGATTTTATAAGACGAAAAACATACATTCTATCAAACGCATTTGAAGATAAACCTAAAATTTTAGATAATATTTCTAACACTTTAAAACCACCTGCAAAACCACCTAAGCGTATTGTTGGATCTGTGAGTGCAGAAAAAATGGCTGCAGAAGTAGAGGCTTTAAAGAAAGGAAATTTTAGATTGCTCGAAAGCAAAAATTACGAAGTCTATCTTACCGAAGCGAAGCTTATCCCAAACATACTGCATGAAATTGGTCGTTTGCGAGAAATTACGTTTAGAGAGATTGGAGAAGGCACAAACGAAGCTATTGATTTAGATAGTTTTGACACCTACTATCACCACATGTTTTTATGGGACACAGACACACAAAAAATTGCTGGAGCTTATAGAATGGGATTAGGTTCTAAAATTTTTGAACGTTATGGTATTGATGGTTTTTACTTGCAAGACTTGTTTAGATTTGAGCCTGAACTATATAAAATGATGAGTGAATCTATTGAAATGGGTCGCGCATTCATTATCAAAGAATATCAACAAAAACCAATGCCTTTATTTTTACTTTGGAAAGGCATCGTACACACTACATTACGTTATCCAGAACATAAATATTTAATTGGAGGCGTAAGTATTAGTGATCAGTTTTCAAATTTCTCAAAATCTTTAATGATTGAGTTTATGAAATCACACTATTACGATCCTTATGTAGCGCAATATGTGCATCCTAAAAAAGAATTTAAAGTAAAACTTAAAGATGCTGATAAAGATTTCGTTTTTGATGAAACCGAAGCAGATTTAAACAAGTTTGATAAAATTATAGACGAGATAGAACCAGGAGCATTGCGTTTACCTGTGCTTCTAAAAAAATACATTAAACAAAACGCAAGGCTTGTTGCTTTTAACGTAGATCCTTTGTTTAATAATTCTGTAGATGGATTGATGTATATTAAAATTGCAGACTTACCTGAAAGCACTGTAAAACCTGTAATGGAAGAATTTCAAGCTGAATTGGAACGCAAATTTTCAGGTAATAATGAAGACTAAATTTCTATCATTTTTTCTTTTTTTATGCATTTCAATTTCACATTCACAAACGTTTTCTGGAACTGTTTTAGATGTCGTTACTAATCAACCATTAGAGTCTGTTAGTGTCTATTTTGATAATACAACTATTGGGACATCAACTAATGATAAAGGACATTTCAATATTGAATATACAGATGCTGTACAATCAACCTTAGTTATTTCATTTTTAGGATATGAAAAAGTATTTATTGCTGACTATCGCATTAAAAATGATATCACAATTTTGCTAAAAGAATCTGCAAACGAACTAGACCTCATTGTTATTGATACAGATGATGGCATGTCTAGAGAATTAAAGATGAAGAGATTTAAAAGAGAGTTTCTTGGTAAATCTGAAAATGGCAAATCCTGTAAAATCCTCAATGAAGACGATATAAAACTGCGCTATAATAAACATGATAAGACTATAACTGCTTGGTCTAACACTCCTATTTTAGTCAAAAACAAAAATCTACAATATGAGATTAGTTTTGAAATTATTGATTTTGAAATAACATTAGGAACTTGGGGAGTTTCATCTGTTGTATATTCTGGGACTTCGTATTTTAAAGATTTAGATACAAAACAAAAAAAACGCATTGCCAAAAACAGATTAGAAACGTATCTAGGCTCTGTTCAACATTTTATTAGAGCGCTATATAACAAACAATTAAAAGAAGAAGGTTATATTTTTGGTGTGGAAGGATTTGTAGTTAACCCTTATAATTATTTTAGTATTTCTATAGTAGATGACTACGGTTGTAAACTAATTAAACTAAAAGAAAAATTAGACATCTTTTATAAAGGTACAATCGAATCCATAATTCAAACTGAAATAGATCAATTCAAAATAGATAATTATGGCAATTATGCTCCAATATCAGACGTCCTTTTTGGAGGTCATATGGGAAGCCAGCGTGTTGGTGATTCTTTGCCTTTAAATTATGGGTTGAATATCAATGAATAAATATATAATATAAATACCTTTAAATTCACCCTATTTCGATACAGAAATCACCATTAACGATTTTGGAATATAAAGTCCAATAAGTATCTTATAATTTATAGGTTGCGTCAATAAATTGTGAGTTGAGAACACTATCCAATAGTTATCAAATTCAAAATTAATTACATATCTTTCTACAACACAAATATCAAAAATGAAATTTAAAACCTCTATTTTATTTATTTTATTTACTCCTTGTCTTTGTTTTTGTCAAACAATCACAGGTATTATTTTAGATGCTAATACTCAAGAACCTATAGAAACTGCATCAATCTATTTTGACAATACTACAATTGGCACATCATCAAACAATAAAGGAGAATTTCAAATTAAAAAAAGTAATAGTAATTCACCATTAGTAATTTCTTATTTAGGTTATGAAAAGATTGTACTACCAAATGTGGAAAGTGGAAAATTCTATAAAATTTTACTTAATGAGGCAAAAAACACTTTAGACGAAGTCCTCATTGATTATTTTGATGGTATGTCAAGAAGAAAAAAATTAAACTATTTTAGAAATCACTTTTTGGGCACGACTAATAATGGTAAATCATGTACCATTTTAAACGAAGATGATATTACCTTAAGATTTAATAAAAAAACAAAGCAACTAGTAGCAACATCAAATGCACCTATATTAGTTAGAAATGAAAATCTTCAATATAATATTAAATATGATTTGAAAGAATTTATAATTGATTACAATCATGTCAATGTAAAGAAAAGAGTTTTTATTCCTAATTCCGTAGTATATAAAGGCACCTCTTTTTTCGAATCCTTAAGTGAAGAAAAATCAGTACAAAAAAAAAGAAAAAGTTTGTATAAAGGTTCTGTTTTGCACTTTATGAGATCACTTTCTGAAAATAAATTAAAAGAGGATGGGTATCAAATTATTAGTGTTGGTATTCCTGTTGAACCTTCAAATTACATTAATGTAAAAAATATTCAAAACACAGATTCGGTAAATATAAAAATGCGTTTACCATTAACAATTGCTTATAAAAAATGGAAACAATCAAATATGATTTTACCAAATATAGATGGGAAATTTGACAGACAAGAGCACAACGAAATTGTGAAGCAGCATGACAGTATTATCTCTGTAAAGATATCAAAAAAACTAAAAGCTAATGCTGTTGGAGAAGTTCCTTTAGAAGAAGAGGCTACAGAAGTTGAAAACAAATATTATTATAATTTATCTATCATAATTGACAAATATGGAAACTACAGTCCAGTTGGCTCCTTTTATTTTACTGGTTATTTTTCCGATCTTAGAATTGGCGATACACTTCCGTTAGATTATGCATTAAAAGATTAAAACTTTACAAGAAAACATTTATAATTAAAAAAACCAGAACACATACATGTTCTGGTTTTTTTCTTTTTATAAAATCGGTCATTCCTTTTAGGAAGACGTTATTAGATTCCTTTAAACCATTCTTGGAATTGATTTCCAAGTAAAAATACTGGTTTCTTTTCTCCACTTAAAGATCCTATCAAACTCATAATCCACATAGCAACTGGTAAAATCCATGCAATAAGATTAACAACAGGTATTAAACCACAAACAAATCCTAGAAGCATAATCCCTAAGACTTGACGTACGTAGAATGATCCATATTCTGTTTTGTTAGAACTGTTCATTACGATAGCAATAATCCATCCTATAAGTGTTATATGTGCAATAATTGCAACGTTTTTACCATCACTCAATACCTCTTTTGCATCATCTGCAAATTCTTTTGCTGAAGCTTTTGCATCATCGGCAAATTCAGATGCTTTTTCTTTGGCATCATGAGCAAACTCTTTGGCATCTTCTGAAAATTCTTTAGCAGAACTACTAATCTTTTCTCCTGCTCTTTTTGCTCCATCTTTTGCATCACCTATCATATCATCAAGGTCATCACTCAAATTTTTATTATCGTCAGACATATTATTTATTTTTTAACGGTTAGGGTATAAATTTAATAAAATTGTGCCAATTCTACGCTTTTGTTTATAAGTAGTTATAGTCAACAAATTGTTACAGTACTATTTAAAAGCTTGGTCTATTGGTTCCCAAAGTTCAATTTTATTGCCTTCATTATCTAAAATCCATCCAAATTTCCCATAATCATACTCTTGCATATCACCAACTATAGTTACTCCTTCTTCTTTTAAAGTCGCTAGTAATTCTTTTAAATTTTCAACACGATAGTTAAACATAAACTCTTTTTTAGAAGGCTCAAAATAAGTTGTATCGTCTTTAAAAGGACTCCATTGTGTAGAGCATTCTTTACCTTCTTTGTCTTTCCACCAAAAGGTACTTCCATAATCATCAGTATTAAATCCTAAATGTTTATTGTACCAATCTTTAGATGCTTTTGGGTCTTTCGTTTTAAAAAATAGACCACCTATACCTGTTACTCTTTTTTTCATCAGAACATTTTTGTTTAGTTCCCCTGAACAAGGGAATTTCATTAATTATTTTTTTTTTTCAATATCTGTTTTATTTCTTCGGAATTGTAATAGTATCAACCTTAAATATTTAGTTTTCACTAACTATTTAAAGCTTATTACTTATTATTATTCGATTACAAAAATCGTCTTTCTGTCATACCTACAAGGTTATATAAACCTTGCATGTTAACCTTATTTTTTAATTGCAGCTTCATAAATATCTATCCATTCTTCAACAGACATTTTTCCTAAAAGCTGCTCGATTAAATCATACGGAATATCATCAACCTTTTTAAAACGCACACAACTTTTTCCCATATCTAATTTATATTTACTGTGTTTGGGATACTCAGATACAAACCAATCATACAATTCCTTTTTTGCATACATACCAGAGTGATATAATGCGATAAAATTCTTTTGCGATGCTAAATTTATAAATGGTAAAGGCGGAAACGGTTTACAGTGATACCCATTTGGATATATAGATTTGGGAACGTAATAAGCTAACATACCATATCCCATTCCTGCTTCTAAGCCTTTAGGCATATGTTTTATAATAAGCTCATTTAATTTTGTAATTGGTGCTATTCTATCTTCTGGTAATTGATTGATATAGTCTTCTTGAGTTACTGCTTTAGATTGCATACTGTTTACACTTATTTACGTTGAAGGATTAATCCAGAAATTAAAGATATAATAAATCCAATAATAGTTACAAGTACAAGCATAAAAAGAGCAGCTGTTGTACTGGTCATTTTTATAATTTCATCTGCTTTTCCTTGATCAATGAGTTGTTGTTCATAAGTACTAAAAAAGGAAGGGTCAATAAATTTTGTGTAGATAAAATCTGCAATAGCAATTCCTAAACCTACAAGCAGCGAAATAAGAACACCAATTGCAATCGCTTTACCTAAAGACACTACACCATTATTAATATGATCTCGGTAATGTTTAATTCCAAAAAAAATAAAAGAAAGGGAGAGGAAAATAGACACATAACCTAAAATCTCATTGGTTTTATAGTCTAAGTTATCAATACCAAAAAAGAGATGAATTGTAAAAATAACGAAACCTGTTATTAGTCCGTAAAGACCATATTTAATAACTGTACTTTTCATAATATTAATTTTAAATGTTACAGTGCCAAAACTAGGAGATTGTAAGGGTTTACAACTCATACTAAAGTACCAAATCCACTCATACTTTAGTTTGAAACTCGTTATTTATATGATTTGAAGATCTTTTGCGATTTGTAGTGCTTGCGTTCTGCGCTTGGCATTTAATTTTGAAAGCAGGTTAGACACATGTGTTTTTATTGTACTTTCTGAAACGAAAAGTTTTTCACCAATTTCTCTATTTGATAAACCTTCAGAAATTCCTAAAAGCACTTCATACTCGCGTTTACTTATATCTAAATCTTCTATTTTTTTGTGATTGATGTCGTCTGAAGCATTTGTCTTTTTTTGAAGACTTTTCTTATTGAGATACACACCTATAAAAAAGAAAACTATAGCAATTAGTGCAATTGCAATCTCAGAATTTAAATCTCCAGAAATCACAGCATATTTACTAAACTGAAAAAGCAAAAGCAATGCTAGTATGAGCAATCCAAAAACAAGAATGATTTTTCGCATGTTATAAATTTAAGAAAAATAGTATAATGTCATTCAGAGTGTCACACTGAGCGAAGTCGAAGTACAAAGCGAAGAATCTTTATAAATTAGATTCTTCAGTCACTACGTTCCTTCTGCATGACAAAGGATTTTATCTTATCAACGATAGTTTGCGCCAATTTCTCATTGCTCTCAACAGTCCAACCAGCAACATGAGGAGTCAAAATCACATTTTCTGCAGAAATGAGATATCTGAAAGCTTCTGGCATCTCGACTACACTCGATGTGACATCTTTTTTGAATAAGTTTTCAAACGACGCTTTCTCATATTCTAAAACATCTAAACCTGCTCCTAAAATTTTACCAGAGACTAGAGCAGAAACTAAATCTTTGGTTACTACACTTTTTCCTCTTGCAGTATTAATGAGCCAAAACGGTTTTTTAAATCCGTTTATAAAAGAAGCATCTACCATATTAATGGTTAATGGAGTTTCTGGTGTGTGCAAACTCAAAACATCTGCTTTTTCTTGAAGTTCTTTTAAACTTACTTGGGTTGCATTCTCATCTCCAATATTTGCCTTTAAATCGTAAAAAAGTACCTCAACATCAAAACCTCGAAGTTTTTTAGCGAAAGCTTTACCCATATTCCCATAACCAATAAGACCAACGGTTTTTCCGTCGAGTTCTAATCCGCGATTTGCTTCACGTTGCCATTTACCTTCTCTAACTTCCCGATCTGCTTTATTTAATTTATTAAATAATGACAGTAGCATTGCCAAACTATGTTCTCCAACTGCATTACGGTTTCCTTCTGGAGCTGCGATTAACTTGATGCCTTTAGCCTCTGCATACTCACAATCTATATTTTCTAATCCTGCACCAACGCGACCTATGAATTTTAGGTTTTTTGCAGCATCCAAAAACTGCTTGTCAATTTTAAATCGGCTTCGTATGATGAATCCGTCATATTGATGGATGATGTTTTCTATAGCTTCTTTTGAGGATGTAAAATCTTCATCATTGGTAAATCCTAAAGCATTGAGTTGTTCAATGAGTAAAGGATGGTTGGAGTCTAGGTGGAGTATTTTCATGTTTATTTCCTGCGACAGCAGAAATCTCTTTTTTTATTAATTTAAACTATAAATAATGAGATGCTGAAACGAGTTCAGCATGACGCTATTTCTATATTTCAGGATATTCAGTTTGTGTCATCTCGACTTGTACTTTTCCTGTGTGTGCTGTACTCAGTTTTTCAAATAAAAGTACATGTACTTCTTCTCCATCTTTTGTTGAGGGATTATGCTCAACGCCTTTTGGTACAACAATGAGTTCTCCTTCTTTCACCACTTCGGTACGATCTCTAAATTGCATATATAATGTGCCTTTAATCACTTGAAATAACTCGTCTTCATCTTCGTGACTATGCCATACAAATTCACCTTTTAGTTTGGCGAGAATGACTTGCATATTATCTACAGTTGCAATACGATGTGGATGCCATTGTTTAGTAAACAGTTTGTGTTTGTCTTTGATATTGATGGGTTTCATAAACGATAGAAATTATGACCTTAAAGTTACAAAGTTTTGCGTTAGTGATGGAGCAATTGTTGGAGCTCCTCGAAGAGAGCGACTTGCGAGAGCACGACCTGAAAGGAAACGCCCAAAATATATTAAAACCCGATAATCAATCCGGAAAGCACAAAAAACAAGTAAATCCCAAGAATATCATTACTAGTTGTAATAAATGGTCCTGTGGCAATTGCTGGATCGATGCCACGTTTATCTAAAATTATTGGCACAAACGTACCAACAAGTGCTGCTACTACGATAACAGACATCATTGATAGTGCTATTGCTAAACTTTCGGTTGGATCTTGACCAATAATAAACCCGAACAAAATGACAAGAATAGCCAAAACGAATCCGTTAATGAGGCTTAATCCAACTTCTTTTAATAAACGACTACCTATACTTCCTTTGACGTTATCATTGGCAATACCTTGTACAATAATTGCACTGGATTGTACACCTACATTACCTGCCATTGCTGCAATTAGTGGTGTGTAGAAAAAGAGTGATGGTACTGTTTCCATGATGTTTTCAAATCCTTTCATGATAAACACACTTCCTAATCCTCCAAAAAGACCTAAAACGAGCCAAGGTAAACGTGCTCTTGTGAGTTCTAAAATACTATCATCTGCTTCTACATCTCCTGTAATACCTGCTGCAAGTTGGTAATCTTTTTCGGCTTCTTCTTTTAATACATCTACGATATCATCAATGGTAATTCTACCTAAAAGGGTATGATTTTCATCAACAACAGGAATGGCTTCCAAATCATATTTAGACATCACTTTAGCTACATCTTCTACATCGTCATTGACATTGACAGAATCTACTGTTTCTTTTAAAATGTCTGATATTTTTTGATCACTTTTGGCAACAATTAAATCTTTAAGTGATAAGCGTCCTATTAATTTCTCTTCTTTATTGACCACATAAATAGAGTGTACTCTCGTGACTTCTTTTGCTTGACCTCTAATGCGACGCAAACATCCTGCAACCGTCCAGGTTTCATAGACCTTGACAAGCTCTTTTGCCATTAAACTACCTGCAGTGTCGTCTTCATAGGCAAGAAGTTCTGTAATTTCATCTCTATGTTCATCATCTTCAATTTGAGAGATTACTTGTGCTTGTCGTTCTTCAGACAACTCTGCAATCATATCTGCAGCATCATCTGTATCTAGTTCTTCTACCTCTTCTGCAATTTCTTTTGCTGTAAGATTTCTAAGTACTTTTTCTCTAATGTCCTCATCGAGTTCCATGAGGATTTCTGAAGTGGTTTCAGAATCGAGTAATTTAATAACGTAAACGGAATCTTCAAGGTCTAATTCGTCAAGAATCTCTGCAACATCTGCAAAGTGAAATTCAGTAAGCACACGCTTGAGCTCTTTGTCATCGTTAGTTTCGATACAAAGTTCAACCTGCTCAATGAGCTCATCTGTTAATTCAAATTGACTATTTTCTCTTTCTAAGATCATAGGGTTTTGAAGTTTTTCCCTTCGGAAATGTAACTGTTTTAATCTTGATTCTCGTCGTTTTCAATTAGTTGCGTTAATTCTAAAAAGGATTGTACGCTTAGTTGTTCTGGACGTTTGTCAAATATAACATTTGCTTTTAAATTATCTGAAAGATTGAAACTTTTTAAACTGTTACGTAAGGTTTTTCTACGTTGTTGAAAAGCTGTTTTAACGACTCTAAAAAATAGTTTCTCATCAACTGATAATGTGAAGTTTTCTTTTCTTTTGAGTCTTAATACGCCAGATTCTACTCTTGGTGGAGGAATAAAAACCGTTGGTGGCACTGTAAACAAATACTCTGCGTCATAAAAAGCTTGTACTAAAACAGACATAATTCCGTAGACTTTAGACCCTTCTTTTGAGCAAATACGTGCAGCAACTTCTTTTTGAAACATACCTGCAAACTCAGGTATTTGCTCACGCATTTCTAAGGTTTTGAATACAATTTGTGTGGAGATGTTATATGGGAAATTTCCAATAATGGCAAATGGTTCATCACCAAAAATTTGAGTAATATCATACTTTAAAAAATCTTCTTCGTAAACACGATCTGCTAAATTGAGATAATTAGCTTTAAGATATTCTACAGATTCTGAATCAATTTCTACAACATGTGTTTTAATGTCTTTTTTAAGCAAGTATTTGGTCAACACACCTGTTCCTGGACCAATTTCTAAAACGTGCTTATAACCTTCTAATGATAAGGTATTTGCTATATCTTCAGCTATATTCTCATCGTTTAAGAAGTGTTGACCTAAGTGTTTTTTTGCTCTGACTTGTTGATTGTTTGACACGTTGTTTAAATTTTATGTTTTTTCTCGCAATCCCGAAAGATTTCGGGAGCAGAGATGCAAAGTTACTCTTGTGTGATTACTCATATGTAATCTATTATCTATTTTAATTCTTTAGCTAACTAAAAACTGTGACTGCTAACTTATTTACTTATCACTTGTTACTCATTATGTAAACTTCACATTAAATTCATCTACAATTTTAAGCTCAGTTCTAAATGCTAGCATTTTATCAGCGAACTTTAATAATCCTTCTTGACGTAATCTATCTGCATCTTCTTTATAATAAGCATCTAATGCTTCTCTAGAATACGAACGATATTGAACAGAATAGGTTTGTCCTCCCATATCTTCTTCTACTAAGACTTGAGTTAGAGTTGCTTTTTCAAATTTCCCTGTTCCTAATACCTTCGGAATATGCTCAGTCTTCATCCATTCTAACCATTCGGTATGGACTGAGTCGTCTATGTTTATTGTGATGTTGTAGATTATCATTTGGTGTTTGTCGTTAAGTTGTTTGTTGTGGAGTTGTTTAGTTTTGTAATGCTTCTATTTTAAGTCTAAAAACATCTTTAAAAACTCCTAGACTCTTTGCGAAACTTTTGTTCTTCAGCGAATCTCTGTACAACAACTCATCAATTATAAATCTTTTGCAAATAACAGAAGTTCTTCGTCGTCATCAAAGGGTTTTACTGTTTTTTGGTAAGATAAGCCTAATTTTTCCAAAAGTTGAATGGATGGTTTGTTTATTGGAAGCGTTATGGCGCAAATGGTTTTGATTCCAAATTGGTTTTTAGCAAACTTTAAAATTTCGTTTGCTGCTTCGTAACCATAGCCATTGCCATGATATTCGGGAAGCATTGAAAACCCAATATCAATGTGTTCTAAAGCATCGCGTTTTAATAATCCGCAGGTTCCAATCGTTTTTAGATGTTCTCCTTTGACTTGCATTTTGTAATAGCCATAACCGTTCTCCTCATAACATCTGAGTTGGTTGTTTTTTATATATTCTGCTGCAGCTTCAACGGTTTTGATATTGCGATCACCAATATATTTGAGCCAACCTGGTGTATTCATTAATTCTAGAATGAATGGCGCGTCGTCTACTGTGATTTTGGAGAGGATGAGGCGAGTGGTCTGTGCTATTTGCATTGGTTTTGGTTTGATGGTGTTGAGTTGCTTATTGTTGGTGGAAATACGAACAATAGCTGAATTTAGTATAAATTACTGAGTACGCTTACTGTTTGATTTTTAACCCATCTGATTTCACTTTGTGAAATCTGTCTTCCCTTTGAAATAATAGAAAGAGCCTTACTCGGTTGACTTACTTTTATGTTAGATAATTATTTAATTGATACTATTTATTTTGTTTCATTAAGAGTTTTACAATTCATTTGAGAAAGCACTGCTGACTGCCACTGTATACTGCGAACTAATTAATAGCATCACCACGCAACATCCTAAAGCGTTTTCTGGCTTCAATAAAGTAAATACTGTCTTCGTGATTAAAGATAATGTTCTCGTAGAGTGCTTTAGCTTTTTCGGGTTGTACTAATTGATTTTGGTAGAGTTCTGCTAAGTAAAAATGCGCATCATCTGCTAGAATTTCGTCTCTGTAGTTTGCGATGATATATTCGTAATTAGCAACGGCTTTATCTATTTGTTTGGTTTTCTCATAGAGTTTGGCTTGCATGTACAAGGCTTGATCTTCTATAGATTCGCCTTTATGCTCAGTCAGAATTTTATCTAAAAGCGTGATTGCTTCTTCGTTTTTATTTTGAAACGACATCAAGTCTGCTTTCGAGTATAATTTTAAAGCAGTTTGTAATGAGTCTTCATCTTTATTATCTGAAATGAGCAATTTTAACTCTAAAGCATCATTTGCAATTAATTGTGATGTTGATGACTTTAAGATTTTTAATTGAGATTCTGCCCATTCAAAATCGCCTTTATAATAACTAGTTTTTGCTACTTTAAAACGCGCTTCTTGTGAAATAGTGCTGTTTTTTAAATTGGCTTGAATTTGTGTATAATAAATCAATGCTTCATTAAATCGTTCTTGAAACACGAGTATATCTCCTAATTTCAACTTAACGGTTGCTTCTTGGAAATTTGACAAATTTAATTTCAGACTCTTTTTTAAGAAATCACTAGCTTCTTTTGGTTGATGTTTATTGAAGGCTATAAAATTTCCGTAGGCAATTTGAAGATCTATGGTTTGTTCGTATGTTCCATATTCAAAAAATAATGTATTGAATTTCTCGTCTATGTTTTTGAGTTGCTTTTTGTCTGCACCTGCATTTTCAATCTCAATTTCTAACATGTATTGATGTGCTTTCAATATCGTATTAATATCTTGAGAGTTATCTAAAACGAATTCAAAAATAGAATTTGCTGTTTTATAATCTTTCTGTTTTACTGTTGTTAATGCCAAATCTAAAATACGACTCAAACTCTCTTGAGATCTACGATAGATCGCTTTTTCTTGTACAAATGCTTTATTGTATTCCTTTTGCTGAATGTATAACCAACTCAACATATCGTTCCAATAAGGTTGCGGATTAGATTGCGATTTTTTGAGTAATAATGTTCTTAAGGTTAGGTTGTTTTCATTCTCTTTATTTTCTGAAACAAAATCACTAAACGCTCGTTTTGCAGTATTGAGAAACTCTGGCTTAGATTCTATGTAATCTAAATAGTTTGAAAACAGTAATTCTATATTGCCTTGCTCTCCATAAATACGAGCCATTTGCATATTAAAATTGAGGTCTGGGTTTATTTCCATTCCTTTTTTATAGACTTCTAATGCTTGGTCTAATAATGAGTGATCTTCGAATTTTTTTGCAATTCCGTAAGTGTAAGTTGGTCTTTCTTCTACTTTTTGTATGGCTTCTTTGTAGTATTTATTTGCCAAATCTATACTATCCATAAGTTGATAGTTATAACCAAGCTCAACTAATAAAGGTGGATAATTAATCTCCTTCATACGATTAGAAATTTGCTCCTGAGCTTCCTTATAACGCTCTAATTGTTGCAAAGTTTCTACTATTTTATAAATGTATTTTGAGCTTTTTTTCTTCTCGTTGAGTTTTTGGTAAGACATCAATGCTTTATCAAATTCACCACGTTTAAAATAGTCATCGGCCAATTGTTCACTTTGCGAGAACATAAGACCACATGATATTAGTGCTAAACCGATTATTATTTGACGCATACTAAATATATTTATGTAAATATAACAAATGATGTAACGAGATATTGTGAATGTTTTTATAATTAATTAGTTATAACAAAAAAAAATGCCCAAACGTTAGTTTAGGCATTACCGACAAAATAAATGTGCTATTAATCTATTCTTTACAAAATGATTCAGTTATTCTGCTTGGCTTTTTTGAGGCTGTATGAGTAAATAAAATTCTTATAAAAAGACTTTACTTGCCATAACTACTAGTACAACTAAGAGTACAATTCGTTTTATGTTTTTCATAATTAAGTAGGTTAATTAGTATTGGGATTACTAACATCTTAATTATTATTGAAAAAACAAAAAAAATTGCCTAAAAATCGTTGAACAACGTCTTTTTTTAGCATTTAAACGATGTGTTGATGTAAATTTCTTACAAAACACAAGGTTTTCGAAAATTATGATTCTGTGTTATAGACTTCCTTTTTCAAGAGAATAACTATTTCAACAGAAACCTAAAGGCATTTTTTTAAACTATATTTTATCAAATCCTGTGTAAGGGATTAAAACTTCTGGGATATTGATACCATCTTCCGTTTGGTAGTTCTCTAAAATTCCTGCTAAAACTCTAGGTAATGCTAATGAACTTCCGTTTAAAGTATGTGCTAATTCGTTTTTACCATTACTATTTTTAAAACGTAAACGTAAGCGATTAGCTTGGTAAGATTCAAAATTAGACACACTAGAAATTTCTAACCAACGATCTTGAGCAGTAGAAAACACTTCAAAATCATATGTCATAGCAGATGGAAAACCAGTATCTCCTCCACACAAACGTAAAATTCTATATGGTAGTTTTAACTCACGCAAAATTCCTTTAACGTGCTCTATCATACCTTCAAAAGCTTTATAAGAATTATCTGGATGCTCTACACGAATAATTTCTACTTTATCAAATTGATGTAATCTATTTAATCCTCTCACATGGGCTCCATAACTTCCAGCTTCTCGTCTAAAACATGGTGTGTAACCAGTAATACCAATTGGTAAATCACTTTCGGCTAACAACACATCTCTAAACACATTTGTTCCAGGAACTTCGGCAGTTGGTATTAAATATAAATCGTCACGAGAGTCGTGATACATTTGTCCTTCTTTGTCTGGCAATTGTCCTGTACCATAACAAGATGCTTCATTTACTAAATGTGGTAATTGATACTCAGTATATCCTGCAGCTGTATTTTTATCTAAGAAATATGCAATTAAAGCACGTTGTAATCTTGCGCCTTTTCCTTTATAAACCGGAAATCCTGCACCAGAAATTTTATTACCTAATTCAAAATCTATGATATCGTATTTCTTAGCTAATTCCCAATGTGGCATTGCACCTTCATGAAGTTTTGGGATATCACCTTCGTTAAATATTTCTTCGTTATCTTCTTCACTATTTCCTTTTGGTACACTCTCATGAGGCACATTAGGAATTTTATATAGCAACTGGGTTAGCGCATCAGACTTTTCATTTAATTGATCACTTAATGTTTTAGAATTCTCTTTAAGTGTTGCAGTTTTTTCTTTTAAATCATTTGCTTCTGCAGCTTTTCCTGATTTATAGAGATCACCTATTTGTTTTGAAATCGTATTAGATTCTGCTAATGTATTATCCAACTGTGTTTGCAATTGTCTACGTTCCTCATCAAGTAAAATAACATCATCAATCATTTGTGTGGCATCGATATTTCGTTTTACCAAACCTTTGATAACATCTTCTTTGTGTTCTCTAATATAAGCGACTTGTAACATGATTCTAATCTAATTAATTGACCTCATCATCTTGAAAAGGTCTCTATTTTGAATCGGCAAATTTAATGAATTGTCAGTTATTCTCGTCTAGATTTGAAGGTAAAATCCAATCATGATGTTTAAAAGGGTTCCATTTTTCATTAGCGAGATCAACTTTTGGATCAATTAATTGTTTACTTCGCCTTCCATTGACGCTAACATAAGCATTTACATACACTTCTACATCCATTCCTTTTTCTGCATAAACAGATTTTAAACGTTGTGCAAATTGCCACATAACGTCTGGTTTAGTACTTACGGTTCTTATTTGCTTTTTGGTTAAGTAGTCTTCTAATTTAACTTGGGTTTTTACTTGAGAAGCTTTATCAACAACACTAAAACTAGTACTCCCACTTTTAGATCGTAGCATCATTCTCCATGATAATCTATGACCTTCTTCGGTCCACAACACGTTATCTTGAATAAAATGTTGTCGTAACGGAAGTGCTATTTGGATTATAAAATATAATATAAAAACAGTTTTAAAAGCAGTTGCGTACGATGGGATTTCTATTTTTTTAGTTGAGCTGAGCGTTGTCGAAGTATCGGAAAATAATGGCTTTCGTTTTAAGAATAGCTTCTGAATTACTTTTGGTTCAAAAAAGAAGACTGCAAATGCTAATGACAAATACGGAAAGATCCCAACCTGAAAAATAAATGAGTTAAACAGATGAAAAAAGATAGAAGCAAAGAATGCTACTTTTCTTGTTCGTTTCCATAGTAACAATGGGATTATGAGTCCGTCGAATAGAATTCCGCCATAAGCAATCAGGTAATGCATGAATTTCTGTTGCAGCACATTTCCGACGAGAACATAATGCTTTTTACTTCTCATTAGTAACTCAGGCACCGTAAGATCCAACCAATCTGGATACATTTTAGCTATGGACGCATACGAGTATAAGATGAATAATTGTAATATAAAAACAAGTCTACACCAATTAGGCATTGAGATACTTTTAATACTTGGATTTTGTTTTACATCAATTGATGCGTAGGTGTTAGCAGGTAAAAACACCATAATAGCACTCAAAATCATTAAAAAATAGTAGTGATTATTATATGATGATTTTTGCATAAAATAGGTTGTTGCCCAAAATAATGTAAACGTGAGCATGCTTATTCTATACTTGTAACCTACCATGACAAACAAACCACAAATACCCATTATTATAAAATGAACGTACATCCATTCACCTTGGATGGTTTGTAAAAAGTCAAAGCCTATAAAATTAAAAGTGAATTCTGGTTCTACGAGTGTTCTTCTAATCCAACCTGTAAAAATTGCGCCTATACTTTCTAGAAAAATTAAAGCACCAAATAAAATTCTAAATACGATGAGTGCACTGTTATCTATATGTTTAAACAGTAGTTTATTCATGATGCTTAGATATCAATTTTAAAGCATTTAACTCATCATTTTGTAGTTGTTCTTTAAGTCGTTCAACTGAATCAAATTTACGTTCATCTCTTAAGCGATATAGAATTTCAATGTTAAGCGTTTTATCATATAGATTTTTATCTAAGTCAAAAAAGTGAACTTCAATAGATTGTTTATTGCCTTTAAACGTTGGGTTATTACCAATATTCATCATCCCATAAACGGGTGAATCATCAATAGATGATTTTACAACATAAACACCATCTTTAGGGATTAACTTATAAGTTTCTTTTATATCCAAATTTGCTGTCGGGAAGTTTAACGTTTTCCCGATGCCTTTTCCTTTTATGACTTTACCAGTAATAAAGTAAGGATATCCTAGAAAAGAATTCGCAGTTTCAATATCTCCTTTTAATAGTGATTGTCTAATCTTAGTTGAACTTACAGCGACATCTTCGATGTCTTGCGCAGAAATTTCTTCAACAGTAAATCCGTATTGTTTTCCAAAGATCTTGAGATCATCAATGTTTGCTGTTCTGTTTTTTCCGAAGTGATGATCATAACCAATAATAATATGTTTAGCATTGAGTTCTTCTACGAGAATTTGCTTTACATAATCCTGAGCAGATAAATCTGCAAATGCCTTTGTAAATTTTTTAATTACTAATTCATCTAGACCAAATTGAGATAATACAGTTTGACGTTCATCAATTGAGTGTAATAATTTAATATCAAAATCTGGTTGTAAAACCATTCTTGGATGCGGAAAAAAAGTAAGTACAATAGATCTTAAGTCTTTCTTTTTTCCTGTTTCTACAAGTCGCTTAATTATTTTTTGATGACCAATGTGTACACCATCAAAGGTTCCTATAGTAATTACAGAAGGTCGTTTATGTTTGATATTTTTGGTATTTGTTTTCAGTACCTATTTTTTTTGGTAAAAGTAGTTATAATCATAGGTAAATAAAAAGAGGGTTGAAAAAATCAACCCTCTTTTTTAAAAAATATGTTTAAGATGTTATTCTTTGATAAACGGTAATGTTACCGAAGCATCATCTTTTGAAATTTTAATAAAATACATACCATTACTTAATGCTGTTGTATTGATTGCAAGATCTTCATTAGTTACAATAGCGCTTTTAGTAATAGACTGTCCTAACATATTAACAATCTCATAGCTATTTGGTAAATCGTTAGAGTTACCTATTTTGATATTTAATTGATTAGCTGTTGGATTAGGATATACATAAAGATTATTGTTTGCAAAATAATCATCTACGCTTAAGGCGTTAGCTAGGAAGTTAATGCTTTCTGAAAATCCAAAATCTCCTCCTGAGGCAATTAAATCACCAGTTTCATCATTTTCTCTTAGTTCATAAGAACCATCACCATAATCACAGCAAATACCATCACCGTAAGTATCATTAATTACAAAGGTATAACATTCATTAGTACCTAAAGTAAATGTTGTTTCAAATAGACTATTATCATCTGAAGCTCCATTATATGGACCACCAAACGCTACCACAGAACCACTTCCATCTAAAAACTCCCATGTTGTTTCACCTGAATAATCATCAGTCGTTAAAGCAAAATAAAGATCTGTTGCTTCAACAGATGAAGGTGCAGCAGCAGCAGTAAAATCAGCATTAGTATCATCATTACAACTACGTTGGTCTGAATTACCGTTTGGAGATGAAATTGACACATTTAAAACATGTGCTCCAACACTAGTAGAGATCATCAGATCAATATCTTCAAATTCACCTTCAGCTAAGTTTCCAGTCCAAGATATATCTGTAGACGTTCCACCATCAACATCATAGGATACAGTTGCAGAAGTTAAAGCAACAGTTCCAAAATTTTGAACTCTAACACTCGCTTGTACATCACTTGTACATGGAACAGGACCTATTTGATTAATCGCTATACTACCATCATTACTTACATCTGCTAAAGGTGTACATTTATCTGAAGTTGTTGTATTTGGTCTATTTACACCTGCATTCATTACTGCAATAACTCTAGCTTTTTGATCATTTGTAAAAATGTTCATACACTCGTCATCAGTATAATCCATATAATTTCTAACCATATCTAAATTACCACAAGATTGATGTGTTGTAGGGCATCCATAATTAGGAGCATCTACTGGAGGCGTATCATCACATTGATCACCAACACCTACACATCCACCTTGGAACGTGTGATACAAACCTAAATAATGACCTACTTCATGTGTCATTGTTCTACCTAAGTTAAATGCCCCTGTAATTGTAACGTTAGGATCATCATTAGAACCAAATGAATCATGTCTTGACACAACTCCATCAGTATTTGCTGGTCCACCAGGAAATTGAGCATAACCTAATATACCAGATCCACCTGTATATTTTACAGACCACATATTCATGTATTGAGAAGCATCCCATATTGTTGAAGGCTTCAACGCATCCATTTGTACTTGTGCATCACCAAGACTAGCTTCATTAATACCATCTTGACCAATGTTAATACGATTTATTCCAGTAGTCACACAACCATCTGGATCTTGTTTAGCTAAGCAAAATTCAACTTCAACATCAGCACCATTAGGATCAGTATTAAAACCTCTAGTTCCAACCATACGTCTGTAATCATCATTCAATACCTGAACTTGTGAAAGTACTTGAGCGTCAGAAATATTGGCACCAGTCCCAATAGGTTCTCCATTATGTAATACATGAACTACTAAAGGAATTGTAAATTGTAAAGCACGTTGATTACCAGATTGCATTTCAGCTTTTATTGCTGCAATTTTTGGAGCCATAAGGCGTTCAAAAGCTTCGCCACCCATCATATTTGGGTTATCTATTAATAGCTTAGCATTGTATTCATCTGCAGCACAAACTCTAAGTTGTTCAGCATTTTTGTCTTGAGCAGTAAGGCTCAAACAAGAAAAAACCATTGCAAAGCAAATAAGTTTAAAAGTAAAGTTTTTCATATCGTGATTTTTTTAAGGTATTTTAAGCGTACAAATTAATGAATTTATTTGAAAACTTAAATTATTGTTAATCTCAATTAATGAAAAATTAAATATTTTAACATATTAATATCATAATATGCGTGAAGTAAGAGTTTTATAGTACAATTTGAAGTAAAATATTTAGAACCTGTGGTCTATTTTTATTTCCCATTAAAGGTATTCATTGTATTATTTATTCCTGCTAATCCAAATGATTTAATTAGTGCTACAGATTTCTCTAATCGTTCAGTTAGCTTTTTATTTTCTTCATCTGTCCATTCTCCAAGTACATAATCTACTTGACGTCCTTTACTGAACTCATCGCTTATTCCAAATCTGAATCTATTGTATTTTGTCGATTGCAAAGTGTTCTGAATATCTTTTAGACCATTGTGTCCTCCATCGCTACCTTTTGTCTTAACTCTAATGTTTCCGAAGGGAAGATTTAAATCATCTGTAATAACTAGTAAATTTTCTAATGGTATTTTTTCTTTAGTCAACCAATATTGAACTGCTTTTCCACTCAAATTCATGTATGTACTTGGCTTTAAAAGAATGAACGTTCTACCTTTTAATTTATAGGTTGTTAAATCTCCGAGTTTCTGAGTTTCAAAAGTAAGCTCTTCTTTTTGCGCCAAAGCATCTAAGATTTTGAAGCCTATATTGTGCCTTGTATTAGTGTATTTCTCGCCAATATTGCCTAGACCAACGATAAGAAATTTTTTCATAGGATCTGTTTCTTCTACATCTAAAGATGTGGAGTTCCAATTAAATATATTACGGATAAATGTCCAGATAATATTACTATTTAGGTTTAAATCTGTTCAAAAATAAAAAAGCATCCTATAAAATATAGAATGCTTTTAATATTATGTAAAAAAAACTTTATTCTTTTACTGCTGCTACATCATCAGTTTCTGTTGAAGGTACTCCTCCATCTTCTCCTGCAGTAGCATCTTCTCCATCTTCATCTTCATCATCAATTTCAACAACAGCAGCTCTTGCAGTCTTAATTTGAACTACAACTGTATTGTCTGAATGAAGTAATGTATAATCTTCACCTTCTAAAGCAGTAACATATAATTTACCACCAATTTTAAGAGGTGTGATATCTGCTTCTAAGAAATCTGGTAAATTTTTAGGTAGAGCCTTAACTCTTAATTTACGTCTGTTTTTACGAAGAATACCTCCATTTAAAACACCTCTAGATGTTCCGATAACATGCACAGGAATATCCATAGCAATTTCTTTGTCTTCAAATAAACGGTAGAAATCTACGTGTAGAATTCTATCTGTTACTGGGTGAAATTGGATGTCTTGTAAGACAGCGTCATAAGTTTCACCGTTTTCTATGGCAATCACAACTGTATGCGCATTAGGCGTGTATACAAGTTTAGAGAAAGCCAATTCTGGTGCAGAGAAATGCACGTTTTGGTCTCCTCCGTATAATACGCAAGGAACCTGACCAGCATTACGTAAAGCTTTCGTTGCCTTTTTGCCTACGCCTTCTCTTTGAGATCCATTGATTGTAATTGATTTCATTTTTGTTATTTATAGTTATTATTAATATTCTAATTTATTACCAAAGCAAATAATTCACTTTAGTTGTTGTGCTCATTTTTTTGATAGCTGAGCTCGAAACTACATTAAAAATTTAGAGCTAATTGATTTGTTATAATGCACGTTATGCATTACTTCTGCAAATAAATCTGCACAACTCAATACTCTAATTTTATCACTTTTTTGTTTTAATGGAATTGAATCTGTAACAATTAACTCTTGTAATTTAGAGTTCTCAATTTTGTTATAAGCATCACCAGATAAAATAGGATGTGTACAAATTGCTCTTACACTAAGTGCACCTTTCTCCATCATTAAATCTGCTGCTTTTGTTAATGTTCCTGCAGTATCTACCATATCATCAACTAGTACTACATTTTTTCCAGTAACATCACCGATCAATTCCATATGAGAAATCACGTTAGCTTTTGCGCGTTGCTTGTAGCAAATAACGACATCACTAACTAAGGCTTTAGAATAGGCATAAGCACGTTTAGACCCACCCATATCTGGTGAAGCGATCGTTAGATTCTCTAAATTAAGTGACTTTAAATACGGTAAAAATATAGTTGAAGCAAACAGGTGATCTACAGGTTTCTCAAAGAATCCTTGTATTTGATCTGCATGCAAATCCATTGTAATAATACGAGTAGCTCCAGCAACTTCAAGCATTTTTGCTACTAATTTAGCTGCAATAGGCACTCTAGGTTTGTCTTTACGATCTTGTCTTGCCCAACCAAAATAAGGTAAAACTGCTGTAATATGTCTAGCTGATGCTCTTTTTGCAGCATCAATCATTAACAACATTTCCATTAAGTTTTCTGGTCCAGGATGTGTAGAACCAATAATAAAAGTTCGTGTTCCTCTTATAGATTCTTCGTAAGATGGTTGAAATTCGCCATCACTATATGTTGATGTAATGACATTACCTAAAGGCGCACCAAAGGTTGCTGCGATTTTCTCTGCAAGTTCTTTACTTTGTCCACATGCAAAAATTTTTGCTTCTGTCACTCCGTTTGGCATTGGTAATGAATTATTTGTGTTAATTAAACACGCTTTAATTTAACGAGGTGCAAATTTAGGAATTTATTTGAACAGAAAAAGCATAAAACCTACTATTTTTGATAGATTGTAATAAAATATTTTATAATTTTGCAGTCCGAAATTGCTCAAGTGGTGGAATTGGTAGACACGTTGGATTCAAAATCCAATGTCGCGAGACGTGCGGGTTCGATTCCCGCCTTGAGTACAAAAAAGGCTCTAACAGTATGTTAGAGCCTTTTTATTTTTACTCAGCCTCCAGCACCAGCGTGACTTTATTAAAATCTGCAGCACTGTTAATTACCGTTCTATAGTCTTCGTAAAGACTCGTATCTACATGATTCATTCTATAGTGTTCATCTGCAGTGATGGTAAGCACGTTTCCGTTTAATTCGTAATACGAATCAAAGCTTAATAGCGTTTCACCATCTTTAATATATTCGTTTTTTATATTGATATCATCAAGGTTTGCAATTTTATAACCTTCGGGAATTGTAATATTTATAGTTCTAAAATAACTACGTTGAAACTCACCTTCTACTGGTAATTTACGTTCCTTTTCTTGATATAATTCTTGTTGTCTTCCGATTAAATCACCAACATTAAACAATTGTTTTCTACCTGCATTTTCTACAAACTTATTTGATGTAAACTCTAAAACGAATTGAATAGGCTTAATTCCGAAGAGCTTAGGACTTCTATTATTTATAGACTTACTTATAATTTCTGCGTCTTCATCCAAGTTTTTAGCAAAACCTTCTACGATATCTTTTTCACTTTCTGGCTTTACCAAATCCATATATGGATGAATATACATGGCGTAGTACCCAGTCATAGAACGATCTAATTTGACATGTGTTTTAGAAATATCTTCATCGTCAAATGTGACATCAATAACCATTTTGTCAACGTTTTGATTTGCTTTAATAGGTTTGATATATTTAACTTTTGCAACTGCCGATTTAAAATCACCAATAACAACTTCCTTAATACTCAACCCATACGTATCTGTTAGAAATGCTGGTGGATAACCATAACGCGATTCATTTTCGGTTGGTGAAAGATATTTTTTCGTCTTAGGAAAATAGATAAGCGCATCTTGTAAAAAATTGCTAGCTTCAAACTCTTTATCAAAACGCATATACTCACGACTACAGGTATAAAAGAATTCGAATTTTATATCTAGTTGATTAAACAGAGCTGTATATAATTTGATAATACCTCTTTCATTTGCTACTTTATCTTTTACGATATCTAATAAATTAGATAATTTTTCACTGTTAGAATTTGCAACAAATATGTTTGTTTTAATATACGATTCAATCGCTCTTAGCTTCGTGTCTAAATCATCTTCTTTTTTGTAATCTATATTTTTTAAAAACCCTTTAAGTTCTGAAGTTTCTTTTTTTGATGGTTCTGCATTATAAAAATCATAAATATTTTGAGCAACATTAGCGTATGAACTAATATCCTTCACTCTACCTGTAACATTAGCATCTAACGCATAAATTAAAAACTTTTTATCAGCAGTATAAGCTGCCATTTCTTCCTCTTCTAATAATTCTATAGTGTCTAGTTTAAGGAAATAGTGTTTTTTATCTTCGGAAATAGTATCTCTCGCTACCTCATCTAAACCATTAAAACTTTTGAATTTAAAAAGTAGATTTGATGGCGAATACAAATCAAACTCCACATTTTTTCTTGTGTAATCAGATTGTAGTGTGATTCGTTTTCCTTTATAGCTTGGATATCTGTTTACGACATAGATGTACTCGATGAAACTACCTTTTTCTACACCTTCAAAAGCAAAATACTTGTACGTTCTTTCGGTTTCAGAATCTGTAGCTGTCAAAATTTTAGATTCGTCTAGATTAATCACTTCACCTTTTGCAGTAATCACTCTAGCTTTATTAACGACTAATTTAGACTCAGAATCATAAGGCAAATACACTTTATTAAACGCTTCTATTTTATCGTCACTATTTAGATAATAGACCTTATGTTCTAAAAAATACTCTGTTAGATTATCTTCATCATCAAAATAAAATTCGGTAACAATCCTTTCTTTCATTGAAGCCATATTATCGTCTTCAACACCTTGATTGGTGTATTTAGGATTCGCATCCCAATCATAGGATTCGTAAAATGGTTGTGCATTTAGTGTTGTGAAACATGCGAAAAAAATGAGGCTAATATTTAAAAATAATTTCATGTGGTTATATTTATTGTTTTTCAATCGACACATGTTGTTCGCTATTAATCATTCTCATGAGAAATAAAACTTTAAACATGCTCGTTTCATGTGGTTATATTTATTGTTTTTCAATCAACACATGTTGTTCGCTATTAATCATTCTCATGAGTAATAAAATTTTAAACATGCTCGATCCATGTATATATTATTGTTTTTTAAGAACGATCGTGTCTTTAAAGCTTTTTTCTACCACTTTAATGGCATCACTAATTGTTTTTTGTTGTTCTGGATTTAAGGTTAGAAAATCCATTTCTAATTGATGTTTGTAAACAATTGTATTATCTATAGTTTCATAAGTAATCTTAGAGTTCATAAACTCGTTTGACAACGATAAATCCTTAGGTAGATAATCTACAACATAACCATCAGGAATTTCAAGAGTTGTTACATAATCGTAGTAACTTTTATAGGTCACTTCTATGTCATTTTCTCTATCGTCTTCAAATTTAAAATCGGTTTCATCCTTTCTCAAATTAAGATTGATATAAATTTCGTCTCCTAATATTTTCGCGTAATCATTGATATTAAAAGTGTAATCAATAATTAAATCTTTATCGTAGTCAAACTTATTCGTTTCTGTAACAGTATCGATTAGAAATTTATTATTTCCTTTTCGCATTTTGAAATTATAATACTCCTTAATTTTTGCAGGTGTATTATCATCTTCTAACTGATTAAAAAAATCAATCTTATAATATCCAGAAATTTCAGCTTTGGTTGTACCAACGAGTTCTGTGTCATTTAATTTTAATGTGGTTACTTCTTTAAATGCATTTGTTTTAGCATCAACAACAGGAACATCTTTGATGACATATTTTGCTTCTCCGTTAGATACCAATGCTTCTTTACCTTGTATAAACGATGAAGGCATTTCAATAGGTAAATAACGACCAGTAGCATCTAGGAAATAGGTTTCACCATCAATTTCCATAGATAAAATCATGTGATTATCTACAATTGGTGTTGGCACATCGGTATAACTATAGGTAATACTTCTAGTTCCTATCCATGTTAAATGACCTTCTAAACCAGCAATTTTCAGCATTTCATAAAGGATGCTTGAGTTATCTTTACAATCGCCATATTTCTTTTTATATACATCATTAGCTTCTCTTGGAATAAATCCACCCAAAGCGTATTCAAAAGCAATATATTTAATATTTTTTTGAGTCCAATAGTAGATGGCTCTTGCTTTTTCTAAATCGGTTGTTTTGTCTTTTGTTAATTCATTGACAAGACTTACTAAATTAGCATCTGGTTCACTCAAGTTGATATCTTTAACCATAGAGTAATACCACTCATATAATCCAGAAACATCATTTAAAAGGTTGACATTTTTATCGTTTGATTTGTAAGATGTAATAATTGGAATAATATGCGGAAGCACTTTTGAGTAACTAGGTACATTACTTTCATACTTGTGTTTATCAACATCTAAAATCTCCCAAGAGTAAATAATATTACCTCGTTTTTCTTCTTTAGTGAATTTGATATTATAATCTTCGGTATTAAATTCTTGAAATCTAAACTGAATGTCTTTATCTGCAACAAGAGTCACTTTTTTTTGTTTTATAGGATAAAAATCTCCAAAATAAATAGGACTTAAAAACCTAGGATTCTTAACGACTTCGGTATACTCTAGCTTTGTTTTACTACCTGTTGTTAAATTAGGATAAATAAAATTTAGCGATTTTGAATCATCATGAAAAGAATCTTCCATTTCATCTTTTTCAAGAAACTCTTCAACTTTATGAGTTTTATATTTACCATCTTTATACTCGTATGATGATGCTTCTACAGATTCTAGTTCAAAAAATGATGAGAACCTTAAGTTTCTTTTAGAACCGTAGGTTGCAGATTCATCCATATACAAATCTTCTTCTACAAAAGATTGTTTTACTTCTAAGGCGCCATCTTTTAATTGTACCGAAATTTTAACATCTTCAAGCAATCGCACAATTTGAGCATCTGGATACTTGTTTTTAATGAGATCAAACTCTTTAGTGTATTGAGCAAAAGCACTTTTTGGTATTAGCACTAAAAACGCAATGCAAAGTAATGTTAGTATTGATGTATTATTTAGATTCATAAATATCTCCGTTTGTATAATATTCTGTCAATGTGAGTTTCCCGTTTTCGTCATAATAGGTTACTTCGCCATGTATTTCATTATTTAGATAATTGGTGCGTTCTTTAATATTTCCGTTAGAATAAAATTTTTCTGAAAGCCCATGTCTGTTCCCATATAACATATTTTCTTTCAGTTTTATTTTACCGTTAGCATGATACTCAAGATCCAAACCATTGTATTCGCCTTTTTCGTAAATGGTATGATTTTCTAATGTACCATCATAATAATAGGCTTTGTATTCTCCATGAATCTCTCCATTAGTATACTCCATTGTTCTTGCTGGTTTACCATTATCAAAAAACCCTTCTAATCTTCCAGTCTCATTTGTGATAGGTATCATCTCTTTTTCCTTACCATCTGTACCCAAATAAGTATATCCAATTAATGTGCCATGATCATAAATTCTAACAATTTGCAATTTCCCATCAGGACTATAAAATTCTTTTCTACCGTGATTTTTATCATCAACATAGGTTGTAGATGTGTATAGTTTTCCGTTTTCATAATAAGACAACCATGTTCCTACTCTATCACCTTCATCATATAAATAATCGTCTTCTATTTGACCAGATTTATAATAACGTTTTGATGCTCCATTTTGTTTTCCATTAACGTAAGTATCTTCATTTTTTATCTCTCCATCTTTGTAATACCATTTCCAATCACCACTCATTTCATTATTGTGATAATTGCCATCAACCGTTAATTTTCCGTAGAAATTATAATAGTTATAAGGTCCATGTTTTTGACCATTTGTATATGTCGTTTCCGATTTTTTATCCCCATTTTGATAGGTGGATTCTATCTTATACCTTTTAGTAGGTTGCTGATAAGTGTAGGTATTATAAACTTCTCCTTTGTTATTGTATCTTCTTTCTGAAATGAGCAAGGCGTATTCATAATCAATTTGATTATCTATTGTGCCATCTACATTATAATAATATTGTGTGCCATGAACATCTCCTTTATGGTAAAAATTAATGGCTTCAATAGTGCCATCCTTATAATAATAATGCCATTCTCCATGTTTTGAACCATCAACAGACCAACCTTGAGTTTTTAATTTACCATTTACATGAAAATACTGGTAATAATCTTTATTACCTTCTGTATCATATGTTGTTATACTTTGAATTTCACCAGTTGGAAAGTATGTTTTTTCTACACCTTGAGGTTTATCTTCATTGTAATCACCTTCATCTGTCATTGCTCCATTTTGATCAAAAAACTTCCATTTTCCAACTTTACCTCCTTTTATATCATAGAGACCTTCTGCAGATTTATTTCCGTTAGGATGATATCCTTCATAGAAAAACTCGCCTCCTTTTTTACGATTTTGGGAAAGCACCTCACCAGACTTATCATAAAAGGTGTAACTAATTATTTCTCCTTTTCTATATTGAAACTCAGATTTAATTAAACCGTCTGTATCATAAGATTTGTAAACACCATCTAATGTTCCAGCTTTGTAGTTAAAATCGCTACTTAATGTACCATCTTTATAATAATTTTTCCATGGTCCATCATAATAACCTTGACTAGATTGCCCTATGGATTTTTTATTTCCGTTAGCAAAAAACGATGTATATGGACCTTCTAACTTATTGTCTTTATAAGTAGATTTAGTTGATATTTGTCCGTTTCTATAATATTGAATTTCATGACCATTACGCATTCCGTTTTTAAAATTAATTACAGAATATTGTTTACCATTTGCATAATATTCAATCACATCTCCTTGTACCTCATCGTTTTTATAATCAATATCAAATTCTAAAACATCTTCTCCAACATCAAAATAGGCTAGATATTTACCAGTTAGTTTTCCGTTTTTATATGTTTTCTTTTGTTTTAGAGCACCTTGTTTTAAGTAGTATTTGTATTCACCATCAAACTCACCGTTTTTGGAAACGGTCATGATATATGGATTACCATTGTCATAGTACAATTTGTTTTCACCTGTGGTTACACCAGCTTTATAAAGTGCTATTTCTTTAACAGCACCATTATCATGATACCAGGTCCATGTTTTTTCTTTTTCTCCTTTTTTATTGTAAAAACCTTCACTCATTTTACGACCATTACTGTCATAAAATGTCCAATCTCCATTTAATGTATTATTTACAAACATCCCTTCTCCTTGAAGTAGACCTTCATCATAATTATGTGATAAAACACGTTTAGGATTGTCACTAAAAAGCTCATATAATCTAAGTACATAAGCACTTATAAACTCGTCAACTTCATCTTTATTTCTTTCTATTATTTTACTGTAATCTTCGTTTTTAATAGCATAATTTATCGTGTACGTAAAATCATTAAAGTGATCATTTTCTGCGATCCATTTATAAAACGGAATATAATACGTGTCCCAAAAACCACCATTACCCTCAATGTTTTTTAATTGCTCTAATAATGCGTGATTTTGTTTTACTAAAGGGATTTCAATTTTACTTTTCGTATCATAATCTTGGTCTAACACAACTCTATTATTAATAATAAGATCAATATCCTCAAAAGCTTCATCATCTTCAGAAATTTCCAATCCTGCAACTGGTTCATTTTCGTTTTTTTCAGAAACGATCTCATTCATATATTTTAACAATGCAAAACCTCTATCGCTATCTGGCTCAATCATTAAACTCATATTATAACACATTAAGGCTTGTGATATCAATTGTTGACGATAACAAATATTTCCCAATTGTAAATGTGCATTTCTATGAATTGGATTGTAAATAATGGTTTGCTGGTAGGCTTTAACAGCTTCAGAATAATTTTCAACGCGTTCAAAAGCTAATCCTTTATTATACCATAATCTTGGATTTCTTGGAAATTCCTCCAATGCTTTATCATAGGTTTTAATAGCGTCTTCATAACGCTCGTTTTCTACTAAAGAAACACCTTTATTGATGTAGAAATACAACATAGACTCGCTATCACAATTTAAAGCTAAGCCTTCATTTGTTATTGCTATTGCATCATCATAGTTCTCTAAAATAATATTATAATACGATTTGGTAGTCAATACTGAGCAGTAGGTAGAATCATTTTTATTAATACGATTAAGCTCCTCTAATGCGCCTTTATAATCCTCTTTATCTGCTTTTTCAACTACTTTATTAAAAACATCTTCATAAGATATAAATGGTACTTTTTCTTGAGCATTTGTAAATAAACATGAACATAGGATGGTAACGAATAATAAATATTTCATAAGTGTTAAGTGTATTAGGTTTTCCAATATAACATTGTATTGTATAATATCATAGTAAAAACACAATTTTAGACTAAACTCATACTCTAAGACTAGTTTTACGAGCATTTTAGTTTTCAAACTCGGTAATAAAACGTAACTTTGGTATGATACCAACTTAACCACATAATTTAATTAGTAGTACCCAAATCTAACAACTATGATAGACCAATTTCTGTCAAATTTTCAAGATGGTGTATACCACATCTTTAATTTAAAAGCCTATGATCACATTTTATTTTTAATCGTATTAACGGTTCCTTACTTATTTAAGGACTGGAAACGTGTATTTATTCTCATTTCAATGTTCACAGTAGGTCATTGTGTTTCATTAGCATTAACCACTTATGACATTATAAATGTTAATCTTAAATTAATTGAAATTTTAATACCAATATCTATTTTAATAGTTGCTTTATTTAATGTGTTTACTGCTGGTAAAAAATCTCATGGAACCACTTTTGGATTGGTATTTTTTGCGACGTTATTTTTTGGCTTAATTCATGGCTTAGGTTATGTTGGTACGTTTGAGCGCTTAATTTCTTCTTCGGAAAACAAACTACTCGCACTTTTAGAAATTGGATTAGGTATTGAAGTTGGACAACTTTTTGTAGCTTTTATAGTCATCTTTTTAAGCTTTCTCTGTCAAACTATTTTTAGGTTTTCAAAACGCGATTGGGTGATGGTAACTTCTGCAATTGTGGTAGGTTTTGTATTACCAATTCTTATTAAAAGTGACTTATTCTCATAAAAAATAGTTGTTTCAAGATACGTTTTGATAAAACTTAAACGTTATGAAAGTCTTAAAACACGACCTAGATTTTTAATAATTATTACATTTGAAATATAACTTTAATGGTTGAGTTGATATTTCCGACGAAAAATCAATACCACTAAACCAAAATAATGCCTAATAAAAAACAATTACGATACGATAAAGCATATTTAAGAATTGCGAAAGAATGGGGAAAACTCTCACATTGCAAGCGCAAACAAGTTGGCGCAATAATTGTAAGAGATAGAATGATTATATCAGACGGTTACAATGGTACACCAACAGGTTTTGAAAACTATTGCGAAGATGACGAGGGCTACACAAAATGGTATGTGTTGCATGCTGAAGCAAATGCAATTTTAAAAGTTGCTGCCTCTACGCAATCTTGTAAAGGAGCAACTTTATATATTACATTATCGCCTTGTAAAGATTGTAGTAAATTAATACATCAAGCAGGAATTATTAGAGTGGTTTACCATAAAGGGTATAAAGACGATTCTGGATTACAATTTTTAGAAAAAGCAGGTATTGAATTAGAATTAATTGAAGATATAAAAGTATAAATGACGTTTCAAAAAAAATACATCCCACTTATTATTGGTGTTGCCATTGCAGCAGGTGTTTTTATTGGCGGAAAATTAAATTTTACTGATACTTCAGATCGTTTATTTACATCAAATAGTAAAAAAGACAAACTCAACAGACTTATAGATTACATAGATTATGAATATGTTGATGACGTTAATACAGATAGTATTGTTGATGTTACTGTAAATGGGATATTGGATAATCTAGATCCTCATTCTACATATATTCCACAAAGTGAATTAGAACGTGTCACCAATAATATGAAAGGAGATTTTGTTGGTTTAGGAGTTAATTTTTACACCTATAATGATACCATTGCTGTGATTAAAACAGTAAAAGATGGTCCAAGTGAGAAAGCAGGTATTAAAGCTGGTGATCGTATTTTGATGGCAGATGGTGATTCTATCTTCGGAAAAGAATGGAGTAACTCAGATATTATCTCCAAATTAAAAGGGGAAAAAGGTACTAAAGTAAAACTGTCCATCTATAGAAAAGGAGAAGACAAACTCATAGATATTAAAGTAAAACGAGATGTCGTACCAATTGAAAGTGTTGATGCAGCTTATATGCTTACCGATAAACTAGGTTATATAAAAATAAATCGTTTTGCAGAGTCTACTTACAAAGAATTTAAGCGTGCTTTAAACATGCTTCAAGATCAAGGCGCAACACAATTAGCATTAGACTTACGTGATAATCCAGGTGGTTTTTTAGGCATCGCAGAACAAATTGTAGACGAGTTTTTAGAAGATGACAAACTCATATTATTCACAAAAAATAAAACAGGTAAAGTTGAAAAAAGCTTTGCAACAAGAAAAGGAGATTTTGAAGAAGGCGAAGTTTATATTCTTATTAATGAAAGTTCAGCTTCTGCAAGTGAAATTGTTGCTGGTGCATTACAAGATAATGACAAAGGCACAATTGTAGGACGACGCAGTTATGGTAAAGGATTAGTACAACGAGAAATGTCATTAGGTGATGGTAGCGCAGTAAGGTTAACCGTTTCTAGATATTATACACCAACTGGTCGCTCTATTCAAAGACCTTATGATAATGGTAAGAGTAATGATTATTATAAAGATTACTACAAACGAGCAAAAAGTGGTGAGTTTGAAGATGCAGAGCAAATAAAAATAGCTGATTCCTTAAAGTTTACGACACCAAAAGGTAAAGTGGTGTATGGAGGAGGTGGCATTATACCTGATGTTTTTGTGCCTATGAACGCTTCAATTCAGAATGAAACTCTTATTTACCTCAAACGTCGAGAATATATTAGCAATTTTGTTTTTGAAGAATTAGATAGAGACAGAAGTGTTTATAGCGATGTCACATCTGATGATTTCGTAGCAAATTTTGAAATAAGCGATGACATTGTCGTTAAGTTTCAAGATTTTGTTAATCTAAAAGAGAACACCAACCTCACATTTGTAGCTTATCACGACCAGATGAAGCGTTTAATCAAATCTGAATTAGCACAACAACTCTACGGAAGTACTATTGCTGAAAAAATTCTAAATGAAGGTGATGATATGATTGACGAGGTAATTATTTTAAGCCGAGGCAATGATTATTTTGAGGCTAAACTTTCCGAAGAACATTAAACCTTATCATGAATCTTGGTTTGTTTCCCGTCATTCCAAAGTGTTAGAATATCTGTAGCAACTTGTGCTCCACTGCCAGAAGCAATGGCAAATTGACTTCTCCAACCTGCTAAGGTTCCTGCAACATACAGTCCGTTATCAACTAAATGGTCTTGGTTTTTTAACCAAATACGATCTTTTTCTATAGCTGCTCGAGGATGTGGTTCTACATAATTTTCTAAACCTTGTATCGTTAACAAATTTGTATAACCTACTGCAATAACGACCAGTTTTGAATGGTACTCATTTTTATTTGTAGTGATTGTAAATCCTTCCGAAGTACTTAAAATTGAACTCACCTTCTCATTTTCAATCTGCTCAACATGCGGATATAAATCATGAAGCTGCTTTGTACCATTTTCTAATATATCTGCACCCAAAGTACCTGGAGTTAATCCTAACACATTATTAAATAGTGCGTTTTGCAAATGACTAGATTTTTGATGTGCAACAATTGCAATACGTTTATCTGCAGCAAACGGTTTTGGTTTTGCTGACCCTAAAACTAAAGCGCAAGACATACCTGCTGCTCCACCACCTATTATAAATGCATCGTACATTATTGTCGTCCTTTAAGTTTGTTATCTACTCGCTTAGATAATCTTAAAACTTGTAGCAAAATGATAGCGCACAATGACGCAAAAATTGTGATTAAAGCAACAATACTTTGTCCCTCAAATAGATTATTGAAATCTAACATTGTTGAATTATAGATAATTAGTCCTGCTGCTATGATGGTGACTATAATGGTAAAATATTTCATGTGTTAAGAGTCGTTTTTATTAATTTAAGCCATCTCAAAGAGTGCTTTAATGTTATGTGCAAATAATTTAACTGCTATAGCTAAAAGAATAACACCAAATACTTTACGAATAATATTAATTCCGTTTTGACCAATAAATCGTTCAATCTTTGAAGATGTTTTTAACACAATAAAGATAATGATAACATTTAGTATAACTGCAATAATGATATTTTCAATTCTATATTCTGCACGTAATGACAATAATGTTGTTAAGCTTCCTGGTCCTGCAATTAATGGAAATGCTAACGGAAAAACAGAAGCTGTCATTGTTGTACTTTCATCTTGTTTGTAAAGTGTAATACCAAGAATCATTTCTAGCGCAATAAAAAATAGAATAAATGCACCTGCTACTGCAAATGAATTGACACCAACACCTAAGAAAGATAAAATTGTTTGTCCTAAAAACAAAAAGATAATCATAATTACACCTGCAATTGTTGACGCTTTTCCACTTTCTATATGACCTACTTTTTTACGTAAATCTATAATAATAGGGATGTTACCAATAATATCAATGACCGCAAATAAGATCATAAATGCAGTAAAAATCTCTTTTATATTTAATTGAATATCCATGATTTCAAATTTTTCGGCAAAAGTAGGTCATTATAAGAGATTTACAACGTTAAAAAATCGTAAAGTTTACCTACTTTTGCTTTTATAAATTTAGTCCATCATTGTATGTTTCAACTAGGAAAAACAATCGTTTCAGAAGATATAATTGAAAAAGATTTTGTGTGCAATTTATCTGCATGCAAAGGTGCTTGTTGTATTGATGGAGACGCTGGAGCGCCTTTAGATGCAGAAGAAGCTCAAATTCTAAAAGACATCTACCCAAAAGTCAAACCTTTTTTAAGACAAGAAGGGATTGATGTCATAGAAAAAGAAGGTACATCTATTACAACTGTTTTTGGAGAAATTGAAACACCATTGATTAATGGTGCAGATTGTGCTTATGTTATTTTTGATGATAAAAAAACTGCGCTCTGCGGAATAGAAGAAGCTTATAATCAAGGTGAAATTTCATGGAAGAAACCTGTGTCTTGTCATTTATATCCTATTCGAATTAAGGATTATTCTGAATTTTCTGCTGTTAATTATGACAAATGGGAAATTTGTGATGATGCTTGTTCTCTTGGGAAAGAACTACAAGTACCGGTTTATAAATTTGTAAAAGAGGCTTTGATTAGAAAATTTGGTGAAGATTGGTATATGGAATTGGAGAAAGTAGCTGACAAACATTTGAAATAATTTAGAAAAAAATCACTTTCTTTTTTTAAAATAATACAGGCCAAAGAGTGACAATAAAATTAAGACTCCAATACTATATTTCTCACAAGAAGCGTCACTCATAATAGGCGAAATATCTCCAGAAACAACAAAGCCAGCCCAATAATAAGTACGCATAAGATTACCATCATTTTTTGATGACAAATAATTTAATTTTGCTAATTGTAAAGCTTCATTTTTTAGATTTTACATCTTTTAAGTGCTTATAAAAATCGACCATTATTTGCACCTAAAAGAACCACATCATCATTACGACTAGGATTGTTTTCTGATTGCTTTTCATAGGTTGGAGCGAATATACCAATATTTGCAGCAGAGTATTTTTTTGACACAGATCTAAGGAATAGGCAATGCGACATCAATTGTAATCACCCAAGGATTTACCTTAGATGAAGACTTTGTGATTCAAATTCCTAATGATATGGCAACTGGAGATCATTATTTACACTTAAGAGTGCAAGACCAAGATGGAACATGGTCTCTATATAAACGCGCTTTAATTAATGTAGATCCTCTATCTGTTGGCGAATTTAATTCTGAAAGTTTTGACATCTTCCCAAATCCTACTAAAGATAATATTCATATAAATTTCAAGCAGTTTGGTGATTATTCTTTTTCAATTTATGATGTTTTTGGAAAAGAGATCTTTCAGCAAAAAAAATTAGAAGTCTACAACATATTTGATCTTTAAACATATGCTTCAGGTGTCTATATTCTGAAAATAGAAGACAACACAAATAGTTCATTTCAGCATATTAAGTTCATAAAGCAACAAGAATTTAAAACCATTCATAGTAGTAATTTGACAATTAACATCCAACAACACAACATTTAAAACTAACTATACATTAAGCTAGTTTTTAACACTTTAGATTCTTTATCTTATCATTTTACAAATTTTTAATTTTTAATATTTCAGAAATAATGAAAACACGACACATTTTAAAATTCTCCCTTTGCTTAACATTTTTAATGTTTTTCTTTAATGGGTATTCTCAAAAAGCATCTAAAATTGATTTACCATCAACTTACGATTTTGATTATACGTACAAGCTAAAAATGACACATAAAAAAGGAGATTTAATACTTACGTACTTCTTAAAGGAAGATGGTAAATACTTTGGTTTTGACACTGCAGAAATGGCTAAAGGCTCTGATACAAAAATGTTTATGGTCATGGATTCAAATCTAGGAGTGACTGCCATGTTCATGGAAATGATGGGAAAAAAAGTGGTTCAAAAAACAAAAATTAATGCTTCAGATTTTGGTAGTGATGTTGATAACTCAGATTATACATTTACTAAAATAGACTCTAAAACTATAATGGGTTATGAGTGTGAAGGTTTTGTGAGTGAAAATGATGAACATAAAATCACGTTTTATATTACAGATGATGTACCTGTTAGTTTTAATCAGGTTTTTGGAGCAAATGCTAAAAACATGCCTAAAGGTTTTAATCCAGATTGGATGAAAAAGTATGCAAATAACGGACTCATGATGCAAATGATTTTCGTTGACAAAAAGAAAGCGAAAAATAGTATGACTATGGATTGTGTTGGTTTAGACAAAACAGATTTTTCAATAAATGCTTCGGCTTATGGTTCTATAATGTCTTCTTTTGGAAATTAAGCAGTTCTCAAGACATTTGATCGTGTCGGTATTTGAACAATAACATTTGTGCCAATGGCATTTTTATTGTCATCATAAAGATCTTCTATCTCAATTTGATAATCGTTGGTGTAGTCTTTAGAAAAGTTTGCTAATCGCGCTTTTGTAATTGCTATACCAACAGATTTTCGTTTTATGAATTTATCTCTATTTATTTTTTCAGACTTGTCTCTTCCAATTCCATTATCTTTTATAGAAATCATGACAAAATCATCTTGTGTTCTATAAACATGCAATTCAATTTTTTTATCGTCTTTTTTAGAAGACAATCCATGCCAAAGTGCGTTTTCTAAAAATGGTTGTAAGACTAATGATGGCAGTTTTATATTTGCAGTATTGATATTATCATCTACACTAATTTCAAAATCTATTTCGTTTGAAAATCTAATGTTTTCAATATTCATATATAGTTTCATGGTATCTAACTCATCTTCCAAAGAATTTTCTTTTTCCGAAGAAGCCACCAAAATTTTTCTAATAAGTTTTGAAAATTTGTTTAAATAATACACTGCATTTTCTTTCTCATTATTAATGATATACAGTTTTATTGAATTTAATGAATTGAAAATAAAATGAGGATTCATTTGACTTCGCAACATATCTTGCTCCAAAGTTAAAATCTGCTTTTCTTGACTTAATTGTCTAGTTCTATATAAAGCGACCAAGATTCCCACAATGATGGCCAAGACTAACATAGAATACCAAAATATTTTTTTATTGCGTTCTAATTTAGATTTCCAAACTTGATTTTCAGTAGCAAGTGCTTTAATTTGATTGTTCTTTGCTTCGTTTTCATACTGAATAATAACATCATTTACATATCGTAAATTTCGTTCATTATTAATGGTTTTCTCAACAGCAACAGATTCTTTATAATGCTCTAATGCTGCCTGATAGTTTTTCGATTTATTATATAATTCTGAAAGATGTTTATCTGCCTCAACAATAGAAAGATTCAAATTATACTGTTTTGCAACTTCTAATCCTTTTTTTAAATGACTTTCGGAAGCGTATAGATCTCCCATTTCTTTTTGAACCCAACCTAAATTAATTAAGGTCGCTGCAATGTAAAATTGGTCGTTGATTTTTATAGCCTTATTTAAAGCCTTTTCAATAATGACTTTGGCATCTATATATTTTTTTTGTTTGATATAGACTTGACCAATACTATTATAACAAATAACACGACCTAAATTTGAGTTGATTTGTTCGTTAAATTCTAAAGACAATTTATAATTACGTAACGCATCCTCAAGTTGACCTTGAGCCTCATAAGTATAACCGATGTTTTGATAATTAATAGCAAGGCCTAACCTATTACTTTGTGATTTTTCAATTTCTAAAGATTTCTCAAATTGTTTTAAAGCTAATTCATACTGCTCTAAAATGAGATAAATATTACCGATACTATTTTGTGAAACCGCAATATTATGAGATATTGTTTTAGATGGGTTTTCTATAGATCTCGCAAAATCTAAAGCTTTAGTATGAAAATCTAATGCAGGTTTTACAAGATCCATTCTACGATATGCAACACCTATATTATTTAAGCTAATGATTTTAAATTCTATGTTATCACTAATATCTGCTAGTGTTTTTGCTTTTTTATGAATTTCAATCGATTTCTCATAATGTGATATATTTCGATAAATCACACCTAAAGCATTAAGCCCATAACTTTCACCTTCTACATAATCTATGGTTTTAGACGTTTTTGCTAACGTCTTCATTTTAATACTATCTCTAGAATGCTTTTTAAAAATAGAATCTATAGTTGCAAAGTTTTTGGGTCTTAAAGAAGTTAAGTTGGCAATATCTTGTTCAAACTCTTTTTCATTTTCTTGAGCACCTATAATTTGAAAACTAAGAATAAAAAATAGAAATATCACCAATGAAAAATTAGTAGAAGGATTTACAATATGGGATTTGAAAATGTTCAAATTATAGTTTTTCTAAAAAATCTGATTTTCGTTGTCTAGCAACAGGAATTTTATGATTAGACTCCATCACAACATAACCTTCACTCTTGATGAACTCTTTAATTTTATTCAAGTTAATGATAAAAGAATTATGAATTCTAAAAAAATAATGCTCTGGCAAAATAGCATCAACTTCTTTTAGCTTTTTAGTAATCACAATTTTTTGCTGTTTAGCTGTCACAATAGTACTGTAATTACCATCTGACTCCACAAATAAAATATCGTCAATATCTAAAAAAATAAGTTTTCCATCAGTATTTATAGTAATCTTCTTTTTATCAAATCGTTCATTAAAGCTAACTAACACTTCTTCAATTTTAGAAGAATTTGATATCCTAGAATTGAATTTTTTTATTTTTAATATGGTTTCTTTTAAATCATCAGAGTCTACTGGCTTTAACAAATAATCAATAGCTTCATGTTTTAAGGCTTTGATAGCATATTCATCATAAGCTGTGGTAATAACAATGGCAAAATTGGTATTAGATAACTTTCCAAGAAACTGAAAACCATCCATTGTTGGCATTTGAATATCAAGAAATAAGCAATCTGGAGTATTGACATTTAAGTATGCAATAGCTTCTTCAGGATTAGAAAAAGTCTCAATAATTTCAATATCATTACTAAAATTTGTGAGTTCCCATGACAATCCTTGAATAGCTTTTGGCTCATCATCAACTATAACTGCTTTAATCATAAATCAAATATAAAACATAATCCTATACCTTGTAAGTAATATGTATAGTTAGCATCATTTTCTGTGTAAAGTGTTATTTAACCGTTCATTTCTATGCATGTTTATTAAAGCATTACCATTTATACACTTTTTGTAACCATCCATACAAATTGAAAGTTTTTAAATCATTTTATTTATCATATTTGAAATGAAATTAAAATGACCAATCAAATTAATAGATTAAAATAGAGTAATCGTGGGGATTTTACTATTTTGATAAAATGCTATTAATCATTAAAAAAGTCAGGTTAGTACCTGACTTTTTTTTAAAACATTAATTTCATATAACAAGACTTCATGTATTGTGAATAGTTTTAGTTAGTTAATTATTAGGGAAGAAAAGAGAGCTGTAAACAGCTCTCTTTTTTCGTTTAAAACAATTTAAAATTATAGTCATCTTCAAAAAGTAATGGGCATTTAAATTGTCACTTTTCATTTCAGAAGCAAACAAAAATAAGTCGTTTTAGGGTGAATTATTCTAATATTAATTGGTTTTTAAGAAAACAGAGCACAGTTAAATCTATTTTATTTTTCGAACTCCATTTAACAAAATTCTAAATTAATGACCATAAGTAAAACCACTTCATGAGCAAAGTTTTAACAGGATTTAACTTACAAAAAAAATTAATTCGTTTTATTATTAATCTATTGATTATCAGGTGTTTAAATTAAAATTTAATAATCTTAAGTTTTTCTAGGTATAATCAGCTTTGTTAAAAACTTGTTGACAATGTTTATAAAATTGTCTTTTATCTTTAACTACAAATGTCAATCTTTGTTGAAGGCAAAACAGAATAGATTTTAGTGTTTTTTTGAGATAGAAAAAATCAAATATTAAATACCTTCCTTTTTATTTCAACTAAGGAAAAATATTATACGATTTACAAATTTACTTTAAATCTTGAATGATTATAAATCATTCAAAAGACATCTTAGCCTTTAAATTGAAAAAAATTATGGACATCACACAATTAGAAATTACACAAATTATTAAGAGGGATTACGAAACAACTCCGTTTGTTTTAAATAAAATTTCTAATGCAGTTGAAAAAGCAATGATTTCTGTTGGTAATGGTACAAAAGAAGATGCTAAATTAATCTCTGCAAATGTTTTAGAAACATTATTAGAAAGAAAAGGAAGAGATCATAAATACTTACCTACTGTTGAAGAGGTTCAAGATCTTGTTGAGCTTAAATTAATGAACAGTACGTTTCAAGATGTTGCTAAAGCTTATATCTTATATAGAGATGAGCAAACAAGAAACAGAAAAACAAATATTTTTGAAAAGCGTATCAATTTAAAGCCTTACGAGTATCCTGCACTTAATGATTATGTAGATGCTATTAGACATTCTTATTGGATTCATTCTGAATTTAATTTCACTAGCGATATTCAAGATTTTAAAACGAGACTTACTGTAGTTGAGCAAAATGCTATTAAAAATACAATGCTTGCCATTTCACAAATTGAAGTTGCAGTAAAATCATTTTGGGGAGACATTTACCATAAAATGCCAAAACCAGAAATAGGATCTGTAGGTGCAACATTTGCTGAGAGTGAAGTACGTCATCATGATGCATATTCTCACTTATTAGAAATATTAGGCCTTAACAATGAGTTTAAAAACTTAAAGAAAAAGCCTGTAATAATGAGACGAGTTCATTATTTAGAAACGGCTTTAAAAAATGCTAAAAGTGAAGACAATAAAGAGTATGCAGAATCTATTTTACTGTTTTCTCTCTTTATTGAGCACGTGTCTTTATTCTCTCAATTTTTAATCATTATGGCATTTAATAAGCATAAAAACATGCTTAAAGGTGTTTCTAATGTGGTTGAAGCGACATCAAAAGAAGAACAAATTCATGGTGATTTTGGTATTGACATCATCAAAATTATAAAAGCTGAAAACCCAACATGGTTTGATGCAGAACACAATGAGCAAGTAAGAGAACTTTGTAAAGAAGCTTTTAAATCTGAAAGCAAACTAGTGGATTGGATCTTTGAAGCTGGTGAATTAGATTTCTTACCTAAAGATGTGATTAATGAATTTCTTAAAAACAGATTTAATGATTCATTAGAAAGTATTGGTATTGAAAAAGTATTTGATGTCGATGAAAAATTATTAGAGCAAACCGAATGGTTTGACGACGAAATCATAGGAACTAAACATGGAGATTTCTTCGTGAAGCGTTCTATCAATTATAGCAAAAGAACAAAAAGTATAACTAGCGACGACCTATTTTAAACCATGAACGACAAAACTAACTTAGACCTTAAAAAAGAAGTAGTTAACCCTCAAACTACAAAAACAACAACACACGACGACTTATTAAAAGCTCGAAAAGAAGCTATAAAAGACGCTAAATCAGAACCAGAAATTAAATGGTTAACAGAGCACAGTCGCCAATTTTTAGCCTCTGGTTACCTTACAGGTGATACAACTCCTGAAGAAAGAATTAGAGAAATTGCTGATAATGCTGAAAAAATATTAGGTATCGATGGTTTTGCAGATAAGTTTTATGGCTATATGGCAGAAGGCTATTACTCATTAGCATCTCCTGTTTGGTCTAACTTTGGTAAAAAACGTGGCTTACCAATTAGTTGTTTTGGTTCACATATTTCTGATGATATGGGAGATATCCTATATACACAATCTGAAGTTGGTATGATGTCAAAATTAGGAGGTGGTACTTCTGGTTACTTCGGAAAATTGCGTCATAGAGGAGCTCCTGTAAAAAATAACGGAGAATCTTCTGGAGCAGTTCACATCATGCAGTTGTTTGAAAAAATGGTAGATGTTGTAAGTCAAGGTTCTGTTAGACGTGGTCGTTTTTCTCCATATTTACCAATTGAGCATAATGATATTCATGAGTTTTTAGAAATAGGAACAGAAGGTAATCCAATCCAAGAATTAACACATGGTGTTACTGTTGGTAACGACTGGATGCAAGAGATGATTGATGGTGATGCAGATAAAAGAGCCATTTGGGCAAAAGTATTACAACGTAGAGGAGAAATAGGATATCCTTATATTTTCTTTAAAGACAATGCTAATAATAATGCACCAGATGTCTATAAAGATAAAAATCATGAAATCTACGCAAGTAATTTGTGTTCTGAAATCATGTTACCAACCAATGAAAACTGGTCATTTGTATGCGTATTATCGTCTATTAACTTATTACATTATGATAAGTGGAAAGATACAGATGCTGTTGAAACAATGGTTTATTTCCTAGATGCTGTTTTAGAAGAGTTTATTACAAAACTAGAAGTGTATAGAGATTCTGCAGATCGTGACGATAGACAAACATTCATGTTCATGGAGAAAGCCTATAATTTTGCAAAAGAAAATAGAGCTTTAGGATTAGGAGCATTAGGTTGGCATTCATTATTACAATCAAAAATGCTAAGTTTTGATAGTCAAGAAGCATTTAACTTAAACAGTGAAATCTTTAAAACGATTAACGAAAAATCAAATAAAGCATCTGTAGAATTAGCAGGATTATTTGGTGAGCCAGAAGTGTTAAAAGGATACGGAAGACGTAACACAACATTAAATGCTGTGGCACCAACAACCTCATCTGCTTTCATCTTAGGACAAGTATCACAAGGTATTGAGCCAATTTGGTCTAATAGTTATGTAAAAGATATCGCGAAAATTAAAACAACGATTAAAAATCCATATTTAGTTGCTCTTTTAGAAGAAAAGGGAATCAATACAACTGAAATTTGGAGAAGCATTAGAGATTACGATGGTTCTGTACAACATTTAGAAGAATTAACAGATCACGAAAAGGATGTGTTTAAAACCTATTCTGAAATTGATCAAATGACTATCATTTATCAAGCTGCCAATAGACAAAATCATATTGATCAAGCACAGTCATTAAATATTATGGTGCATCCAGATATGCCAGTTAAAGACATTAATAAACTGTATGTAACTGCATGGCAACTTGGTGTAAAATCATTGTACTACCAACACAGTATGAATGCTGCACAAAAATTTAAGCAAAAGAAAGAATGTGCTAGTTGTGAAGGATAAAATTTCTTTGTAAAAAGGAATCTCTATTTAATTATAGTGAAAACAAAAGCATCTTGATATTTAATTATCGAGATGCTTTTTTTATATCTTTTCTTCGGAAATATTATAATTTAAAACCTCTTTTCTTAATTTGAAAAGAGGTTTTTTTTTATGTTTGAATATCCCTAACCATTTCAACCATGCACCAAAACACCTTTGAAATCACAGACGACCTATTAGCAAGCAAAGGTCAACGCTTACTTCATCACTTTATAGATCTAGTGCCACAATATGCGTTTTTATATGGTTTATCTTATGGATTTTTCTATTTAGGAGAATTTACAGGTAATTATACTTTAAATGATTTCTGGAATGGCATGTCTGAACTAGAAGACTTCTTTGTAAGTTATCTATTCATGTTTGTCTATTATTTTTTCATGGAAAAATACACCTTTAAAACATTAGGAAAGTTTGCAACAAACACCATAGTTGTGTCTACTGATGGCAATAAACCCACAACAAAACAATTAGTTAAGCGAAGTTTAAGTAGATGGATTCCTTTTGATGCACTTTCGTTTTTAGGCGTAAACGGAAAAGGTTGGCACGACTCTATTGCAGATTGTTATGTCGTCAAAGCAGATAAATTTAATGAGAAAAAGAACTCATTATTAGAATTAGAACAAATTGGTCTCATAGGTGAAGATGTCTAATCCACCAAAAAATCTGTACCTAAATACTTATCATCTTTATTATAGTACCAAGCTCTGTTCTTAGGGATTTTAATCTCTTGTATCATTGTTGTTTCGGTGAGAAGTATGTATTCGCCACTATCTGGTTTTAACTTACCATTCTCATCTGTTTTAAAAAACTGATAAATGCCCATAGCATACGTTTTTGGATCAAAATAAAAGTACCAAACATCACTACCAACACCTTCATCATAAGTAACTTTTAGCACCAAATATTCTTTTCCTTTAAACGTTTTACGCTCAACCTTATCATGTATAATTGTGCCTTCATCTTTCAATTTCATTGGTAATCCGTAGAGATAAGTATAATAGTTTTTATACATATTGGCTCTATCGCAATTCAAATTATAGGTCTTTTTATCCGCTTCGGAAATATCAACTGCACCATTTAATTTGATAGTACATTCTGTTTTTTCTAGGGTATATTCTGTTGTGATTGTATCACGTTTAGCATGGACGTAGAATAGTTCCGAAGGTAAATTAATGATGATTTTACTATCGCGACTTTTGTTATTAGGCGTTTCCATAGTGATATTTAATTCACCATTAAATGTTGACCAATTATGATTAGGATCGTGATAATTAATGGCTTTTTCTAGGAGTTCATTTCCAGATATTTCTTGGGCAGATATCAACTGAAAACTAAATAATAGGAGAATAACGAAGGCTATGTGTTTCATAATGCAAAACTTTTAATACTAAATTAAACTATTTGAGATTAACCTAAGAATCTTATATTTGAAAATCACATAACTTAACTAACCTATGAACAGAATTAAATACACAGTTACACCAGACGTCTTAGCGTCAAAAGGCATTAGATTTGCTAACTATTTTATTGATTACATCATACAAATTATAATAGGCGCTGGTTTTGGTGTTGTAATTGGTGTTGTTTCAGAGTTAACCGGTAATTATTTTTTAATAGAACTTTTCTTTGAATCTGGAAGGCTTATGGAATTCGTCTTTGGTTTTATCATCTTATTACTATATTATACAACCATTGAAACCTTAACAGGTAGGTCATTAGCAAAATACATAACAAAAACTAAAGTGGTACTCTATGATGGATCAAAGCCTACTTTTAATGAGATTTTAGTGCGTTCGTTATGTCGTATTATTCCGTTTGAACAATTCTCATTTCTTGGAGAAGATGGAAAAGGATGGCACGATTCTATCTCAAAAACTTACGTTGTTGATATTGCAAAATTTGAAGCTAAGAAAGCAACTTTTGAAGGTTTAGACGAAATTGGAAGAATTGGAGAGTAAAACCAATGATTATAAAAAAAATGACCATCTAAAAGTAGATGGTCATTTTTATGTATAAAGAACATGTATTATTCTTCTGTATCCATAAGTTTTGCTGGTGTTACAGAACCATCATGTGAATTATGATATTCTTCTAATAGATTCATTGTAGCATTTAATAAATCTTTAGTTTCTAACAACAAACTAAAATAAAGTGTCGTGTTTTTCGGACTAGACTCTTCAGTACGTGTGCGCTCTACTTGTTTTTGAATTTTCTCCTTAACCAAGTCATACACTTTAGCTTTATCATTTAAAATTTCTCCAATCTTCTCAAATGATTGTGAATCAAAAGCAGCTTTAGTTTCATTAAATAAAATTTCCATTTTATCATCTACTTCTTTTAACTCTTTGATTTGAGAGAACTTTAATTTTTTATGATTGTTGTTAACATGCTTATGACTAACCTTAGAAATATATTCTAAAGATTGGGTCATATCTTGAAGGTAACCAAGAATATTAATATAAAAATCACTAGCTCCAATACTGGATTCGTCAAGATTTTTAATAAAGTAGAATATATTGTCACGCAATTCATCTATTTCATCAGACAGCTTAATGACCTGCTTTTTGTTTTTCTTCAACAGAGACAAGTCTTGTATAGCAAGACCTTTAATTGCATTTGTATAAATTTTATTTCCACGTTTAACTACACTAGCAATGTTTTTTGCACTTTCATGAATCACACCTTGAACTGAGCTACTTTCTGCTTTAGTTAAACTATCTTCTGCTTTAGATTCTTTCGACTTTTTGTTGTGTGCCAAAGAACTTCTAATTAATAATCCAAAAGCTGTTACCAATAAAATTGGAAACATCACATTTATATTTAAGTTCAATAGATAAGCAACTAAAGCAGCAGCAGTAAATGCACTAAATGCTGTAAAGAACCAACCTCCAATTACATTTATTACACCAGCTACTCTATATACTGCACTTTCTGCTCCCCAAGCTCTATCTGCCAAAGAAGTACCCATTGCTACCATAAAAGTAACATAGGTTGTTGATAAAGGTAATTTATAGGATGTTGCAATAGATATCAATACAGCAGCAACCATTAAGTTTACAGCAGCTCTTACCATATCAAATGCTGGTAATTCGTACTTTTTATCTTTTGGTAAAGAAATTACAGGTGCTTCAAATTGCTTTTCAATTTTTGCTTGCCAAGTATTTGGTAAAACATAAGAAGACACTTGAGATAAACCTACAGCAACTCTAACAAATCCACGAGATAAAAAATTTGGTTGAAAACGTTCTTTTGTTGCGCCTTGGCTAGCAAGGTCTAATGATGTTTTAACCACGTTTTTAGCTTTCGTAGAAAACCATAACGTTAACACCATAATCATACCTGCAGCAAATAGCAGTAAATTATTAGTTGGTACTTTTTTGGCTAGAACATCCATTGGAAATTCTGTAGCTGGTAATCCAGAAAGCGTCCATTGCTCAAAAGCATTGTATGCAGCAATAGGTACACCAATAAAGTTTACCAAATCATTACCTGCAAAAGCTAAAGCAAGAGCAAACGTTCCAAGAACGATAATGAGCTTATAGATATTAGTCTTTAAAAACGCAATAAGCGCATAAGAGAAAATTGACCAAACAACTAAACTTACTAAGATAATATATAGTACTTGGTGTTCTAAAAAGTCTTTCATGGTTCCACCTTCTAGAATATCAAAGGACTGGCTTGCATAAGCTGTACCCTTTAAACCTTTCATGAAAATAAAATAAGTAATTGCAGTGATAGCCATACCACCAAACAAAGCGCCAACCCATGCTGCTTTTCTTTCAAAATTATAAGATAAAAGTAATCTTGAGAACCATTGAACGAGTGCACCTATAGAAAAGGCGACGACGACCGAGAGCAGTATACCCAATATAATCTCTGTTGCTTTAGAGGTATTGATATATCCTACAACATCTTCAAAACTTCCTCCATCATGTCCAATTTTAATTAAAGCCATTGCAACTGCAGCACCTAATAATTCAAAAACAATAGATACTGTCGTTGAAGTAGGCATACCTATTGAATTAAAAAAGTCCAGTAATAATATATCGGTAATCATTACTGCCATGAAAATAATCATGATTTCATTAAACATGAATTCTCCTGGATTAAAAATACCTTTTCTGGCTACTTCCATCATTCCACTTGAGAATACAGCTCCTACTGCAACACCTACACTTGCTACAATCATAATTGTTCTAAAAGAAATCGCTTTAGATCCAATTGCAGAGTTTAAAAAGTTCACTGCATCATTACTAACACCTACAACCAAATCAGCTATCGCTAATATGGCTAGTGCAATAATCATATATAAATAAATATTATCCATAATCTTTAATTTAAAAAGGTGTGCAAATATCTTTAGAGTTTCTCTCTAGTATGTTACCTAATTGTTATGTTTTTTGGTTAAAAGTGAATGTCAAAGCCTAATCTAAACATAATGTTATCATCATTTCCATCTAATGAACTATAACTAATATCCGTTTGAACTTTTAATTTATGACCTACTATATATTTTGAAGCACCTAAAGTATATTGCTCTCTTGGAAGTGCTCCAGTAACAGATTCGTAATCTAAAGTTGTAAAACGTCCTACTACCTCGTAATTACTTTTAAATACATAACCAGCTTGAAGGTTTACTGCGTTACCTGTTAAAACAACATCTCCAGTTGGAGTTATTCCATCTATATCTAAAGCAATTGGATCTGCTGCTGTACGTTTAGCATATTCTCCCATAAATGAAAACCCGTTGTATTTAAACATGCCATCTGCAAAAATCGTGGTCACATCTGTTTCATAAAGTGATTCATCACTTCTAAACATATAATCTCCTAATCCGCTTCGTTCTCTAACAGCTCCTTGGTTAAAGTTATAGGTAAAACCAACCATTAATTTAGGGGTTTCTTCTCGAACTAAATCTGCTTGGACATAATCTCCTTTCGACTTAAAATTTCCGAAGGGAAGAAACTCTAAACGCCCAGTGTATTGTAATCCTCCTTCATTCCCTTCTGTAACATTACGACCTTCACCTTGAGAAATAGCAAGTTTTTCTCGCATTAAAAAATCACCTCCTAAATTTGATTTGTGACGCAATTGAAGACCTACATCTCTATCTATATTGAAACGACTATTTAAAAGTGAACGGTTTATTAATTGAAGATTTGCAGAAGACACTACACGCTCTACATTTCCTGGAAGCTTGGTTTGCCCTGCCCATAATTCCCAATTAGGAGCAAAATTCCACATGATAACAGCATCTAAAATATAACGAGGTGTATTTCTATTAAACTCATTTGCTCCAGAGATATCTCTATTAGATAATCCTAACTCAATTTTGTATTTAAGCTTAGGACTATAAGCAAACCCATCAAATTTTAAACGTGCTCGTCTAACTATAAAGTTGTGTTCTGGACTACCATATTGCTCTCCATCATGATCCCATGAAGATATTGAACGTACTTGAAAACGAGGCGCGAATTTTATACTAAAGGAACTATCCTTGGCTACGAAATTAATTAACCCTTTACCAAAAGAGGTATCACTAATTTCTTGAGAATATGTATAACCATAAACACATAGCAAAAATGCTAAGGTTAGTTTAGATTTCATTGATTATCAGTTTTTGTCGCTGCAAATAACCGATTCTAATGTTAACTGAACGTTTCCTAAAAATTAAGATTTTAAAAAATCTTAAAAAAAAGGCTGCTTTAATAAAAGCAGCCTTATTAGACATCATAGTCTTCTAGTCGACAAAAACTAATAAAATATATGAAGTTCTAAATAGTGTTTAAAACACTTGAGCAAATATGGGAATGTAACGTAATCTAATTGTAATGCTAATATTATCTAATTATTAAGAATTAACTCAAAACAAAAACACTTAAAATACTTAATTACAGTACACTACAAGCCTAATGTTAATTTAATGTTACCTAAATGTTTGGTATTTGTAAATTTTATCATATTTTTGTTACTTAATTATTAATCATTAAAACCCAAATTCAATATGAAAAAGATATTCGCAATTTTATTAATGTTAGGTGTGACGCTTACATTTGCACAAGAAAAGCCAAAAGCAGAATTAAATAAAGATGGAGACTTAACCGTAGCAACTTACTACCATGATAATGGAGCTATAGAACAACAAGGTACTTTTAATAAAGAAGGAGAGCTTCATGGTGTTTGGACCAGTTATGATCAAAATGGTAACAAAGTAACAGTTGGCAACTACGTTAACAATAAAAAAGTTGGTAAATGGTTATTTTGGTCTGATAATAAACTTAAAGAAGTTAATTATGAAGATTCTAAAGTGGCGAGCGTAAGTGAATGGACAGATAAAGTTCAAGTCGCTGTGAGTAACTAAAAATATATTTATAAAATAAAAAATCCCAACCATTAAGTTGGGATTTTTTTTTTGACTAACTCAAACTTCTATTCTAGAATTTATAAGTATATCCTAAAGAAAAGGTTGTACCTGGATCTCTCAAAGTGAATATTTGATTTTGAGCATTGTATGATTCAAATTCACTTATTCTTTCATTACCTAAAATATTTGACACTTTAAGATCTATTGATGTATTTTCATTTTCACCAAACGTTTTATTTAATGTGAAATTTAAACTATTAAATGGTTTTGTATACACATCTGGCACTTCTCTAATACCAACAACCTCTAATGTTTTTCCTTGTACGTTAAAAAACAAACCAGTTTGCAACCCTAAATCATCATTGTTATAATCTAGACCTACATTAATTAAATAAGGAGCTTGACCTTGAAGGTCTCTTTTCTTATCTATAGATTCTCCATCTCTAGCACTTGCTAATCTACCTTGATACTCATCGTCAGACATCGTTAACTCAGACTTTATGATAGATACATTTGCATTGATTTTTAGGTTGTTCAATCCTTCAGTAATAAAACCTAAACGTTGACGCACTTCAAACTCTGCTCCAATAACATTAGCATCTCCTAAATTACCTACAGTAAGTTGAGTTGGTGCATTGACAAAGAATTGCTGTTCAATTGCATCTGTAAACCCTTTATAGAATCCACTAATAGCAAACATTTGACCTTTTTCTCCAAAATGCTCATACCTCACATCAAAGTTGTTTATATACGTAGGTACTAAAGGTTTTACACCTAAGGCTCCAATAAACAAACGTCCTGTTATTGGATCAAATATTTGTGAATTAGATTGTTCTTTAAACGAAGGTCTAGCAGTTGTACGAGAGTATGATGCTCTTAAATTATCATCATCATTTAAAGCATAAATAAGGTTAGCCGATGGAAAAAAATCAAACTCATCTAATACTAATTCTCTATCAAATACCTCTTGCCCATCTTGTCCTGTATAGTACGATTTAAAAAACTCTGTTCTTAATCCAACAACAGTTTTCATCTTTTCACTTACATTAAACTCCAATGACACATAATTAGCTCCAATGTGCTGTTCTCCTTCGTAAGCATCGTTAGCATTAAACGTATCTATATTTATTAAATAAGTACCAGCATCACTTGTTGGATTCCAAATATTATCTGAAGCTAATAAATTATTTACATCACCATTAGCAATAAATGATTGGTTACCTCTAATATTAAACGTGTAATCATCTATGCTGAAATCTCTGAATTTATAGGTATAAGCTCCACCAAACTTTATTTTAGCAGGTCTATTAAATAAACTTATTGTTTTATCTAAATCAATCTTTCCATTCCATGATTCTTCTAAAAGATTTCTCCATAATTGTATTGGAAACGTAGAAGCAGAAGGCGACAAAAAAGAATTGCCACTATCAGATTGCTGTAATGGAGTAATTCTATGTCCTTTATCCATTACTTTAGAAAATGTTGGTGATAGTTTCCATTCAAAATTAAATGCTTTTTCATCACCAATGCTGTTTAATCTATGTTTACCTGTTACTAATAAGTTAGTTATTGATCTTTCGGTATAAGCAATCGCATTTTTAGTTAATGGTTCTAAAGCTCCTCCAGTTCCATCTTGTGAAATTATTTGATCAAAATAACCAGCTGAAGATTCTCCATTTTGAATATGTAGTATATTAACTTTAAACTTAGATTTATCAGTTTTGTAAGCAATACCTGCTAAACCATTTAGAATAACATTATTTATTCCTTCGGAACCTCTAGAATCTAACGCAGCAAGTAATTCATATTCTGAAGTATCTTGAGGGTTTTTAATATAAGCACCATCCACACGATTTTCATAAAACGTTGTTGTGTTTTTGTAAGAAAATGAAGCTTGATATCCTATTTTATCATCTCCAATATCATATTGGTTTCCTAATGTAAAACCAAAATCAAGGTCCATCCCACTTCGTTCTTGTTTTGCAGCCAATTCTTTTTGAAAACTATTAGTAAGTGTTGTTAATAATGCATTGTTTTCACTAGTTGCAGGAATGGGTTGATATCTATTTATTGGTAAATTTCTAGTACCATCATCATATCCAAAAATATCTGTATCACTCCCTTCCGAAGTTAAATAGTTCTCATTAAAGTGCATATCAGGATTATAACTAGTTCCTAAAGAGATAGAATATTCTCCTTTAGTAGGAAAGTCTTTAGTAATAATATCAACAATACCACCAGTAAAATCTGCTGGATATTCTGCGGCTGCAGATTTTAATACAATAACATTATCCAAAATGCTTGTTGGAAATAAATCCATTTGTATTGTATTTCTATCTGGATCTAATCCAGGAATATCAATACCATTTAATATAGATTTAGTATATCTATCACCTAAACCACGAACATAAACATATTTACCACCTTGAATAGAAACACCTGGTACATTTTTTACAGCAGCAGCAACATTCCCTGCTCCACTACTTTTTATAGCTTGCGCAGATAAACCATCTAATAAGGTCACCGACTTTTTTTGCAAATTTAAAACAGCGCTTTCTGTGTTTTTTTTGACACTTGTTGTTAAAATAATGGTGTCTAATGAATTTGTTTGTAGTGTTACATCTAGCTCAGTAACTTCTCCAGCTTTGATAACAACATCTACAATTTCTTGAGTATTGTAACCAACAAATGAAAACACCAATGTATAGGTTCCTGGATCTAATTCTAACTTGTATTTTCCATCAAAATCTGAAGTAGTTCCTGTAGTTGTCCCTTTGACTAAAATATTAGCAAATGCCATTGGTTCTACAAACTCACCATCAATAAGATTACCTGCTACTATTCCTTTTTGAGCATTAACAAAACCTACACATATAAAGAAAAGTATTAAGAGTGAGTATATTTTTTTGTTCATAATTAGTTAATTATCTAAAACATACTACTCGCTAAAAAGTTAACGAGTAGTAGTTTATATTGAAAAGAGTTAATTTATAAATTACTATTGAGTTGACTTGGTCTAATTGTATATTAGAAACCTAATCCTCCTACAGTATTTGCGTATGTCCAAGCTAATTGTGATGTATTTGCTCCAATAGTATTTGCACCAGCAGATACAGCAGTTGCTGTAGAACCAAATCCTGTTACTGTTACAGTTTCTGCTTTATTTACAAAAATGTCTGTTACATTAGTAACACCTGTTGGTAATACGATTTCCCAAGCACCAAAAGTTAAATCACCATTATTATAGTTTGTTGCTACACCATCGTTATCTAATTCTACATCTGATGAATCTTTAAAACCATAAGCATATATATTATTTGTTGCTCCAGTAGCTCCACTTCTATAATCTGCATATTCACCATTTTCTGTAACAGTATTACCAATGATTGTCGCATTTTGAATAACAAATGAACCAGTACCTGTTCCTTCTGGACCATCTACTTCAAAGGCATGATCAGAAATATCTCCTAAAACAACAACAGCATTATCAATTGTACCAGAGTAAGCTTGGTCAATATCTAAAGCATCATCTCCTTGAGCCCACACTAATAAGTTTGTAGCATTTACAGTTCCTCCAAAAAACTCAATTCCGTCATCAACGTTTGCTATAACCTCTATATTATTTATTACAGTTCCGTTTCCAACACCACCTAGAGTTAACCCATTGATTTCATTGTTTTCACCGATTAGTGCACCACCATGACGAATTGAGATGTATGACATCACACCAGAATTATCAGCAGGATCAGAACCACCATACAATCCAAAATCATCATCAGCAGGAATACCTTCAATTTGGTTTTCGATTAAATCACCAGAAAATGAACTTGGTGCATAACCTAATACAATTAATCCTCCCCATTGACCTCTGTCATTTTCATCTAAGTTTGTTCCTGCAGTTTGACCACAAGTAATATTATCTCCAGTAGATGTGAAAATAATTGGCTCTGATGCTGTACCCAATGCGTTAATTTTTGCTCCTCTTGCAATAATTAATGCAGACGCTAAAGAACCTGTTCCTGGAGACCCTTTTACTATTGTTCCTGCTTCAATTGTTAATGTTGCTCCATTATCTACAACAACTTTTTGATTTAATTGATAAATATTGTCGTTTGTCCAAGTTGTGTTTTCAGTAATTGCTCCAGTAACTGCTACTAAAGGACACGACTCTCCTCCATTTCCGTTACCACCTTCACCATAGTTGTTGATTGTTGTTGTTTCAATTACAATTGGAGTGTCATCGTCTTTAAAACATCCAGTAAATACTAGTGAAGAAGCGATCAATGCAGATAATATTATTTTTTTCATGATATTGTTTTGTTAGTTTTTTATTATTTAATTAACGATGCAAAGAAAAGCGCATAGTGTAAAGACAAGGTTAATTGAGTATTAAACCTAAATCATAAAAACGTTAATTGAGTGTTACTAGAAACTGGGATTTTTATAATCTCGAAACAATAATTTAACATTGAAATTCCTATCTTAGCTCCAGCTAAACATTATCTATGAATTGGGAACAATTACTCTCCTTAAAACGATTTGGAGACACTCATAAACGCTTGAGAAAAGAACAAGATGAAACACGCTTAGGCTTTGAAGTTGATTATGATCGTATTATTTTTTCTTCGGAATTTAGAAGTCTGCAAGACAAAACTCAAGTCGTACCTTTATCAAAAACCGATTTTGTTCACACACGATTAACCCATAGTTTAGAAGTAAGTGTCGTTGGACGTTCATTAGGCAGGAAAGTTGGCCAAAGACTATTAGAAAAGCATCCGCATTTAAAAGATGTTCATGGGTATCAAATGAATGATTTTGGAGCTATTGTAGCTGCTGCTGCATTGGCTCATGATATTGGAAATCCGCCTTTTGGTCATTCTGGAGAAAAAGCTATTGGTGAGTTTTTTAAATCTGGAAATGGTCGTTACTATGAAGACTTACTCACTAAAAAACAATATCAAGACTTATGTGATTTTGAAGGTAATGCTAACGGTTTAAAAATTCTAACCGAAAGTCGTCAAGGTCGTATTGGCGGTTTAAGACTGAGTTATGCTACTCTTGGTGCATTTACAAAATATCCAAAAGAGTCCCTTCCGAAGAAACCAACAATACATATCGCAGATAAAAAGTATGGCTTTTTTCAAAATGAAAAAGAAACATTTAAAGACATCGCACAAGAATTAGGATTAGTTAAAAGAGGTGATGTTGATGATGTGAGTTATTGTAGGCATCCACTTGTGTATCTGGTTGAAGCAGCAGATGACATATGCTACACGATAATTGACTTTGAAGATGGAATAAACTTAGGACTTATTCAAGAAGAATACGCTTTAGAGTATCTCATTAATTTAGTACGTGATTCCATTCAAACTAAAACTTATAATGCTTTACTAAGTACACAAGACAGATTAAGTTATTTGAGAGCATTGGCTATTAATACACTTATTAGTGAAGCTGTTGAAATTTTCATGACACATGAAGAGGATATTTTAAGAGGAGAATTTCCAAAAGCACTTTTAGATTGTAGTGCTTATGAAGCACAAATAAATGACATTATAAAATTAAGTATTTCAAATATTTATCAATCTACAGACGTTATTGATAAGGAGATAGTAGGTTACAAGGTAATTAATGAACTTTTAAATACCTTTACTCAAGCAGTTATAAACAACCTCAACGATGAACTTTCAAATTTTGACAAATTGATTTTGAAAGTTTTAGCCCCTTTTGTTGACTTAAACAATGATAATGTCTACGATAGTCTGTTATCAGTATGTTTTTATGTTTCAAAAATGTCTGATAGCAACGCCATGCTAACTTACCAAAAATTGAAAGGGAATCATTTATAAAAAATTGAAAAACATGAAAAAAAAATTATTAGTACTCACTTCATTATTAGCTTTAATGCTAGTTACTTTTTTACTTATCAAATCAAATTCCGAAGAAGATAACATAGAGAAATTAAGAGAACAACATCTATCATTTTTAGAAAATAGTCCTTTTAAAGAGACCCAAAAATTATCTAGAAAAGAAAGAAAAGCAATGGGTTTACCTCCAAATGCTTATAATGAACAATTATGGGAATTAACTATGGATCCTAGTACTGGTCGTCCTATGCCTGAACGTTTATTTGCCACTCAACAAGAATTAATTACTCAAAGAGAAGTAGCAAGAGGTGTTGGTGGACAAACTACTAACCCATGGGTTGATAGAGGTCCAAATAATCAAGGTGGTAGAACAAGAGGTATTATGTTTGATCCAAATGATATTAACAACGCTAATCCTGCAGATGATTATACAAGAGTATTTGCTGGTGGAGTTTCTGGTGGTTTGTGGGTAAATGATGATATTACAGATGCTAATTCTTCTTGGAATTTAGTGACAGGAATCCAGGCTAATATTTCTGTAATTGCAATTATTTCTGATCCTAATGATTCAAATACATTTTATATCGCTTCTGGTGAATCTTTTACATTTCAATCGGTAGGTGTAGGAAGAGGTATATGGAAATCTACAGATGGTGGTGCAACTTGGTCTAATATTTTTGGTGGTTATGATAGTTTTGTCACTTTAGGAGGACAAGGTATCGTAAACGGTGTTTTTTATGTTAATGACATTGTTGCAAGAGATAATGGAGGTGTAACTGAAATTTATGCAGGAATCGTAGGCAAACAATATTATGAAGCAGCTAGTCCTGTGAATTTTCAAGGTGTTGCAGAACAAGGACTATATAAGTCTACCGATGGTGGAACTAGCTGGAATCGTTTTGATATTACCCATAGTGATGGTAGCCATAAAAACCCTAGTGATATAGAAATTGACATTAATAATAATATTTGGTTTACAACTACAAGTAATGCTTTCGGAAATGCAGGTGGAGACATTTACAGTTCTTCAGACGGAATCACATTTAATCTCATCAGAACAATTAATGGAGCAAGTCGTACAGAATTAGAAGTTTCTAGTACAGATCCTAATAGATTTTGGGTTGCTGCATCTATTAATAGTCAAGGTCGTTTATTTACCACAACCGATGCTTTTGCAACAGCTGGTAATTTAACAACAATGACTATTCCTGTTGATGAAGATGTTGCTACAATTCCTTCAGGAGATTACACAAGAGGGCAAGCATTTTATGACCTACCTATTGAGTCAGATCAAAATGGTAACGTATATATTGGAGGTATAAATTTATTTACATCTTCAAATAATGGTGCTTCTTGGACTCAAATTTCAGAATGGTATAATATCAATGGATTTGAAGCTTCTTTTGTACATGCAGATCAACACGCTATAGTATTTAGACCAGGTTCAAATGACACGCAAGTTGTTTTTGGAAATGATGGTGGTGTATATTACTCTGATAATATTACAAATGCTCCTGGTAATACAACTAATATTCAAACGCGAAATAAAGATTATAATACAACCCAATTTTATTTTGGTACTATAGATGAATCTACACTTACCGATAACTTTGGTGGTGGCTTACAAGATAATGGGTCTATGTTTATTACCAATGGAGTTGCAGGTTCTAATCCTTTTGATGAAAAACGAGGTGGTGATGGTGGTTTTACTGAGATTGATGACAGTGGTTATGCCATTCTCTCTAATCCTGGAAACAATCATTACTTCTACAATTACCCTGCACTTACAAGTGTTGGTCAATTATCAAGTGGTGAAGGTGGCACCTTTGTCAATCAAGCAGTTCTTGATAAAAACTTAAATATTTTATACTCTGATGCCACTACTGGAGGAACTGTTAGAATTGAGCGTGTTAAAGAATTTTTACCTGGAGGACCACCACTTGAAAGAACATTTTTAACTTCTGGTCAATTTAATGCAACAGTAACAGCTTTAAAAGTATCTCCTTATAGTACTACCTCTACTTCATTATATGTTGGTTTAGCTAGTGGACGTATATTAGTAGGTGGTTTTGCTGATTTTACAATTCCTTCATTCACAAACATATCTGGACCAGGATTTGTTGGTAGTATTTCTGATATAGAGTTTGGTCAAAATGCTCAAGAAATTTTTGTGACGATGCACAACTATGGTGTAGTAAGTGTTTGGTTTTCTGGAAATGGTGGAAATACTTGGAGTAATATTGAAGGTAACTTACCAGATATTCCTGTGAAATGTATTTTACAAAACCCTTTAATCCCTGAAGAGCTAATTATTGGTACAGATTTAGGTATTTGGGCTACTCCAGATTATACTGTTGCAAATCCAGTTTGGGTTCAAGCTTATAATGGGATGAGTGATGTACAAGTACTTGATTTAGATTTAAGAGCTGCAGATAATACGATTCTAGCAGCAACTCATGGTAGAGGACTATTTACAAGTCAATTTACTAATCAACCTTTAAGTGTGTTAGAACATGAGTTTAATGAAAATGTAATTACATTATTTCCTACAATTTCTAACGGTCAAATTACTATTAAATCTGAACGTGATTTAGGTAATGCTTCTATAAAAGTATTCAACATTAATGCTCAAGAAGTTTATAGTACAAAGTCTAATATCTCAACCTCAAATACTAATGTTAATCTTAATTTAAACGCTGGTATGTACTTTGTTAATATCACTGTTGATAATTATTCTGAGACTAAAAAGATCATCATTAAATAAATATGATATTTGTTATTATAAGAAGGGAGCTTTATAGTTCCCTTTTTGTTTACTTATGTATTTCATCGAATAAATTTGTATTTAAACGGTATTTTACTTATATTCGTTTAACCGTAATCTTTTAAACCTACAATCATGAAAAAAAACATTCTAGGAGCTGCAGTTATATTTTTTGTAACATTAGCATTTTTATTAATGTTAGATGATATTACAAGTAATGGTAATCACGAACCTCAACAAAACAACGTTGAAGTTTATGATGCAAACGAACAGCCAGATATTGTTACTTTAGACGAAGAGCAATAGAACTAAATAACATAGTTAAATTTTCAACATCAATCCCAACGGATTGATGTTGTTGTTTTACAGAAGCATGTTCCATAAATATATCAGGAATTCCTAATGTTTTAATTGAAACAGAATAACTGTTTAAAGCTGCAAATTCTAATACAGCACTTCCAAAACCTCCAGAAATAACACCATCTTCAATAGTAACGATTTCCGCATAAGTTTTAAATATTGTATGCAATAAATTCTCGTCTAATGGTTTCACAAAACGCATATCGTAGTGTGAAATTGTATCGCTAACTTCGCATTTTGAAATAGCCTCTTCAACATTAGAAGCAATAGCACCAACACTTAATACAGCTAACGACTTTCCTTTTTTAAGCTGAATCCCTTGACCTATTTTTATTTCAGAAAAAGGCTGCATCCAATCAATTATAGTTCCACGACCTCTAGGATAACGAATCGCAATTGGATGCGCTAAACCTAATTGAGCTGTATACATAATATTACGTAATTCAATTTCATTTCGAGGTGCACAAATAACTAGATTAGGAATACATCTCAAATACGCAATATCAAAAACACCATGATGTGTAGCGCCATCTTCTCCAACCAAACCAGCACGATCTAAACAGAAAATTACTGGTAAATTTTGTAAAGCAACATCATGAATCACTTGGTCGTAAGCGCGTTGTAAAAACGTAGAATAAATATTACAAAACACAGTCAGCCCTTGAGTTACCATACCTGCAGATAAAGTGACTGCATGTTGCTCTGCTATACCAACATCAAAAGCGCGATCAGGAATTTGTTCCATCATATACTTTAAAGAACTCCCTGTTGGCATTGCTGGTGTTATCCCAACAATGTTTTTGTTTGTTTTAGCAAGTTCAACTATCGTATGACCAAATACATCCTGAAATTTTGGCGGTAAGATTTCTTCTTTCTTCGGAAGAATATCACCTGTAACCGAATCAAATTTTCCTGGAGCATGATATTTTACTTGATCGTCTTCAGCTTGTTTTAAACCTTTACCTTTAGTCGTAATTACATGTAAAAACTTAGGTCCTTTAACAGATTTCAATCGTTCTAATTCTGAAATTAAAACCGTTAAATTATGTCCATCAATTGGTCCAGAATAATCAAAGTTTAATGCTTCAAAAATATTGTCTTGTTTCTCTTTTCCTTTTTTTACGTTAGTTAAATATTGTTTTAAAGCTCCAACACTTGGATCAATACCAATCGCATTATCGTTTAAGATGACTAATAAATTTGCATTGGTGACTCCTGCATGGTTAAGTCCTTCAAAAGCCATTCCGCTAGCAATAGAAGCATCACCTATTACTGCAATGTGTTGTTTATCTTCACCTTTTAATTGAGAAGCAATTGCCATGCCTAAAGCAGCAGAAATTGAGGTAGATGAATGTCCAACACCAAATGCATCATATTCACTTTCTTCTCGATTTGGAAAGCCACTTATTCCACCCTTTTGCCTATTTGTATGAAAAATTTCTCTTCTACCTGTTAGTATTTTATGACCATATGCTTGATGTCCAACATCCCAAATCAATTGATCTTTTGGTGTATTAAACACATAATGCAAAGCTAAGGTCAATTCTACAACACCAAGACTTGCTCCAAGATGTCCTTCTTTTGTAGCTACAATATCAATGATAAACTCGCGTAACTCTTTAGCGAGTTGTGGTAACTCGTTAGGATTTAATTGCCTTAAATCTTTTGGGAAATTGATATGGTTTAGAAGTCGTTTTTGCACATTGTAAAAATACAGCTTTTCATATCTCTAAAGTGAATTTTTATTAAAGAGCCTAACAGACATTCACCATTCACGTTATTTGTTATGTTATTCGCGACATTTTTTTGGTTAACAAGTTGGTTTGCTGGTAGTTTTGAAAAACGAATTCGTGAAATAAATTATTAATTAAAAACAAGAAATTATGAAAAAAATTGAAATTATGAAATTAGCAACTAATGGGTTTAATTTAGAAGAATTAGGATACGAAAAAACTGAAGAAATAGTATACGATATTGAAATATCAGATTTTGAAAGGCATTTTAATAAATTCACAAAAGAAGTAGAGGATAAATACAAATCTAAATCATTTGAAGAAAATAAGGTTTGTTTAAAACAGACTATTGCATCAATAAAACATCCTTTTCAATTCAAAACAGAATGGGATTGGATTAAGATTAAATTACCTTTTAATGGGTGGATTAAAGATAAAGTAAGACCTAGACTTTACAGAAGAGATGTTAAGTACGTTATCTTTGCTGAAATATGTTATCCAACAGATATTATTATTGACCATATTGCAAAATGTGCAAAGCAAGGAGCATTAGCTGCTAGTACAGTTGCTTTAACTGGAGTATTAACTGCTACTCAAATTGCCTTTCAAACTGCGTTTTTTGCCTGTATGGCAGCAGCCGATTTTCCAAATTCAGATAAAATAAGTGTTAGAATTGCTGGAGATAAAATTCATGGTAAATGGATTCCTGTATAAATTTGGTCAAAAGACTTTTATCTAGTATCATTTTAGATAAAAGTCTTAAAAATTATTTTATTATTTTAGAATAATTCAAATTAGGGTTTAAAGAAATATGGAAGTTAGGAATCAGTCATACTTTAAATTCAATGTCTTTAAAATTTTACTTTTAATGATTGGATTTATTGGTTTGTCTCAATCTCAGGAGAAAAAAAATACGCTTGATAGCATTTACCCTAACATATCTAAACTTTTCCACGATTATCATAATGAAAACGAAATTCTAGAATTAGATTTTTTAATTAGTATTTATAGTTCATCTTCGAATGATTCAATTGGAAACTTTTGGAAATCTTATTACAGTATAATTAAATACCTAGAATATTATAATCAAGATTTTTATTTAGATACAAAAATAAAGGAGATAAACTTCGAGTTACTCCATAAATATGCAAACTATAATTTGCTAAAAAGTAAAGCCCATCAATTGGAAGGGTTTTATTATGACCACTTTTTCAATAACAAAGAAAAGACTGAATATCACTATAATAAAGCAATTTATTTTTTAGCAGTAGACAAAACTAGTACAGTCAATGATTGGTTTAAATTAGGAATCTTTTTTAAAAATATTGAGAAATATAAAAAAGCTATTTCTCTTTTTCATGATGAACAATTTCAATACTTCTCTTATAATAGCAATATCTATAAGTTTAAATCATATGAGGGATTGTATTTGTGCTATAAAGATTTAAAAGTCCCAGATAGTGCATTGTATTATTTAGAGAAAATGCAAAGCACGAAAAACACACTTAATGAGAGAGAACTCAATGAAATAGTTGATAATTCTAAAAAAAGTTATAAAAAAATAAAATCAGTAATAGAAAATAAAAACATCAAAAACAGAAATAAAGCATTGAAAAATTCATTTTCTGAACTTCAAAATAGATTACATATTGCTTTACCAATACTAGGCGGAACCATCTTCATCCTTATCTTCATTTTCTACCTCTACAAACGTTATAAAAAGAAAAGTACTGTATTAGAAGAAGAACAATCTGAAACGCTTCAAAAACTAGATGAGCTTAAAAACATAGTCATTAAAAATCATATCATTTTAAAAGATAAGACGAAAGTCTATATTTCAGATTTAATGTATATCAAATCTGATGATCACTATCTAGAAATAGTCACTGAGAATGATAAAAAGCATACAGTTAGAGGGAAATTAAGCCAAATAAAAGAAGAATTACCTCCAAATTTTATTCAATGCCATCGTTCTTACATTGTAAATTCCAACTTTATAAAACAAATCAATTCAACAACTTTAACTTTAATTAATAAAGAGCAGATTCCATTATCTCGAAGTTATAAAAAGAAGTTTTGAAATCGTATTTTTATATCTATGAAAAACCCTTTTGACGATACCTATTACATGAAAAAAGCCTTACAAGAGGCTGAAGAAGCTTTTGACAAAGGCGAAATCCCTGTTGGAGCAATCATCGTAATTAAGGACAGAATCATCGCAAGAGCACATAATCTCACTGAGCTTTTAAACGATGTCACTGCACATGCCGAAATGCAAGCCATTACTGCAGCAGCAAATTTTTTAGGCGGAAAATATTTAACCAATTGTACTCTCTACGTAACTTTAGAACCTTGCCAAATGTGTGCAGGCGCTTTGTATTGGAGTCAGATTTCTAAAATAGTATATGGAGCAAGAGATAAAGAACGTGGTTGTATTGCTTTAGACACCAAACTACATCCTAAAACTAAAATGGTTGGTGGTGTTTTAGCCGAAGAAGCATCGGCATTATTAAAACGGTTTTTTATTGAGAAACGTAACTTAAATTAAGCCAAAGCTCGCGTTAAGGATGGAGGTATTGTTGGAGCTCTCCCGATTTTTATCGGGAAGCGACTACCGAGAGCCTGACCTGTTTCCTGCAAGGTTTTGAAAACCTTGTAGGTATTAAGGTAACGCCAAAAAAATCACAAAAAAAACGCCTAACTTTCGTTAGACGTTGAAACTGTATAAAGTATATCTCTTAAAGAACTTGCACATTAGCTGCAACCATTCCTTTTCTTCCTTCTTCTTCGTCGTACTCTACATTATCGCCTTCACGTAACTCAACACCATTAAGGTTTGATACGTGTACGAAAATGTCTTTTCCTGTTTCTTCGTTTGTAATGAATCCAAATCCTTTAGAATCATTGTAAAATTTAACTGTTCCAGTCATTATAAAAAATATATTAATTAAGATACAAAGGTAAAATTAAAAATGATTCGGAATGTAAATAAATTGAGAATTTTTACCTTAATGTCTTGAAATTTAACCTAAATAATCAAAATAACTTCGGAAATATTAATACTTCAAATTATTATTTTTCACTTTTTTGATTTTCTCTCATCTTATCGAGATTCTCTTGTGTAAGCATATAATCCTTAATGTTTTTGTCTTTCCAACGATGGTAAGCAAATAAAGGAAAAACTACAAAAAACAAGCCTAAAACACCAAAACCAATTAGCTTTTGAGTATAGTCTACATCCAAAAAATAACCACATAATATACACCCTAAGGAGGCTAAAAAAGCAATAAGAATAATGTATCTCATATCTAAAATATTGTAAAATTATTTGTGTACACTCTCAATTTGAGTAAAGTACATATAATCGCTAGCTTGTAAAATTAATCAATTCACGACGGTAAGCAGTAAGTAATTTTGATTTTGAAACAAATCCATGATAGCTCCCTTTTTTAATAACCGGAAGGTTCCACGCACCACTATCCTGAAATTTTCGCATCACTTCTTTCACAGAATCTATTTCATAATAAATATAATCTGGAGGATTATGCATAAATGTTTCTACAGATGTTGATTCATACAACGTTTGGTCAAACATAACCGTTCTAATATCATCTAATAAAATTATACCAACTAGAAATTTATTTTCATCAACTACCGGAAACAAATTTCTACTTGATTTAGAAACACCATGATGTAGCATCTCACCAAGTGTCATCTCTGGTTTTAGAATCGTAAAGTCTTGCTCAATAACGCTATCTAATTTCATTAGGGTTAATACAGATTGATCTTTATCGTGTGTTAAGAGCTCTCCCTTTTCGGCAAGTTCCTTTGTATAAATCGTATGTTCGATTGCGCTTTTTTTAATAATAAATGACATAGATACCGTAATCATTAATGGAACGAATAATTGGTAACCACCTGTAATTTCGGCAATTAAAAAAATAGCTGTTAATGGTGCATGAAGCACTCCTGCTATTAATCCTGCCATTCCAAGTAAGGTGAAATTTGTTTCAGATACTTGAAAACCTAAGCCTATGTTATTTATAATTTTTGCGACTACATTACCTAAGGCACTTCCCATTACCATGGTTGGGATAATAATTCCTCCTGCGCCTCCTGCTGCAAATGTAGTTGTCATTGCTATGGCTTTAAAAATGGTAATCCCAAATAGTAAAGCAATCACTACCCAAATATTATCGAGATAATTATCAAAAGGGGTTTTACCTAAAGCGTGCAAATGATTTCCGTCGAGTAAATCATTGATAAACCCGAAACCTTCTCCATACAATGGCGGAATAAAATACAACATCACACCAATAGCCAAACCACCAACGATGAGTTTTTGTCCGCTAGTTTTAAAGCGTTCAAAAAACTTGTATACAGCAAAATATATTTTAGAGAAGTAGATAGATGCTATTCCTGTTCCTACACCTAAAACAATTAAAAACAGAGTGTCTTTTAATGCAAAAGGTGTTGCATTATTATAATTGAAAAGCACACCATTTCCGACGAAAAAATAAGACGTCAACACAGAAGAAACAGAAGCAATTAATAAGGGTAATAACGATGCGAATGTTAAGTCTAAACTAAACACCTCAACCGCAAAAATGATCGCTGCAATTGGTGACTGAAAAATAGAAGCAATAGCACCAGCTGCTGCACAACCAATGAGTAAAGTTCTTGTTTTTCTATCGACATGAAACAACTGACCAACATAAGAACTCACAGCAGATGCAGATGCAATTGCTGGACCAAGCAACCCAACAGAACCACCAAAACCAGCAGTTATTGGTGCTGTAATTAATGGTAAATAAATCTTACTTCGTTTAAGAAAACCATTCTTTTTTGATAGTGAAAACAAGATACTTGGTATGGCAAAATCAACAGGTTGTTTAGACACATATTTAACAAATAGATACACTAACCAAAGTCCGATAACAGGTAAAATAAAATAAATGCTATTTGCTGAAACAATAACGAGGTGCTCAAGAACCCATTGAATTCCGTAGGTAATATTTTTAATGGTTACAGATACTAATCCAGACAATAGACCAATAAGCATTGCGAGTAAAAACACGAAGTTTTTTTGCGAGATATATTTATATCGCAAAATGAGTAAGCGCTTAATAATTGGTTTGATTGGCATAGATTAAATCTACTAAAAAATCCTGCAAGAAGCAGGATTTAATAATTATGATTTTAAGTTGAGTTTTAAACTCAACTCTTTTAGTTGATCATCATCAATTGGAGCAGGTGCATCAATCATGACGTCTCGACCATTATTGTTTTTTGGGAAGGCGATAAAATCACGAATGGTTTCTTGTCCGCCAAGAATAGAAACCAATCTATCCAATCCAAAAGCGAGTCCACCATGTGGAGGTGCACCATATTGAAAGGCATCCATTAAGAACCCAAATTGAGCTTTTGCTTCTTCTGGTGTAAAGCCTAAATAATCAAACATTAAGGCTTGCGTTTCTTTATCGTGAATACGAATAGAACCTCCACCAATCTCGTTTCCGTTAAGGACTAAATCGTAAGCATTGGCTTTTACATCTCCTGGATTTGTTTTCAATAACTCTAACTGTCCAGGTTTTGGTGATGTAAACGGATGATGCATCGCGTGGTAACGCTCAGTATCTTCATCCCATTCTAATAATGGAAAATCCATTACCCAAAGTGGCGCAAATGTTTTCGGATCTCTCAACCCTAAACGTTCTGCTAATTCCATACGTAAAGCACTCAATTGTGCTCTTACTTTATTTTTTTCTCCGGAAAGGACGCATACTAAATCACCTGGTTTTGCACCAGTTACTTCTGCCCATTTTGCTAAATCCTCTTGATCGTAAAATTTATCTACTGATGATTTATAAGTTCCGTCATCATTACATCTAGAGTAAACCATTCCTAAAGCACCAACTTGTGGACGTCTTACCCAATCAATTAATTTATCTATTTCTTTTCTAGTGTAACTATTTCCGCCAGGAACTGCGATACCAACTACTAATTCTGCAGAGTTAAACACTCCGAAATCTTTATGTTGTGCAACCTCATTAAGTTCTCCAAATTCCATCCCAAAACGGATGTCTGGTTTATCATTTCCGTAGAGACGCATCGCATCGTCATATAATAGTCGCGGAAACTTTTCTATTTCAACTCCATTGACTTCTTTTAATAAATGACGAGTCAATCCTTCAAAAGCATTTAAAATATCTTCTTGATCAATGAATGCCATTTCACAGTCAATCTGAGTAAATTCTGGTTGTCTATCTGCACGAAGATCTTCATCTCTAAAGCATTTTACAATTTGAAAATACTTATCCATACCACCAACCATAAGCAATTGCTTGAAGGTTTGAGGTGATTGTGGCAAGGCATAAAACTGACCTTCATTCATACGTGAAGGCACTACAAAATCACGAGCACCTTCTGGTGTAGATTTGATTAAATATGGTGTTTCTACTTCTATAAATCCTTCTTTAGATAAATAGTTTCTCACTTCTTGAGTGACTTTATGTCTAAAGATTAAGTTATTTTTCACAGGATTACGACGAATATCGAGGTAACGATATTTCATACGTAGTTCTTCTCCACCATCGGTTTCATCTTCAATAGTGAAAGGTGGTAATTTTGATTCGTTTAAAATCGTCAATTCAGACACTAAAATCTCAATATCACCAGTAGGCATATTAGGATTTTTTGAGGCACGCTCAATCACGTTTCCTTTCACTTGAATCACGAATTCACGACCTAAATCTTCGGCACGTTTCATCATTTCTTTTGGTGTGCGTTCTTCGTCAAAAACAAGTTGCGTCATCCCATAACGATCTCGAAGATCTACCCAAACGATAAATCCTTTGTTTCTAGATTTTTGAACCCAACCAGCAAGTGTAACTTCTGTATTGATATGTGATGCTCTTAACTCACCACAATTGTGACTTCTGTACATAGTAAAAAAATTATAACACCTATAATTAATTTTTTGGTGTTTCAGGTTGCAAATTTAATGAAGTGATTTAAACTTTTAACACTTAAGCGAAGATTAATAATTTTTTAGCAAATGGAAAACGTTTAAATCGCTTCAAAATGTTAATGCGCTTGATTTAATGAAATAGAAAGTCATCTAATGTATCTCATTAAAAAATAAAAAAAAGCACAACATAATGTTGTGCTTCTTCAATTTATATTTTAATCTTTTTTTAAGCTTAATCCAAGTTTGGAATACGCAACACCTGACCAACATAAATTTTATCAGGATGTGATAACATTGGCTTGTTTGCTTCAAAGATTTCAGGATATTTCATTGCATTACCATAATAGTGCTTTGCAATTTTACCTAACGTATCTCCACTTACAACAGCATGAAATTGAGCTTCTGGCTCAACATGCTCAACCGTCATTTGGTCATCTACTGTAGAAATACCTGTTGTATTACCTATCACTAAAACTACTTTTTCTTTGGTTGCTTGATCATAAGCTAAACCAGATACTCTCGCCATATCATCATCAACAAATACGCTTAAATTCTCTACTTGTAATTGTAGATCATTAATCGTTTCCTCCATGTTTCTAGCTGCAGCTTCTTCTAATTTAAGTTCTGCTGCGTCTGCTTCTCTAGATGCTTTTGCTCTTGCCTCTGCTGCTTCTTCGTCTGTAGTTTTTCCTATTCCGAAGACTTTAGCACCTGCGTTTTTGATAAATGAAAATAATCCCATAGTTGTTTTTTGTTTTTATGAACTGTTGTTAATTTTATAGTTTTCCGATACTTCGACTACGATCAGTACAAGCGAAAAAAAATCTTTTCTAGTTCGTGTTAATTATATGATTGTAAAGTTGGCGAAATTCTTCATGAATTCCAATTTTATGACCAACTACATTTCTTGGACACCATTTATTGTGTGAAGTCACATTTCCGAAGAAAAAAAATTGAACACAAAAGAAAACGCCCAACTCAAATTAATGAGGTGGACGTTTCTGGAGACTAAATAACCAACCAAATCTAGCTCCTTGTATTTTCTCTTGGGTTATCTTTTTTAGCAGTTTTCTGCTTACGTTTTTTTAATTCTTTTTTTCCATCTATACGCTTTCCTGTCGCATCTGTTTCTCTTAAGAATTGAATATATCCACGTCCTGTAAACTCATACACGGTTTCAGATGATGGATGAAATAATTCTATCCTTTGATCATTAATAACGCTCAACTCGAAGTATTCATTGTCGAAGAAATCATAATCTAGTGTTAATGTTTTTAAGTACATATTACCACTCACATCTCCAACACCATAAACACCTGTATAATCCCAATAAATGTTATCTGGATTTCCAATATTAGAATCTTGAGAGCTTCTAAACTCTGAGTCGTTTCCGCCAGCTAAAAACTGAAGGTAGTTCTCATTATCAAATTCATTTATGGCGCCAAATGTACTTGTGTATGTTTTTTCCCATGCTTCATATTCTTGTAAGAAATAATGAATGTTATCATAGAATACGAAGTCATAATCAAAATTACTTCTCTGGTATCCATTTAAGAAATACGAAGTATCATTAAATGGGTTATATAATTCTATGGTATTGTTATCAATTTGGTACACATCAAATGTTTCATACCCATCAATATCATGATTGATATCTAAAATCATATCATAAGCATCATAAACACCTACATCAATTCCATATCCATTACCTTGATTACCAATACCAACTAGATTATTATTTGCATATACAACTCCATTTCTAAACGATATGGTAAATGCTATATTTAAGAATGGAGTCTCTCCATTCCCTAGAGTTTGATTGATATCTACATACCATAACTCATAAGAACTCAATAATTGATTTAAAGAAATTCCCGGATTATGATTGTAATCGTTTACAATTACTTCGTCTGTATAACACGACGTAAATAATGTTGCTGTTAAAGCAAAACCTAAAAGTAGTTTGATTGTTTTCATTTGTACGTTTTTTAATTAAAACTGTCGTCAAATGGAATTCACATAATTTTCAAAAATCTAATATTAAATTCAGATTTAGAATACATATGTTCATTTCATAATGTTCCGTTTTTTGATTTCTATTTAATAAGATTCAAAACGCGTGCCAAAAATAAAAATGTATGTATTTTCTCTTCGGAAATGGGCCATAAAATATGTATTTTTGGATGAAGAATAAGTTTTCCGTTTTCACTTGTGCTGAGCATGTTGAAGTGCGGAAATTAAAAGAAGAATTTTAAATGAGTAAACCATTAAAATATGCAGTATTTGGAGCAGGAAGTTGGGCAACAGCTATAGTTAAAATGCTTTCTGAAAACTTAGATGAAATAGGTTGGTATATGAGAAGTGTTTACACCAAAGAACACATCCTAAAAGAGCAACATAATCCTAGTTATTTAAGCTCTGTAGAATTTCATACTGAGCAACTCAAATTGAGTAATGACATTAACGAAATTGCAGAATGGGCAGATATTTTGATTTTTGTGATTCCGTCCGCCTTTATTCATGCCGAGTTACAAAAACTCACCGTAGATATTTCGAATAAAACAGTCGTATCTGCAGTAAAAGGAATCATGCCAGAAACAGGAAAACTCGTTGGTGAGCAATTTCATGATGTGTATAAAATTCCTTTTGAGAATATTGCTGTAATTGCTGGTCCTTGTCATGCAGAGGAAGTTGCTTTAGAGCGTTTATCTTATTTAACCATATCATGCGATGATGCAAAAAAAGCGCAAACTATAGCAGATGCCTTGTCGAGTGATTATATCAAAACAAAAATTAGCGATGATGTTATTGGTACTGAATATGCTGTGATGCTTAAAAATATTTACGCTATTGCTGCTGGTATGGCTCACGGATTGGGCTATGGTGATAATTTTCAAAGTGTATTGATGAGTAATGCCATTCGTGAAATGAAGCGTTTTATCAAAAAAATGCACAAGATGAAACGAAATATCAATAACTCAGCTTATTTGGGTGACTTACTAGTAACAGGTTACTCTGTTTTCTCTAGAAATCGCATGTTTGGAAACATGATTGGTAAAGGCTACACTGTGAAATCTGCGCAAATGGAAATGAACATGGTTGCCGAAGGTTATTATGCTACCAAAAGTGCACATGAACTCAATAAGAAAAATGCCAAGAAAACACGTTTACCAATAATTGATGCAGTTTATGAAATTCTGTATGAAAATAAAGATCCTAAAAAGGTTTTTAAGAAGTTGACGGATAAGTTGGATTAGCGAATTCCTTATTATGGCTGTTTGTTATAAAATAGAAAATTCATTAAAGTTATTATCTTACAAATAACCACCTCGTCTTCAAATTCTTTATAAAATTTTAATAGTTTAAAAAAACGCCATATCTAATTCCTTCCCTTTTAAAGGGAAGGTGTCCGAAGGACGGAAGTTATTACTTCACTAAAACCCCTTTCAATTGCATCAAAGGTATCGTTTGCAAAGCCTTTTCGTTAATGGTATTCTTTCTAAAGACATACGTTTTATCTAACATTTGATTGCCTTCAAAAAAAGTGACTTTAAACTCATTATTTAATTTAAGTAGATCTTTTTGCATGAACTCAATCTTTGCATAGCTTCTTGCTGGTAGTAATTTTATTGAATGACGCATTAGAGGTGTTATTTTTTCTTCGGAATAGCCTTTTGATACAATCAATACAGTATCTAAGTCGACATCTCTATTATTAATGATATAGGCATTCCAATCATCGGTTTTATATTCTGGATGTTGCTCTTGAACGACTGCGACGAAAACGTCTTCTACTTTTGTGATGTGGATGTCTTTTTTCATGTTTCAAAAATAGTAAACTATTCAAAATAAGAATTAGAATAATTATTACTTATAATCCCTTTAAGGTTATAGATGACTAAATGTTCAAAAAGCTCTTCTTTTGGATATAATTCAAACAAATTTTTTTCTTTAAACACAAGGTTATCAATTCTAAAAAAATAAATCTTGACAATCAATTTTATATTCACTTCCTTTTTAATGTTGCCAGCTTCTTGTGCTTTTCTCAATAAGTTAAATACTATGCTATTTGATAGCTCTTTGACAAAGTCATCAAATAACTGACTCGCTTTAGGGTAATACTTTTCTAAACCAAAAAGAAAAGAGGGCTTGAAATATTTTAAATAATCAAACCCTCTCTGGTAAATTAAAATAACACATAAAATAGGGTCTTTACCATTGCTATTAATCAACCTATTTATATCTTCTTTATACTCATTTAATAAACTTTCAAGACTAGAAGCTACCAGATCTTCTTTATTATCAAAAAACGTATAAATTGTTTTTTTAGAAATACCAAGCTCATGTGCTAACTCATCTAAAGTAACATGCTTACTACCAAATTGGGTAAACTTATCAATAGAACACTTTAACAATTCTGCTTTAGTAATCATCTTTATTTATTTTATCTCCATCCTCCTCCTAGTGCTTCATATAAATCTACAATAGATACTAGTTGTTGTAGTTTACTATCTATAATATTAAGCTCGGCACTTAATGCACTTTGTCTTGCTGTTAATAGGTCTAAATAGTTTGCATAACCGTTTTTAAGCAACTCTTCTGAGTTAGCTTCGGCTGTACGTAACGCTTCGACTTCGTTTTTTCTAAATTCATATTTCTTTACCTCAGACTCATAACTAAATAAAGCATTAGATACTTCATTTCCTGCTACTAAAAAGGTCTTTTTAAACTCAAGTAAAGACTGTTCTTGTTGTGCAATTGTAACTTCTCTTTGTGTTTTTAGCTTACGCTGATTAAAAAGTGGTTGCGTTAATCCACCAACAATATTTGCAAATAATGAATTAGCATTAAATAGATTGTCTAATTCTAAACTTTGTAAACCTCCAGATGCAGTTAACGTCAATGATGGATATAAGTTACTTTTTGCCACATTTGTTAACTCAAAAGATTGGATTAAATTATACTCAGCAGCCATAATATCTGGTCTATTGCTAAGCAAAGTTGCTGGTACGCCAAGTACAATATCTTGCTCTATTTTTTGAACATCTAAAGTACTTCTTTCAAAATTTTGAGGTGTTTTACCTAACAATATACTTAGCGTATTTTCAGTTTTAAAAATAGCTGTTTCAATATCTACTTGTAATGCCTTTGCACTATTATATTGCGCGACATTTTGATCTACTGCAACTTGTGTTACTTGTCCTGCATCTTTTAATGCTTTAATAGTTGTTACTCCACTTTCTCTTGTTGCAATGGTTTGCTTAGTAACTTCTAACTGCGCGTCTAAAGCTAACAAGTTGTAATAGGTATTTGCAATACTAGAAATCAATTGTGTTTTTACTGCTTGATGTCCAGCAACACTTTGCAAATATGCTGCTTGAGTTGCTCTTTTGTTACTTCTTATTTTACCCCAAATATCTGCTTCCCATGAAAGATTTGCTGTTACATCAAACTGATCTGTAGATGTATCGCTTAAAAACGCTCCGAATTGGCTGTTTTTGGATAATTCTTGATGCGTCCAATTTGCACCAACGCTAGCTGATGGTAAATAACCTGCTTTACCTTGTTTTGCATAAGCTTGTGCTGCTACCATTTGCTGAATTGCAATACGAACATCCATATTATTTTGCAAACCTTCTTCAATATATTGTTGAAGATATTGATCTGTGAATAATGTTTTCCAAGATAGATCTGCCATAGAAATACTATCTGTTGGTAGATTATTTGTTCTGTAAAGTGCTTCAGTTTCTGCTAATTCTGGTCTTGTGTAGTCTTTAGCTACAAAACAACTTTGCAGTGTTAAAGCGATCAATAGAATAAGAATTGATTTGCTAAGAAATTTATATTTATTTGTAGATTTCATAATTTTTATTCTTCAATAGTTTGTACTGCTGGTTTACTAGAAATTTTTTCTTGTAACCACTGAAATAATATAAATAAGATTGGAATTACAAAAACACCTAAAAGTGTACCAATTAGCATTCCTCCTGCTGCTCCTGTACCAATTGAATTGTTACCTTCAGACCCAACACCTTTTGCTAACACTAAAGGCATTAATCCTAAAATAAAGGCGAATGAGGTCATTAAAATTGGACGCAAACGCGCTTTTGCTCCATGAATAGCTGCATCCACAATGCTTTCTCCATTCTTTCTTCGTTGCAATGCAAACTCTACAATAAGTATGGCATTTTTAGCGAGCAGACCTATTAACATGATTAAAGCAATTTGGAAATAGATATTGTTTTCTAACCCAAAAAACTTAGTACTTATATACGCTCCGAACACACCAAATGGTAAGGATAATACAACCGCAAATGGCAATAAATAACTTTCGTATTGTGCACTTAACAAAAAGTATACAAATAGAATACTTAATATAAATATGAATGTTGTTTGGTTTCCTGCATTCACTTCTTCTCGTGTTAAACCAGAATAAGCAACTGTATAATTACTTGGTAACTTAGCGACTTCTTCTTCTATAACTCTAATAGCATCACCTGTACTAAATCCTTCATTTGTCGCACCAGTTATACTTGTAGAATTAAACAAGTTGAAACGTGTTACAGATTGAGGACCATACACACGTTTTAAATTCACAAACTGTGTAATTGGTGTCATTTCACCAGTATCTGTTCTTACATACATACTGTTTAGTGCGCTTTCATCTGCTCTATCTTCTGGTAAAGCCTGTATATACACTCTAAATTGCTTTCCAAATCTAGAGAAATCTGATGCGTAAACTCCACCAATATAACCTTGTAAAGTTGAAAAGATACTCGTTACCGAAACTCCTTTTTCTTTCGCTAAAGGCACATTCACTTCCATTTCATATTGTGGATAATTTGTATTGAAAGAAGACGTTGCATATTTAATTTCTGGATGACTCATTAAAGCCATAGAAAACTCTTTATTGGCTTTGTCTAAATCGGTAAACTCTCCTCCAAACTTATCTAATAAGTTGATTTCAAAACCAGACGAGTTACCAAAACCACGAATACTTGGTGGTGAGAAGAAAATGATATTAGCATCTGGAATAGTAGCTGCAATACCAAATAATTTACCTGTTATAGCTTGTGCTGAAAGTGAAGGATCTGTACGATCTGCCCAATCTTCTAGTTTTATAATTCCAAAACCAAAATTACTACCAGCTCCACTAATTAAACTTCGTCCTTTAATGAAGTTGACACCTACAATACCGTCTATACCTTCTGCTTTTTCATATAATTTTCTTGCTACAGCATCTGTTCTATCTAAAGAAGCTCCTGGAGGTAATTCTATATTTGCAAAAATAATTCCTCTATCTTCATTAGGAACAAAACCTGTTGGTGTTGTTGTAGAAGCCCAATAGATTCCAATAACAGCGATGATTAATAATATAACAGAGACAAATTTTCTTTTATATAAAAACTGAAGTGATTTACCATAACGCTCTACTGAAGCATTAAATCCACGATTGAATAAAGTATAAAAACGTTTTAATGGACTTTTTCCTTTTAATTCTTCATCATCTTTATGCTCTTTTAATAATAAAGCACATAATGCTGGACTTAATGTTAAGGCATTTACTGCTGAAATAAGAATTGCAATAATTAGCGTCACACCAAATTGTTCATAAAACACACCTGTTGGACCTGTTACAAACGTAACTGGAATAAATACCGCAGCCATTACCAAGGTAATAGAGATGATAGCTCCAGAAATTTCATTCATAGCTGTTAATGTCGCCTTTTTAGGATCCTTTTCGCCTTCATCCATTTTAGCATGAACAGCTTCCACAACAACGATAGCATCATCAACCACAATACCAATGGCAAGTACTAATGCAAATAGCGTTAACAAGTTAATGGAGTATCCAAATACACTTAAGAAAAAGAACGTACCAATAATTGACACAGGTACTGCAATTGCTGGTATTAACGTTGAACGAAAATCTTGTAAAAAGAGAAATACTACCAAAAATACTAACACAAAGGCTTCTAATAAAGTGGTAACCACTTTTTCAATTGATGCATTTAAGAATAAACTTGTATCATAAGGCACAAAAATATTTAAACCCTCTGGAAGATCTTTTTCTACGGAAGTTAACGTGGTTTTAATATTTTCAATAATCTCTTGCGCATTAGATCCTTTAGTTTGAAAAATACCCATAAATACAGCTGGATGTCCTAAACTCATAGCGTTAGAAGAATACGATTGTGCATCTAATTCAATAGTCGCAACATCTTTTAAACGTAAAAACTCTCCGTTTCCTAATGCTTTAATTACAATGTCACTGTATTGGCTTTCATTTTTAAAACGACCACTGTAAGTCAATGTATAAGAAAACGATTCTCCATTGTTTTGTCCTAATGAACCAGCTGCAGCTTCTAAATTTTGTTCTGCTAGTGCAGCAGAAATATCTGAAGGAATTAAACCGTATGATGCTAGTTTTTCAGGATTCAACCAAATACGCATCGCATAATCTTGTTGCGAGAATACACTAACATCTCCAACACCACTAATACGTTGCATTGCAGGAATCACATTAATTTTCAAGTAATTCTGAATAAACGTAGCGTCATAATCTTCGCTCTCTGAATACATAGATATAAACATTAACGCACTTGTTTCTTGCTTTTGCGTTGTTACACCTGTTTGAATAACTTCTTGAGGTAATAATGGATTTGCTCTTGCAACACGGTTTTGAACATTTACAGCTGCAATATCTGCATCAATTTCTTGATCAAAATAAACTGTAATTTCTGCTGATCCTGTATTAGATGCAGTAGAAGTAATGTATGTCATACCTTCTACACCATTAATTTGTTCTTCAATTGGTATGATGACACTCTCTAAAACAGTTTCGGCGTTTGCTCCTGTATAATTTGCAGTAACTTTAATAGTTGGTGGTGCAATATCTGGGTATTCTTCTATAGGTAAACTAGTTATACTAATAACTCCAAGCAAAACTATGATAATAGAAATTACCGTTGAAAGAACAGGTCTTTCAATAAATGTTTTTAACATGATTGATATGTTTTTTGTTTTATCTAATTTCTGAATAAAGTTGCAACAGGTGTAATAGCTTCCTCAAATGAAGTTTCTTGAGGCGAGATGGTCATACCGTTTCTTAATTTACCAACTCCTGATACGACAATTTTATCATTTGTATTTAAACCAGATTCTACAACATATAAGTTATCTACTGTACCTTTAACATTTAAAATAGAAGTTGCAACTTTATTGTCCTCACCAAGTATAAAAATCATAATGTTTCCTTGTTGCTCAAAGGTTGCAGATTGTGGAACAACTATAGCGTCTTTATATTCTATAGGAAATCTTATTTTACCACTGTTACCATTGGTTAAGATTTCGTTTGGATTGTCAAAAGCTGCCCTAATTTGTATCGTTCCTGTACTCTGATTTATTTGACCAGTACTTGTTTGAATACGTCCTTTTTCAGAATAGATTTTACCATTTGCTAAAATCAAACTTAAGTCTGGCGAATTTTTAATGCGCTCAGCTTTAGTTTTCCCTTCAGATCTTTGTAAATGGTCTATATATTGCGCCTCATTAAAACTAAAAAAAGCATAAACTTGCTCAATTTCACTAACTGTCGTCAAAGGTTTTGCATCGCTTGGACTAATTAAAGCACCTTCTCTAAAATTAATTGAACCAACATAACCATCAATTGGGCTTTTTATAGTTGCATAACCAATAGTAGCAGAAACACCACTATAGTTAGCTTTTGCTTGTGCCAAATTAGCTTTTGCAGTTTCTAATTGTACTGGACTAATGATATTCTTTTCTACTAGTGGTATCAATTTATCTACTTCTACTTGTGCTACATTAACACGTGCTTTTGCAGCTCCAGCATCTTGACTTAAAGACTGCGTTTCTAATTTAAATAACATTTGTCCTTTACGTACTTTTTGACCTTCGTCAACATAAACTTTTTCAATATATCCTGATGTTTTAGCTCTCACATCACTGTTAACCATACCTTCTATAGTTGCAGGATATTCAGTATATCCTGTTACAGTTTTACTTTGTATTTGAGCTACTGGAAAAGCTGCAGGTGGTGCTTCTACAACTGATTTGTTTTCCTCTGTGTTTCCACAACTTAAAACGACTAAAAACACACTTAGTGCAAATAACACTAGTAATTTATTATGTCTCATTTTTATCTTAGTTAAATATTGAATTTATTGTTTGCTAGATTTGTTCTTAATTCTTCTACGGAAGCTGTTGCTCCATCTATAAATTTGATATAATCATCATGAAAACTTAGATCGAATTTCTCGTCTTCATTATCAATTTTATTGTTGTTTATAGTTTCTTTATAATTTTTTAATTCTAAGTGAATTTCTCGTTCTTCATTCCATTTATTTATCATGTTATCAATATGTTGAACAACCATATCTTTATTAATTACAAAATATTTTTTGCGATCTCCAGTTTTTGTGAAATACACAATCTTGTTTAAATCTTGTAAATGATTAAGGTGGGTAGAAATAGTACTCTTACTTGCACAAAGTATGGTTACCATATCTTCAAAAGTGGTTCCTTTTTTACCTGTAAGAATGATGTAAGCTAAAATACGTGCTGCAACAGGAGCTAATTGCTCTCTATTTTCTAAATGCACGCCTAGTTTCTCAACTAAACTCATTTTTTTTTGGCAGATTTCTTCTTTCATTTTAAATTATCTTATTACTGTTTTTTAATACAGAAATATTAATCTACAGTAAATTTCTATGCAAATATATATGTTAGTTCGGAACAAACCGAACTAGACGAAGTTAATTTGTTGTTAAATAAAAAAGCCGACTATTAACAGTCGGCTTTAAATATATATAGGTAACGTTTATAAGGCAGATTTAAACTGCTCTAAGAAGCGTACATCATTTTCACTTAACAATCGAATATCACCTATTTGGTGAAGTAGCATTGCTATTCTATCAATACCAACACCAAATGCAAATCCGGAATACTCTGTTGGATCAATTTTACAATTCTCTAATACATTAGGATCTACCATACCACATCCTCCAATTTCTAGCCAACCTGTACCTTTAGTTATCTTGTAATCGGTTTCGGTTTCTAATCCCCAAAATACATCAATCTCTGCACTAGGTTCTGTAAACGGAAAGTATGATGGTCGTAGACGTATTTTACTTTTCCCGAACATTTCCGTAGTAAAATATTGAAGCGTTTGTTTTAAGTCTGCAAAGCTTACATCTTTATCAATATATAAACCTTCTACTTGGTGAAAGAAGCAATGAGAACGTGCAGAAATTGCTTCGTTTCTAAATACTCTACCTGGTGAAATGGTACGAATTGGTGGTTTGTTGTTTTCCATGTATCGCACTTGCACAGAACTTGTGTGTGTACGTAACAATATGTCTGGATCTGTTTGTATGAAGAACGTATCTTGCATATCACGAGCAGGATGATATTCTGGCAAGTTTAATGCTGTAAAATTATGCCAATCATCTTCTATTTCTGGACCTTCACTAACATTAAACCCAATTCGAGAAAAGATATCAATAATTTGATTTTTTACAATAGATATTGGATGACGAGCACCAATTGCAATAGGTTCTCCTGGACGAGATAAATCGCCATAAACTCCTTTTGTTTCTTCTTTGCTTTCTAATTCATCTTTTAAGGCATTAACTTTAGCTTCTGCAGTTTGCTTTAGTTTATTAATGGTTTGACCAAACTCTTTTTTTTGCTCGTTAGCCACATTTTTAAACTCAGCAAAATAATCATTAAGCAATCCTTTTTTACCTAAGTATTTTATACGAAACGCTTCAACCTCTTCTTTAGATTGTGCTTTAAATGCTTCAGCTTCTGCTATAAGTTCTTTTATCTTATCTATCATGTCTCCTTAAAATGAATGGCAAATTTAATGATTTTATGTACAAAAAACGCCTTCATATAGAAGGCGTTTTTGCTATTTTTTAAAAAAAGTTTTATTGTCTAGTATAAACATCTCTATAAGTTACACCTTCATAAACCTCATCAAGAAACATTTGATTACCACTAAATTCAATATGTACAACATATGTGTCACCATCTGAAGTTGAAGAATAATTACCAGAACCTAAATTTTCCCAGGTACCAGATTCATCATAATCTAATTCGCAACCATCTCCATAATCGTAATATCCTTTTGAATTATAAGTACCATTTGCTGAAATTAATATGGTATCTAAATCCTCACATAAATCTAATTCTTGTACAACACCATCTTCTAGATATTGAGTATATTTCCAGAAGCCAATAAATTGATCTTGACCAGATCCTGAATCATCATCACTACCACAAGATGTGAATGTAAGTGCAATTACGCTAAAAAGTAAAATTAATTTTTTCATGTTGTTTTGGGTTTTTGAATTTTAAATTATGGGTAAATTTAATATATTTTTTATTTAATAAATTCAGATTCAAGAAAATAGTTGACAATAGCATCTTTCATCAAAACACTTTGTTCTCCTGCTTTTAATGGTGGCAACTCTTCTTTAACTTTGTAGTGAGGCCAACCTTCATCATCTGCAAAATCAAATTCATAGTAACCATAAGGTGTCAGCAACTTACAAATTGCAATATGCATTAAATCGAGCTTATGATCTTTTTTAAATTTTCGATCTAGCTGTCCCAATTCTTGTACACCAATTAAATAAATTATAGCGTCTAAATCTAATGGATCACCATCAGCAAATGTTGCAGACAACTTTTCTACTACTAAATCCCAACGTTGTTTTAATTGTTCGTCTCTTGCCATAGTTACATTTCCGTAGGTACGAAAATCATTTTTTATTAATTAAGATTGCAAAGTTAGTAAACTATAAGGTCTCAAAAGACGTTATTATTTTAAAATGAGAAAAATTATGTAGGTTTGTTATAAACCTGTGTTCAGGTTAAAACAAACTATTACTATGACAATCATTGATATTATATTGGGTGCACTTTTACTTTTTGGTCTCATAAGAGGTGTTATGAAAGGACTTTTTGTTGAAGTTGCTTCTTTAGTTGCTCTTGTTGCTGGGATTTATGGTGCGATTCATTTTAGTAATTATGCTGCGGAATTTTTAGATAGCAAGCTCGATTGGGATGAAAAATATATAAATATTGTTGCTTTTGCTGTTACATTTGTTATCATCGTTTTAATTATTGCTCTTGCCGGAAAAGCATTAACTAAACTAGCAGATTTTGCTGCTCTTGGGATTTTAAATAAGCTTTTAGGTGGTGTTTTTGGTGCACTTAAGATTGGATTAATTTTAAGTATACTTCTTATTGTTTTTGATAATATGAATAATACTATTCCCTTTGCAGATGAAGAAGATTTAAAGGATTCTATACTTTATGAACCAGTAAAATCTCTAGCTCCAATGATTTTTCCAAGTATTTTAAACAAAGGAAAAGAAGCTACTTCAGAACATGCTGAGACTGATGCTTAGACATAAAAAAACTGCCTATTTTCATAGACAGTTTGTATTTCTTATTTCTTGAAAAGATTTTTAATCTAGGTGATAAATTTCCATAATATCATTTAGATATTTTTCAAAATTTATTTTTAAATCAATTAATTTTCCTGTGTGGACATCAAAAACCCAACCATGTACTTTTAAAGCTCTATCTCTATAAGCTTTTTGAACAGCTGCAGTTTTAATTAAATTGACACATTGTTCTTGAACGTTGAGTTCTACAAGTCTGTCATACTTTTTTTCTTCGTCCTTTATAGCATTAAGTTCATCATGATGTATTCTGTAAACATCTCTGATGTTTCTTAACCAACCATTGAGCACACCTAAATCTGCAGATTGCATAGCCGCTTTTACTCCACCACAAGCATAGTGACCACAAACTACAACATGATTAACTTTTAAGTGTGTTACAGCATATTCTACAACAGACATAGCGTTGAGGTCAATTCCTGATACCATATTTGCAATATTTCGATGCACAAAAACATCTCCAGGACCGAGTCCCATTAATTCTTCTGCAGTTACTCTACTGTCTGAACAACCAATAAATAATAATTCTGGGTTTTGACCTTTACCTAATTCTTCAAAATAATTAGGATCGGAAGCCAGTTTATCTTTGATCCACTTTTCATTATTTTTAAATACGTTATCTAGATTCATGATATGTTTTTATATGGTGTCCTTAATATTTTTTTGAACCCACTTTAAACAGGTTTTAAAATCTTTAAAAATATGTTCATTTGGAATAAAGTCAGGAATTATATCAATTCGTTCCATCATATATCTTGGCTGTTTTAAAAGTCCGACGAATAATACTTCAACATCATTCTTTTTTAATTCTAGTAGCATATCTTCCATGGCATATAGTCCAGATTGATCCATATATTGCATACGACCTAGTCTTAGAATAACCGTTTTTGCAGTTTTAGGAATCTGATCTGTTAACGCTTGGAAATCACTAGTAGAACCAAAAAATAATGGCCCTTTAAGGTGTTTAATAAATACTTCTTCTTTTAAATTAGTAGGAAAAGCCCCTTCATCATCCCAAGCCTCCTCGTTTAATGATTTCACATCAGAACGTTCTGCTGTCAAATCTCCTATTTTCTTCATAAACATTAATGAAGCTATTATTAGACCAATTCCTACTGCATAAATTAAATCCCAAAATGTTGATAGTAATAATACAACTATCATTATTAGAACTTCTGAACTTAACTTTATAGGTCCTAATTTAATATCTCTTGGTAAACTTGGAATTGCTTTTAACCCTTTATAATCCATTACACCAATACCAACAGTTATTAAAATACCTGCTAGAACTGCAGCAGGGATTTTTGAGGCAACTGGTGCTAACACTAACATTATAAGTAATAGCATGATTCCTGCAATCATACCAGATAATTTAGTTTTACCTCCAGCATTAATATTTACAACGGTTCTAATTGTTGCTCCAGCTCCAGGAATACCTCCAAAAAGAGCAGCAATACTATTACCAATACCTTGACCAATTAATTCTTTGTTTGGTTTGTGTTTAGTCTTGGTCATGTTATCTGCAACGACACTTGTTAACAAAGAATCTATTGCGCCTAGAAGAGAAAGTGTAAGTGCTGTAAAAATATAAGGTGTTACACTACCTAAACTAAAACTAGTAAACATTTCTAATCTTGGAATTGGGATACCTCCAGGGATTTCGGAAATAGGTCTATATCCTAAATTAAATCCATAGGCAATTCCTGACATTATAATAAGGGCAACTAATGTACTTGGTATTGCAGTTGTAATACGCTTAAAACCATAAATAATAAATATGGTTCCTAAAGCTAATATCAGTTCTAACCAATTAATATTCTTTAAAGCTCTTGGTAATACTTTTATTGCTCCAACAGTACCAGAAGCTTCTTTAGCTGCTAATGTTTGAGATTCGTTTAAAATTTGTTCTGGAGTAATTAGTTCAGCTCGATCTATAGTTTCTTTAAAATTTTCAAGAACTAATATTCCTTCTCCTGCTTCTTCTTTTAAAATATTCTCTAATATAACTTCTTCAGCTTGTGGTTTAAATTGTTCTACAAAAGCTTCGTCTTCCTTTGGATAATACCCAATTGAAGGTAAAATTTGAGTAAGTAATATTATAACTCCAATAGCAGTCATAAAACCAGAAACTACAGGATATGGAATATATCTTATATATTTCCCAATCCCTATTAATCCAAGACCAACTTGTATTAAACCTGCTAATAAGAAAACGGTTAAAATAGCTGGTAATGCTTTTTCTACACTTCCATCATTTGCAGCAACAATACCTGCAATAATAACCATACTAACAGCTGTCATTGGTGCTGTTGGACCCGAGATTTGCGTTGCTGTTCCTCCAAATAGAGCTGCAAAAAAGCTAATAAAAATGGCTCCATACAGACCTGCTTCTGGTCCTAAACCTGAGGATACTCCAAAAGCTAGTGCTAATGGTAAGGCTACTATTCCTGCGGTAATTCCACCAAAGGCATCTCCTTTAATATTAGAAAATAAGTTCTTCATAGTTTAGTTTTAGTAATGCATTAAAATACTCTAATTTTTATTTATATAAAAGCGCTTTAATAAAGATTTCTTAGAAATTTACAAATGCTATAATATTAATTTGATCTCTTCCAGATGTTTCAAAAAACTGGTTCATATAACCTAATTCAAATCTCAAATTATCTGAAAATTCATATCCTAAACCACCAAACACTCTGTTTCTGTCAAAAACAGAAGATTTAGTATTTAAAAATATTTCGTTATACAATGAAAGATAGAGAGGGTTTTTACCTTCTTCTTTATATTGAAGCGGAATTTTTATTCCTAAGAAATACCTTAAACGCATTTTAAAATCGTCTTCTACAAAGCGTTGTTCAAAACGGTAGCGATGACTTAAACCTACTTTACCAATGTTCTGTTTTGTGGTAAACTGTTGAAAAATTCTGTGTTCATTTACAGATATTTTGTCGTCTGTATCACCTATATAATTTTCGGATAGAATATAACCATAACCGAGTAATAGATTGTTATTATTTTCTGATAAATTATAGCCAATTCCAGTTCTTAAAAGCAACTGTTCTAAATCACCAACAGCATTATAATTTCTATATTGAACTTCATTATGAATATTCCACTTAGAATTTAATTTTTTGTTACCAATGTATATTAACCAATTACCTAAATTACTATCTTGACACATAGCAAAAAGCGGCAACACTAATACAATAATTAGTGCTGCTATTTTGCTTTTCTTTTTCATTTTAAATTGACTCATCAATGGGTTGTTTTTTATTAATAAAACTCAACAGCACCAGTATTGATATCGTACATTGCTCCAACTATCTTAATCTCACCATTTTTTTCCATCTCTGTTAAAATTGGACTTTCGGCATGAATTCTATCTATAGTTAATTCTACGTTTTTCTTAGAGACTTCATCAACAAAATCTAAATTTTTAGACGTTCGTAAGCTTTCATCTTTAGGTTCTGAAACTGCATTTACTGCAGGTGTAATTTTTTCTATTAGCTTCGTTAAATTACCCATTTCTGCATGATCACAAGCGCCTTTTACCGCACCACAACTTGTATGACCTAAAACTACGATTAGTTTTGTTCCTGCTAATTTGCAAGCAAATTCCATGCTTCCTAAAATATCTTCGTTTACAAAATTACCTGCAATACGTACGCTAAAAACATCACCTAATCCTTGGTCAAAAACCAATTCTGCTGATACTCTAGAATCGATACAACTTAAAATTGTTGCAAATGGAAATTGACCATCGCTAGTATCATTTACTTGTTCTAAAAGGTTACGATTTGCTTTTAAATTATCTTGAAATCTTTGATTTCCTTCTATTAAATATTGTAATGACTTATCTGGTGTCATTGTCGCTTGAGTTTCTTTTGTATGCGCTTTCATATGTATATGTTTTTATGTTTATTAAAATAATATTTATAATTATGCTTCTGAAACTAATAATGAAACATTTAACTTGTTAACCACTTCTTTTAATGGTGTATTTGTATTTTTTTTATTCTTGGTTTTAGTATTAGCCCTATCAACACATAACAAATTAATGTTATTTTTAAGTAGATATGATGAAAGTGTTGTTATAGCATTATCATTTTGCTCAAAGACATACTCGATCATTTTTTCTTCATTTAAATCTAAAGGATTCATATCTGATTCCTGACTATTTACAATTTTAAAAGATTTTAATGGAGTTGTTGTATGCGTTATCAAATCTTTAGATAATTTAGTGTCAAAAATTTTATTAGAACCATTTAAAACGCCTAATGTCATTTTTTCATTTGGAACCAATGCGTTTTCATTTGAAGCAATCATTATAATTCCATTAAACTTTTTTAGTATAAAACGAGTTATACTATCACCAATTAGTTTGAATGATGCTGGATCACGTTGACCTAAAACTATAATATCTGGATTATAAAGTTTAATTTGCTTTTGTATTTCTTCTTTTACTTTTCCGAAAGCATAATTACCTGTAACTTTTACATCATACGTTTTTGAAGTGTCATTCACTAATGTAACAATTGCCTTTTTAATATTATTATGCTCTTCATTTAAAGTTCTCATTGCAGAGAATTGATTATCTCTTTTTACAATGTCAATGTGCTTTTTAACGTGAAACAAAGATATTTCACCATCAATCATTTTGGCTAAACTCACACTGCTTTTTAAGATTGTACTTGCAGATTTCTTTAAATCTGCAAGTACTAATATTTTATATTTATTATTTTTCATTTTATTCTAACTTAAACTAATATTTGATTTTGGTCTCAATTGAAAAAACTCAATAAAACTCGGTGGATTTTCAACAATACCTCTTTTTGAAATTAATCGAATATCAATATTTCTTTCTTTTGCTTTAAAGGCAAAATCATCGAGTATTTCAACTATATCATAGTCTAAATATCTAGTTTTAGTGACATCAAATTCTAAATAAGTATCTCTTGGCAAACTATCTAATTCTTTTAAAATAGCACCTTTGTTAAAAAATGTCACTTCTTCAGCAAGCTCCATTTTAATTCTATGTTTTCCGTTACTTTTATCTTCAATATGTAAAAAGTGAGAGTTTTGGTAGCTTTTTAACAATATAACTACTACTCCAACAGCTAAACCTAAGCCAATACCTACTAATAAATCCATAAATACAATACCAAAAACAGTAACAAAAAATGGCACTGATTGTTTCCATCCTAACTTATACATTTTTACAAATAAAGCAGGCTTTGCTAATTTATAACCAACAATTAATAAAATTGCAGCTAAAACAGATAATGGGATTTTATTAAGTAAAGTTGGGATTAAAATCACTGAAATCAGTAATAAAAATCCATGAATAATTGCCGACATTTTACTTTTACCACCAGACTGAATATTGGCAGAACTTCTTACAATTACTTGTGTAATTGGAAGACCTCCGATTAAACCCGATAATATATTACCCGTTCCTTGTGCTAAAAGTTCTCTATTTGTTGGAGTTACATTTTTGTCTGGATCTAATTTATCAGTTGCTTCCACACATAATAAAGTTTCTAAACTTGCCACCAAGGCAATAGTAAATGCAACAATCCAAACTTCAGGATTTGTAATAACCATGAAATTAGGAAAACTAAATTGGCCAATAAAAGAATCGAAACTATCTGGAACAGGAACACTTACTAAATGTGTTTCTGCAATAGCCAATGATTCACTAGATTGTGTTACCATATAAAAAATAATACCTACAACCACAGCAACTAAAGGGCCTTGTATAATCTCAAAAAACTTTCCTTTTTTAACCAATACGTTACTCCATAATAACAAAATGCCCAAAGCAATAAAGCCAACAACCATAGAACCAACTATGAGATTGTCAAATATATTCAATAGTGCAGAAAATGTATTTTCACCAGAAGACCAGGTAAAACTATCTGAACCCTCAGGTTCTCCATCATAACCAAAAAAGTGAGGAATTTGTTTTAAAATAATGATAATACCTATTCCAGTAAGCATACCTTTAATAACTGACGATGGAAAGTAATATCCAATAATTCCAGCTTTTAAAACTCCAAAAAGTAATTGAATGACACCACCTAATACAACAGCGACTAAAAAGTTTTCATAACCTCCTAAAGTACCTATAGCTGTTAATACAATTGCTGCTAAACCAGCTGCTGGTCCACTAACTCCAATTTTAGAACCACTTAAGGCTCCTACTATAATTCCTCCAATAATTCCAGCAATTAAACCAGAGAAAAGAGGTGCTCCACTGGCTAAAGCAATACCTAAACATAAAGGTAATGCCACAAAAAATACAACGACACTTGCAGGCAAGTCGTTTTTTAATGTTTTAAACATTTTTATATAATGATTTTTTACTATTGAAAAGATTTCAATAGTTGTTTTAATATTTATTTTGGGGACATTAAATGTCGATCGAAAAAATATTAAATAAAATCAGGTGGTGGAGAGATGATATTTAAATGCGGTTTTAGGTAATTTTTAAAGAAATATCCTAAATTATCATTAGCACCAGAGGTTAACAAATAGTCATCCTCGTATAGTTCATTTGGAGGAAATACTTTTATGGTTTCTTTTTCTTCTTCTTCAGTAATACTGTAAAAAATAGAAACATCAATAGAATCATCCACAGCAATGATTATTGCTGGCGCAGTAATTAACGCCACAAATATAACCGAAAATAAAATTGCAATGGTTTTTCTATACATAAATTGAAATTTGAAGTGCAAATATACGGTAACAAGACCTTAAAAGTGTTAAGGAATTTTTAAAAATCTGTTACTAATTTTATGTCATCAGTAATAACCCAACCTGTTTTACCATCTGATAGCTTTATTTTTTTCCAATTAGCAACCGTATCAATCACTTGCACCTTTGTACCTTCATGAAGTTTAAAGGCTTCTTCACTTCGTAAATTAGGTTCGTTTTTAATTTGACTTTCCTGAGCAAAAACAATTGCTATTTGATTTTTTTGATCAAGATCATAGCTATTAAATGCAAAAGCAAGTGCAATAAAAGCCAATATTAATGCTGATACACTCGTAATAAATGCCAAACGTTTTTTTGATGTGCTTTGAGAAAAGTAATACATTAAAAATAGCAACACAAAAAGCACGACTAATACAACCGATAATTTAGCCCAATTATCAAAAACCATAATATTAGTAGCTTTTTTAATCACTCTAGAAAAACCAACTTCTGGTACTATTTCAATAGCATCAATAGTCATATTTTTAGCATACGCTAAGTTGTTTAAAATCTCTTTATCATTAGGTTTTAACAATAATGCCTTCTCGTAATAGTAAATACTAGGAGCCACATGATTTAACTTATAATGTGCATTTGCAATGTTGTAATATAACTCTGCAGAATGATGGCCTTGATCTAAAATAGAGGTGTATTTAGTTAAGGCTTCGGTATAATTACCATCATTATACAAAGTGTTGGCTTGCTCAAAAACTTTTTTGTTTTGAGCAAATGATAGTGTGCCTAATAGAAATATGAGTATGTAAAGTATAGGTTTCATCTCTATTGTATCTCTTTATCTATTATTGAAATCGTTGATGCTGCTTTTTCATAATCTTGTTGCATTTCTACATTAGTGATTGGTGTATATCTTGCCAGTTCACAATGTTCTAAAATGCTAATAAATTCTTTTACCGTTGGCTCATTAACTTGTCGCTCGATTAGAATCTCTTCAATTTTTTCTTTACTGAAATCACTCGTTTCAATCTGTAATTTCGCTTTCAGGTAATTATGTAGTGCTTTTTCAAGAGCGATGTAAAATGCTTCTTTGTTACCCAAAGCTTTTTTGGCTTCTCCTAAGTATTTTCTGGCAAGCTTATCTGCTTTTCTTATTTTATTTCCGAAGACATCTGCATTACGTTTTTCCTTTTCTTTACGATATACAAGCGCTAACGGAATCAACAATAATGGTGATAATAATGAACTCCAAAATGCAGTTGATTTAAAGAAATCATCAGATGCGATAGGCTTTAAATTCGCTTTTGTTTTTACAAATGCAAATTGATCACTTTGTAATGTTGTCTCTCTTGAATCACCATTAGCTGTTGCTAAATTATCATCTCCAGCTGTGGTATTTATTGGACCTTCAATCACATCAATAATAATCTCTCCAGAAGTCACACGTTTATAAGTTTCAGTCTCTAAATCAAAATATGAGAATGAAACACTTGGTATAGGATATTTTCCTTTATACTGCGGAACAATCGTATAGCTATCTGAAATAGATCCTTGCATTCCACCTTGATAAGTTCTTATTGTTTCGTTGTGCTCTGGTTCGTAAACCTCTAAAGAACTTGGTAATGTAAGTTTTGGTAATTGAAAAAGTTTAAGATTTCCTTTTCCTGTTACTTGTACTGTAGCTCGTAAACTTTCCGAAGCATTAAGCTCAGATTTTGAGGTCATCACATTAAACTTAAAATCACCAACTGCTCCTGTAAAATCATCTGGTTTTCCTTCTTCTGGTAACGCTTTTACGTTAATTGTTCTACTTCCTGCAGAAACCGTTCTATTGGTTTGAGCCATATGCATGCCTCCAAAAATATCTCTTCGGTTCGTTGGCACTTCAACAGTCACATCTAGTTTTAAGGGCTCTATCTCTAATTTACCAGATTTTTGTGGATAGAGTACCGTTTTCCGAAGCACTACATATCGATAATCTTCACCTTTATAGGTTCCATTTTGGATTCTTAAACCCTTAGTATCTATCTTCTGACTCCAAAAATCATTATATCTTGGATTCTCTACTTCTCTCCAATTACTCACTCCGGTATTTGACGACACATAGAGTTTATAAACCACAGTAATTGCTTCATTAAGATAAGGATTCTCATTAGAAACCTCAGCCACTAAATGAATATTCTCAGAGGCAATACCTTCTACATTATAAGGGTCATTAGGTCGTTTTACTTCGTTTGTAACTTGTACTGTAACTGCATTTGTTTTATAGGTTTTACCTTCAATTTCAATACTTGCGCTCTTTATTGTAAATCGTCCTTTCTTTTGTGGAGCCAAAAAATAACTGTACGTTTTTGCGTAAGAATGTGCTCCATTGAGCCATGAATTACTCACAGATGTGTTTGGTCCTCCAATGACTTGAAAGTTTTCAAAATCTGGAGCTTCAAAATTATCACCATCCTTGTTCATAGTGAAATCAACACGTAGTCGTTCGTTTTGACCTAATTTCGTCTTGCTGACTTTAGCTTCAAATTTAATCTGCGCAAACGTCATACTCGATGTGAGTACAATTAATAATATAGATATGTGTTTTATGAGTTTCATCTCAATTTTTTCTTCGGAAATGTTAAGAATTAATTTTTAATCTGTTATAATTTTGTTTTCGTCTCTTTTACTATTGAACTTTCTTATTACTGATAACTGTGACTGAAAACTACCAGTCTTTCTCAGTTTTCACCTTAGCTCCTTTTTGTTTTTCGGCATTCATCTTCTCTTGAACTTTTTGTTCTTGATTGTTCATGGCTTCTAACAGGTTCTTAATTTGTTGTGGTGATAATTGTCCTGGTTGTGGTTTAGGTTTGCCTTCTTCTTTTTTATCATCTTTCTTATCGCCTTTACCTTGATCTTTTTCATCTTTTGGCTTTCCATCTTCATCTTTTTGGTCTTCACCATCTTTTTTATCTTGATCGCCTTCGTCTTTAGGATCCTCCTTTTTCTCGTCTTCTTTTTTGTCCTCTTTTTTATCTTCGTTTTCTTTATCCTCGTCTTTTTTATCTTCTTCTTTGTCTTGTTCTTGCTGTTGTTGTGCTGCACATTCTTGAGCTATTGCAAGATTGTAACGTGTTTCATCATCAGTTGGATCGTTACGCAAAGCACTTTTATAAGCTTCAACAGCTTCTTTGCACAACTCTTCTTTCATTAACACATTACCCATATTGTGGTATGCGTTATGCTTTTCTGTTTTTGAGGTTGCGTTTTTTGCAGCTTCTGTATGACGATATAACGCTTCTTCATAATTGCCTTTATCGTAATAGGTGTTTCCTAAATTATAAGAACCAGCAACTACAGATGGTGCTTGAGAAATGGCTTTTCTATACTCCATCTCTGCATTGATATAATTATCTGCATCAATTAGCTCATTACCTTCATAGACATAGTTCTTGGCACTTTCTAAGGCTAGCTGTTTCTCTTTTTCTTTGTCTTTATCTTGTGCAAAAGACAATCCAGAGATTAAAATGAAAATGTATGTGATGTATAACTTCATAATTTTAATAATCTTTATCTTAATGTCAATTAGACATAAGCAAAACGCTTAGCAAGATATAAAACTAGTGAACTTTATATAGTTAAAGAATTTATAAAATATTGGATGGGTTGGTGTTGAATGGAATTGTATTTTTAGTCACAGCTTCCAATTTATAACATTTCCGAAGCAACCCTAAAAATTCTCATTAAACAAATTGAGTCGTTTCAACCAACCTGTTTTACGTTCTAGGAAGAAAATATCTAAGAATAAAAAGAAAACTCCAAAACCTAAAAACCATTGAAATTGGTCTTTATAATCTGCGAATTCTTTGGCTTCAAATTCGGTTTTATCCATGTTATTGAGAATCTCTTTAATTTCTTTGATAACGTCTGCTGTATTGTTACCATTGATGTAAGCTCCATTGGCTTCGTCTGCGATATCCTTTAAAGTTTCCTCGTTGAGTTTAGTGACAACGGTTTCCCCTTGATTATCTTTTTTGTAATTGAGTAAAATGCCGTTACGTTTAATTGGGATTGGACCTCCTTTAACATCACCAACACCAATGGTAAAAATCCTGATGCCTTCATCACTCGCTTCTTCTGCAATATTGCTTGCCATTTCGCCATGATCTTCACCATCTGAAATAATAATCAATACACGATTAGTCTGCTCTTCATCATCAAAATACGTTTTTGCTAATTCAATCGCCTCACTAATTGCAGTACCTTGAGAAGACAACATATCTGTGTTCATGTTATTGAGAAACATTTTTGCTGAGGCATAATCTGTAGTAATAGGCAATTGTGGAAACGCTTTCCCAGCATATGCAATAATCCCAACGCGATCACTTGCCAAGTTATTGATGATTTGGGTCACCAATTGTTTTGATTTCTCTAGTCTATTTGGTGCGACGTCTTCTGCCAACATACTTTTAGAGACATCAACAGCAAAAACAATATCAACACCTTGACGTTTTACGGTTTCTAGCTTCGTGCCAATTTTAGGATTGACCAATGCAATAGCGAAACAAGCAATTGCTAAACACAATACAACAATCTTTAAAATGGATTTAAACAACGATTGATTTGGGCTCAAACGCTTTAATAGTTTAGAATTAGCAAAACGTTTTTGCGTTCTATATTTCCAAAACTGAAGGACAGCAAATAGTAGGATGATTACTGGAATAGCCAGTAAAATCCAAAACCAAACTTTTTCTTCTAATTGAAAGTCAAACATATAATTGTTTAGTTGTTTGTTGTTTGTTGTTAAGGTGTTGAGCTGTATTACTCTTACCTTAAATTTATTCTTATTATTACTGTTGAGTTGTTTTTTGTTTATTCGTGGAATCGTTCCACTCATGTTTTAAAACTTACTCTTAAGTTATTTTTTTATTTTTTTTCGTTTAATCGTAGATTTGTTTTGCTACGAATTAACGAATTTTCACTCTTGCTTAAACAAAACTTCTAAATACAGTAAACCTCAGCAATACTTCAATTAGTAGTAAGCCTAAAGCGATTAAAATTAACGGACGATATTTTTCATCATACGTTGTGTATTTAATCTCTTCGATTTCTGTCTTTTCGAGTTTATTTATTTCGTTATAAATTTCTTTTAATTTCTTGTTATCGGTTGCTCTAAAGTAAGTTCCGCCAGTGACATCTGCAATCTCGTTTAGGAGCTCTTCATCAATTTCTACTTGTACTCTTCTGTATTGAAAACTTCCATTAGGTAAAATTGAATAAGGCGATAAAGCCATTCCATTTGTTCCTAAACCTATCGTATATACTTTTATGCCATATTCTACTGCTAGCTCACTTGCAATTTTAGGATCAATAAATCCGGAATTATTAACTCCATCTGTTAGTAGAATAATAATCTTACTCTTTGCTTTACTGTCTTTTAAACGGTTGACAGATGTTGCTAAACCCATTCCAATGGCAGTTCCACCTTCTATAACCGTATTATATTTTATATCTCTAAGCGAACGCAGCACAATACTTTTATCACTTGTAATTGGTGTTTTTGTATAACTTTCTCCTGCATATTCTACCAAACCAATGCGATCGTTTGGTCTGCCTTTTATAAATTCTCCTGCGACCTTTTTTAAAGCTTCTAATCGGTTTGGTAATAAATCTTTAGCCAACATACTTGCAGACACATCTATTGCCATGACGATATCAATACCTTTAGTGGTTTTTGTTTTTGTGGTCTCGTCTGAGGTTCGTGGTCTTGCTAAAGCTAAAATCAAAAATGATAATGCAGCTAATCGTAATACAAACAATAACGGTCGCAATTTTGGAAGTAAAGAACTCCCAACTTTAAACCCTTTAATGCTGGACATTTTGAGTTCTGCAGTTTGTTGTTTTCTTTTAAAAACATACCATACGATTGCTAATGGTAGCAATAAAAACAACCAGAAAAACTCTTTATTTAAAAATTCTATCCCTTCAAACATTACTCTTCTTCTAGTTTTTTAAGTTCTACAGAATCTATAATACGATCAATAGTTTGATTGGTGTATTCGTTTTGGTTATTCCAAACTAAAACGATTTGTTGTAAGACGTTTTCTGAAGTGAACGCTAGAATGACATATTCTGCTTCCCTAAATTCGTCTTTTTTATCTGTTGGAAATTGTGCTGTACCATAGGCTTTTAAACCTTCGGCAGCATTAGGGGTTATAAATTGTTCTTTTTTGACAATGAGATTTTTAGCACCATTATTTTCGTAAATTTTAAGATTGCCTTCTATTGCTAAGTTCAAATCTATTTTATTAGGCTCTCCTTCGGCATTTTTACCTAGGTCTTTATATTTAGAAGTACTCACCAAAATATTCATGTCAGAATCTAAATCACCATAAGAAAACATGGTCATTTTTATTTGTTGCGTACTGTCAATATCTTTCATTTCTATACGCTCTAAAACTACAGGAGTCGAAATCATAATTGGTGGCACACCATAATCACTGCGCACCCAGTTACCTTCTAATAACTCTTTACTTTCTTCGCCAATGATTGTATCAACAACATATTTAAAACCGTATTTAACACCAAAACCTACAAATGTTGCTATGAGAATTAAAACACTTGCCGCAACAGTGAGCCAAATCTTTTTACGCTTCTGTTTACGTTCTTGTTCGTCTCTATATTGCTCATCAAGTAGTTTTTCTTCTTCGGTTGGTTCTGGTAATGCTTCTTTGACTTGATCAATTTCTACATCAATCGTATTTCTATCTAGTTTTGCCAATTCGATATCTGGTGCTGATTTTGCAAATTTTACCAAATCGGCACGTTTCAGAATCGTTTCAATATTTTTTATATCATCATTACTCAACTCAATTTGGTTGGCATCTCTAAGGATGTTTAGACGATCTATTAACTCATCTGTAGTACTTTCTAGAGCACGATCGTAGACTTTTTCATCAAGATATTTTCTTATGATGAATGTTAGCTCAGAGTAGTAATCTTTTAAAGCTGACTTCTGAAGGTAATCACTCTCATCTAATTTCTTTAAAGCCATTTTAGCTCTATCATAAGGAGGAAGTAATGCAATTTCCTCTTCTTCTGTGAGTGGTTTTTTTCGCCATATTAACCAATACAAAGCTAAACCGATTAATGCCAAAGCTAATAAACCAAGAAGCACATACAACCACCAATTGCTTGAGGCTTTTTCAACGGTAATCATTGGTTTAATATCAAAAAGCTTTTGCTTTGTAGTATCTACAGTGATGGTTTTAACTTCAACACGCAACGAATCTGTAAAAAAAGTTTTATCTCCAACAATTATTTTTTGCTTCGGAATAGTATATGCACCAGAATCAAATTGCGTTAATGCATATTCTTTTATAAGCTGAAATTTGCTGTTATTTTTAGTCGTATCAACCTTGTAAGATTCGATCATCTCCAAAGGCATAAAAGTTTGACCTTCTGGAAAAACAACTAAATCTGTAGTATCTGCTTCTACTTTTACCTTGAACGTAATTTGCTCACCAATCCTAATTTTTGTGGTATCTATTGAAGAAGTGACTTGAGCAAAAGAGAAAGAAAAGCATAGAAAAAAGAGCATTAATAAGACTGAAGACCGTAAACGGAAGCCTAGTGTACTTTTATTGAAATCTTTTATATTTGAATTAATTTTATTCATTTTAATATAGGTTTCGACTGCGCTCAACCTGACATTTTGCTATTTTATAATTAATACTTCTATTCAACTCTTCAAAACGAATTCGAGTTTCACTCTAACTTAATACTTTTTACTTTACTCTTGTGAATCAACACTAAAATCATCTTCTCTTAAAATAACCTAGTAATTTTTTCACATAACTCTCGTCCACACGACAATCAATTGTCCCAGAACCAGACTTTGTAAACGTCTCTTTAAAATAGCCAACTTTATCATTGTAATACTGACTATAATTGGTTCTCACTTGTTTTGATGCTGTATTTACTAACACCAATTCTCCAGATTCTTCATCTTGCATTTGCACCATCCCAAGATTTGGAATTTCTTCTTCACCTTTATCATAAACCCGAATTCCTGTGATATCATGACGACCAGCTGCAATTTTTAAATTCTGTTTATATTCATCATCTGTAATAAAATCGCTAAGCATAAAAACTATAGCTTTCTTTTTCATCACATTGGATAAAAACTTAAGTGCTTCAGAAATATCTGTGAGTTTACTTTTAGGCTTAAATTCAATTAATTCTCTAATAATTCTTAGAACATGAGAACGCCCTTTTTTTGGCGGAATATATAATTCAATCGCATCTGAAAACAGAATTAAGCCAATTTTATCATTATTTTGAGTAGCTGAAAACGCTAACGTTGCAGCAATCTCTGTTACAATTTCGTTTTTAAATTGCTCATCTGTACCAAACAACTCAGAACCCGAAATATCAACCATGAGCATCATCGTTAATTCTCGTTCTTCTTCAAAAACTTTAATATAAGGTTCGTTGTAGCGTGCAGTAACATTCCAATCTATATTACGAACATCATCACCAAATTGGTACTGTCTAACTTCAGAAAAAGTCATACCACGACCTTTGAAAGTCGAATGGTATTCGCCTCCAAATATATGATCAGACAATCGTCGTGTCTTGATCTCAATTTTTCGTACTTTTTTTAGTAATTCCTTAGTATCCATTTTTTCAGTATGCAGTGTTTAGTTTGCAGTAAGCAGTCCTAATATAGCATTCAGTTTAAATTTTCAGTTTTTACATACGAGTAAGTACTGAAGACTGGCTACTGAATACTGCCAACTCTTTTATGGTACTTCGATTTCGTTTACAATCTTGTTTATAATATCTTCAGATGTTACATTCTCTGCTTCTGCTTCGTAAGTAATTCCAATTCTGTGTCGTAATACATCATGAACTACAGCACGAACATCTTCAGGAATCACATAACCACGACGCTTAATAAATGCGTAACATTTTGCAGCTGTAGCCAAGTTGATACTTCCACGAGGTGATGCTCCAAAAGAAATTAATGGTTTTAAATCTGCTAGTCTATATTGATCTGGATAACGAGTTGCAAAAATAATATCAAGGATATATTTTTCAATTTTCTCATCCATGTAAACCTCTCTAACAACTTCTTGTGCTCTAATAATTTGAGCAACAGACACAACAGGATTTACTTTTTCCCAACTGCCTTTTAAATTCGCTCTCATAATGAGTTGCTCTTCGGCTTGTTTTGGATAATCTATAACCGTTTTCAACATAAAACGGTCAATTTGTGCTTCTGGCAATGGATATGTTCCTTCTTGTTCTACTGGGTTTTGAGTTGCCATTACTAAAAATGGCTTATCTAAAATATAAGTTTCATCACCAATAGTCACTTGTTTTTCTTGCATTGCTTCTAACAAAGCAGACTGCACTTTAGCTGGTGCCCTGTTAATCTCATCTGCCAATACAAAATTAGCGAAGATTGGACCTTTCTTTATTGAGAAATCGTTAATCTTCATATTATAGATTAATGTACCAACAACATCTGCAGGTAATAAATCTGGTGTAAATTGTATTCTACTAAAACTTCCATCAACAGCTTGAGATAATGTATTAATGGCTAGTGTTTTTGCTAATCCAGGAACACCTTCTAATAAGATATGTCCTTGACCTAGAAGTCCAATAAGCAATCGTTCTACCATATGCCTTTGGCCAACGATGACTTTATTCATTTCCATTATTAATAAATCAACAAAAGCACTTTCTTTTTCTATTTTCTCATTGATGCTTTTAATGTCAATTGTACCAGTTTCTTCCATTATTAATTTGTTTTAAACGCTCTGACTAATTCGTTTTTATTTAGTAGTGCAAATTGTTAAAATTTTTTCTCAGTTGCTGTTAACATTTGGTTAAAAGTTAAAGGCAACACGATATGTGTTGCCTTTAATTAAATTTTGTTGATTTATTTTATGTAATATCTTAATCTAAAATAGATTAAATAATCTCATTTCTGTAGACATTTTTGGGTTTAGATTTGCATTACCTTCTGAAGACATTTCAATAGAATTATCAGTATCAAAAACTAACACGAAATCATATACTTTATTTGATATCAATTGCTTACCTACAATATTTACTGATGCATTATCATACTCTGGAGCAATATCTAAAACATATTCTAGTCCGTTTTCAACAACAGTGTTATAATCTCCAAATACTAATTTGATATTATAGATAAACTCAGATGGGATTTCTTCAAAATCAACTAAAGTGACTACTGTATTGTCTGTGATTTTTGTCAAATCATGAATTCCTGTATTCACTGTGTTTAAACTTACCCAAGCATTTGGATCTGATTCGTCTTCTAAAACACGAATTTGAACATCTATGATTTCAAAATTTGCTCTGCTATATGTACTTGGTGTTCCTTGTAATTTTACGGTTATTAAACTACTATTTTCAAAGGTTTCTGTTTCTAATTCACTAGCACAACTAGTCATTAAAAATAGAGTTAATAAGCCAATGATAAGGATTTTTATATTGCGTGAGGTTTTCATGATTTGGAACTATTAATTAATATGTTACAATAATATCCAATTGTTCTAGATTTGACTATTTTTATACATGAATTGCAAATAAATCATCATAAACTGAAAAAAAAGTGAAATATTCTCGATTAATTGCAGGTACGATGACTTGGGGAATTTGGGGCAAAAAGCTTCAAAAAAACCAAATTGTTGACCTTATGCAACATTGCATAGAACATCAAATCACCACATTTGACCATGCAGATATTTATGGTGACTATAGTACTGAATCTGATTTTGGTCACGCTTTCGCGGAAAGTGGCATATCAAGAGACAGCATCCAACTTATTAGTAAATGTGGTATTCAATATGTAGGTGAAGCTAGATCAAATACAGTAAAGCATTACGATTATAGCAAAGACTACATCATATGGTCTGCAGAAGAATCTCTAAAACTCCTAAAAACAGACTATTTAGATTTATTTCTATTGCATAGACCTAGTCCGTTAATGCAACCAGATGAGATTGCAGAAGCCGTTTCAGACTTAAAAAAAAGAGGATTAATTAAGGACTTTGGTGTCTCTAATTTCACACCTTCTCAAGTAGAATTGATTTCAAAATCTGTAGCTGTTTCTGTGAATCAAATAGAATTTTCTCTCACACAACACACAGCTATGCATAACGGCTCATTAGATTATATAACGACTAAAAACATTACACCTATGGCTTGGTCTCCTTTGGGTACTGTTTTTAGAGAAGATACTGAGCAAACAAGACGAATTCATAAACAATTGGGAGAACTACTCGATATATATAATGCTACTGAAGACCAATTACTTTTAGCTTGGATTTTAAAACATCCATCACATATTCATCCTGTGATAGGTACAACAACAAAACAACGAATTACTGATGCTGCAAAAGCATTACAAATTGAACTAAAATTAGAAGATTGGTTTAAAATATTAGTGGCTTGTCAAGGACATAAAGTGCCGTAAAGAGTTTTCAATCTTAGTATTGAGTTAATACTAAGATGATTAAAAATAAAAAATCATGATAAATTGGCTAAAACAAGAATGGAATGCTCTTGCTTCAATTTATACTGAAGATCAACAACTCATTTCAAAATATTGGGATGAGATTCAAACGCATTACACCTCTAAGGGTAGACACTATCACAATCTAAGTCATATCTATAATATGCTCGAACAAGCAGAAACGCTAGTAGATGACATTGATGATTATGACGCGTTTAGATTTTCAATATGGTATCATGATATTATTTACAAACCCACCAATAAGAATAACGAAGTAAAAAGTGCAGAATTTGCTCAAAATCGATTAAAACAGTTCAATTTTGATGAAAAACGAATAGAAATCATAACTATTTTAATAAAATCAACCGAAAAACACACTGTCATTTTAAACAATAATAATGATAATGCGTATATATTAGATATTGATTTATCAATTTTAGGAACTCAATGGGACGTCTATCAAAACTACATCCAGAATATTAGAAAAGAATATGCCATATATCCAGATTTCATATACAAGAAAGGACGCAAAAAAGCGATGCAGCATTTTCTAGAACGCGAGTCTATTTATTTTACGATATTGTATCAAAACAAGTTTGAAACTCAAGCACGCCAAAATATTGAAAGAGAAATTAGTAATTTATAAAATGAATAAAATTATATCCTTTGTTTTTTGCCTACTCATATTTATAACATCTTGCACCTCATCTGCTCAAAAAATTGAAGATGATCGTTTTGTTAGTCATATTGTAAATTTAAAAACTCAGAAACTTAAATTTTACCATAAAAATGAAACTGGTACTAACTTCGGAAATTTTAAAACTCTAAAACAGGAGCTCTTAACTAAAAATCAGGAACTTGTATTTGCTATGAATGGAGGCATGTATCTTAAAGATGGTTCTCCTCAAGGTTTATTTATTGAAAACGGAATTACAAAACAACAAATAGATACCACAAAAGAAGCTTATGGTAACTTTTATTTACAACCCAACGGCATATTCTATCTGACTAAAGATCAAACAGGAATAGTATGTAAAACTGATGATTTCAAACCTCATCCAAATATTACTTACGCAACACAATCTGGACCAATGCTAGTGATTGATGGTGAGATTCATCCGGTTTTTGTAAACCATTCAAAAAATTTACATATAAGAAATGGTGTTGGTGTTTTACCAGATGGTACACTTTTATTCGCAATGTCTAAAGACGTCATCACATTATATGATTTTGCTGAATTCTTTAAAAGTCTTGGTTGCCAAAATGCGTTGTACCTCGATGGCTATGTTTCTAGAACTTACCTTCCGAAGAAAAAATGGGAGCAATTAGATGGGAATTTTGGAGTTATTATTGGAGAAACTAAAAATTTGAATTAAAAAACAGAGTTCCGTTTTCACGGAAAGAAACATGATTAATAAACGACTCCTTATCAAAAATCTACTCGCTCATAATGATGAGAACAGTTTTTATGATAAAAAACGAAAGGTTGATATTACCCATAAAGAAGGTAAAGCAAAGTTTTTAAAACATGTTTGCGCACTGTCTAACAGCAACCCTAAAAACAACTCATATATTGTTATTGGTGTTGAGGACGAGGACAATCAAATAATTGGTGTAAGCTTTTTTGATGATAGCAAAATTCAAAACCTTATCAATGCTTATCTCAGCAATCCTCCAATTGTGCAGTATGAGAATATTCCGTTTCCACATTTACCAGATGATAAAGTCGTTGGATTAGTAACGATTAGACCTATTGACAAGATTACTTCTCTAAGAAAAAATATCTGGAAATATTATGGTGGCTCTGTGTTTTTAAGAGATGGAAGCATGAGTATGCCAAAAGTTTTTGATATTAAAATTGAGGATGTCAATTCTAAAATTGTAGATGCTATAGAATCTCACTCACAAAATAATATTGAATATACACTTGATGGTGTGTTTGATTTTATGAATATGCGTAAAGATTATAATCCGCAATATAAAGTCTTTAAAGAGTATTTTGTGTTGTGTTGGTCAGGTCAAAAGAAAACAGTAAATAACGATGTGTTATACTCTAGAGTAGATATAGAATTAATTAATGAACAGGTACGTTTATTTTTTTCTACTTATGATGAAGTTTCAATAGCATACAATGACAATACATTTAAAATTATTGAATATGTAAATTTAGGACTTCAAGATCAAAACAAATATTATAAATTGGAGGAAACAATTATCCATTTTGAGGATAATGCACATTATAATATTGAGACAAATTTGCTATTTGAGCCACCTCAATTTGATAAAAAAATATTGCATCATATCTACAATACTAATAATGCGCTGCTAGAAAAGCTAAAAAAGGGTTTGAGTCTTAACAAAAACGAACTCATTGATTTATATAATCTACCTGCAACCTATCTTATATGTTATCTTAATTTGTTTCATGATGCTATAGACAAATTAAACGAAGCAAAACCTTATTTAAAATCTCATAGTAAGCACATTTACAAATCGTTCCAAGAAGCAACTCGAATTTTACGGAAAATTAAGTACAGTTAATCGGAGTATTTTGCAAAAATTACCGTTCATACCTTTTTTTTTGCTATTTGTAGTAATTATGCTACAACTACTTTAATTTTCACGAAATTCGTCTTGCTATTAATCAATTACATATAACCTTATTTCTAAATCGACTTGTCGAGAATGAAATAAGGTTTTGTTTTTTTTAAGACTGTTACAACAGTCGTTACATCAGCACTTCCCACAATAAATTTTCTTGAATTATTTTATAAATAAAGTCCTAAATAACACTCAATTAGAGTTAAATCTACCATTCATACAGTTTTTTTAACCACTTATAGTTTTTTTTAAAAAGTAGAGAATATTTTTACGAAATTCGCCTTGCTATTAATCAATTACAAATTACCTTATTTCTATCACCACGTTGTGAATGAAGTAAGGTTTTTTTTTGCTTCTAGTTTAAATGAAGTCTAATTTTGCAAATGATTTGTTTAAAACACGCTCATCTTCTACGGCTAACCAATTAGACAAAACAGTAGCATAAATAGATCTAAAATCTACATTATACTTTAAATCTCCATTATCATCTAAATCTGATAGGCTCGCCAATTCATTATAAAACCCTTGCTTTTTTAATTGATTACCAATAATAAACACATTACTTGCTGAACCATGATCTGTACCATTGGCTGCATTTTGTTTTACGCGTCTTCCAAACTCAGAGAATGTCACAATTAAAGTATCGTTAAATGTGCCTTGAGTTTTTAAATCTTTTACAAAGGCGTCTACACCTTCTGCATATGTTTTGAGTAAGCGACCTTGACGATTTATTTGCCCTGAGTGAGTATCAAATCCTCCAAGTGATGAATAAAATATTCTAGTTTCCAAACCAGAGTTTATCAATTTAGCAGTTGTTTTTAACTGATTTGAAAACTCATTATCAGGATACTCTTGTTCGCTTTTAGCAGTTTGATGCTTATCAAAAATATGTTTTGCAGACGACTCTGCAGCAATCATAGTTTTATATAAATATCCCAAATTATGCTCACTCAAATGCTCATCTTGATAATGCTTAAGTACATTTTTAAAGTATGGATCTTGAGAGGTTTTAAATAAGATTTCTGGGTTTTTTGCAGCTATTCCATTTATAGTTTTTCCTTTTAACGCTAAAGACAAACTATCATCTATCTCAATGGCATTGTAAGGCTCATTTCCGTAGTGATCCAAATAACGTCCAATCCAACCTTCTTGTAGATATTCATTAGAGTCACTAGCTGTTTGCCAAATATCTGTTGCTCTAAAATGAGAACGATTTGGATTTGGATAACCAACATTATTAATAACCGTTAAATGACCATCATCATACAATCTTTTAAGCGGTAGTAAATTAGCATTAAACCCTAAATCACTTGACGCTTTAAGTACTTCATTTTTAGAAATGGCAATCTTTGGTCTACTGTTATAATAGGCATCATTATTAAAAGGAACAATGGTGTTTAGTCCATCATTTCCACCAGAAAGTTGAATCATTACCAAACGTTTATAACCAATACTTTTAGGTGATATGTTTTCAAAAGCCTTTACAAAACTAGGTACAAACAGTAAACTGCTAGCTAATGTAGATTGTTTTAAAAAATGTCTTCTGTCCATAATTATAAGATTAACACATTTGATATTCTGGTAATGACATCAATTGGATGCAGTACTCTCGTTTTGATGATTGACTTAAAGAATTTAAATACGTTTGCGTGCCATCACTTAATTGCGCAATAATAAGTTGCTCTTTAATATCTTTGATTGTTGCGTTTTCAAATTGTTTCTCAAACGCTTCCCAGTTTGGAGTTACATTAATGATTTTCTTACGTTTTCCTTTGGCATAAAATTCTTCATAAGTATCTTCAAACTCTCCTTTTGGCTTCACCGAAATTTGAGCATTTCCCAATAAAATAGATGGTAATTTTAATCGTAACATAATGGTATTACTATCAATCCAATTTTTACCACCTTTCCATCCTGCAACATTTGGTGGGTTTAACAACATTTGACCCAAAAGTTTCTGAATTTTAAAAACATCTCGCTGTTTCTTAAAAGCCATAGGTACAATTTTGTTCATACCGACTAACAATTCTATTGGTGATTTTATTTTGGTTCCAATGTTTTCTTCGGAATAAAACCAATCTGAATTAAAGATATATCGCATCAATTTTTCGATATCATAATCTTTAAAAAAGCGATTTGTCAATTCTTCTACATGTTCCTTATTGATCGTTTCATTGACGAAATACTTATAAATTTTTCCGCAGATAAAACGAGCACATTGTTTTTGTTCTAAGATGATGTTTATGATGTCATCTCCATTGAAATTTCCCGTTTTTCCGAAGAACGTTTTCTCACCTTCATCATGTTGAAAATCTCGTGTTTTAAAATTTCCGTTAAGATCATGATTGTAACCTGTAAAGGCACGAGCGCTTTCTTTTATATCTGTTTCGGTATAATTACCAACACCCAACATAAATAATTCCATGAGTTCTCTTGCAAAATTCTCATTAGGTCGCAATTTTCTATTTTGCTTATTATTAAGGTATTTTATCATTGCAGCTTCCTTAGAAACAGCTTTCACAAAATCACCAAAATTTCCCAAAGCATTTGCTCTAAGTGTATTGTTATAATTTTGAACAAAGAGAATATTATTATCTCGACACACAAAATGATTAGCCCAAAACAAGGTCATTTTTTCACGAAGGAGTTCTTGAGAAGACTCCAAACGTTCAATCCATTTGATGTTAAATGTTTTTATTTTATTTCTACTCTTTTTTTGAAGTTCTTGAACAACCTTTTTGTCTAAATCTTTCTTATTGATGTTTTTAAATCCGGAAACATCAACATCTAAGGGTGTCATCGCTTTTGAAGTATCAAACAGAAAATCAACAACTTGAGCAGGACTTAAATTCGAAGAATTTATAATATCCTTTTGCGAAGCACCAAAACTAGCTCTGGCAAATAAATGAAGAAAGTGTTTTGTGTTCATGTTAAATAAGACTGTGTATTTTAATTAAAGTTTAAACAGACTTTTGATAAAACGTAAAAATCTTCAATATTGTTATACAAAAAAAGCCACATCAATTGATGTGGCTTTACTTTAGTTTATTTAAAAGGTGGTGGTGGACAATAAGGAAATACAAATTCCTTTGGAATATCTTTATTAGTCTCATTTTTATAGAAACCAAAAATATGTTTCCACCAACTTTTTAAGGAGCTTTGCTCTGTAAATAGGTAAGTATTCTCTATTTTATATAAGTTACTAGATATATCTACACTTACAATAGCTGCAAAATAATATTCCCAACTTTTTTCATCAATTCTTCTATATGCAAATAAGTTATAAGCATAAAAAGAAGGATCATCAGAAGGCTCTACAAGACTTCCTAAAATAATTTTATTTGGATATTTCTCAAGAGCTTCCTTGAACTCAATAAGTTTTTCATAAGTAAAAGTCCCTTTTGGTGGTTTTGAATTTTTCAAATACTCAATGTTACCATTTTTAAGTCTACTAGTGAAATTCTCACCTAACGAATCAATCATCTTATAATTGATTTCGTTTTGAGAAAAACTAAAGCATACTAATGATAGCGTTAGGAATAAGGACGATAATACTTTTTTTATCAAATCAAAATTATTACAAATCAAACTTGATTCCTTGCGCTAATGGTAATTCATCAGAATAGTTTACAGTATTTGTTTGTCTTCTCATGTATACTTTCCAAGCATCAGATCCAGACTCACGTCCACCACCTGTTTCTTTCTCACCACCAAAAGCGCCTCCAATTTCGGCACCAGAAGTTCCAATATTGACGTTTGCAATTCCACAATCTGAACCAGCATAAGACAAGAATTTCTCAGCTTCTTTCATTTCATTTGTCATGATAGCAGAAGATAATCCTTGAGCAACACCATTTTGTTTAGCAATTGCATTTTCTACCTCTCCAGAATATTTCATTAGATATAAAATTGGAGCAAATGTTTCGTGTTGTACAATTTCAAAATGATTTTCAGCTTCTATAATTGCTGGTTTAACGTAGCAACCACTTTCATAACCTTCACCTTCTAATACACCACCTTCTACTAGTACATTTCCACCTTCAGCTTTTGCTTTTTCAATAGCAGCTAAGTATGTGTTTACTGAATCATGATCGATTAATGGTCCAATATGATTTTTTTCATCTAAAGGATTTCCAATTGTTAATTGACCGTAAGCACCAACAATAGCATCACGTACTTTATCGTAAACAGATTCGTGAATAATTAGTCTTCTTGTTGACGTACAACGTTGTCCGCAAGTTCCAACAGCACCAAAAACAGCACCAGGAACTACCACTTTTAAATCAGCAGTTGGTGTAATAATAATCGCATTGTTACCACCTAATTCTAATAGAGATTTCCCAAAACGTTCAGCAACAGTTGCACCAACTATACGTCCCATTCTTGTAGATCCTGTAGCAGATATTAAAGGAATACGAGAATCTTTAGTCATCATTTCACCAACTTTGTAATCGCCATTGATAATGCAAGAGATTCCTTCTGGTAAATTGTTTTCTTTTAAGATTTCTGCAATAATATTTTGACAAGCAATTGTGCATAAAGGTGCTTTTTCAGAACCTTTCCAGACACAAACATCACCACAAATCCAAGCTAAAGCTGTATTCCAAGCCCAAACTGCAACTGGAAAGTTAAATGCTGAGATAATACCAACAACTCCAATTGGATGCCATTGTTCTCTCATAACATGTCCTGGACGTTCCGATGGGATTGTTTGTCCGTTTAATTGACGAGACAATCCAACCGCGAAATCACAGATGTCAATCATTTCTTGAACTTCTCCATAACCTTCTTGCAAAGATTTTCCCATTTCATAAGACACCAATTTACCTAATGGTTCTTTTAAATCTCTTAATTTGTTTCCAAACTGACGAACAATTTCACCACGTTGTGGTGCTGGCTTATCTCTCCAAGATAAAAATGCAGTAGTTGCTGCATCCATTACTTTATCGTAATCTGCTCTTGTCGTCGTTTTTACTTTTCCTATTAATTTACCATCAACAGGTGAGTAAGATTCTATAATGTCTCCACTAGAAAAATTATTTGAACCTGTAGATGTTCCTTCATTAATATCCTTTACACCTAATTGATTTAAGGCGTCTTTTATTCCGAAATCGGTAGCAATCGCTTCCATATATGTCTGATTTTTATGAATTATTAAATTATCACGCGAAGATACTAATAAATTATCATTTACTATGGAAGCTAATTACTGATTATTGTAACTTTAAAACGCTAAAAAAGTAAGGGTTATGAATTAATTAAGTTCATTAAAAAACGAATTCTATAAAAATCCCAACACATTCTATTTAATACATAACGAATCGCCTTTTCACCTCAATTTTCATCAATAAAATCTTAATTTTGATTAGTTGAAATTATTGACTTATAAACACTTTCACCATGAAACTAAAGCAACTTTCCATCATCATTTTCTGTTTTACAATCTTATTTTCTTGTAAAAAGAAAGATACCATTACAGAGCAAACAGATAATCTATTTAAATACAGAGACTATATAAGTTATACCTCATCTGGATTACAATCTGTAACAGATCCTATTAAAATTAATCTCGCAACAGATGTTGAATCTTGGGAACAAGGTCAAGAATTAGAAGGAAATCTTGTAAGTCTCTCTCCTCATGCTGATGGAAAATTAACAGTCCTAAATAAGCATACTTTAATCTTTACTCCAGACGAAAATCTTGAACCTTCAACTGAGTATACTGCAAAAGTAAAATTAGACCAGATATACAAAAACATGCCTAAAGATTATGAGGATTATGTGTTTCAATTTAAAACGATTACTCCAAACTTTAGCATCAACACCAATGCATTACAATCGTACAGTAAAAAGTGGCAATATCTAGAAGCTGTTATTAAATCGGCTGATGTCATTTCTTTAAACGATGCAAAAACATTGATTGAAGCCACTCAAAATGGAAAAAAATTAAAACTAGAATTCAACGAACTAGAAGTAGCTTCTAGACAATTTGATTTTAGAATAGATAGTATTAATCGTTTGGTGGACGATTCTGAAATCCTAATAAAATGGAATGGCAAGTCAATAAAATCAGATAATGTTGGTGAAAACAAAATCCAGATTCCTGGAATCAATAATTTTAAAATTATCAATGTTGAACCATATAAAACGCCAGAACAATTTTTATACATCAACTTTTCTGACCCAATTAAAAACAGTCAGAATTTTGATGGTTTAGTGACTATTCAAGGCGTTAAAAACCCAAAATTCGTGGTGGTTGGTAATGTCTTAAAGGTGTATCCAGATACCAAGTTGGTTGGTAATATTCAGGTGGATGTATTTCAAGGTATCAAAAATGAAGATGGCTATAAGTTGAAGCAGCCATTTTCCGAAGCCATATCATTTGAAGAAACAAAACCTATGGTTCGCCTGATTAGTAATGGTACGATTTTACCAAATTCTAATGAATTGAAATTTAATTTTGAAGCCGTTAATTTAAGTGCTGTTGATGTGAGAGTGATTAAAATATTTGAAGATAACGTCTTGCAATTTCTACAAGACAACCCATTAAATAGCAATAATAAAAACGAAATTAAACGTGTTGGTCGTCGTATAGCTAAACAAACAATACAATTACAATCTGCTGCAGAAAACTCTGGCAAATGGAAAGCCTATAGCATCGATTTATCTAAATTTTTTAAGGCAGATGCTGGAGCAATTTATCGTATAGAAATTGATTATAATAAAAATTATTCGCTCTATGACTGCCAAGCAAACCCAAGCGGTTCTCTAAATGAAGATGACGAATACGATGATTATTACTACGAAGAAGATTACTATTATGATGGTGACTTTACCGAAACCTCTACAGAAGACGAAGATTTAAAAGAAGAAGAATATTGGGATAATCGTACCTACAGATACCGAAATTACAGTTATAATTGGAGACAACGTGACAACCCTTGTAACGATGCTTATTATGACGACAACAAAATAGTGGCTCAAAATTTACTAGCATCAAATTTAGGTGTCATCGCTAAACAAGGTGCAGATAACACATACTATTTTGCGGTAACAAATATTTTAAATACCAATCCTGAAGCCAATGCTAATGTAAAATTATTCAACTTTCAGCAACAAGAAATTGGTTCGGTTTTTACCAACAGCGAAGGTTTAGCAACTTACGAAGCTAATAAATATGCATCATTTGCGGTTGTAACCAAAGGCAATAATACGAGCTATATGAGACTTACCGACGGAAATTCTCTATCTCTAAGTAAGTTTGATGTTTCAGGAAATAGATTACAACGCGGACTAAAAGGCTACATCTATGGAGAACGTGGTGTTTGGCGTCCAGGAGATTCTTTGTTTTTAACGTTTATGCTGAATGATAAAGCTAACGAGCTTCCAAAAGGACATCCAGTAAAAATGGAAGTTACAGATCCTAACGGAAAATTGGTTTACAAAAACGTCACCACAGATAACGTCAATAACTTTTACAAGTTTGTTGTACCAACTTCCGCAGAAGGAAAGACAGGAAATTACAATGCAAAAGTTTCTGTTGGAGGCGCACAATTTTATAAAGCGCTTAAAGTAGAAACTGTAAAACCTAACCGTTTAAAAATAAAAATTGATTTTGATAATGAGATTCTTTCTAGCGAAGAACCTCTTGATGGAACACTCGATGTAAAATGGTTACATGGTGCTCCTGCAAAAAGTATCAAGGCAGAAGTTAAAGCAAAATTCAGTGCTTCTTACACCAACTTTAAAAACTATAAAGGCTACGTATTTAATGATCCTACGCGTCAATTTAATACTGAAGAACTCAATGTTTTTGAAGGCAATCTTGATGAAGACGGAAAAGCAACTATTAGCACAAAACTAGATATTGGTAAAAATGCTCCTGGAATGTTAAACGCTCAATTTTTAGTGAGAGCTTTTGAAAATGGAGGTGATTTTTCACTCGATGCGTTTACAAAACAATACTCACCATTTGAATCTTATGTTGGTTTAAAATCTCCAGAAGGCAATTATTATGGGTCTTATTTTACAGATACCAATCAAACCTTTGATTTAGCAGTTGTAGATAAAGATGGAAAACCTGTAAAACGTGACAACCTTGAAATAAAAGTTTACAAAGTAGAATGGCGTTGGTGGTGGAACTCCTCTTATGACAACTTATCAAACTACGTATCTAGCAGTTATCACAGACCTGTTTTAGACCAAAAAGCGTCTACAGGAGCAAACGGAAAAACAACATTTACACTCAAAATTCCAGAAAATGATAGAGGACGTTACCTCATTAGAATATATGATCCTGTAAGTGGACATGCTACTGGACGTACAGCTTATTTCTACAAAAACTGGCCTGGTATGTCAACAGGCAACGATAAAGAAGCAGCAAAAATGTTGGTGTTTGCGAGTGACAAGGATAAGTATATGGTTGGAGAAACCGCAAAAATTAAATTCCCTTCTGGTAATGAAGGACGTGCATTAGTAAGTATAGAAAATGGATCTGATGTGATAGATTACAAATGGGTAAAAACTAAAAAAGGAGAAACAACGGTTGATATTCCAATCACTTCAGAAATGGCTCCAAACGTGTTTGTCAATATTTCTCTATTGCAACCTCATGCAATTACGAGTAATGATTTGCCAATACGATTATATGGTGTGATACCTATTTTGGTTGAAGATCCAAAAACAATTCTAGAACCAGAATTACAAATGGCAAGTGTTTTACGACCTGAACAAGAATTCGAGATTTTCGTTTCAGAAAAAAACAAAAAAGCCATGACCTATACTATTGCAATGGTTGAAGAAGGCTTATTAGATTTAACACGATTCAAAACACCAAATGCATGGTCTGAGTTCTACTCTCGTGAAGCACTTGGTGTAAAAACTTGGGATATTTTTGATGATGTCATTGGAGCATATTCTGGAAGTATTGATCAAGTATTTGCTATTGGTGGTGATGGAAGCGCAGCAAAAGGAAAGAACAAAAAAGCAAATCGCTTTAAGCCTGTAGTCACATATTTAGGTCCTTTTGAGTTGAAAGCTGGTCAAAGTAAAGCACACACAATTAAGTTGCCAAATTACATTGGAGCAGTACGTACGATGGTTATTGCAGGAAATAACGAAACCGAAGCTTACGGTAGCACAGACAAATCTGTAGAGGTTAAAAAACCACTGATGGTATTGGCAACGCTTCCGAGGAAATTAAGTCCAGGAGAAAAAGTAACCCTTCCTGTAACCGTATTTGCTATGGAGCCTAATGTAAAAAATGTGAGTTTAAGCTTGAAGCTGAGTGATGGAATTTCGGTTGTTGGTAATGCTACGCAGAAATTGACATTCGCTAAACCAGATGAGCAAATGGCATTTTTTGAATTGGATGTTTCAAAAGCAAAAGGCATTAATACTGTTGAAGTTATTGCGACCGGAAATGGCGAAAAATCAACCTACAAAGTAGAGCTTGATGTGACGAATCCTAATCCGATAACATCAAAATACGAAAATGGACAATTGGAGGCTAATACTTCGGAAACATTAGAATTTTCAACCTTTGGCGTTCCAGGAACCAACAAGGCTATTGTAGAGTTTTCAACGCTACCTCCAATGGATTTTTCTAAGCGATTGGAGTATTTAATTCGCTATCCTCATGGATGTTTAGAACAAACGACATCTGGCGTATTTCCGCAGTTATACTTAGCAGATATATTCGATTTAAAATATGAGAAGAAACAGGAAATCCAATCCAACATAGAAAACGGAATCAAACGTTTAGGTAATTTCCAAAGACCAAATGGTGGTATGAGTTACTGGATGGGAGAAAATACTGCCAATGATTGGGGATCAAGTTACGCAGGACACTTCATGATAGAAGCCGAAAAGAAAGGATTTGTGTTACCATTGACGTTTAAAAGTAATTGGTTACGTTACCAAAAACAAGCAGCGAGAGATTGGAGACCAAGCTATAGAAACTATAATTCAGATTTAGCTCAGGCTTACAGATTATACACGTTAGCGTTAGCTGGAAGTGCAGATTTAGCCTCTATGAACAGACTAAGAGAGTTTAGTGAAATTTCTAACGAAGCAAAATGGCGATTAGCTGCTGCTTATGCATTAGCTGGACAAAAAGAAGCGAGTGAAAAACTATCACAACGCGCTAATATAAACTTCAAACCTCAAAAGTATAACTACTATACTTACGGTTCGGTAGATAGAAATAGAGCCATGGCTTTGGAGACTATGATCATTACCAAAAATCCTAAAGCACGTGAGTTGGCAGAGCAAATTGCTAAAGATTTATCAAGTAATCAATGGATGAGTACGCAAACAACAGCATACAGTTTATTGGCTATGGCAAAATTGGTTGAAGCTAATGGTGGAAAAGACATGAATTTGAGTTACACCTTTAATGGTAAAACCGAAACAATAAGCACCAAGAGCACCATTGCACAACGAGAACTCTCAGTTAAGGATGGCTCTAACACTTTAAAACTAGAAAACAGTATTGGTAATTTGGTTTATGTAAGAGTTTTAAATTCTGGTCAATTACCATTAGGAGAGGAGTTGGTTGAGCAACGCGGCTTAGGAGTCTCTATCATTTACCAAGATTTAAATGGAAACCGTTTAGATGTTAAAAAACTGCAACAAGGTCAAGATATTGTTGCAAGAATTACAGTGAGTAATAAGGATGATAATAGACTTTATGATGTTGCTTTAACGCAGATTTTCCCTTCAGGATGGGAAATTGTAAATACTCGCTTTACAGATTTTGGAGATACCACAACGAGCCAAGCTCGATATACAGACATTCGTGATGATCGTGTCAATTTCTATTTCGATATTGGAGGAAGTGGAAGCAGAAATAATGGTGGAGAAAAAGTGTTTACAGTTATACTCAATGCTGCATATTTAGGAACTTACTATTTACCAGGAACACAAGCAGAAGCGATGTATGATAATGATTTCTTTGTGAGAAATAAAGGTCGTTGGATTGCCGTTGTGAAATAATAATGATCACCTCGTATTTGCTCTTTTTACTAAGACAAAAGCCATTGCTCCTTTAAAAAAGGAGGAGAATTAAATAGATAGACTTTTAAAATAGTAGAAAGATAAATAAAATACAGCATTTATAAATTCCTTCCCTTATTTCAAGGGAAGGTGGATTCAAACTCAATAAAGAGTTTGAAGACGGAAGGGTTAAAGCAAAACTAATGTCGAACATTCACAATAAAAAAAATTTAGAATCATATAGAAAAGACCTGAGAAATAATTTAACCTCAGCAGAAGCAACGCTTTGGAAAAGCCTTCAAAAAAACAATTAAACGAAAGAAAATTCAGAAGACAACATAGCATCAAAAATTACATAGTGGATTTTTATTGTGCTTCAGAAAAACTAATTATTGAGTTAGATGGAGCAATTCATTTAGACTTTGCAAAAGCAAATAAAGATTATGAACGCACACAAACTTTAGAATCTCTAGGTTTTAAAGTTATAAGATTTGAGAATAAAATGGTTTTTGAGGATATTGATTTTGTGTTGAAAGAAATAAGTAAGGAGTTTAAGACTTAAAACCACCTCGTCTTTGGTTTCTTTTTTGAAACCAAATCCACTCCTCCTTTAAAAAAGGAGGAGAATTAAATAGATAGATTTTTAAAAAAGTAGAATGATAAATAAAATACAGCATTAATAAATTCCTTCCCTTATTTCAAGGGAAGGTGGATTCAAACTCAATAAAGAGTTTGAAGACGGAAGGGTAAAACAAAAGATTAACAAAAACAAATAGAAGAGAGACAAGTGAACTACCTACCAGACCATATCATATTTGCTTTTGGATTACTGTTTAGAGTTTGTTTCTACACACTTTTAATAATATTTATGTTTTTTGAAGAGGCTAGACTGCTAAAAAAGAAGTACCATAAACTAATTAATATGACAATAATCATCTTTGGGATATGTTATTTAGGCTCTGTTATCCCAATGTATTTGGATGGTAAAGATTATGGTGGTACTCCAGGACTTATGATAACTATCTGGTCTATGTTTTTTCTTTATTTACTCATATATAATAATCACTCAAAGTATAAATTTGAACTACATAAAAAGACTTCTTATATGACAGTGAGAGTTTTTATTGTTGTTATTCTGTTTTGTAGTGCACAACTTAATTATCATTCTTATAATGGAACATGGTATGGCGATTATGAAAGTGAAATATTTCATGGCTTTCTATCTATTTTGCTACCAATAGCTGCACATGTCTTTTCAAGTTTAAAGCCAAAAAGTGCTAATCTAGGTTGGTTTATTATTATAGTAACACTATTACAATTCGCATATGGCATTTCATTATCTTATGGCATTGATGGCTATATAAGTGATGATACAGAATTATCTGCCATATTTATATTAAATACAATCCTGTTTTTAAGCGCTGGAATCTATAATGTTTACAGTGCAAAAAACTTAAAAAAGAGCATCGTGTTATGATTAAAGACCACACACCATATTACGCAGTAATTTTCACCTCAACACAAACTGAGAATATTAAAGGTTATACTGAAATGGCAAACCAAATGGAAAACCTAGCCAAACAACAAGATGGTTTTTTAGGGATTGAAAGTGCAAGAAACGATGTTGGAATCACAGTTAGTTATTGGAAAAGTCTAGATGACATAAAAAACTGGAAACAACAAACCGATCATTTAATCGCACAACAAAGAGGTAGAATAGATTGGTACAACTGGTATAAAGTAAGAATTTGTAAAGTTGAACGAGAGTACGAATTCACGAAAAAGCACTAACGCTTAAGTGTAAAATGCCCTCTAAATTCCTGACCTTCAATAATTATTAGATACCAATAGTCTGATGTTGGTAGTGGTCTATTTTTAAACGTCCCTGTCCAATTGACCGATCTATTTTTTGCTGAAAAAAGCAACTTTCCGAAGCGATCAAAAATATAAACTTCTGAGGATGAGTAAGACTCAAGTCCACTTAATTTAAAAGTGTCATTTACAGTATCATCGTTTGGTGTTATGAATTTTGGGATGTAAAAATGTATATATGATATCGTTATAATGATATCACAATCTGCTGACTTTATATAAACATCATAATGACCTCCATCAACATTAAAAAAGATATTACTTGTTTGATAATTGATTCCATCTAAAGAATATAAAAAGTTACCAATATTAGATGTAAAAACTAATATATTACTTCCATCAGATTGAATACTCTCTAAAACAGGACTTACCGTTTGCTCAACAATAATGGTTTTTTCCACTGCAGAGCATCCATCTGTAGTTACAACACTATAAGTTCCTACCATATTTACTGTTATAGATGCTGTTGTTTCTCCAGTATTCCATAAATATGTTGCGTTAATAATAGAAGTATTAGCCTGTAACGCTATATCTTCACCTTCACAAATGGTGAAAAATTCTTCTTCAAAATCTATTATTTGTTCTCCGGAAATTTCCCAACTACAAGATTCATCATTAAATGTAGCTATTTGCCAACACTCAAGATTTGTAGGTTCTTGTGGTTGTATACCTGTAACTTCCCATAAACATATATTATCATTAAAAGTTGAAGTTTCCCAACATTCAAGACCTGTTGGCTGTAATGGTTGTGTTCCTGAAATATCCCAACTACAAGTCGTAGTATTAAAACTAGTGGTTTCCCAACATTCTAATTCTGTGGGTTGTATTGGTTGTGTTCCTGAAACTTCCCATAAACACGTACTATCATTAAATGTTGCAGATTCCCAACACTCAAGACCTATTGGTTGTAAT
>NZ_JBBMRC010000009.1:0-163964 GCF_038900375.1 Psychroserpens sp. AS72 | reverse complement strand
TTTATTTTGTTGAGGATTTTTTTTGTTTTATACTTTAGTTTGATACATCCTTTAGATTCTTGTCTTTAAATGTTTGTGCCTTGTTTATTTGTGAGTTTTTAGTGTTATCTTTCTTAATTTCTATTCTCTTTTCAAAGAGAAAACTACTTTACAATAAGCTTAGGATAATTATTATAATTAATCTCATTGTCAATATTATGAGGATATAGAACGTTTAATAGCAATACAATTTTTCGTTTAACTAAGAACTCTTGAAATCAATATAAACAGGAGAATATGCAATGTAATATGTATATTTTAAAAAAGCATATTAGAACTTATAGTTCTATTTTGATACTGTAAACAATATATTTATATATTGTCCTAAAGTTTAACCTTATCAGTTATATATACATATATCTTAAACAAAAAAAGAGATCTTTTGAGACCTCTTTTTTTTGTTATTCTAGTATTTATTATTGTTTAATTACTCGGATTGTATTTGTTTGATTCTCGATGGATATTATTATAAAATAAACTCCAACTTGAACATTAGACATGTCAATATTTTGAATAGTATTTTGAAGGTCTATACTTATAATACCTTGACCTAAAACATTAAACACTTCGACTTTATCAATAGCTCTTGATGATTTTATTTTCAATATATCTTTAACTGGGTTAGGGTAATATGTAAATCCTTCAAATGTATTATGTTGAAGACCTAAGCTACTTGATGACCAAGCACAAATATTAAAGTTTCCTTTTAAATCATCACCAAATTCCCATACACGTATAAGTAAGACTTCTCCTGGCGTTCTTCCTATGATAGTTACACTAGAGAATAAATTATCACCATTATTATCGTCACAAGCAATTTCGATCAAAGTTCCAGACGAACCAGAGTAAACCTCCATAATGGTATCAAAAATAGGATTATCATCAGCAAGAGAGGTTTCAATGGTGAGATTCCCTGAGGATGGCACCATGACTTTAAACCATACATCTCCAGCACATAACTAGAGCATGAAACTTTATTATCATTTTCAATAGAATTAGTAGCTCTTGCATTTGTAGCAGTAACAATTGTTTCACAAACGTTGCTACCCACTGGTAAATTCATACCACCAGAGATTTCATCATTATCTGGAGGACATTCCGACGAATTTCCATCCTCTCCTATGACAACTATCGTGATGCTCAAATTTTCTGTAGAGCCGCACAATCCTTCTCGTTTTACAAAATAGGTGGTTGTGGTTGTTGGTGATACTGTTATACTTGATCCTGTTCCAATAGGGCTATCGGTTTCCACGTTAACATCATCAGGAAAAATATATTCTGAAATACATGAAGTCTTATTATACCAATGAATATTGGCATCTGTACCATTAATACCACCTGAAGCAGTCAAAGTTGTTGAGTTACCTAAGCATATCGTATAGTAACTAGCAGAAACGACTTCTAGTGCTGTGGACTTTATACATGTTTCTAAGGTAAACGGAGTGCTTTGTATTTGGTTATCTGAAACTAAAATAGTCCCATACTCATCGGTGAGGGTGTATCCTTCACCTAAATTACAGCATACATTATCTCCAAAAGCATCGTAAATGGTGAAATTATAAATACCATCTATTAGACAAAATGTTTCTGCATAATCTAAATTGGCATAAATAGATGGAATACCTAGCGCATCATCTAGACCTTCGTCGTATGGACCACCAGAGGCGACGATTTCTCCGTTTTCATTTTTAATATCCCAACTAATATCTTGAGGGTATTCATCAAAATTAATTAATAAGGTTATTACTCTATTTGAGTCTCCAGGACACGCTGGGTCTTGTGTATCATAATTGTAGGCAAGTCCTTGAGAACTGAGTAGTAATTCTCTGCCTCCCAAATAAGATTCAAACGTTGCTCTCATTCTTTGTTTTTGACCCTCAGTGAATAAATTCTTACAGGCATCACTAGAGTAATCCATGTAATTTTGTACCATATCTACTGAACCACAAGACACAGATCCTATTTGGTAACCAAAATTAGGATTATCGCTATTTGGAGTGTCGGAAACCAAGTCATCAAGAAGGCAATTAGTATTGGGACCTTCTCCCCAAATATGAATTAGATTTAGCCAATGCCCAACTTCGTGTGTAGCTGTGCGACCCTTTTTATTCGGATTTATATTTCCAGTACTACCACCAACCCAAAAATAGTCAACCTAAATGCCATTGGTAGGTCTATCAGGAAAGTTATAAACTGGATATTGTGCGAATCCGCTTAATCCTTGAGGGATGTCAGCAATCCAAAAGTTTAAATACGATCCAGAAGACCAGCCATCTTTACCACCAACATCTGAATTAGAAATATAATCTTGACCTTGACCTTCAACAACCGAAATATCTGTTGCATTATAGGTTCGGGTAATTCCGGTAGTGGGAAAACCACAAGGATCATATTGTGCAAGGGCAAATTCAATTTCAGTATCAACAGCTTGTGGCCAAATGTCATCAGCATCAGTATTTAAACGTCTAAAATCTTGATTTAGAGCGTCAATTTGTGCCTGTATGAGTTCGGCTGATATGTTTTCCTCATCATCATGATATACGACATGCACCACAACAGGTATGTTAATCACTCCGCTTATAGATCTTAAACTTGGATTTTCTTCTAATTGTTTTATTTTTTCTTCCATCACCCTCCTTCTCTCTTTGAGATTGGGATCTTTTTTTAATTGTTCTTTATAAAGTATATCGGTACCACAATGTTCTTGAGCAAATGCTAGTTGAGTTAAACAGAGGCAAAGGAATAGCGAAAAAAGTAAAGATTTACACATGTGTTTTTGATGATTAGTTGATGATATTAATAGCTCAAATATGTTATGATTAACACATTACTAAATTAAACAACACTGTGTCATTTGTCAATCACATCTTAATGTGGTATTTGATCATATGCCAAACGATATCTGAGACTGAGTTCTTATGGATACTATCGACTACGATACTATTTATTAATATTTAGAAGTACATTAAAAAAAAAAGGAGTTTAGAATCATCTTGTATGTGTATATTTGCTATATAACTCATACAATTTTTATAGTATTATTGGACGTTTCTCAATGAGAAGAGTTACTATTTAAACATACTGTCCATGATTGTTTTTAACCCTTTAAAGGCAAAATAGATGGCTAGGATACAGAATATTGAAGCAACAATTAGAATAGGGATATAAAGTGATTTTTCTGAATTACTCAATGCCACATAAAAAAGGGTAGGACCTAGAAACATTAAAACTAAAGCTATTCCCATGGTTTTAATTCCTTTTACAAGTAAGTTTTTATTTGTTCTTTTGGTTTCAGTTTCCATTGCTATAATTTTGTATCACAGTTCTTACGTTTTTATGTTTTTCTAACAAACTCTGAGCTTCTTCAAAACTAATATTTAATTCCTTTACAAGCATTTTGATACCTCTATCAACCAACTTGTTATTGCTCAATTGCATGTCTACCATTTTGTTGCCTTTTACTTTATTCAACTTAATCATGGTAGATGTTGAAATCATATTAAGTACTAATTTTTGAGCTGTTCCTGCTTTCATTCTAGAACTTCCAGTTACAAATTCTGGACCGACAATAACTTCTATAGGATATTTGGAAACTTGAGATAATGGGCTGTTTTTATTACAAGTAATACAACCTGTAACAATTTTATTTAAATTACATTTTTCTAATGCTGCTATTACATAAGGTGTTGTGCCAGAAGCTGCAATACCAATGACAACATCTTTTTCTGAAATATTAAAATTTTGAAGATCTGTCCATCCTTGGTTTGTTGAGTCTTCGGCAAATTCTACTGCTTTTCTTATAGCTATATCTCCTCCAGCTATAAGGCCAACAACTAGATCGTGAGAAACTCCAAAAGTTGGAGGACATTCTGAAGCATCTAAAATACCTAGTCTACCACTGGTTCCTGCACCAATGTAGAATAATCTTCCACCAGTTTTTAGTTTAGATACTATTTGTTCTATTAGTAATTCAATTTGTGGAATTGCTTTTTCTACAGCCAAAGGCACAGATTTGTCCTCAGTATTCATATTGGTCAATAATTCATTTATAGTCATTTTTTCTAAATGATTATAATTTGAATCTTGCTCAGTAGTTTTTGTGAATTTCATAATGTAAAAATAGCTATTTTTTTCTTCTGCGTTAGTGGTAGAAGTGACATCCTCTTACATTTTTGTAAGAGATATAACGGATGACACGACACTTTGTAGTTTTGCTACATAGGGTAACGCCCAAAATTTTAAATTATATATTAAAAGGTAAGTTGTTAACGTCCACATTTCCTCCTGAAATAATGATACCTATTTTGTTGTTTTTGAATTGTTTTTTTTCTTTTAAAACTGCAGCAAAAGCTACAGCACTTGATGGTTCAATGATAATTTTCATGCGTTCCCAAATAAAGCGCATTGCTTCAATTATTTCAATTTCGGATACCCTAAAAATGGAATTCACATGTTTCTGAATTATGGGGAAATTATGATGACCTAATTGAGTTCGTAAGCCATCAGCAATAGTATTAGTTGTTTTATTGGATTCTATCTTTCCTGATATTAATGAACGATATGCGTCATCAGCTTCTAACGGTTCTCCTCCAAAAACGTGACAATTATTCCCGAAATAATGAGTTGCTAATGCAGAGCCAGCTATGAGTCCACCTCCTCCTACAGGACAAAATATGGCGTCCAGGTTTGGTTGTTCATAAAGTAATTCAATTGAAGCTGTGCCTTGTCCTAGAATAACATTGGGATCATTAGAAGGATGAATAAAAGTTGCTCCAGTATTATTTACAATATTATCTGCAGTAGATTGTCTTGCTTTAGTTGTTGGTTCACATTCAATAATTTGTCCACCATACTCAATAACAGCATTTTTTTTAACCTGTGGAGAATTTGAAGGCATCACAATCGTTGCTTTTACTCCTAAATTTTTAGCAGCTAAAGATAAAGCTTGAGCAAAATTTCCAGAAGAATGTGTTACTACTCCTTTTTGTTTTTGCTCTTGAGAAAGTAGCATAATCGCATTTGTTGCTCCACGCATTTTATAAGCACCACCCTTTTGAAAGTTTTCACATTTAAAATATACTTCAGCATCTATACGATTATTAACCAAACTAGAGGTTAACACAGGAGTATTATGAATGAAGAGTTTAATTCTATTATGGCAATCTATTAGATTCTCTTTTGTCATAGTGTAAATTTACAATATGTTGGAAATAAAAAAAAGACCGTCATAAAAGACGGTCTTTAAATTTATAAAACAAATAGATTATTAATCTATTATTTTGTTTAGAGTAGTACTAGGTTTCATAGCGTTAGTAGTTATATCTTCATTTGGTTGAAAATAACCTTTAAGGTCTACTTCATGTCCTTGAACAGAATTTAACTCATCAACGATTTTTGCTTCATGAGCTTGTAAGTCTTTAAATACTTTAGCAAACTCGTTTTTCAAATCTTGATCTTTAGTTTGGTTAGCTAGAGCTTCTGCCCAAAATAAAGATAAATAAAAGTGACTTCCTCTGTTGTCTAATTCTTTCACTTTTCTAGAAGGTGATTTTCCATTAGACAATAATTTTTCTGTAGCATCATCTAAAGTTTCTGATAAAATGATTGCTTTTTTGTTGTTATTTACATTTCCGAAGTGCTCTAAAGAAACCGCAAGTGCTAAAAACTCACCTAGAGAATCCCAACGTAAATGGTTTTCTTGTAAAAACTGTTGTACATGTTTAGGAGCAGAACCACCAGCACCAGTTTCAAATAAACCACCACCATTCATTAAAGGAACGATTGATAGCATTTTTGCACTGGTTCCTAATTCTAGAATAGGAAATAAATCTGTTAAATAATCACGTAATACATTTCCTGAAACCGAAATTGTATCCTTACCATCCTTGATTCTTTCGAGTGTAAATTCTGTTGCTTTAATAGGTGAGAGGATTCTTATATCTAAACCAGTTGTATCGTAATCTTGTAAATATGTATTTACTTTTTTGATTAATTCGGCATCATGAGCTCTCTTTTTATCTAACCAGAAAACTGCTGGAGTTTTTGAAGCTTTAGCACGTGTAACAGCTAATTTTACCCAATCTTGAATTGGCGCATCTTTGACTTGGCACATTCTCCAAATATCACCAGCTTCAACTTTATGGGATGTTAGAACCTTACCTGAAGCATCAATAATTTGAACTTTTCCATTTGAAGCTATTTCAAAAGTCTTATCGTGAGAACCATATTCTTCTGCTTTTTGTGCCATGAGTCCAACATTAGGAACTGTTCCCATTGTTGTTGGATCAAAAGCGCCATGTTTTTTGCAGAAATCTATAGTTGCAGAGTAAATACCAGCATAACTACTATCTGGAATAACTGCTTTTGTATCTTGTAATTTGCCTTCAGCATTCCACATTTGACCAGATGTACGAATCATTGCTGGCATAGATGCATCAATAATAACATCACTTGGAACATGTAAATTTGTAATACCACGATCACTATTAACCATTGCCAAATCTGCACTATGATCTAGAGCAAATCTAATATCGTCTCTAATTTCGTCGCGTTTATCTTCTGGAAGTTCACTTAACTTTTCTAAAAGATTCCCAAAACCATTATTAACATCAACACCTATTTTTTCAAAAGTATCACCATGTTTTTCAAATAAATCTTTGAAGAATACTCGTACAGCATGACCAAAAATAATTGGGTCAGAAACTTTCATCATTGTTGCTTTCATATGTAATGAAAACAATACACTTTTATCTAAAGCATCTTCTACTTGTTCTTCTAAAAACTGAAGTAATGCTTTTTTACTCATGATTGTAGCATCAATGATTTCGCCTTTAAGTAAATCTAAACCTTCTTTTAAAATTGTTGTAGTACCAGATTTATCTGTGTGAACAATTTTCACTGTTGTAGCTTCTTCTAGAGTAACAGATATTTCATTGTGAGCAAAATCACCATGAGTCATTGTAGCAACATGAGTTTTAGAATCTTTAGACCATACACCCATTGAGTGTGGGTTCATTTTCGCAAAATTCTTTACAGCTTTTGGTGCACGTCTATCTGAGTTACCTTCACGCAATACTGGGTTAACAGCACTACCTTTAATTTTATCATAACGTACTTTGATTACTTTTTCATCATCATTAGAAGGCTCATCTGGGTAATCAGGTAATCCGTAACCGTGTTCTTGTAATTCAGAAATTGCAGCTTTTAACTGCGGAACTGAAGCACTAATATTAGGAAGTTTTATAATATTTGCATCAGGGCTTTTTACTAGTTCTCCTAATTCTGCCAACACATCTGGCACACGTTGTGACTCGTTTAAAAAATCAGAAAAATTTGCCAAAATACGAGCCGCTAGAGAAATATCTCTACTTTCAATATTTATGTTTGACGATTTAGTGAACGATTTTATAATAGGTAACAGTGAATGTGTTGCCAAAGCAGGAGCTTCATCTGTTTTAGTATAAATGATTGTAGGAGTATTTGCCATAAAATATATAGAATTTAGTATATTAAAAAAGCTTAGAAATTAAGCTGTGCAAATATACGAAAAATTGAGGTTTTTTTGAAATGTATAAATCACTAAAACATGCCTTTTTATGGATGAAGTATTTATTTTATTAAATGCTATTAAATCAATAGTAGAGAATTGGTTTTTAATCAATTTTTAGTCAATGTTAATCTGAAATATATCAAGAAGTCCTAAAGCATTTTCTGCTGAAAAGCTAGCATTCTTAATTCGGTTGCTATTTGGATTCATACTAAGATTGTAAGATGTAGAGAAATCTACTTTTTCTAAAATGGATTGATCAAAAATGGTTTGGTATAAATCACAGTTCTCAAATGTAGAACCACTTAAATTTACATTGGTAAAATCAGTTTGTTTTAGTTTACAATCTTTAAATGTTGTGTTTTTAAGCTCTAAACTATAGAAAGAAGATAAATTAAGTTGTGAACCAATAAAGGTCATAGACATTAAAAATGAGTTGCAATCCTGAAACGGGAAACCAACAAGTTTACAATTTTTGAATGTCACATCATTTAGACTCGTGTTTTTTGCTTTTACCATACTAAAATTACAATCAATAAACTTACACTCTAAAAAACTTATAGAGGAAATATAAGATTCAGAAAAATCACAATTAATAAACGTGCAATTATCATACTCTGCTAGAGCTAAGTAATCAACAGTGAAATTATGACTTTTAAATGTTTTATCACTTATATATAGGTTCATGTATTAAGATGGTTTGAGAACCCAAAGATAAAATAAGAATCTTATATAAAAAACAAAAGCCATATCACTGTAGCTGACTACTTTGACATGGCTTTTTTGAAATAGCTTTACTTAATTTATTTAACAATGCTGTTAAAACTAAGACTAAAAACTACTGTTCTCAAGTCTTATTCAATTTATGTATCACTAAATCAATGAAACGGTTCATAACTTTCAAAATGTATTGACCTGTTACTACTAGGTTTCGTTTTTAGATTGTTATTCTTGATGTATATTGTTTACTATCTTTCACTTTCGTGTTAAATACCACAATAACATTGCTCTTCCTTTTCGCATTTACTTTCGTTTCTGCTACTTTTTCTAAGCTTTCCACTTAAAACCTATTACCTGTTTGCACATCTAATACACTTTAAGCTTCATGGTTTTATAGTTACATGCTTACACATACTTTTTCTAAAACCTCAAATAACAATACTATATAAAGAACGTTTCTTTAATACAATTTAACATTAATTTGAAAGTTAATTCAAAACCAAACTAAGTTTGTTATTAATTGTTTAGTAAAATTAGGTTTTTATTTGAGGATTTCCAATTTATAGGTGATTTAGATATTCACATCTTATAAACCGTAGTTATTAACTTTTGTTGATAACAGGCTAAATATAAAAAGCCTTGACAATTAATTGTCAAGGCTTTATGAATTTTATGTAGTCGAAACTTATTTTCTTCTAACTTCTTTAATTCTAGCTTTCTTACCAGTAAGACCTCTAAAGTAGAAGATTCTTGCTCTTCTAACTTTACCTTTCTTATTCACTTCAATTTTTTGAAGTGCAGGTAAATTAATAGGGAAGATACGCTCAACACCTACAGTACCAGACATTTTTCTAATTGTAAATGTTTGAGAAGAACCAGATCCTTTAACCTGTAATACAACACCTTTAAAAAACTGTGTACGTACTTTTTCACCTTCTCTAATTTCGTAATACACTGTTAATGTATCACCAGCTCCAAACTCTGGAAAATCTTTTTTTGTTACAAATTCGTCTTGTACAAATTTTACTAAACTCATTTTATACTATTTATAATGATTGTTTCAAATCAACATTCACGATTCTCGCCAGAGGTTAATCCAAAAGTGGGTGCAAAGATAGTTAATAATTGATTATGCACAATTAATAATTAATTTTTTTTGGATGTTCCTTTTTGCTCATTCCTACAAGGTTTTCAAAACCTTGTAGAATCACAAAACATTAGTCATCCAAGACTCGCTTCCGCTAAAATGCGAAGAGCTCAAACAACCCTTTCAACTGAGAAGCAATCATGGCTACTTATTTAAACAATAAGAATGCACGAATAATCCTTAACACAAGTTCTATCTAACTAAAATGTAAATAAAGAAACTGTATTATGAATCTAAAAATTCATTTTTAGGCATATCTTTTTTAAAGTCGTTTACAACAAAAAGTAAAAAACCAATACAAAATAAGGCATAAGCTAATCCACTAATGATATTTATTATAGCATTGATTTGAATAAATGTATCCATACCATAATGTCCAGATATTAAACCCATAAAAATGCTACCAGTGTTTAATATAAAGGCAGTTATACTACCAATTAATATGAGTATTGTTGACGTTGTTCTTTTTTTAGAATACAACATGAAGCTTGCTACGATAACACAGATGCCTGCAAGAAAATAAATGACAGAACTTATTGAGTAAAGAAATTCGAAATGATCCATATCATATGATTTTAATCTTCCAATAAATCTGGACGTAATTTTTTAGTTCTTAAATAGGCTTGTTCTTCACGCCATTTTTCGATTTCCGGAAAATTTCCGCTAAATAAAACCTCAGGAACTTTCATCCCATCATACTCTCTTGGTTTTGTGTAAATAGGAGGAGCAAGAAGTCCATCTTGAAAAGAATCAGTCAATGCAGACGTCTCATTACCTAAAACACCTGGAATAAGTCTAATGATTGCATCACACAAGACAGCAGCACCAAGTTCACCACCTGACAATACATAATCTCCAATAGAGATTTCTCTAGTTATAAACTTATCTCTAACGCGTTGATCTACACCTTTATAATGTCCACAAAGTATAATAATATTTTCTTTGAGTGATACTTGATTGGCAATACCTTGATTAAGACGTTCACCATCAGGAGTCATATAAATAATCTCATCATAATCACGCTCGCTTTGTAATTTGGTAATACATTTATCTATAGGTTCTACCATCATCACCATTCCTGCACCACCTCCAAACTGAGTGTCGTCTATAGCTTTGTAGCCACCTGTTGCAAAATCTCTTAAGTTGTGAAAATGTACACTTACCAAATTAGCTTCAATTGCACGTTTTAAAATAGAAGCTTCAAAAGGGCTTTTAAGCAATTCTGGTAAAACGGTTATGATATCTATGCGCATTGTTTGTGATTTTGGATTGCAAAGATAGGGTAATTATAGGTTGAACAAAAAGCTAATTATGATTAGCCGATTTATCATTTGTTATTACTCCAAAAAAACTGCAAATCACTATCCTTAACAAATCCCAAGCGTTCATATAAATGTTGTGCAGGATTATCAAAAGCCGTTTGAATAACCAATCCTTTATTGTTTTCTGTTTGGCATAATTGCTTTGCACGAGAAATCAATGCCTCACCAACACCTTGTCCACGATGTGTTTCACTTACAAACAAATCATTAAGCATATAGATAGGTTTCATTGATACAGACGAAAATAAAGGGTATAACTGAGTAAACCCAATAGCTTTATCATTGTCATAGGCGATATAGATGACAGAGTCGTTTTTAATCATACGCTGTTTTAAAAAACGTTTTGCAGATTCAATGTTAGAATCTTGTTTGTAGAACGTACGATAGTCATCAAAAAGTGGTGCTAAATCGTTAAGGTCTTTGAGTTTTGCGCGAGTTATAATCATAAAAAAAATCTGTAATTAAAATTACAGATTTTTATTGATATTGTGATGAAGATACTGAAACAAGTTCAGTAAGACGATTTGTTAAGCTTTCTTCTGCTCATTAATCATGTCTTGCAATTGACGTCTTACTTTTTGTTCACGCTCTAAAGCATTTCGTCTATGCTCTTCAAATTCTTCTTCTATTTCCGCTAAACTTTTATTAGCTTGTTTAGTAACAGCATTGCTACTTTTAAATCTATAAATAAAGAATAACAACAATGCAGATAATACTCCAACAATACTCCAAAGCGTCAAGCTATAATTTGGTTTTGTCATTGGTATTCCAAATAATTCCATACTGTCTTTTTCTACAATGGTATTATCTAAACTTGTTTTTGTATTACTAAGATTTAATTTTAAATCTTCAATTTCTTTGGCTTGCGTTTCTACGATAGCTTGTGTATCATTTAAATTTTTGTGCACTGCTTTAAGCGAATCAATAGTATGAGCTTTTAGTGCATACAACCACGTTTTTTTTACAGTTTTGTAATCTTGCCAACTGTTTGATCGTCTAATGACATATTCAAATTGATTATCAATTGTACCACTATTTAATGATAGTTTTTCGTCATCGTTTGTGCCTTGTGCGTTTGTAGTAGAAAACAATAAAAGTGTTAATACTGTGAGTAAAAGCGTTTTAAAAAATCTCATTTTTGGTTTGGTTGAAAATTAATAGCTAATTAATAGTTGGCAATATAATAATTTATAGTGTAAAAAGTATAAAATTTAGCCTCACAAAATGCAAGGCTAAATTATATACGGTTCAAAATTTATTTTGGATGTTAGTATCTACTAGTAGTATGCAAAGCGTCTTACTTTAGCAATGTACTTAGCTAGCCTAATCACCTGATGGCTATAGCCATACTCATTATCATACCAGATATATAAGATGGCGTTTTTTCCATCTTTACGAACTATTGTTGCTTTACTATCATAAATAGCAGGAGCAGAGCACCCAACAATATCGCTAGATACTAATTCATCATTCATTTCATATTTAATTTGCTCTACAAGATTTCCTTCTAGTGCATATTTTTTCATAACGGTATTAATACTTTCTATAGAGGTCTCCTTATCTAACTCCAAATTAAGTATCGCTAAGGATCCATTAGGTACAGGAACTCTAATAGCATTTGACGTTAATTTGCCTTCAAATGAAGGTAATGCTTTAGTAACGGCTTGGCCTGCACCAGTTTCAGTAATGACCATATTAAGTGCAGCAGCTCTACCACGACGATATTTTCCGTGGAAATTATCTACTAAATTTTGATCATTTGTGTAGGCATGAATTGTTTCTAAATGTCCGCTTATTACACCAAAAGAATCTTCCATAACTTGTAAAACAGGAGTAATAGCATTTGTTGTACAAGAAGCTGCAGAAAATATATCAACCTTGTCTGGATCATGTTCTAAATGATTAACACCATGAACAATATTTGGCACGCCTTTTCCTGGAGCAGTTAATAATACTTTATCTACACCTTTTGATTTTAAATGTCTTTTTAAAGCTTTATCATCTCTAAAAGCACCTGTATTGTCAATAACTAAAGCGTTATTAATTCCGTATTTAGTGTAATCTATATCTTCTGGATTATTAGCAGAAATAATATTAACTGTCGTACCATTAATAATAAGTGCACTGTTTTTAGTATCTGCAGTCACAGTTCCTGAAAAATCACCATGTACAGAATCGTTACGTAATAAAGATGCACGTTTTTCTAAAACAGTTTCATCTATAGCACCACGAGTAACAATAGCTCTCAAACGTAATTGACTTCCTTTACCAGTCCTAGTCATTAATTCTCTAGCAACTAAACGACCAATTCTACCAAAACCATAAAGAATAACATCTTTAGGCTCAATGGCTTTATTCTTTTTTGCATCTTTTAGTTTAGCGGCAACAAAAGCAGTAGCATTGCTATAAGTTTGATCTTCTAAATGAAACTCGTAAGTTAATTTTCCAATATCTAATTTAGCAGGAGGCATGTCTAAAGCTAAAATAGCTTGAGCAATTTCTACCGAATCAAATATAGAGATTGGCTTTTGTACAAATTCTCCAGCATACTCGTGAAGATTTAAAATTTCGCTCACATTGCGATCAATTAATTGGTTTCTAAAAAGCACCAATTCAATTGATTTGTCGTACCAAAGATCGCTAACAATCTTAATAAATTCTACTGTAGCTCGTCTTCGATCTGCTTGAAAAGCAAGTTCTTTTTCGTAAGTTCCGTTAAAACCCATTGTCATTAATTTAGTGTTGTGTTGTATAAATTTTTTGCAAAAATAGTATATTTCAAACGTTTTCGTAGTGTAATATTGAAAAATTAAAAAACCTTCAGAAAACTTAATTTCTGAAGGTTTTTTTCTACTAACTAATTCACTAACTAATCCTATTGGAAAATAACTTCCTTACGTTCTAAATTGGAATTCATATATTCTAACTTAAAGATTGCGTCTTGTGTACTACCGTATTTTGCAACAAAACTTTGAATATCTTCAATAGTTTTAATTGGGATATCGTTAATACCTGTAATAATATAACCAGGTCTAATACCTAATTTAGCATATAAGAACTTATTTTTATTGTTTTGAACAACTACACCATTTGTGATTTCTGTCTTCTTTTTAAATGTCTGCGGAAGATTACGTAACTCCATATCTAAAAAATCAACACTTACAATATCACTTTTTGAGAGCGTCACAGGTATCGATTTAATTTCGTCATTTCTTAAAACTTCAACAGTTACAACATCATTAGGTCGCTTTGTTTTTAAATAACCACTTAAATCTGAAAACTTAGATATTTCAACATTATCAAGTTTCGTTATAACATCACCACTTTTAATTCCTGCTTTTTTTGCTCCTGTATTGTCTTCAACTTCATTCACAAAAAAGCCTTCTGTTGCATTTACGCCATGTTCTTTGGCAATACGACTAGGCAAAGCTCCACCTGAAACACCTAAAATTCCATCTTGTACATCTCCATATTCAATAATATCTTGGATGATTTTTTTCGCGATATTACTAGGTACTGCAAATGAATATCCTATATAAGAACCAGTTTGCGAAGAAATAGCAGTATTAATACCTATAAGTTCTCCACTAGAATTTACTAATGCTCCTCCAGAATTCCCTGGATTAACAGCAGCATCTGTTTGAATAAAAGATTGCGAATTTCTACCAGATAAATCACGTGCTTTTGCACTAATAATTCCTGCAGTTACTGTAGAAGTTAAATTAAACGGATTTCCAACTGCTAAAACCCATTCGCCCACTTTTGCAGTATCAGAATCACCAAATGCTACCGCAGGTAATTCATCTTCAGAGTCAATTTTTAAAAGAGCGATATCTGTTTTTTCATCAGTTCCTATGAGTTTAGCTTCATAGACACGATTATCATTAAGTGTAATTGAAATTTCGTTAGATCCAGCAATTACATGATTGTTAGTAATTATATAACCGTCTGGTGAAATAATAACACCACTTCCTGTTCCTACTTGTGCTCTCTGCCTAGATTGACGACCATATATTAGGTCTTCAATAGTTTGAGCTCGCGTAACCAATGCCGTATTTTTCACGTGAACTACAGAGTGAATTGTGTTTTCTGCAGCTTGAGTAAAATCTGGCGTATTAACGTTTAATGCGTTTATAGAACTAGTGTCATATGTCGCATTTAAAAATGATGGTTGCGTTTTGCTGTCTTTAACTGTGACCGCTTGTTCAGTGTTTAAAAAATAGGTGTAGGCAGATAATGCAATTATTCCACCTAACACAGAAGCAACTACTAAGGTTAAAATCTTTTTCATTTGTTATTAGGGTTTTTATTGTTTAAATCTATTAACGATTAAAATTAACTAATTATTGAAATGAAAATTCAACTTTAACGATTTTTAACGTCACTATTAACGCTCATTTAACAGTCCGATTTTTGATTCATTATTCCTATATTTGCACGACTTATGAAACTTACTTTCTATAAATATCAAGGAACAGGAAACGACTTTGTGATGATTGATAATCGTCAGCACGTTTTTGATAAAGCTAATACGAAACATGTTGCGTTTTTATGTGACAGACGATTTGGTGTTGGAGCAGATGGTTTGATATTGTTAGAAAATCATGACTCTTGTGATTTTAAGATGGTATATTTTAATGCCGACGGAAACGAAAGTTCAATGTGTGGTAATGGTGGACGTTGTATTACAGCTTTTGCTAACTTTTTAGGTGTGATCAAAAATGAGGCAACTTTTGAAGCTATTGATGGTTTGCATAAAGCCACGATAAAAAACGGAATTGTGAGTCTGCAAATGCAAGATGTCAATACGGTAGAAAAACATAAATCACATGTATTTTTAGACACAGGATCTCCACATCATGTTCAAATGGAAGCTAAATTAAAGGGTTTTGATGTGAAGTTCTTCGGAAGAAAAATTCGCCAAGGTTCGCCGTATAATGAAAGTGGAAGCAATGTTAACTTTGTTTCTAAAATTTCCGATGAAAAATTTGCAGTAAGAACTTACGAAAGAGGTGTAGAAGATGAAACCTTATCCTGTGGAACAGGAGTTACAGCTGTAGCTTTGGCAATGCATTTTATTGGAGAAACCGAAAAGAATCTAATTACACTTCAAACAGAAGGTGGCGATTTGCAAGTGGCTTTTGAAACCACAAATACCAGCTATAACAATATTTGGCTTATTGGACCTGCAACTCAAGTTTTTAAAGGTATTATATAATGATAACACTCAAAGGAGAACATATTTATTTGAGAGCGTTAGAGCCAGAAGACTTGGATTTTATTCACAGGATTGAAAATAATCAAGATATTTGGGAGATTAGTAATACGATTACACCTTATTCTAAGTATTTAATAAAACAATATTTAGAGCAAGCGCATAAAGATATTTTTGAGGTCAAACAATTGAGACTCGTTATTTGTGATTTTAATCATGTCGCTCTTGGAATGATAGATGTGTTTGATTTTGATTTTAAAAATAGACGTGCTGGTATTGGGATTTTGATAAATGATTCGGCTAATAGACAAAAGGGCTACGGAAAAGAAGCACTACAATTATTGACAAGCTATTGTAAGTTTCATTTAGATTTACATCAATTGTATTGTAATGTTTCCGAAGAAAACGAACACAGTTTAAAATTATTTAAAAATCAAGGTTTTGAAATCATAGGACTAAAAAAAGATTGGAACTACGTTAATGGTTCTTATAAAAATGAATACTTATTACAAACGATATTAAATGTACATTAAAAAAATAATTTGGGCAATTGCCATCATTGGTTTAATCCTAGCAGCAATTTTTGGTTACTACATCTATAATGCAATGCTAGCACCAAATACTGCATTTAATAATGATGAGGCTTATATTTATGTGCCTTCTAATGCCAATTATGCAGAGGTTAGAGAGCAATTAGAACCGTTGTTAAAAGATATCGATGCTTTTGATGCTTTGGCAAAGCAAAAAAAATATACCACAAACCTTAAGGCTGGACGTTTTGCAATTAAAAAAGGGATGAGTAATAACGATATTATTAATTCCATCCGTCAAAATAATTTACCACTCCAAATTGCTTTTAATAATCAAGAGACATTATCAAAACTGGCTGGTCGTATAAGTACGCAAATTGAAGCTGATAGTCTTTCGCTATTAAAAGCGATGACAGATCCTGAGTTTTTAACAGCTAGTGGATTTACAGATAAAACAGCACTTGGGATGTACATTCCAAATAGCTATGAGTTTTTCTGGAACACATCTGCAGAAGGATTTAGAGATCGCATGTTGAAAGAATATAATCGCTTTTGGAATGATAGCAGAAATGCCAAAGCAAAAGCTATTGGTTTAACAAGAGATGAAGTGATGACTTTAGCATCTATTGTTCATGAAGAATCTAAACAAGCGAGTGAGCAACCTAGAATTGCTGGTGTTTATATGAATAGAATTAGAATTGGAATGCCATTACAAGCAGATCCAACATTGAAATTTGCAGCATATCAATTACCAGAATATCAAAATACGATCATTAAAAGAGTGCTTAACAAACACAAAGAGATTAAATCTCCATACAATACGTATATGAATACGGGTTTGCCTCCAGGTTTAATTGCTATGCCAGATGTGTCTGCAGTTGATGCAGTGCTTAATTTTGAAAAGCATAGTTACTTATATTTTGCTGCTAATGCAAAAAAGTTAGGCTTTCATAAGTTTGCAAAAACATTAAGTCAGCATAATGCAAATGCAAGAGAATATCATAACTATTTATCGTCTCAAGGAATTAATAGGTAATGGTTAGAAGTCGTTACATACGTCTTGTTTTATGTTGTTTTGTAACACTATTTGCTAATTATCAATCACAATCTCAGTCTAAATTTGATTCTTTTTTAAAGCCAAATGACTCATTAAACACGTCACGAAGAAATGCTGTTGTTATTACTGAAGCATCTTTGGCAACTCTTACATTAATTGGTTTAGATCAATTGTGGTACGCAGATTTTGAACGTTCTAAATTTAAAACGATTAACGATTCTGATGAGTGGTTTCAGATGGATAAATTAGGACATGTTTTTTCTTCTTATCAGATTGGTAGAGTAGGAGCTAACGCACTTAATTGGGCTGGAGTTAATAAAAACAATCAACTTATTTATGGTGCAACTTTAGGCTTTGGTTTTTTAACAGCAGTAGAACTTTTTGATGGTCATTCTCAAGAATGGGGATTTTCATGGTCTGATATGGCAGCCAATGCAGCTGGAACAGGATTATATATTGGTCAAGAATTACTTTGGGATGAACAACGCATAACTTTAAAGTATTCATTTCATCAAACTCAATTTGCAAATCAACGACCAGATAAATTAGGTGATGGCTTTTTGGAGGAAGTTTTAAAAGATTATAATGGTCAAACGTATTGGTTGAGTGCAAATGTCAATTCTTTCTTTAAAGGGAGTAAATTACCTAAGTGGATTAACGTTGCATTTGGATATGGAGCAGAAGGCATGTTGACAGGAAAAACTGAAACTGTTGATAACCTATTTATAACTCAAAATAGGAGGCGTCAATTTTATCTTAGTTTGGATGTAGATTTGAGTCGGATTGAGACAAAATCGCGCGTTTTAAGAACGATTTTTGACGTTTTGAACGTCATAAAAGTTCCAGCTCCAACGATTTCGTTTGACCGAGAAAATGGCACCAAGCTCCACTACATCTACTTTTAACAACAGTTTAACAGCTTATTTTCAGTAACTTAATAAAAGTCGTATATTTGCATGCTGAAATTTTAGGACAGTTTAGGGAACATTTAGTCTTAAAGAAAATTAGCTTTATGATAAAAAAAATAAGTAATTATTTCGTCATTCCATTAGCTATTTGTGCCATGCTTTATTTGGCACTTAAACCTCAAGAATCATTAAATATTGATGATTATTCTACAGCAGGTTTAGAGCTCAACTATGATATGAGTCATGATCTTACTTCTCTTGATGAGGATGCTGAATATGATCATTTACAATTATCAAATCCATTTCAATCAACATACTTGTATTTTCCTCATTTAGGTAAATCTTATATAGGTTTTAAAGAAGCATTAGCTTTTAAAGAATCTAGAGGTAACTATTTTACAGTAAATACTTTGGGTTATTTGGGTAAATATCAATTTGGTGCAGAAACATTAAAACTCATTGGGATTTACAATCCTAACCAGTTTTTATACAATCCAAAACTTCAAGAAAAAGCGTTTTTAGCAAATGCTGAGCGTAATAAATGGATTCTTAGAAAAGATATCAAGCGTTTTGAAGGTAAGAATATAAATGGAGTTGAGGTTACCGAATCTGGAATCTTAGCAGCTGCACATTTAGCAGGACCAGGAAGTGTAAAGAAATTTTTGAGAAGCAACGGAAGTACAAACGTATCAGATGCTTATGGTTCTTCTGTAAGTTATTATATGAAAAAGTTTTCTGGTTATGACACCTCGTTTATAGAAGCTGATAAGAAGGCTAAGGCAGTTTTATAATTTTTATTATTAGGGTTGATGATTTTTCAAATGAGCGAAATTTATTTTCATTATCGCTTTTTGTAGACACCAAAAACAAAATTTGAAGGATTAGATTTTAAAAACTCATCTTCAAATGAGAATAATTTATCTAATACATCAGTTTTCTCTTTATCTAAGTCTATAAAATGATGAGATATATCTTTTAAAGCATTCATTAATATATTGCCTCCATAAGGTTTTTCTATAACAGTCTCAAAATTATCATGTATAGTTGGCATTATACTTATTGAGTCAACACATTCTGATGGATCTGCAACAATCATTCTAATCAACCCAGAGCCAAAGAACCTATTTTTTACAAAATTAGAATTGTAACGCTTTCTATAGGATTTGGGTATTAACTTAAGAGCCTTATTTATTTCTTTAATTTGATGCTTCGGAAATTGTAATCTATTTGGTCCTACATACTCGTTAATGATGAGTAGTCCATCACTATTAAGACAAGTATAAACTTTGTTAGTTAGTAGTTCTTCAACATTTTTAAAATGATGAAGTGATGCATTAAATAGCACAATATCATAATGATTTTGTTGAAAATTGAATTCACTAATATCTGAACAAATAAAATTAATAGTGTTCAAGTTTTTTGTTTTGGCAAGTTTTTTGGCAGCTTCTATTCTTTCATTAGAAAGATCAAGGCAGGTTATTTGTTCGAAATTTTCATACTGCGCTAATTCAATTTCATGACCGCAATGTCCACTACCTAAAGAAAGGAGCTTTAAGTTCGATTTATTTTTAAGAAGTTCCTGTATTAAAAATTGTTTGTAATTAATGTTTGGGTCTCCAGACATCTTCAAATTCTTTCTTTGTTGCACATATGGAATTATCCACCAATTTGAACTTAATTTTGAAGATTTATTGAAGGCGCTTTTAGTTCTTGAAGAATTTGATATTGTAAATTTTGACATTATAAATTGCCATCCTCTTTGTTTGCCTTTCAAGAACGTATCAATAATATCATCAAATGTTATAAATCTCATCATCTAATTTCTAGGGTGTTTGCTAAAAGAATAATTTTGAAAGGCTTAAAAAACGAAATTAGTGTTTTAAATTTAATTCACAATTTTAAAGATTATGAAAAGTTAAAATTGTAATAATAGTGAAGTTGTTAATCCTTATGAATCACAAAAATTGCTGGTCGTTTATGTAGATCTACATTAGCATTTTTCCATTCACTAACGTTCATTGTCTTAATATATTCTGATGGTAATGTGATGTCACAAGCAATACAGACTCTTGTATTTGGATGGAGTGTTGCACAAATATCCTCTAAGATTTTATTATTACGATAAGGTGTTTCAATAAATAATTGAGTTTGATTTTGTTCAAAAGACAAACGTTCTAATCGTTTAAGAGTTGCTTTTCGTTCTGCTTTATCAATTGGGATATAGCCATTAAAAGCGAACGATTGTCCGTTCATTCCAGAACTCATTAATGCCAGTACAATAGACGATGGTCCAACTAAAGGTACAACTTGAATGTTGTTTTCATGAGCGAGCTTTACAATATCTGCACCAGGATCTGCAATACCAGGACAACCAGCTTCAGAGAGTAAACCCATTGATTTACCTTTTTTACAATCATCCAGAAAATTATGGGTTTCTTCTGGAGTCGTATATTTATTTAAAAGCTTGAAGTTTAATGAAGATTGTTGTTTTCTCGAATCTACCTTCTTTATAAATGCTCGAGCAGTTTTTTCATTTTCTACAATATAGTCATCTATCATTTCAATAATTTTTTTTACTGAAATAGGCAAGACTTCCAAAGGAGGATTATCACCAAGACGTGTTGGTATGAGATACAATTTCCCAAAATTGTTTGTCATAATTACTCAATAATAAGTTTACGAATACTTCTGTTTCCTTTAGAGTTTTTAATCTCTACGACATATAATCCAATTGCTAACATTTCCGTAGAAATAATAATTAATGGTTCTTCAAAATTTGAATGTGATGCCATTATTTTTCCTTGTACATCATAAATTGTTATAGATTCAATTTGATTTGACGTGTTTGTTGAATCAAAAGTGAGTTGGTTGTTTGCTGGATTAGGAAACATTTTAATGTCACCTAATGATTGTTCCTCTACATTTAAAATTTCTTCATTAATTTTAAAAATAGCACCTTGATATAAACTTACGATATATAATTCTCCATTTACATCTTCTCCAAAAGCAGAAAAACCTAGTCCAGATAAATCTTCAACAAAAGATAAGTCATAATTTCCTAGTGATACTTCTTTGACGTAGCCAATATTATCACTACAAAAGTCTGCAAAGAAATATAAGCCTTCTAATGTGGTTTGAGTTGTTCCTCTATAAACATAACCACCTGTGATAGAGCATCCTCCAGTACTGCTATGATCATATTGTGCTACAGGAGTTTCATGAGTTATCGTGTCACAACCGGTTTGATTGCTAAAAATTGTAGTTCCCTCAAAACATTTCCAACCGTAATTTTCTCCACCAGTTGAAGATGCATCCACTTTATTTATCTCTTCTATTTCATTTTGGCCAACATCTGCAGTCCATAAGTCTCCAGTTGTTCTATCAAATGAAAATTTCCAAGTATTTCTTAATCCATATGACCAAATTTCATCTAAAGCTGTAGATACACCAACAAATGGATTGTCGGCTGGAATTAAGTAAGTTGTTCCTGCAGTAATTTGCTCAGGAGTAACATCGACATCAATTCTAAGCATTTTTCCTAACAAAGTGCCTAAACTTTGAGCTCTATTTCCTGGATCACCTCCTGAACCACCATCACCTAAAGAGATGTATAGGTAACCGTCAGGACCAAAATGTAAATCACCACCATTATGATTGCCAAATGGTTGTACTACATTTAAAAGCACTACTTCAGAGTTTGGATCAGCAATGCCTACAGCACTTCTTGTAAATCTCGAAATCACAGTGTTTTCATTGTTGTCAATATAATTGACATAAAAGAAACCATTAGTAGCATAATTTGGATGAAAAGCCGTGGCCAATAAGCCTTGTTCTCCTCCAAAATCAGTAACTAAGTTATCTATATCTAAAAAGTTAGTTGAGTTTACAGAACCATCTGCGTTAATCACTTTTATTCTACCGTCTCTTTCTACAACAAAAAGTCTATCATCTCCAGCATGCTTAACATTTACAGGACTTGATAAACCAGTTACGAAAGATTCTAAAGAGATGTCTTGAGCGAAAGTTAATGACACAAAACAGCAAGTTATTAGAAATGTAATTTTCTTCATTTTTCTTAGATTTTAGGATTTTTTTTACAAAATACGAAAAAATTAAGCGATATAACTTGTAATGCTAATGATGACTAACTTAAAAGCTGTTGAGAAATTATACTTGTAGCTTTGTCCAAAAGTTTAAATACATTCTCAAATCCAGAATCGCCTCCATAATATGGATCAGGAACGTGTTTGTCTAAAGTGGATGTGTCAACTTCAAGAATGAGCTTTACTTTAGCAAAGTCATCTGTGTCTCTAGCAAGTTTAATGACATTATCAAAATTTGATTGATCCATTACGTAGATATAATCAAAAGTGTCAAAATCTGAAATTTTAAATTGTCGTACTTGTTGTTGAGAAATATCTATACCATGAGTTTTTGCAACAGCTATTGAGCGTTGATCTGGTGAATCTCCTATATGATAATTTGCTGTACCAGCAGAATCTACGTAAAACAAATCACTTGGCAATTTTGATTCTAAGAGACCGTGTGCCAATGGAGATCGACAAATATTGCCCAAACAAACCATTAGAATACTTGTCATGATATATTTATAGAGATAATTTTTTAGAAAGGTCTTCTACGTATTTTCTAAACTGTTTGTCTGTAGACGATAGGTTGTCAACAGTTTTACAAGCATGAAGTACAGTAGCGTGATCACGTTTTCCTATTTGAGAACCAATACTAGCTAAAGAGGCTTTAGTGTATTTTTTAGCAAAAAACATTGCTAATTGTCTCGCTTGTACGATGTGACGTTTTCTTGTTTTAGATTGTAAAGTACTCACATCCATTTGGAAATAATCTGAGACTACTTTCTGGATATAATCAATAGAGACTTCACGTTTTGTGTTCTTTACGAATTTCTCAACTATTTCTTTAGCAAGACTAATTGTGATTTCCTTTTTATTGAAAGAAGACTGAGCAATTAAAGATATGATAGCACCTTCTAATTCACGAACATTGGTCTTAATATGTTTTGCAACATACTCAATAATGTCATCTTGCATTTCAACACCATCACGATAGAGTTTGTTTTTAAGAATAGACACTCTAGTTTCAAAATCTGGGCTTTGTAATTCTGCAGAAAGTCCCCATTTAAAACGAGACAATAATCGTTGTTCAATATCTTGCATGTCAACAGGAGCTTTGTCACTAGTTAAAATAACTTGCTTTCCATTTTGGTGTAAGTGATTGAATATATGAAAGAATACATCTTGTGTTCCTGACTTTCCAGATAAGAACTGTACATCATCAATAATTAAAACATCAATGATTTGGTAAAAATGTATGAAATCGTTTCTATTATTCTTTTTTACAGAATCAATATACTGTTGAGTAAACTTTTCCGCAGAAATATATAAAACTGTTTTTTCAGGATATTTATCTTTAATATCAACACCAATCGCATGAGCTAAATGTGTTTTTCCTAAACCAACGCCTCCAAAAATTAATAGTGGATTAAATGATGTGCCTCCAGGTTTATTAGCAACTGCTAATCCAGCATTTCTAGCCAAACGATTAGAGTCACCTTCAAGGAAGTTTTCGAAACTATAATTAGGATTAAGCTGAGACTCAATTTTTACGTTTCTAATTCCAGGAATTACAAACGGATTTTTGAGTTCTGGGTTTTTGTTGTTTAATGGTACATCGACGTCTTGAGATTTTAAAGCACTACGATTAGAACTAGGGATTTTTTCTGTAAATGGTTGTTTGTTACCATAGGTATTCTCCATTTTGATAACATAAACCAATTTTGCAGATTCGCCTAATTGTTTTGTAAGTGCTACTTTTAAAATTTTAACGTAATGTTCTTCTAACCACTCGTAGAAAAATTTACTAGGAACCTGAATGCTTAATGCATTATCAGTAAGCTTCACTGCTAATATAGGTTCAAACCAAGTTTTGTAGGCTTGTGGTTGAATATTATCTTTTATAAATGAAAGACAGTTATCCCATACCGATTGCGCAGTTATATCCATTCTCTAAGGTTAATTTTTGTGTTGATAATTAGTTAGCAAAAAAAAGAGAAAGCCGAGTTTCTCTTCAATCATTCTAGGTGACAAATATGTGAACAAAATTCTTAATAAAAAAATCAAAAGGGGTTGATTATTTAGAAATTTTTCCTCATGTTTAATTCGACTCGAAAGTACAAAAAAAATATCAAAATTTATGAGAAACCTTTCTAAAACAATTGAAATAGAATTTAGAGTACGTTATGGAGAAACCGATCAAATGGGAGTTGTCTATCATGGGAATTATGCGCAATATTTTGAAATGGGTAGAACCGGTTGGCTTCGCGAAATGGGATTTTCTTACAGAGCGATGGAGGAAAGCGGAATTATGTTGCCTGTAGTTTCATTGTGCATAAATTACAAAAAGTCAGCACGTTATGATGACCTCATTAAAGTAAAAACTACACTTGTAAAATTACCAACAGCAAAAATTGAATTTGATTATGAAATTGTAAATGAAAAAGGTGAGATTTTAACAACTGGAAATTCTGTTTTGGTCTTTATTGACATTAATAAGAATAGACCTACAAAATGTCCAGAATATATTTTAGATAAACTGCGAAATTAATCGTTTAAATCCTTGATGTCAATTTCGTAAAGTGTATCAAAAATCTCAAATATTGAAGAAGCATCTTTTAATCGAACCGAAATGATAAGTTCACAACTCAATTCTAAAGTCTGATTTTTTATTTTTAAATTTTTTTCTTTAATAATTCGCATCACTTTATTCATGTTTTTGTAATCAAAAGTGATGCTATATTCGACGTTTACCGTTCTGGTTACTATTTTTGATGCCTCTAAAGCCATTTGAGCTCCAGTTTTATATGCATTTATTAATCCGCCAACACCAAGTTTTGTGCCTCCAAAATACCGTACAACTACAATAAGTATGTTGGTGACTTCAAAAGATTGGATTTGTCCATAGATAGGCATTCCTGCACTATTGTTTGGTTCTCCATCATCATTAGCTCTAAAAACATGATCTTTTTCTTGCATTCCAAGTTGATATGCATAACACCAATGTCTAGCTTGATGGTGTTGTTTTTTTAGATCTTCTAGGTGTTGTTTGACGTCATCTTCTGAAGTAATAGGAAACGCGTAACCAAAAAACTTACTGTTTCTGTCCTTAAATAGAACTTCTGGTGTAGGTTTGGTGATGGTTTTATAAATATCTGTTGTTTCCATTTATGCTAAGACCTGAGTTCGAATTAATATTTGTTTTCAGTTTAAATGAATTTTAATCAATTTGCAGTTATAATTTTGAAGGACTAACTAATTAATTTGAAAAGTTATAACAATAATTGGGGGAAATTCATTAAATCTTTTTAGAAACCCAAAGAAAATGTAATCTTATCGTATAAAATCATTACAATATCTTGATATTATAATAATTTTATACTTCAAATCTCACTTTTTTTTGGATTCTGAAAATTAAATCTTAGTTCGAACTTAGGTCTAAAGTAACAATTACAATAGAAATGATGGCTAATAAGATTCCTGCCCAATTTGTTTTTGAGATGTTCTCCTTAAAAAAGAGAACACCTAAAAGTGTTGTAATCATTACGATTGCTACATTGTTTACAGTAAATAATGTCGAGCTTTCAAGACTTTCGTGATTAAGAGCTTTTAGTAGATAGTACATCGAGTAGTAATTGGTAATCCCTAAAAAAGCACCTCCAATTAATGTTTTCAACGGAAATGTAAACGGCTGCTTACTTGCTCTAAAAATTAAAATACTACAACCAATAACAAACGCAAAAGCAAAAATTGTAGCAGAAAAAATAGGTATACTATTTTCTGGTAGGTATCTAGTTTCAATATATTTTATTGAGGTATCAATAATACCAGATCCAAAAAATAATAAGATTGGAAGCCACAAGCCTTTTGTTGGGTTGCTAATGTTTTTAGATTTAACAGAACTCAAATACACTGAAACTAATGCTAAAACAATTCCTATAATTTTTTGAGCACCTACGCTTTCATGATACACATAAATCCCAAAAATTATCGGAATTATAACACTCATTTTTGAAGCGACAGAAGCGACAGAAAGTCCTTTGCGTTGCGCAGTTAATGCCATGACATTAAAAATAGCAATAAATAGAAATCCTAAAACAATAGCACCATAAATCCACTTTGACGCTATGATGGTATGAATTTCTATAGGTTTGTCGTACATCCATAATCCAAACAAACAGGCAATAAAGTAATTGACAACAATAGCTTGAAGCGTATTGATTTTATATTTATCAAATAACTTAAAAGCGATAAATATAAGCGTAGAGGCAATTATGCTTAGAAGTAGATATATCAAAATAAATCTTTATTTATGTCAAATAAATCTACAATATCTTGAGAAGTTTCATCAATATTCCATGTATGAATCCCAAGATTAGAAGCAGTATCAGTGTTGTCTTTAGTGTCATCTATAAAGAAGCAGTCACTAGCTTTTAATTTGTTTTCTTTGAGTACAAACTCATAAATATCTGCATTTGGTTTTCTTAAATTGATTTCATGAGACAAGTAAAATACATCAAAACACGATTTGAATTCTTCATAAAAAAGTATGTTTTCAGCAATCCAACTAATATGTAAATTATTGGTATTACTCAGTAAAATGAGTTTGTATGTGTTGTCTTTAGCAAGTTGTTTTATGAATTCTAATCTGTGTTCTGGGAAATCTTTTAAGATATAATTCCAAGCGTCAATAATTTCTTTTTCTGATAGCTTAGGGAAATTATCTGTGTAGAACTCAATAAATTCTTCCGTAGAAATTAATCCTTGTTCATATAATGTATTGATAGAAACAAGTTCTTCGGGTAATTCATCGACTTCAAATAATTCTAGCGCATTTGTCATGGCACCTTGCTTATCTAAATTGATAAATACATCTCCAAAATCGAAAATGAGTGTTTTAATTGTTGACATATATATGTAGTGTATCGTCTATTATTTTTTCTTCGGAAATGAGCTTGCCATAAAACTCAGGCGCTTTAATCCCATATTTAAAAGTTGTGTTTCCTGTGAAAATGCGAGCTTCATCCCAAAGATTTTCATCAATAAAGGTTTGAAGTGTTTTTGTTCCACCTTCTATAATTATGGAGTTGATATTATGTTTATATAATATAGTACGAATTTGTTGTGCAATTTTAGTCTCTTTAGTCCAATCTATAGCTTCGTATAAACCACCACCAAATTTTGTGTTTGGAGGATAAACAGTCCACCCTGTTTCTGTTTTAAAAGGTTTTTCTAATGTGTCATCATCTTCAAAGAGTATGATTGTGTCCTCTTCATAATCAAAAATTGCAGCATCTTTTGAAAGTTTAAGCTGTCTATCAATGATAACTCTAATTGGGTCTATTCCTGTCCAATCACGAACCGTTAAACTAGGATTATCTTCAATTACGGTATTTGTACCAACCAAAATAGCTTGTTCTTCGGCTCGCCATTTATGGACTAGTTGTCTGGAGTATTTGTTGGTAATCCAAACAGGTTTCTTTTCGTCTTTTTCTAAAGGCGCAATAAACCCATTTGCAGTTTGAGCCCATTTTAATATAATATAAGGACGCTTTTTATTGTGAAACGTAAAAAAACGTTTGTGATGTTCTTTACATTCACCTTCTAAAACACCAACTGTGACATTACAACCAGCAGCTTTCAGTTTTGCTATGCCTTTTCCTGCAACTTCAGGATTATCATCAATGCAGCCAATAACCACATTAGCGATATTGTACTTTGTAATTAAATCACTGCAAGGTGGCGTTTTTCCGAAGTGAGAACAAGGTTCCAGCGTCACATAAAGCGTTGCATCTTTGAGTAATTCTTTGTTTTTTACAGAGTTTATCGCATTCACTTCTGCATGATGTCCACCATAAGCACTCGTGTAACCTTCACCAATAATTTTATTGTTTAAAACAATCACACTTCCAACCATCGGGTTTGGAGCAGTAGTGCCTAAACCACATTTAGCGATTTCTATACAACGTTTTATATAAGTTTCGTGAGTTTTCAATAGTCTAGTTTAACCATTTCGGTTTCATCAATAGGATATGTATATGAAAATCCAAACGTTTTATAAACAATGTCTCCTTTATATTGCACTTTAATTTGCTTATTAAGTAAACTCGTTAATAGCGAACCAATAGCATCAGTTCCTCTCATTTTTAAAATACTATCTGTACTAATATCCACTTTTAATGGAATCGTAAATTCTTTACGAGCAGGTACATCAAAGCTTTCAGATGATAATTTAGCTAATTTAATGTCATTTACATAAATAGAAATATCATCACTCTTTAAATTGCCACCAACATCGTTTGGGTTTTCAAAAAGAGCGGTTGCTGTTAACGTAATTATTTGCGAATTAGAATCTACAACTTCGATATCCTCAATACCTTTAAAAATTGGTTTTTCTTTCACAGAGCAACTCATCATACTAATGGTTACTGTTAATAATAAAATGAGTTTGCGCATGTTCTTAAAATAGATTTATCTGTATCTTCACAGCGCAAAAATACTATAATAAGTTGAGTGAAGAAGCGATAGTAATTAGAGAAATTAGAGCAGAGGATAATTTGCAAATGGAAGCAGTCATAAAAAGCTGTTTTATAGATTTTAAACTGCCTTTAACAGGAACAGCTTATGAAGATGCCGAAACACCTTTTATGTATGAAGCATATAAAGATGAGAAAGCAGTTTATTTTGTTGTAGCAAATGGGACTCAAGTTCTTGGAGGTGGCGGAATTAAACAACTCAAAGATTACGATGGTAACGTTTGTGAGTTGCAAAAAATGTATTTCTCATCATTGGTTAGAGGAAAAGGTTATGGAAAAAAGCTGATTGAGAAATGCATAGAAGCTGCCAAAGGTTTTGGTTATAAAACGTGTTATTTAGAGACTATTCCAGAGCTTAAAGCTGCAATTCATATTTATGAAACTTACGGATTTACACATAGAAATGAACCTTTAGGTAATACAGGACATTACTCATGTGGTGTTTGGATGGAAAAAGAACTATGATTTTAAAAGACATACTTAATATATACCATAAGGAATTAGATAATCTCTTCGGAAATGAGGAAGTCAATTCATTTTTCAACATTTTGATTGAACATTATCTCGATCTAAAACGAATTCATTTGGTTTTAGAACCAGAATATGTCATCACAAAAGAGGAGGAGCAACCGCTTTTTGAAGCTTTAGCACAATTGAAATTGCAAAAGCCTATCCAATACATTCTTGGAGAAACAGAATTCTACGGACTGCCTTTTAAAGTCAATGAGCATACGTTGATTCCAAGACCAGAAACCGAAGAACTCGTAGATTGGATAATAAATAATCATTCAGAGCGTAGCGAAGAATCTCAGCTAGAAGAATCTCAATTAAAAATTCTAGATATTGGTACAGGAACAGGATGTATTGCTATTTCATTAGCGAAACATCTTAAAAAAGCAAAAGTTTCAGCTTTAGATGTTTCCGAAGACGCATTGAAAATTGCTAAGCAAAATGCAAAGCTTAATGAAGTTGATGTTGAATTTATTCATGATAATATTTTGGATAGTCGTCATGCTGAAGGTGTTTCGGCATCTCATTATTATGATGTCATAGTCTCTAATCCACCATACGTTCGTAACTTAGAAAAAGCAGAAATACAACCCAATGTTTTAGAAAACGAGCCTCATTTAGCTTTGTTTGTAGAAGATGAAAATCCTTTACAGTTCTACAAAGCTATTTGTGAATTTGCGCAACTCAATCTCAAAGACAACGGAACTTTGTTTTTTGAAATCAATGAATATCTAGGAAAGGAGATGATTGAATTGATGACAAAATTTAACTTCAAAGATATTGAGCTTAAAAAAGATATGTTTGGAAAGGATAGGATGATTTTTGGTAGAAAATAGGTTTTTAAAAACCACCTCGCTTTCATCACCTTTATTAGGAATTAAATGTTTGTTGTTTTGTCATTGTCATGGAGTTCATAAGTTTCAGCATCTCCAAATAAGGTATTGCTGGCGCTCGTTTTTAACGAGTGTCCACAAAAGTTTACTCAAATGAGCACTCGTTAAAAACGAGCGCTAGCGAAGAATTGAATATTTATTATTTCGTCATGCTGAACTTGTTTCAGCATCTCATCACAGTAAGTCATTCAAAGTTTTAATCTTCAAATCATCCAATGTATTCGCTTCAGTTTTAAATTCGATTTCAATTGTTTCGTTAGGGATTAAGTCAAAATAGTTATCACTAAAATGACCTTTTTTCATAGTATATAGGAATACGTTTTTCTGAAGTGTTGTACTTTTTAGTTTGATTTTAAATCCGTTAGCAGTTTTAGTTATAGTTTGCTCGATTGGTGCTTTTTTGAGTTTTAGATCTTTTGGTTTCGCTAGATAGAAGTAAGATGTGTGATTGCTAAATTTAGAAACGACAACGACTTCTTCTTTGTTAATGTTGAGTTTATTTATATCTAATTCATTAACTATTTTGTTGTCTGTCCCAGCATAAATTGTTTCTGCTTTGCTCCATATTATGTTTCCGTCAAAATCTAAAATGTCTATTTGTAGAGTGTTTCCTATGCCTTCTAGATTGTCATTAATTAAATGAGTTCTTAAAATATTATCTTCAATTTCTGAAGAAACTAAAACATTCTCATAACTCTTTTTAGCCTGATAATGTAAGGCTTTCCAATTTCCGAAGACATCCAAACTCGACCAGGAAACCGCAGGCCAACAATCGTTAAGTTGCCAATAGAGCGTTCCCATATTATAAGGTTTTGCGCGACGATGCGCTTCAATACCTTTTGTAATCCCATAGGCTTGTAGCAACTGGCTCACATACACATAATCCTCTGGATTATCTGGAACTGGGAAATCGCGTTTCATGTAGTCATCAATAAGCTCAAATCCGCGACTATGCTTTTGATGGTTTTTAAAGCCTTCCGAAGAAATAGTAATAGAATCACTTTGGTTAATATATCTAATCGTTTCATAGCTAGGAAACGATTGAAATCCAAACTCACTCATAAATCTTGGTACATTTTCTTCTAAATGCTCAAAAGGATAGGCGTCATGCCAAATCCACCAATCGTGAGCGTCGCCTTCGGACTTATATTTTGGATTCCCTCGTCCGTATTTTGGAGACGATTCCCAGTATGGAGTGTCTGTAAACTTGTTAACTGTTTTTGGTAGAATAGAGTTAAATACTTTAAGATAGTTGTTCCAAATCTCGTCTTTCTCCTCATCACTTCTGTCTACTTGCCAGCCCCAACGATGCCAACCTTCGGAGTTTTCGTTGTTACCACACCATAATACAATGGATGCGTGATTGCGTAAACGTTTTACATTTTGAGTCGCTTCTTGCTGAACGTTTTCTAAAAAGTCTTCATCTCCTGGATACATGGCACATGCGAACATAAAATCTTGCCAAACCAGAATCCCTTTTTCATCACATAAATCATAGAACATGTCGTTTTCATAAATTCCGCCACCCCAAACTCGCAACATATTCATATTGGCATCAACGACATCATCTAATAATTTTTCATAATGCGCATCTGTCACTTTATTTTGCATGCTGTTTTGTGGAATGTAATTCGCACCTTTTGCATACACAGGAACATCATTTACTTTAAAATAAAACGATTCACCAACGCTATCTTTTTCAGAGACGAGCTCAATAGTTCGCAAGCCTTTTTTTAGAGAAATACTATCCAGAATTTTCTTGCCATCTTTTACAATAACTTTGATATCGTACAAATGAGGTTTACCTAAATTGTGTGGCCACCAACGTTTAGGGTTCATAATTTGTATAAAAATATCTTCGTAAGGTTCTGCAATGTTTTGGTCGTAAATTTTTTGGATACTACCATCACTAATATAAACTTCATATATAAGTTTAGTTTCTATATCTAATTTGTAATCTAATTTAATATATAGGTTAGATAATGTATCGTTAAGCGTTAATTGTTTTATGCTTGCATGATCAATTTTTAAATCATTCCAAGCACTCAAGGTGATAGGTCGCCAAATCCCACTCGTATTGAGTTTTGGTCCCCAATCCCATCCATATTGAAACTGAGCTTTTCTAGTGAAAATGCGATTACCTTCAGGAAGTGAGTAAGCTAATTTGTTCTTCTCTTTTGCTTCGGAAATAGAATTGTGTTCAAAACGTATGCGCAATTCATTTTCAGCTTTAAGAATTGATTTTGCATCTACCGAAAATTCTCTAAACGCATTATCTGTCTCCAAAATCAAACTATCATTTAAAAATACCGAAGCATAAGTATCTAGTCCTTCAAAATTAAGCTCAATATGTTTTTTGTTAAGAGTTTCTTTGTCTACGGAAAATTGAGTTTTGTATTCCCAATCGGTTTCAGAGATCCATTGTAGGCTATCTTCATTAGCGCCAATAAAAGGATGCTCTATTAATTTATGCTCTAGCAAATCTGAATGTACATTGCCAGGAACCGTTGCAGATTGCCAAACAGAATCTGTCACAGCTTTAAATTGCCAGTTCTCATGTAGATTAATCGTAAATGGTAAATCATGTTTTGGCTGGCAACTCATTAAAGTGATTAGAAAAACTACAAATACACTATACTTCATCTGCTATCACTTTTAAAATGGCTTTAATTTCTTTTATACTAGAAACGGTTTGAGGTGTATTTCCAAAATAATCTGGAGATTCTTTATTAATTACTTCGGAAGCTGATGCATGAATTTCATCAAAACCAGCATCTTTAAAAGTCTGAGCATTTTCCGAAGAAACTCCACTTCCCACTAAAATTGTAATTCTATTTTTTGCTTGTTTATGTAATGCTTTTAAAGTTTCTAATCCGTTAATAGCTTTAGGGTGTTGACCAGATGTTAGAATGCGTTCTACTCCCAATTCTATTAATAGCTCTAAAGCAATTTCAGGATTTGCTACAACATCAAACGCACGATGAAACGTAAATGATAAAGGTTTTGAAAGTTCAATAAGTTCTCGAGTTCTTTCAATATCTATAGTGCTGTCTTTATTTAAAACTCCTGAAACAATCCCATGACAACCCAACGCTTTACAGATTTGAATGTCTTTTTTGATAATCTCGAATTCATCGTCAGAATAATAGAAGTTGCCACTTCGTGGTCTAATTAATACAAAGGTTTCAATGTCTAATTTGTCAACGACTTGTTTTATTAATCCGTAGCTAGGCGTTATGCCTCCAATAGATAACTCACTACAAAGTTCTATACGTTTTGCTCCAGCGATTTGAGCATTTTTTGCAGATTGGTAACTATTTGCGCAGATTTCTAAAAGCATAAATTTTCTGTTCTGTCATTGCAAGACCTTTAGGTCGTTGCAATCTAATTGTTTTATTTAATTATTGAGATTCCTATGTCGTTTCACTCCTCTGAATGACAACAAGATATTAGTTTACAATTATTTCATCAATAAACGTCCAAGCTTTTTGTCCTGCACCTTGTTTTCCATCTGGTATTGTACCGTAGTTTTCAATATTTAATTTTATGTATCGTGTTTTCAACCCATTTGTTAAACCACTATTCTTTATAAAATTTGCTTTTATTAAAATATCATCGCTTGCAGAAAAATTAATTTTTGAGCTACTGCCATCATCATAATAAGCTTTAATATTTTCAGGTGCATATATCCATTGTCCTTTTCCATTATAGAATCTTGTCTCGATAGAATTAATGTCCATTTCCTCTCCTAAATCAATCACAATCTCAATATCTTCTCCCCAAAATCCTAGCCATTCTTTATCACCATAGCGAGAGTCGCTTCCCGAAATGCCATTAATTAATCCTTCTGGACCACTTCCTGAGTAAGATTTATGAGGTGTTTTATTAATCGTTATTGTTTTTCCAACTGCTTTGTGATAGTTTATCGTTTCAGAAAATACGTTTCCAAGGCGTTTTTCAGAATTAAAAACTGCAGCTTTAATTTTGGTGCTTTGAGTAATTGGTATTGGTTCTTTATATACATGAGAAAACAGATTCACAGGACTGCCATCTAAAGTGTAGTAGATGGTTTTGTCTTCTAATGTTGTAGAAAGTTTGTAGTAATTCTTATTCTCTTCGGAAATGAGCTCACCTTCAATCTCATATAAATGATTCGCATAATTGATGTCTAAAACATCTAAACGTTTGTTGAAATTTTCTACACGTTTTACAAAATTAGAATAGTCTTTATTTTCATTTTTAGACCAAACCACTTCACTCATTGCAAGAATACGTGGGAAAACCATGTATTCAACGTGATCTTCGGTTGGGATGTATTCGGTCCATAAATTTCCTTGAGCGCCTAAAATGTATTTGGATTCTTCTGCAGATAATTCCGTAGGAATAGGATTAAAACCATATACTTTTTCTAAGGGTAGAAATCCGCCAATCGCAGTTGGTTCATCCGGATTTGTAGATTGATAATAATCAAAATAGCAATGTGATGTTGGTGTCATCACTACATTATGTTTTTGTTTAGCAGCTTCAATAGCGCCTTTAGTTCCTCTCCAAGACATTACTGTTGCATTAGGAGCGAGACCACCTTCTAGAATTTCGTCCCAACCTATAATTTGTTTGCCTTTTGAGTTGAGGTACTTTTCAATACGAGTGATAAAATAGTTTTGCAATTCGTGCTCGTCTTTTAAACCTTCGGTTTTAATTCGGTTTTGGCATTGGTCACACGTTTTCCAGTTTGTTTTTGGTGCTTCGTCACCACCAATATGTATATATTCACTAGGAAACAACGGAATCACTTCATCTAAAACATCTTCTAGAAAATCAAAAGTGTCGTCTTTAGAACAAAAAATATGCTCAAAAACACCCCATTTTTGAGCAACATCAACCTGTTCTCCTGTGCAACCTAAATTTGGATACGCGCTAATTGCAGCTTGCGCATGTCCAGGCATTTCAATTTCTGGAATGACAGTTACATGTCGTGATTGTGCATAAGCAACAACGTCTTTGACTTCTTCTTGTGTATAAAATCCGCCATAACGTTTCCCATCAAATTGATGAGGTTGATCGCTGTAATGTCCTATTAACGTTTCGTTTCTATACGCAGCAATATCTTGCAGTTTTGGATATTTTTTTATTTCAATTCGCCAGCCTTGATCATCGGTTAAATGCCAATGGAAGGTGTTCATTTTAAGCATCGCAATCGCATCAATATATTGTTTGATGAAATCTACAGAGAATTGATGTCGAGCAACATCCAAATGCATGCCTCGATATTGAAATTGTGGAGCATCTGTAATCGTTAAACATTGAATGCTTATTTTTTCTTCGGAAAATGAACCGTTTTCAAATTCTGGAGGTAATAACTGACGTAAGGTCTGTACAGCGTAAAACGCACCTTGATCTGTTTTTGCACTAATTATAATTTTAAAAGGTTGAATTTCTAGTCTGTAACCTTCAGGGTTTTCAATGGAATCGTCTAACAGGAATTGGATATCATTACCATCTGTTAATTTGATAGCATCTCCTTTTTGCAGATATTTCCGAAGAAAATCTCCAGAAATTTTAAAAGAGTCGTCGTATGAGATTCCTATAGTACTTTCAAATAAAAAGTATCCTTGATTAATAGTTTGGCTGTTTGGAACTGGAATAATTTGCGGAATTTCAGCAACATACACTTTAGATTCGCAACTGTATAAAAAGCTGATAAAAACTAAGAGAACGACAATTTTTTTGAAAGACATTTTAGTATATTAGATGCTTTAAAGATAAGTATTTTAATGAGTGTAGAACAAAAAATAAATAGCCTTCGTGATGAACTTCGCGAGCACAATTATAATTATTACATATTAGATAATCCTACGATTAGCGATTTTGATTTTGACATTAAGTTAAAAGAACTTCAGGCTCTTGAAGAGGCACATCCAGAATTTTATGATGCGAATTCGCCAACGAAAAGAGTAGGTGGAGAAGTGACTAAAAATTTTAATACCGTTGTACATGAACATCGCATGTACTCTTTAGATAATTCGTACTCTAAAGAGGATTTGTTAGATTGGGAAAAGCGAATTGAAAAGAATGTTGATGGTAAAGTAGAATTTGTATGTGAATTAAAATATGATGGAGCGTCTATTAGTTTGACATATGAAAACGGACGTTTATTAAGAGCAGTTACACGAGGAGATGGTACACAAGGTGATGATGTAACCGCTAATATTAAAACGATTAAGTCTGTGCCATTGCAGTTGAAAGGCGAATTTCCGAAGAAATTTGATATCAGAGGAGAAATTGTCTTGCCTTTTGAGGGTTTTAATAAAATGAATGAAGAGCGTATTGATATAGGTGAGGAGCCGTATAGAAATCCGAGAAATACAGCATCTGGAAGTTTAAAATTACAAGATAGTTCTGAAGTAGCACGACGACCATTAGAGTGTTTATTGTATGGTATTATAGGACGTGATTTAGGGTTTGATACCCAATTTGAAAGTCTTGAAAAAGCTAGGCAAATGGGTTTTAAAGTTCCAAATGCAGCAAAATTAGTGACTTCTGTAGATGAAGTTTTAGAGTTTATAGCCTATTGGGATGTACATCGTCATGATTTGCCTTATGAGACAGATGGTGTTGTGCTTAAAGTAAATAATCTTCAGCAACAAGAAGAATTAGGTTATACAGCAAAATCACCACGTTGGGCTATGGCTTATAAGTTTAAAGCAGAGCAAGTGTCTACACGTTTAAATGAAATAACGTATCAAGTTGGCAGAACAGGAGCCATTACTCCAGTTGCAAATTTAGAACCTGTAGAATTGGCTGGTACGACTGTAAAAAGAGCGTCATTACATAATGCAGATCAAATTGAAAAATTAGATATTAGAGAAGGTGATGAGGTTTTTGTTGAAAAAGGTGGTGAGATTATCCCAAAGATTATAGCTGTTGATTTAACTAAGCGTCCAGCAAACTCTCAACCAACACAATACATAACGCATTGTCCTGAGTGTCATACAGAATTGGTAAGACAAGAAGGTGATGCGAAGCATTATTGCCCGAATTATAATGGTTGTAATGTTCAAATTATTGGTAGGATTCAACATTTTATATCCAGAAAAGCGATGGATATTGAAGGATTAGGTGGTGAAACGGTTGCGCTTTTAGTGAATGAAGGCTTGATTTCAAATTATAGTGATTTATATTCGTTGACTAAAGAAGAGGTGTTGCCATTAGAACGTATGGCAGAGAAAAGTGCTGATAATTTAATTAATGGTATTGAGGCTTCAAAGAAAATTCCTTTTGAACGTGTACTATTTGCTTTGGGAATTAGGTTTGTTGGAGAAACAGTAGCTAAGAAATTGGCTAAACACTATAAGAGTATTAATGCTTTGGCGAATGCTTCGTTAGAAGATTTAGTGACTGTTGATGAAATTGGAGTTCGAATAGCAGAGAGTGTTGTAGAATTCTTTTCTTCCGAAGAGAATAAAGCTATTATTGAGAAATTAAGACATCACGGATTACAGCTTGAGATTTCTGCGGAAAAGTTAGCCAACCAAACCGATCTATTAAAAGGACAATCTATAGTCGTTTCTGGAGTTTTCGAAACCGTTTCTAGAACTGAGCTTAAAAAACTGATAGAAGATAATGGTGGAAAAGTCTCATCTTCAATATCTTCTAAGACTAGTTTCTTGGTTGCAGGTGATAAAATGGGCCCAAGTAAGCTTGCTAAGGCAGAAACATTAGGTGTTGAGATAATTTCTGAGAAAGATTTTTTATTAAAATTGAAATAAAATTCTTACAAAGATGTTTATTTCATCGATTAAATGCATTATTTAGCGTTTAAGTGTTGATTTTGAGTTATATTTGTTTCGCTATTAAGGAACAAGTTATGAAATTAAGTAACATATTAGGGTTTATGCTCTTGCTTTTAAGCATTATGCTTTTAGGTTTAGAATTCTATGGTCTTGAAAAAAATGCTATTGGATTAAAAGCCACAGCCATGTGCCTTCTTGTTATTCTTTACTTAAATAAAGTAATCAAAAGAAATGCATTCTTTTTGCTTTTTTTGGTCACCTATACGCTAGCCTTAGGCATTGATTACTTGTCCTATGATGAAATTATAATGTATGAAGAAATGGATGTTTTTTTTATAATCTGCAATGCGTTATATGTTTTAGCTTATTTCTTCTTGATTTTAAGAATTTTCTATTTAATTAACTTTGTTAAATCGATAATAAAATATCCTATTCAAATGCTGTCTTTATTAGTCTTAGGTGTTTTTGTTGTATATATGATTACAGATTTGACAACCTCGAACTCACATGCAGTTGATGTAAATGTTGTTCAAATAATTTATATTTCTGTGATTGTCTTTATGATGTGTTTGTCAGTTATAAATTACATCTATAATGATTCTAAAAAATCAATGATACTTCTATCAGGTACAGTATTGATTGTGTTTTCTGAAGTTATACAGATGGCTTACTATTACTTAACAGATTTACAAAATGCATTGAATATTATTTATTCGTTATTTACAATCGCTGCATTTATGTTGTTTTACTTTCAATCAAAATTAATCCAAAAGCCTAAAGTAGTTGAAGAGCAATTTGAGGGTTTAAAAGCTTAACATTTTTCACCTATAAAAGGCATATCTTTTCTATGAATGTATAAAACTATTAGTGATAATATAAATGTCACTAAAGCTGTGTAGAATAAAGTACCACCATCTCCTTTTATTTCAATCCCTAGTTGGGTGAGGTGCATCATAATTGCTCCACCTATGATTCCTAATGTTAAAGTGGCTCCTAACCAGGCTGTTTTCTTGAAAAGCAATAATATTCCTGCAATTAATTCTGCAATACCAATCCCTATTCTCCCAATAGGTTCTAATCCTACTTGCGTAAAAATATACACGCTATCTGGATGCGCAGTAAATTTAAATCTTAACGTTTGAATTAAAATTACAGCAATAATAATACGTAATATAAGTGGAAAGTATTTTTTCATAATATAATAGTCTTGATTTTTAGACGATTAAAAGTCGAGAACCTACGATAGATTATAGGAATTTAATTAAAAACCGATAAAATGTATGTTTTTTACGTTGAAATACGTAAAATTTATTATATTTGATATACCCAAGTTGAACCTACTATGCTAAAATCACAAAAATTAAAGCCAAATAAGGCGTTGGTTGTTGTATTGTTTTCATTACTGTTATGTACTTCTGTAGCTATATTTTTTAATATGCTTATAGTGTCCCAAATAGTGAAATTGGTAACCATAACCGTTTTACTAACTTTTTATTTTTGCCAATTAAACAAAATGGCAAACGTATTTATCATTACTTTTTTGGTGCTTTTTATTGGAGATGCATTATCCGTATTTCAGTTTGGTGACTTGACTTCAAAACTTTCTAAAATAGCATACCTAGGAGCTTATTTATTATTAATATTTGTGCTTTTAGGAAAATTAAAACGCGTAAAATTTGAAGGTTTAGTTACAGTATATTTAATAATAGTTCTGCTGTTAAACTCTTATTTTCTTTATACACTCTATGGAGTAGCAAAAAGTAATTTTATAGATAATACAAATCTCATTATCTATATATGTCATGGAATTACGCTTATAGCATTAACATACTTTTCTTTTGCAGTTTATTTAAGTAGAGAAACAGCACAATCAATTACCTTTTTATTGTTGGTGTTTTGTTTTGTGTTTTCTGATGTATTACATTATATATGTAGTATGTATGTGTATTTCTGGGGCTTTGAAGTCTTTGAAAATGTATTGCATACTGCAGGTTTATTCTTGCTATATAAATATGTATATGATCATCATACAAATAGACATAGCGATAGACGAATAAATTTAACCGAGTACTTTGTTCCTACAACAGAGAAATTACGTCAGATACCAGTTAACCTATCATAGGTTAAACAATAATGGAAGTTCCGTTTGCAGCTTTATTTTTATCTGAATCAAAATAGAAATCTATTTTTCCTAAGTTAATTCCGTAACAACCTACTTGGTTGACTAACATGTTTTTTCCTTCGGAATTTTTCACAACCGTAGGTTTTTTCAAAAATGTATGTGTGTGTCCTCCAATAATAAGATCAATATCTTTAGTAATACCTGCGAGTTTTAAATCTGAAATTTTTTCTGGACGGTTTTTATAGTTATAACCTAAATGCGATAAACAGATAATAAGATCACATTTTTCATCTTCTTTTAAAATTCTAGTCATTTCTTGAGCAGACTCAGTTGGGTCTAGATATACCGTTTCTTTATACATGCGTTTTTCTACTAAACCATCGAGTTCAATACCTAATCCAAAAATTCCAATTTTAATACCATCTTTTATAATAACACGGTATGGTTTCACATGTGTATCCATAACAGTATTAGAAAAGTCATAGTTAGCAGAAACAAAGTCAAATTTTGCATGTGGTAGTTGAGCGTAAAGACCTTCGATACTATTGTCAAAATCATGATTTCCAATTGTAGCAACATCGTATTTAAGCATGCTCATGAGCTTAAATTCTAATTCTCCACCATAATAATTAAAGTAAGGTGTGCCTTGAAAAATATCACCTGCATCTAATAATAAGGTGTTAGGGTTTTCTTTTCTAATGGCTTCAACTAAACTAGCACGTCTTGCAACACCACCTTGATTTGGGTTTCTGCCATCATCAGGTCCAAAAGCATCAATATGACTATGTACATCATTAGTATGTAAAATAGTTATTTTTTTTGTTGTTGATGGAGTGAATGAGGTTAAGCCCATTCCGCCAAGTCCAATTAATGCTGAAGCTGCTGCTGTTTGTTGTATAAATTCTCTTCTCTTCATGTGTTTATTTTAATTGGATAAAACGATTATCAATAACTGGTTTTAAAGTATCTATTTTAGTAAAGTAATCAATGAGTACATTTCTAATTTTATAATCAAGAACGTAAAGACTATCATTAGTCTTAAAAAAGTCCATATGATCACCACCATTATATAAATAGTCATTAGTAGCTACATTAAATGTTTTACTAAAATCTAATGGTTTGCCATGTAATGATGTAGATTTAATGTTTCCGTCGACATCTAAAACAATATTAAGCTGTGAAATAGGATGCGCACGTTTAGCTTTAGACAAATACTCAATAAGTTCTTTAACTTGAGCACCTTTTAGTTTAACAACTACAGTAGAGTTATCAAAAGGCATGACTTCATAAGCGGTTCTTGTTGTAATGTTTCCTTTGGAAATAATTGAGCGAATACCACCATGATTTAATAAAACAAAATCAATATCCTCACCAGTTCTACTTTTAAAAACAGGATTAGATTGCTCATAAACAGCATCTGCCATCATATTACCAATTGCGGTATTGTAGTCACCATCACTTTTTGAATACGTATCAACAGCATAAGCAAGAACACTATCTAAATTTGCATTGACGTGCTCGCGATAAGGTTTAATAAAATCTTCTACGTTTTTATTAATTTCTAAACTATCAGAAATATTGATTTGTTTGCCTTCAATTTTATTAAGATAAACGTCTTGTTTTTTACAAGCACTTAAAATTAAGATTGAAAATAAGAGTATAAGTTGTTTATAATTCATGAATTTTATTATGAAATGTTTAGAATATCGTACTAAGTGTTTTTATTACATTTGTACAAAGCATAAATATAAATGATTTTAAAGGTATTTAAAGTAAAATCAAACCAAAAATACATCAACAAATTGTTAAATGCACGACAAGTTGCAGTTAGTAATACAAAAGTAAATACTGTTGGTGTTATTTTGAGTATGAATGAGTTTTCTGATTTTGAAGCCTTTAGATCATATTTTAAAAGCTTAGGAATACAAACAGCTAAGACAAAAATTATTGCATTTGTTGAAGATACTAAAGATTCAAACGAATTATGGGACACCTATTTTAATCCAAAGCACTTTGGTTGGAAAGGAAAAATAAACAATATTGACTTGCAAACGTTTGTAGATACTAAGTTTGATGTATTGATAAGTTATTATAAGCAAAACCATCTTGAACTTAACTTAATTACAGCAGCATCAAAAGCTAATTTTAAAGTAGGATTGACCAATGATGATGAGCGATTATTTGATTTAATGATTAATGTTAAGCCTAAAGAGTTTTCGGTTTTTAAAGACGAATTAAAAAAATATCTAACAGTTTTAAATAAATTATAAATGACAAAATTTCATGGTACAGGTGTAGCCATTATTACACCTTTTAATGATGATTTGACAGTAGATCATACTGCGTTAGCTAACTTGGTGAATTTTAATGTAGAAAATGGAACAGACTACATCGTTATTTCAGGAACAACAGGTGAGAGTGTAACCATAACCAAAGACGAAAAGAAAGCTATTACACAAACGATAATCAAAGCAAATAATGGTCGTGTGCCATTGGTTTTAGGTATTGGAGGAAATAATACGGCTAACGTCATTGAAGAAATTAAAGCTACAGATTTATCTCAAATCGATGCGATTTTGTCTGTATCACCTTATTATAGTAAACCACAACAAGAAGGGATTTATCAGCATTTTAAAGCAATTTCTCAGGCATCACCAGTTGATATTATATTATATAATGTTCCTGGACGAACATCATCAAACATGTCTCCAGAAACGACATTGCGTTTAGCAAAAGATTTTGAGAATATTATTGCTGTAAAAGAAGCAGGAAATAATGTGCATCAATATTTGAAATTACTACGTGATAAACCAGAAGATTTTCTAATAATCTCAGGTGATGATGATTTAGTTTTAGGTGTTGTATTAGCAGGTGGAGCAGGAGTGATCTCAGTTCTTGGTCAAGCAGTGCCAAAGCAATTCTCAAAAATGATTAATCTAGGATTAGAGGGAAAAGCGAAAGAAGCGTATGCTATTCATTTTAAATTAATGGACTTAACTTCTCTTATTTTTTCTGAAAATAATCCAGCAGGAATTAAAGGTGTTTTAGAAGCTTTAGATTTATCTAAATCAGTAGTGAGACTTCCATTAGTTGAAGCTTCAAAAGAGCTTAAGCAAAACATTAAAAAAGCGCTTAAAAAATTAGAATCTTAGGTCGAACTTATATTTAAAAGTTAAATATTACTTAAACATAATGAGAGCCTAAATTCAACAGTTATTTTTGAGTCAAATTAATGTTTTTATTATACGTTATAAATACGTACTTTTGCAACCTGTTTTTTATTTATGAAGAAATTATTTTATTTATTAGCATTATCGTTAGTCTTGAGTTCATGTAGTGAATATCAAAAAGCACTTAAATCTGAAGATATAGCAACCAAGTTTCAAATGGGTACTGAGTTATTTGATGCTGGAAAATGGTCTAAAGCAAATAGAATTTTAGCTTTAATAGTGCCTAATTACAGAGGGAAGCCACAAGCAGAAAAATTGATGTACATGTACGGTAGATCATTTTATGAAATGGGAGATTACATCACTGCAGGTTATCAATTAACCCGTTTTGAAAATGGTTATCCAACTAGTGAAAAAGCACAAGAAGCTTCTTTTTTAGCCGCTAAAAGTTACTATCAAGTATCACCTGTTTATAGTAAAGAACAACATGAAACTGTTGAAGCTTTAGAGAAATTACAGTTATTTGTAAATAAATATCCAGATTCTGAATTTCTTCCTCAGGCCAACGAGTTAATTAAAGAATTAGACTATAAATTAGAGAAAAAAGCATTTGAAATCGCTAAGCAATATAATAGCATTGCTTATTTTGAATCTTCAGATTATTTAGCAGCAATTAAAGCATTTGATAACTTCTTAGCAGATTTCCCTGGAACAAGCTTTAGAGAGCAAGCTATGTTTTACAGATTAGATTCTGCTTATAAACTTGGTATTAATAGTATCAAATCAAAACAAGAAGCTAGATTAAATACAGCGATTAATTATTATAACAGTTTTAATAAATTTTATCCTAATTCTGAATTTAAAGCAGAAGCAGATAAAATGAATGAAGAAATGAAAACTGCAGCTCAACAATACAATACAAAAAGTTAATTTACACATACAATGGATTTAAAGAAAACACACGCTCCTGTATCAACAGAAACTTATGATAGAAATATCATCGATGCATCAACAGATAATATCTATGAAGCAATTTCTGTAATCTCTAAAAGAGCAGAACAAATTAACACAGATATTAGACGTGAGTTAGTTGATAAACTAGAAGAGTTTGCAACTTACAACGATAGTCTTGAAGAAATCTTTGAAAACAAAGAGCAGATTGAAGTATCTAAATTCTATGAAAAATTACCAAAGCCACACGCTTTAGCAGTTCAAGAATGGTTAGATGACAAAATCTATTACAGAAACACAGACGACGACATCAAGGAATAATACAAGTATGTCTTCAATTCTAAGTGGCAAAAATATATTACTAGGCATAACTGCTGGTATTGCTGCTTACAAGACAGCTGGTCTTGTTAGGTTATTTATAAAAGCAGGCGCAAACGTAAAGGTCGTTATGACGCCTGCTTCTAAAGACTTCATTACACCTTTAACTTTATCTACTTTATCTAAAAATCCTGCATATTCTTCATTTACCAATGAAGATGACGATAATGCTATGTGGAATAATCACGTAGAATTAGGACTTTGGGCAGATCTCTTTATTATCGCACCAGCAACGGCTAATACCTTGTCAAAAATGGCAAATGGGACTTGCGATAATTTGTTGATGGCAACATATCTTTCGGCAAAATGTCCTGTGTATTATGCTCCAGCCATGGATTTAGATATGTATAAACATCAATCCACTAAAAATTCTTTTGAAAAATTGAATTCCTTCGGAAATGTGATGATTCCAGCAACGTCTGGAGAATTAGCAAGTGGTCTTGTAGGAGAAGGTCGCATGGCTGAGCCTGAAGATATCGTTACTTTTATAGAAAATGATGTGCTAGGTAAATTGCCATTACGAGGGAAAAAAGTATTAATTACAGCTGGACCAACCTATGAAGCTATAGATCCAGTTCGTTTTGTGGGAAACCATTCTAGCGGAAAAATGGGTTTTGAAATTGCTAAAGCAGCTGCTAATTTGGGTGCTAAGGTCACTTTAGTTTCTGGACCATCTCATCAAACGGTAGATCACAGTTTTATTAATGTCATTCGTGTCACAAGTGCTCAAGACATGTATGATGCTTGCCATAACTATTTTGAAAATGTAGATATAGCCATACTTTCAGCAGCAGTTGCAGATTATAGACCAAAAAATGTTGCTGATCAAAAAATAAAAAAGAAGGAAACAACGTTTACTATTGAGTTAGAAAAAACTAAGGATATATTAAAATCTCTTGGAGCTATTAAAAAACATCAGTTTTTAGTAGGTTTTGCATTAGAAACTAATAATGAATTGGAGTTCGCAAAAGGGAAATTAGAATCTAAAAATTTAGACCTCATTGTGCTTAATTCTTTAAATGATAAAGGTGCAGGTTTTGGAGGTTCAACAAATAAAGTTACTTTTATAACTGCATCTCATGAAATAATTGCTCATGAGTTAAAGTCTAAGACTGAAGTCGCTCAAGATTTAATGCAACAAATTTTAAAACAAACACATGCATAAGTATTTATACATTCTTTTAATATTAGTGGTAACAATGTCTTGGTCGCAAGAGCTTAATTGTAATGTGGTTGTAAATGCACAGCAAACAGGTAATGAGAATGTTCAGGTTTTTAAAACATTAGAGCGTCAACTTAAAGAGTTTGTAAATAATACACAATGGACCAACAAATCCTATAAAAATCAAGAACGTATAGATTGTAGTATGGTAGTTACCATTACCGATTATGATACAGATCGTTTTCAGGCCAGTTTACAAATTCAATCATCAAGACCTGTTTTTGGATCAACTTATGGTTCACCTACCTATAATTTTAATGATAAGGATTTTAGCTTTCAGTATTTAGAATTTCAGAATTTTGTATACAACCCAACCCAATTTGAATCTAATCTGATCTCAGTATTGTCTTTTCACGTGTATATGATATTAGGTATTGATGCAGATACGTTTAGTCCAAATGGAGGAGATGAATATTATCAACAAGCGCAAACCATTTTAAATTATTCGCAACAAAACAATGCTAAAGGATGGAGTCTTCAAGATGGTAGACAAACCCGTTTTATATTAATAGATAATATGTTGTCACCTACATTTGAAGATTTTAGAAATGTATTGTACAGCTATCATCGTGAGGGAATGGATCAAATGAGCGCTAATCCTAAGGCGGCAAAAAGCACCATTGTTGAGTCTATACAGCTATTACAAAAAATGAATAGCAAACGACCTAACTCATTTTTGATGCGTGTGTTTTTCGATACAAAGTCTGATGAAATCGAACAAATTTTTAGTGGTGGACCAACCGTTAATGTATCAGATTTGATTTCTACCTTAACCAAGATTGCTCCAATGCACTCCTCAAAATGGCGTAATATAAATTTCTAATCTTTTAGTTATTTCCATTAGTAATTTAGTTAACTTCACGTAAGATTTATAAGGTCATGCTTACACAACTTACCATTAAAAATTATGCACTTATTGATGAGCTTCAAGTAGGCTTTAACAATGGTCTTACCATAATAACTGGTGAAACAGGAGCAGGTAAATCTATTCTTTTAGGTGGTTTATCACTTATTTTAGGTAAACGCGCAGATCTAGCAAGCGTCAAAGATTCAACGAAAAAATGTGTGATAGAAGGTGTTTTTGATATTGCTAAATACAATCTAAAAGCGTTATTTAAAACTCAGGATTTAGATTACGAATCGCTTACCATTATAAGGAGAGAGATTTTGCCTTCAGGCAAATCAAGAGCTTTTATAAATGACACACCTGTGAGACTCGACGATTTGCAAGTTTTGGGTGAGCATTTATTAGATATTCATTCGCAACACCAAACCTTACAATTGACTAATGATGATTTTCAGTTTCAAATTATAGATGCTTTGGCAGATAATGACGAGAATTTGAGTCGTTACATTTCCGAATTAAAAAACTTTAAGACACTATCTTCGGAAATTGAAAAACTACAAAACCAAAAGTCAGAAGCATTAAAAGAACTCGATTATAATCTATTTCTCTTAAAAGAATTAGTCGATGCAAAATTAATTGTAGGCGAATTAGAAACTCTAGAAGCCGAATATGAAACGCTTAATAATGTAGAAGAGATTAAAGATAAATTAGGTCAATCTCATCAACTATTAGATAATGATGATGTTGGTATCACATCTAGTCTAAGAGAGATTAAGCAGCTGTTATCTAAGTTGGCAAATTATGGTGAGCAGTATCAAACTATTTACAATCGTATTGACAGCAGTTTAATTGAAATAGATGATATTTTTGCGGAAATTGAAAATCTCGAAGAGCAGTTAGAAGCAGATCCAAATCGCTTAGAAGTGGTGAATACAAAGCTACAAACCTTACATAATTTAATGCAAAAGCATGTCGTGTCTTCTGTAGAAGAACTCATTGCTATTCGTGAAGATCTCACACATAAAGTATCTGAAACTGAAAATTTGGATGCTCACATTTCCGAAAAAGAGAAAGAAAAAAAACAGTTAGAAACGCAATTATTTTCTATAAGTAAAACAATACATACTAATAGGAGTAAAATTATCCCTAAGTTAACCAAACAATTAGAATCCATTTTGGCAACATTAGGGATGCCTAATGCTAAATTTAATATTGACTTAAAGCATTCAAATTCATTTTTATCAAATGGAAGTGATGAGTTGCAGTTCTTGTTTTCGGCAAATAAAGGCGGACAATTCAACGACCTTAAAAAGTCGGCTTCAGGAGGAGAGTTGTCACGTATCATGCTTGCTATAAAATATATTTTATCAAATTACACACAATTGCCAACCATCATGTTTGATGAGATTGATACAGGAGTTTCTGGAGAGATTTCTAATAAGATGGCAAACATTATGCAGGACATGAGTAAAGCAATGCAAGTGTTTACAATTACACATCTACCTCAAATTGCAGCAAAAGGAGATCATCATTTTAAAGTGTTTAAAGAAGATGTTAATGAGGTGACGCAAACACAACTTAAAAAATTAACTCCAGAAGAGCGTATTGTGGAGATTGCTCAAATGCTTGGAGGTGCTAATGTTTCTAATTCGGCATTAGAACATGCAAAGCAATTACTCAATTAAAATCTAAAAGATTAAAGTGTACAATTTAAAGTTTTAGTAACTTTGAAATTATAAATGTTAAAGAAGCATTCTTTTTCTACGGAAAATTAACCAACAAGAAAGTTAGAATTAGTATTAACGGTTAGCAACTAAACAACAAACAACCAAAAAACTAACATAAAAATTATGTCATACAATTTATTAAAAGGAAAACGAGGAATTATCTTTGGAGCACTAGACGAAAACTCAATTGCTTGGAAAACAGCAGTGCGTGTGCATGAAGAAGGTGGTACGTTTGTATTAACTAATGCGCCTGTTGCCATGAGAATGGGACAAATTAATGAGTTGGCAGAACAAACAGGTTCTCAAATTATTCCTGCTGATGCAACATCTGAAGAAGATTTGAAAAATCTCGTAGAACAATCAATGGAAATCCTTGGTGGTAAAATTGATTTTGTTTTACATTCTATTGGGATGTCTATAAATGTTAGAAAAGGTAAACATTATACAGATCAAAATTATGCATGGACGCAAAAAGGTACAGATGTATCTGCAATGTCTTTTCATAAAACAATGCAAACTTTATATAAAGCAGATGCAATGAATGAATGGGGAAGTATTGTAGCTTTAACTTATATGGCTGCACAACGTGTTTTTCCAGATTACAATGATATGGCAGATAATAAAGCATATTTAGAAAGTATTGCTCGTAGTTTTGGTTATTTCTTCGGAAGAGATAAAAAAGTACGTGTAAATACTATTTCACAATCTCCAACTCCAACAACAGCTGGTAGTGGAGTAAAAGGCTTTGATGGTTTTATATCTTATGCTGAAAAAATGTCTCCTTTAGGAAATGCTACAGCTTTAGATTGTGCAAATTATACGATAACATTATTTAGTGATTTAACAAAGCGCGTAACTTTACAAAACCTTTATAATGATGGAGGTTTTAGTAATATGGGAGTTAGTGACGCTGTGATGGATAAATTTGTTGAGTAGAAAAATAAAAGAATAAATTGAATTTAAAACCGATGCAATTGCATCGGTTTTTTTGTTTTTACAAGTTTTAGATTTATCGTTAAGAGGGTTTTTTAAATGAATTTAGGTAGTATTAAAAGGTCGATGAGTAGTTAAAATACATTTTTATCCGACGTATATAATGTGTGAAATTGATTTCGATTTAGTAGAATAGATAAAATATTATCATTTATCTATTTTTTTAACCAAGTTTTTGATAAATGATTAATACAATTAGTCTTTTTATCGATATTTATTGTGATTCATCGAATTGTTAACATCTTGTTAAGTCATTTTTAGTTATAAGGCTTTAATTATGAATAATTTACTAGCTGAAAATTAATTCATTAACTTAAAAACCAACAAAAAATGAAAAAAATTACAATTATTTTTATGGCTTTGTTAGCGTTCTGCTGGCAAAGTAATGCGCAAGACGATTGTGCAACAGCAACAGCTGTAACACCTGGTACAATTACTGGCACAGTAATTACTGAAGGAACTGCAAGTGGCGAAATGGGAGGCGGTATTGACTCAGCCTGGTTTGTTTATACAGCAACTGCAGATGGAACTATAACTGTTAGTTCATGTTTAGGTGGAGCTGATACAGACTTAAGTATTGGAACAGGTACATGTGGTGCTTTAACAGGTACTATTAACAATGATGATTTCTGTGATTTAGGGGATGGAGATGAATATGCTTCTGAAATTTCTGGTTACTCAGTAGTAGCTGGCACAGATTACTACATTGAGTGGTCAAATGAATGGAGTGTAGGACCTTTTGACTGGTCTCTAACATTTACACCAGCTCCAGAATGTACTACAGCAGAGTTAGATGTTCTAGAAGCACTAGCAGATTGCGATAATGATCAATACAGTATTCTTGTACCTTTTATTTCTGAAGGTGATGCTACAGGTGTTTTTGATGGAACAACTACTTATCCTATTATTGATGGTGGTGCTGTTGCAGGACCATTTGCTAGTGGAGAAACTGTTAATTTAGTCGTTGTACATTCTGATACTGCTTGTAATATTGATTTAGGTGCTTTAGTATATAATTGTCCTGCAAATCAAGATACATGTGCTACTGCAGATGCAATTGTTCCTGGTACATATACCACTACAATTAATGCAGGCAGTGGTAGTCCTGAAATGGGAACAGGAGCAGATTCTGCCTTTTTTGCATACACACCTACTATAGATGGAACAATCTATGTGAATTCATGTGAAGGTGGAGCAGATACATATTTAAACATTGGTTCTGGAGCATGTGGAGCTTTAGTTGTAGAAGGCTTTGATGATGATTCTTGTGCTTCAGGTTTAGGTAATAATTTTGCCTCAGAAGTTACAATTCCTGTAATAGCAGGAACAACATATTATATAGAATGGGATAATAGGTATGCTAGTGGAGCAAATGAATTTGTTTGGTCATTAGAGTTTATTGCACCACCAACATGTACTCCAGCAGTAATAGATAGTGCAGTAGAAGTTGAGACTTGTAATCCTGATGGAACAGGAACATTTACAGTAGATATCGTAGTATCTGATGCAGGAGACGCAGGAAGCGTTTTTGATGATGGTACAAATACATTTCCTGTAGTTGCAGGAACAGTATCAGCAGGACCATATAACAGTGGAGATTCAGTTACTATTGAATTAGTAGCTTTAGATGCAGATTGTAGTTCTACAGTTGGAACATATACTTTTACATGTCCTCAACCAGCTCCAGATAACGACTTATGTGCTGATGCTGAAGCAGTAGTTTGTGGTGATACTGTAAGCGGAACTAACGTATTAGCTACGGATGGCGACGGAGTTGCTGGTGATGGATGTGGTACATCAGCTACAGCAGTAGGTGTATGGTATGTATATGCTGGAACTGGAGACACTGTTACTGCCTCAACTTGTTCTCAAGCAGATTTTGACACTGAGATTACAGTGTATACAGGAGTATGTGGAGATTTTACTTGCTTAGCTAATAATGATGATAATAGCGCAGCAGGTTGTACAGGAAACACATCATTATTAGAGTTTGAGACTGTTATTGGTACAGATTATTATATTTATGTAAGTGGATTTGGTGCAGAAACAGGTAACTTTGACTTAAGCATAACTTGTGTGGCTCCACCAACATGTACTCCAGCAGTAATAGACAGTTCTTCAATTGTTGAAGCTTGTGATCCAGATGGAACAGGAACTTTTACAGTAGAACATGTAGTTTCTAATGCAGGAGATGAAGGTACCTTATTAAGTGATGGTACTAATACTTATGCTGTTGTTGATGGAACAGTAGTAACTGGACCTTATAATAGTGGAGATACTGTGACGATTGATGTTGTTGCTCTTGATTCAGACTGTAATTATTCTCTTGGTGATTTTGGATTTACATGTCCAGAACCAGCACCAGAAAATGATGATGTTGCAGGAGCTATTAATTTGACAGTTGGAGACACAGTATGTGAAACACCTGTGCTAGGCACAAATGCAGGAGCTACAGATTCAATAGAAAATGATAATACTGCAGATTGTACCTTTGCTGGAGGTGTTCCTCTTGGAGATGTTTGGTTTAAAGTTATTGTGCCAAGTACTGGAGAACTTACTATTGAAACTAGTGATTCTGGTGAAATTTCAGATACTGTAATGACAGTTTATCTTGGAACATCTGGAAGTTTAGTACAAGTAGGTTGTAGTGATGATGAAGGTGATGGAGCTTTTTCTTTAGTGGAGTTGACTGGTGCTGACGGAATTTCTCCAGGAGATGTACTTCTAGTAAGAGTTTGGGAATATGGTGATAACGTAAAAGGAACATTCAATATCTGTGCATGGTCACCATCCACTTTAGGTTTAGATGATAACACATTTAACGGGTTTACGTATTATCCTAACCCAGTTAAAGATGTATTAACTTTAGAATCTCCAAATACTATTGATAAGATAGAGGTATTTAATATTTTAGGACAACGTATTGTGGCTATTGATAGTCAAAATACAATCCAAAATATTGATATGTCTAATGTTCAAGCTGGAGCTTACTTTGTGAAAGTTTCAATTGGTAATCAAATAAAAACACTTAGAGTTATTAAAGACTAATTCTAAAACATATTTATAATATTAAAAGACCTTGTTTTTAACAAGGTCTTTTTTTTGATTAAATAACATAAATTCATTCAAATAAATAAAACTGATTAGAATCTTGATATTTATATGGTTACGTGTTTTTTATCGGTAATTATGACTTTTTGTCGATTATACAGTTATGATTGTAAAATATAGAAGATTTGTCATATTTTTAAGACTTAATTATAAAATCAACTAATATGAAAAAAATTACTTTATTACTTTCATTAGCTTTTTGTTTCAGCTTAAATGCTCAGGTACTAACAGAAGGATTTGAAGGAGGGATTCCAGCTACATGGACTCAAACCCAGATTACTGGAACGACAAACTGGATAGCAGATGTCGATAACCAAAACGGTACAGTTTTTCCCAGAACAGGAGCCCAAATGGCTTATTTTTATGTAGGTAACTATGTCAATAGAACTCGCTTAGAAACACCGGCTTTAGATTTAACAACATTAACAACACCTGTACTTACATTTTATTATACAAATGCAACTTGGGGTGGAGATACAGAAGAATTAAGAGTTTTTGTGAAAAGTTCTGCTGGAGGTACTTGGTCTCAAGTTGCTGAATATATTGCAAATGCTGAAGATTGGACTGAGGTAAATATTGTATTACCTGATCCTAGTAATGATTACTATATTGCTTTTGAGGCTAAAGCAAACTGGGGAAGAGGAGCAACACTTGATGACATCTTAGTTGATGAATTATCTGGTTGTTTACCTCCAGGAAGCTTAAGCGCTACTGCAACTTCAACAACTGATACAGATTTATCTTGGGTAGCTTCAGGTGGAGAAGGAGATTGGACTTACGAATATGGTCTTGCTGGATATGTACAAGGTGTAGGTCAAATTGGTGGAGGTTCTGTAACTTCTGAAACAGCATCAATATCAGGATTAACTTCTGGAACTGATTATGATTTTTATGTACAAGCAAATTGTGGAGGAACTGATGGAGATAGTACTTATACTGGTCCATTAACATGGACTCAACCTGATATAGGTCAATCTTGTGGTACTGCAATAGATGCTACTGTTGATCCAGATTGTACAACACCACTTAGTTTAGATTTTAGTACTGGTGTTAGTGGAGGAGCAAGTTGTGATACTTTTGATAATACTGTACTTTGGGTTAAAACTACAGCACCTGCAAGTGGAGGTATAGAAATTAGTATGTCTGCTGCTGGTGATGCGGCTATATTTGATGCCTGTAATGGTACAGAGATTGATTGTGGACCAATGCCTTTATCTATTGGTGGCCTAACAGTAGGTGCAGAATATTTTATTGCTGTATGGAAAGATGCTGCAAATTCTACTGCAGTAGATGATTTATGTATTGTATCATATACTCCTGCTATCGCTCCTGATTGTGCTGAAGCGCCAATTACTCCTACAGATGCTCAGTTAGGTGTATTAATTCCAAATGGAGAATTGACATTGAATTGGACGGCTCCTTCTGCAGGACCTGCTCCTACAGATTATGAGATTTTCTTTGGTGAAACTTCAGGAGCACTTGCTTCTTTAGGATTTTTGGGATCAACAGATACATCTATAGATTTAATTAATTTGGATTTTGGGACTACTTACTATTGGAGCGTTGTTCCTGTTAATGGTGGTACATCAGCTGTAGGACCATGTGCAGAGTGGAGTTTTACAACAGAAGATGCACCACCACCACCAGCAAATGATGATGCTTGTAATGCTATTATGTTAAATATTGGAGATATATCAACTACTGCAGCATACACTAATGCTCTAGCAACTCTTGAGACAGGTGAAGTACCTGGTGATTGTTATTTCCTTGCAGGTCCTGCTAGTGAATCAGTTTGGTTCTCTTTCATGGCTCCAGCTTCTGGAGAAGTGTTAATTGCAACAGAAGATACTGGTGCAGGCGCTACTTTAGATGATACTCAAATTACATTGTTCACAGTTGCAAACTGTGCAGATTTAACAACTGGAGTTGTTCAAATTGGATGTGATGAGGATGATGATGCTGACGTTGTTGGAGATGGTAGTGGACTTCAAGCTAATTTATTAGCTACAGGATTAACTCCTGGTGCTCTATACTATTTTGTAGTAGACGGCTATCAAACAGATACTGGTACTTTTGATGTGTCTTTAACAGATGCAACATTATCTGTAGATTCATTTGACAATGAAAATGCGTTTACGTATTTCCCTAACCCAGTGAAAAATGAGTTAACTTTAAGTGCTCAAAAAGATATTCAAAATGTATCTGTATATAACATGTTAGGTCAAGAAGTTCTTAGAACTGCTCCTAATTCTGTTGACAGTACTATTAGTATGAGTGAATTAAGCCAAGGTGCTTACTTTGTAAAAGTTACTATTGGTAATGTTACAGAAACTATAAGAATTATTAAGCAATAAACTTATTTTACATAGTTTTTCAAAAGCCACCTTTACGGTGGCTTTTGTATTTTCTTTACTTACCTTTGTATGGTATGAATCCACTATATTTTTCATTTATAATTCCTGTTTTTAACAGGCCAGATGAAGTAGAAGAGCTTTTAAATAGTTTTAAAAACTTAGAAGGTAATTTTACTTTCGAAATCGTTATTATAGAAGATGGATCAACTGTAGATTGTAAATCTGTAGTTGATAAATTCTCTACTAAATTAGATATTTCATACTATTTTAAAACAAATTCAGGACCTGGAGATTCTAGAAATTTTGGCATGTCTAAAGCCAAAGGGAATTACTTTATTATTTTAGATTCTGATTGTCTATTACCAACACAGTATATAACAATAGTTAATTCATACTTGTCTTCTAATTACGTAGACTGTTTTGGAGGACCAGATGCAGCTCATTATTCTTTTTCAGATCTTCAAAAGGCAATTAATTTTGCAATGACATCATTTATTACTACTGGTGGAATTAGAGGTGGAAAAATATCTGGTGATAAATTTCAACCTAGGAGTTTTAATATGGGCTTGTCTAAGAAAGGTTTTGAAGCCTCTGGAGGTTTTGGTTTAATTCATCCAGGTGAAGATCCAGATTTATCTATTAGATTAAATGATTTAGGGTTTGAGACCGTCTTAATCAAAGAGGCCTTTGTGTATCATAAGCGTCGTATTTCATGGCGAAAATTTTACCAACAAGTACATAAATTTGGAATGGTAAGACCAATATTAAATACATGGCATCCTAGGACAAAACGATTAACATATTGGTTTCCAACGGTTTTTTCTGTAGGTTTTATTATGTCAATTGTGCTGTTTCTATTTGGTTTTGAAATACCTTTATTTTTCTACGGAATTTATTTACTCTTGGCTTTCATTTTATCACTGGTTGCTAATAAGAGTGTTATTATTGCTATTCAATCTGTATTAGCTATTTTTATACAGTTTTTTGGATATGGCTATGGGTTTATTAAATCGACAGTTACTGTTGGTATTTTAAATAAAAATCCAGAAAAGCAGTATCCAAATTTATTCTTTAAAAATGTTAAATAGTTTACAAACTAAATTAGGTCAATCAGTAAAAAGCAAAAAGCTTAATGTTTTTGGGCTTTTCTTCTTATTGGCTTTTTTAATTTTAGTGATTACGAAACTATCAGACACTTATGTAGAAACCATCCCGTTTAAGATACAATACAAAAACCTTCCAGATAAAAACATTATAACATTAGACAGTATCCCAAGTGTAAATGTCACTGTATCTACTCACGGATTTAAACTACTGTCCTATTATTTTCAGAATAAAAACTATCAATTAGATTTTGAGAAAAATACATTTATTAAGGATAATAATTACGTGTGGATAGCAGACCAAGGAATTTATGATATAAAACAACATTTAGGTAACAATGTAGATGTAATTTCGGTGAAACCAGATACTCTAATTTTTCCTTTTGGAACATTGAGTGTTAAAAAGGTACCCATAATATTAAAATCAGAAATTAATTTTGCTTTAGGTTATGACACTTTGAATGGTTTTGAAATTACTCCCGATTCAGTAAATATCATTGGCGCGCAAAAAGAGATTGATACTATTAATTACGTAGAAACAAAACCTTTTAATTTAGAGAATGTTAAAACTAATATTAATTCAAATTTAGGTTTAGAGTTTTCAAATTCTTCGGATAAGTTAAAACTTTCAGAATCTAGTATACATATAATTGCTCAAGTAGAGAAGTTTACAGAAGGGACGTTTGATGTGCCAATTTCTATATTAAATTTGCCAAATACTATTGAGCTTAATTATTTTCCGAAGCAAATAAAAGTATCCTATTATGTAAGTCTCAATAACTATAAAGATGTAAAACCAACAGATTTTATAATAGAATGTGATTATAGTGATGTATTAAAATCTGGTCAATCATTTTTTAAACCTAAACTAATTGTAAATTCAACTCAAGTGAAATCGGCTAGGATGAAACAAAATAAAGTAGAATATATTATAAAATGATAGTTGTAGGACTCACAGGTGGAATTGGTAGTGGAAAAACTACAGTGGCTAACTTTTTTAAAGAACTTGGTGTTCCAGTTTATATTGCAGATGATGAAGCTAAGCAGTTAATGGTAAAATCTAAAGTTATTAGAAGGAAACTGATTGCATTATTTGGGGATGATGCATACATTGGAAAAGAGCTTAATAAACCAGTAATCGCTTCAAAGATTTTTAGTGATAAAGCGTATTTGCAGCAAATGAATGCTATTGTACATCCAAAAGTTGCGTCTCATTTTAAACGATGGCTCAAAAAACAAGACTCACCTTACGTTATCAAAGAAGCAGCAATTATTTTTGAGCATAATAATGAAGCTCTTTATGACGTTATAATTGCCGTAACTGCAAATTTAGATGAACGTATTAACCGAGTAATTAAAAGGGATAACTCTAGTAAATCTAAAATAAAAGCCATTATTAAAAATCAAATGAGTGATGAAGATAAAATTAAAAAATCTCATTTTGTAATCTATAATGATAACTTAGAGGATACTAAAAATCAAGTTAAAAAAACACATTTATCCATTCTAAAACACATCAAAAAACTCAAAATTTAACAGTTGTGTTAATGTAAGGTTAAACAGCAATCATTCTAAATGTTAAAATATTAAATTTGAATGATGGGCAAAAAGCTATTCGTTTTATTGGTAGTGCTAATGAGTTTATCACTCATTGGTATTATTTTCGTTCAAGCATTTTTTATTAATAATGCATTAGAAAATGAAGAAAAACAATTCACTTCAGATGTGTTTCGTTCTCTTAGTTTAGTTTCTAAAGCTATTGAGGATAAAGAGCTTCTTAGTTATGATAAGCTATACAAAGAAGTTACAAAAAATGGAAGAACACCAGATAGTAGTGAGATAAGAAGGTTATTGATTTATGAATCATTTAATGAAGAGACAAATCAATCAACATTATTTAAAAGTACTATAACAGAAGAAAGCTTTAAAGCACCATCATTGTTCTTTGACATTGGTATTGGTACAGACAGTATAGATTTTAAAAGGTTTACCAGACAAAATGAGACTAATATAATTGATCATAGTCTTATTGATGGTCAAAAAAACTTGCAACCTATCCAAACATTTAAAGATTATAGTTCGATGGATGAATTGGGACAACTTTTTTATAAAAAAGAGTATAGAGCTTTATATAAAAATTACCCAGTTTATAAACGAATTTCTAACGAAGAAGTTTTAGAGTTATTGCAATCACAGTTTTCTATAAGTGGTATTAAAACTACTTTTGAGTATGCTATTTATGATAAAGATTTATCAACAAAAATACGATCAGATAATTTTGAGCGTACTCCTGGAACTACTATAGGAGTTCCTATTTTTTTAGATAATGAGAGCAAAAGTAACTTTCGTTTATATGTTGATTTTCCTGAACGTAAAAAGTATTTGTTATCATCGGTTTTAAGTATGATTTTATTATCAATACTATTTACATCTATTATAATTTTAGCATATTCAAGCGCAATTTATCAATTGATAAAACAACGTCAAATCTCACAGATTAAGACAGATTTTATTAATAATATGACACATGAATTTAAAACGCCTATTGCAACTATTAATTTGGCTATAGATTCTATTAGAAACCCTAAAATAATAGGAGATCAAGAAAAGGTGATGCGTTATTTAAAAATGATCAAAGATGAGAATAAGCGTATGCATGCTCAGGTTGAAAATGTATTACGTATTTCTAAACTAGAAAAGAATGAGCTTAATATAAGTAAGGAAAGAGTAGAGCTTAACGACTTAATCGATGATGCTATAACTCATGTTGAATTATTAGTAGAAGATCGTAATGGTTATGTTAAAACACATTTAAAGGCAGATAAGTCTTCTGTACTAGCTAATGAAACCCACTTTACTAATGTAATTGTAAATATTTTAGATAATGCAATTAAGTATAGTGAAGGAGAACCTAAAATAGATGTTTACACAGAAAATGTGGGAAATAATATCTTGATAAAAATTTCAGATCAAGGTAACGGAATGTCTAAACAAGTTCAAAAACGAGTGTTCGAGAAATTTTATCGAGAACATACAGGAAATGTACACAATGTTAAAGGTCACGGTTTAGGTTTGGCTTATGTTAAACGAATTGTTGACGACCATCAAGGTCATATATCAGTAGAAAGTGAAAAAGGAAAAGGTAGTGTATTTACAATAAAACTGCCATTAATATCATAAATTATGGAAGAGCAAAATAAGAAAATACTTTTAGTTGAAGACGATCCAAATTTTGGAACCGTATTAAAAGACTATTTAAACATGAACGATTACGATGTTGTTCATGCAAAAAACGGAATGGAAGGTTTCGAAAAATTCAAAAAAGACGATTATGACCTATGTATTTTAGATGTCATGATGCCTTATAAGGATGGATTTACACTCGCTAAAGAAATTAGAGAGAAAAATACTGACGTTCCTATTATTTTCTTAACGGCTAAGGCTATGAAAGAGGATGTGCTTAAAGGCTATAAAGTTGGTGCAGATGATTATTTAAATAAACCATTTGATAGCGAAGTGCTTTTAATGAAAATTAAAGCAATTATCCAACGCAAAGCAACAGATACTATCGCAGATAGCAAACAATTTGAATTTAAAATTGGAAGATTTGACTTAAACTCAAAACTACGTTTTTTAAAGTGCGACGGTAAAGATCCTATCAAATTATCACCTAAGGAAAATGAATTGTTACGTATGCTAGCTCTTCATGAAAATGATTTAATGCCAAGAGAATTAGCATTGACAAAAATTTGGAGAGATGATAATTATTTTACATCTAGAAGTATGGATGTATATATTGCAAAACTGAGAAAATATCTAAAACTAGATCCTAAAGTTGAAATATTAAATATTCACGGAGAAGGATTTAGATTAGTTGTCAATCAAGAACATTAATCTAAATATAAACCTGAGTTCAAACTCAGAGTCTTAGACATAAAAAAAGCCAATCATTAAGATTGGCTTTTTTATTAAAAAATATCGAAATATTAGATAACTTTTACGTTTACTGCGTTCAATCCTTTTTTTCCTTCTGTTAAATCGAATTCTACTGCATCACCTTCTCTAATCTCATCGACTAAACCTGAAATGTGTACAAAGTGTTCTTTGTCATTTCCTTCTTCTGTAATAAATCCAAATCCTTTAGAATCGTTGAAGAATTTTACTGTACCTCTACTCATAATATAATAATTAATTTAATTAAGTTGCAAAGGTAGCTTAATTTATGAGATAACAATAGTATTTAAGTTTTATTTGAAAAAACTTTGAAAATCAAAGTGTATTAATTTTATTATTTATGGTATTGATAATCAATTCAATATCAGTTTCGTAATCAAACCAAATTGTTTCTTCATTCTTTTTAAACCAGGTCAATTGTCGCTTTGCAAAACGTCTAGAATTTTTCTTTATTTCTTGTATTGCAAACTCTAAATCCCATTGATTTTCCAGAACATTAAATAGCTCTTTATAGCCAACCGTTTTTAATGCGTTTAAACTTTTCTTCGGAAGTAATCCTTCAACTTCTTCCATTAATCCATCATCCATCATGAGGTCGACACGTCTATTAATTCGGTCGTAGATGATTGGTCTATCTGCTGTTAACCCTACAGTTATGGTTTTAAAATTTCTTTTTTTGTCTTCCGAAGTTAAAAAAGAAGTGTAAGGCTTTCCGCTGGATAAACAAACTTCTAATGCTCTTATCACTCGTTGCGGATTATCAATTGCAATCGTATTGTAAGCTTTTAGGTCTAATTCTTTTAGCTGAAATTGTAAAGCTTCAAGACCGTCTTTTTGTAACCTATCATTTAAAGTTTCTCTTATTTCATGATCCACTTTTGGAAGTTCATCCAGTCCTTTGGTTACAGCATTAACATATAATCCTGAACCACCAACCATAATTACGACATCATGTTTTTTATAAAGTTCTTGAAGTAAAGAGATCGCATCTTTTTCAAAATCACCAACATTATAGTAGTTATCAACCGAAATGTGTTTAATGAAATGGTGAGTCGCTGCAGCAAGTTCAGTTGGAGTAGGAGCCGCAGTACCTATTTGCATTTCTTGATAAAACTGTCTAGAATCTGCCGAAATAATTTCAGTATTAAAAAAATTTGCCAATTTAATGCTAAGTGCTGTTTTTCCTATAGCTGTAGGACCAACAATAGAGATGAGAATTTTAGTCATGATGTAATTCGAAACCGCATTTATAGCAATATTGTGCACCATCTTGATGCGATTCGGCAAGACAATTTGCACAGCTTTGCGTGTTGAGATTAAGATCTTTTATATGCTTATGCTCTTCGTCTGAAAATTTTTTGTCACCATCATCACTAGCTTTAGTGTATTCTGCAGATACAATACCTGTAGGAACAGCTATAATACCATAACCTAATATCATGATTATTGTAGCAATGAGTTGACCTAATGGCGTTTGAGGAGCAATATCACCAAATCCAACAGTTGTAAGTGTTACGATACACCAATACACACTTTTTGGGATATTAGTAAAACCGTTTGCTTCACCTTCCACTAAATACATTATGGTTCCAAAAATTACAGCAGCAATTAGTACAGCAAAGAGAAAAACAGCAATCTTAGCTCTACTAGCCTTTATAGCACTTGCGAGCTGATTTGAAGCTCCTAAATAACGTGCTAATTTTAAAATTCTGAACACACGTAATAAACGTAAAGCTCTTAAAGCAACAAGTGCATGAGAACCAGCTAGAATAAAAGAAAGATACATTGGGATTGTAGATAGGAAGTCAATTATTCCGTAAAAACTAAAAATATATTTCCAAGGTTTACGAACCGTAATAATTCTAGCAATATATTCTAGAGAGAATAAAATGGTGACAACCCATTCTCCATAATATAGGATATTATGATATCTAGCGTCAATTGTTTTGACACTTTCTAGCATTACTAATACAATACTAGCAATAATAAAAATAAGTAAAACAACATCAAACAATTTTCCAGCAGGAGTATCTGCTTCATAAATTATTTCATGAAGTTTATCTTTCCAATTACTAGTTGTGTTGTTGGTAGTCATTAAATCAAATGTACTAAAACTTTATTGTTTTTTCTCTAAGACAATTAGAGAGTTGTTTTGAGTATTAATAACTTGTTCAAGTAGTTTTTTTAATCCATCATAAAAAGCAGGCTCATATTTAGCCTCTTTAAATGAAAGTTTAAAATATAATATTACAGAATTTCCTTCCTGTTTAGCTGAGAAAATAAATGAGCCTTTGTTGTTTGGAAGTGCTAAGTTTGTTGACTCAGGTAAAGATTTTATGACGAAAGTATCATCAATATTAATTTTTATACCATAAGTATAGGTATCCTTATAACCAAAATCTATAGGATAACTACGCTCTTGTAGTTGAAACGGGTTTTTATCAAAATACTTTATTACAAAAGGATTAATATAAATAGTGTTACCTACTTCATCTGGTGAATGTTCAATTTGAAAACTTAAATTAAAGTCTGCACTCGTTTTTTTAGTGTCAATAATATCAAATTCTGAAATTTCTAAAGAATTGTATTTATTAATAAAATCATTTTTAAAAGTTTCAATATTTGTAAAATAACGTTCTCTATCATGAAGAGAGTGATAGCCTTTAGATAAATAATTAACTTCTCCTTTTAAGATTTTATTCTCATCAAAATCTAAATCATATCTAAATATCTTAGCACTATAATCTTTGATATGTATAGAATACCATTCACTTTTTGAATCAAAGTCTAACAAACGACCATAGGAGTTAAGACATCTAAATGGAATTTGACCAAAAGTTAAATAGTCACCTGTAGCATCAAGTAAATAGGTTTCACCATTGATATTGACTTTAATTATCAAATAGTTGAAATCAGATAAAACAGGATAAACTTGTGTTATAAATCCGTTATTTCGTGTAGACAAGAGTATGGGCTTTGCGTCAATATCATTTGTAATTAATAGATTGTAAAGTAGGGCATTGATTTCTCCAACATTTCCAGATTTTTCAGAGATAAGATCTTTTAAAGATACATTTTGAAGTACATTAAAACTTTCGTTCCAAACATATTCATTTTGAACATATTCTAAAATCTGTTTTGCCTTTGTGAGTTCATCAGTTTCTGTAGTAAAAGTTTCATCTAAAAGGTTTTTAACAATACTTGTTCTTCTTAGTTGCTTGCCTAAATCTGTATCTTTTTCAATTTCCTTATCGGTAGATTTCCAAGTTTTAGTGATGTTCTCAATAGTACCATCAAAACCTCTAAAGACTTTTAATTCATATTCAATACGAGATAAATAATTTAGTCTAGTTGTCATGAAGTCCTCATTAACAAAGGCAGGAACATCTTTCATCACATATTTATAAATACCACAACTAGAATTCGCTCCATTGGAGATTTGTAAACAGTTTTTTTCGATAGTAGAATATTTTGTGGTCAATTTATTGACTCCTACAAGTTTTATATTGTACTCCCAATTCCCAGGAATACTTGCATTGTACTCACTATGAAGTTTTGGAATGTCATCTTGAAAATACCAACTTCTATAGTTATGCATAAAAGGTGTTTCTACAGTATAGCTGTAAGTAATCACAGAACCGACTTGTATATTTGGTAATGCAAATTTGACAATATTATAATTCTCATTATAGTTTTCCTCAAATATGGAAGACTTCTCAAGTTTAGTATTAACTATTTTTCCGTTTTCTAGATTGTAAACAGTAGCATATATGTCTTCTACTTTTTCCTTTTTGCCTTTATTGTTATCATAAAGATAAATTGAAACCGTACCTTGATTAAAGCCATTACGATTCAGAATTTTTAATTTACGTTTTACAGTCGTTTTTAATCTATAACTATGTTTGTCAACATAACTATCACCAACTTCATATATTATTAACGCATTTGCTGTTGAGTCTTTTGCAAATTCGTTTATCTCAATATCTGGTTTGGTAACTTCAAAACCTTCAGAATAAAAATCATTTTGAGCATTTAGTGAACTAAAAGCTAAACATATAAATAGGGCAAAATATTTCATATAGATTATAAAGAGATTGTTTTAACTTTTTTATTACGTCTCAAATAACTTTGGATGATATGCTGTGTATCTCTGTTGTTTTCCATAGGCGTAATAATAGATTCTAAAACATCAATGTTATTAATTTGATGATTCAGTTCATAAAAGCCCAAACCTCTAAACACTCCATTTTCTATAAAAATCACACTTTTCTCATCGATGACTCTACCTTGGTCTAGTATAAGCATGTTCTTGTTGTCATAGCTGTTTTTAGTAATGAGTTCTTCAACACGTTTGTTATAATCTTCTGGAGACTCTTCATTAATACATGCACCATTGCAATTTTTAATGGTATAATTGAAGCAACTCGTTTTTGAAGGGTAGAGTCCTGTTAATTTTTGACAAAGCGAATATTGCTCAACAACTTTAAACATAAAACTTTTAGCACTTTGCATATTGCTAAAAGTAGTAATGTGTTTTTCATTGACATTTGTCTTGTCAATTTTTAAATTGATATAGCCATTATTATCTATAAAACTAAAAAGGGCATGAGTAAATGTAGTTCGTCTCAAAGCACGATTATAAATAGGCTTATTACGTTTTATTTCTTCGCTTTCTTTCAATAAGGCTACAAGTTCACTTCCCGTAGCTTCATATGTAACAGATTTTGCATGTAACTGAAGCTTCTTAGATTTTGAACTCGTATTTGTAAAATGTTGATTGATGCGTTGCTTTATATTTTTACTTTTTCCGATGTAAATAATATCACCATTTTCTGCATGAATGTAGTACACACCAGTTACAGATGGTAATTTATCTATAATAGTTTTATGTGTGTCTTTTATACGTTTAGAAATATCCTGTTTAACATTATCTTTTATAATGTTTTTCTCTACATCTTTGGCTAATAATAGTTTAAACAATTTTACAGTTGCCATTGCGTCTCCATTAGCACGATGTCTATCGCTAACAGGAATTCCTAAAGCACGAGTTAATTTCCCTAAACTATAAGAGGCTTGATCTGGTATTAATTGTTTTGAAAGTTCTACTGTACACAATGATCTTCGTTTAAAAACAAAACCTAATCTCTTAAACTCAGTACGTAAAATTCTGTAATCAAACTGAGAATTGTGTGCAACGATGATGCAGTCTTCTGTAATCTCAACAATGCGCTTAGCTACTTCATAAAACTTTGGAGCGCTTTTAAGCATATTGCTATTTATACCTGTTAAATTAACTACAAAAGGTTGAATTTCGCGCTCAGGATTTACAAGACTTATAAATTTATCGACCACTTCATGACCATCAAATTTATAAATGGCTATTTCTGTGATGCCTTCTTCATTATACTTTCCGCCTGTGGTTTCTATATCTAGTATTGCGTAAATAGCGTTTGATTTATTTTGATTAATGTTTTGATGTTTACTGAAACTGCGACTGAAAACTAATTTGTGTAATTTCGTACTCCAAATATACTACTTCCTACACGAATCATGTTACTTCCACATTCTATTGCTAATTTATAATCACCACTCATTCCCATAGAAATAATTTCCAGGTTACAGTTCTCAGACTTTAGCCATTTTAAATCATCAAAAGTAGTTTTAAGTCTTTTAAATTCTTGTTTAACTTGGGTGTCATCATCAGTAAATGTTGCCATTCCCATGAGTCCTGCTATAGTAACGTTTTTTAAATTTTTAAATTCTTCGGAAATCAACATTTCTTGAGCATCTTTAGCAGACATACCAAATTTACTATCCTCTTCAGCAATTTTAATCTGAATTAAGCAATTGATAATACGATCATATTTTAGAGCTTGTTTATTAATTTCTTTAAATAATTTAAAGCTATCCACACCGTGAATTAAGCTCACAAATTCAGCCATGTATTTAACTTTGTTGCGTTGTACATGACCTATCATATGCCATTCAATATCTTTTGGCATTTCTTCATACTTATCTGCCATTTCTTGGATTTTGTTTTCTCCAAAAATTCGCTGACCAGCATCATAAGCTTCCATTAAATCACTAATTGGTTTTGTTTTAGAAACTGCAACTAGTGTGACTTGGTTTGGGAGTTGCGATTTTATGTCGTTTAGGTTTTGTTTTATGCTCATTAATGATAGTCTTGAATTAGTTAATTAAATAGTACTTAACATCGAGAAGTTGTATAGAGTTCACAGCACCTAAGTCTAGTGAGTCTTCAGCTTCAAAAGTTAAAATACAGCTAGAATTAGCATCAATACCATAACAAGGTATGGATGCATTATTTGAGTAACTACCAGAAAATGATAAATCATCAGACATCATAGTTAATATAGGTACACCTTCTACAGAAAAATTATTATTGTTGTTCAGTTTAATCTCAAATTCCAATCTAGATGTATTATTACCAGTATCTGGAGTGTATGTGAAAAACAAAATTTCATAGGTGAAATTTTCTAATGCTGGAGGCTCAACTACAACAGAGTCTTCAGGTTCAGGAAAATCACAAGCTACTTCTTGAGTTATATCGTAAGAGTAAGATTGGTTGCCAACAAAATAAATTTGAGGGATTGTTATCGTTTTAGTGCAGTTTGAATCATCTGATGAGCCACAACTAAAAACAATAGTGATAACAATAATTATGATTAATCTAAATATGTTTTTCATAACATTATTTTAAAGGATAAGATTATTAAATAGGTTTCAAAAAAAGTGAATTAATTAAAACTCATAAATAGTTACACCACTTCTTAACTTAGGTTCAATAAACGTGCTCTTTGGAGGCATTTTAAGTCCGTCGTCTGCAATATGTTTCATTTCGTTAATGTCAACAGGAACCATGCCAAAACCAACCGCATATTCACCAGAATCAATAGCGCTTTTAACATTGATGACGTCTTTTTTTCCGTTGATATAACTAATTCTATTATCGTTACGTAAATCTTCAATACCAAGAATAGGCTGTAAAATAGTATTGTATAAAATTTGAGGATCTAAAGCATCAAGTGATGTTTTAAAATCATAACCTGTTTTCCGAAGATATAAAGAGTAGAACTCACCATCTAAATACATACTAAAATGATGTTTTTTTGATGGTTTATAAGGCATGATGCCTCTATTCTCAATTCTGAAAATGGTATCTAACTGAATCAAAAATTCCTCTTTAGTCAATCCGTTTAAATCTTTAACCAGTCTGTTAAACTCATGAATGCGTAGTTCCGATTCTGGAATTAAAAAGGTCATAAATTGATTATAAGATTCCTGTCCAGTATGATTAGGATTCTGAGATTTTTCATCTTTATAGAGTAAATAGGATGATGCAGAACGATGATGACCATCTGCAATATAAATGGTTGACATCTGTTCAAATTGGTTTTTGATGGTAGCGATTATATTGGAGTCTTCCAATTTCCAAAGGTAATGAGTATCACGATATGTAGTTGTAAATTCAAACTCTGCACGTTCTTTTTGTGTGTCTTTAATAATGTTTGAAATAATATCGTTGTCAGGATAGGTGAGGAGTACAGGCTCTGCATTAAAGCCAACGGTTTTTAAATAATCTTTAAAAATACGCTCGCGATACTCAATCGTGTTTTCATGTTTTTTTATAACGCCATTTTCATAATCTTCTGCACTTGCAGCTGCTACGATACCATTAAAAATTTGTTTGTCTCTGTCTACAATTTTATAAATATAATAGCTTGGCGATTCATCATGCACAAATACATTATCTTCTTTAAATTCTAAATAACGATTTCTCACTAATTGATAGCGCTCTTTACCAGTAATTTCTCTAGCGTATTTATAACCAGGATTTACAATGTGTAAAAACGAAAACGGATTATAATCTAATCGAGCCTCACGCTCAGCTTGAGTATAAGTTTGGTACGATCGAGAAGCCACCAAGCTTACTTTATCTCGTGTTGGTCGTACTGCTTTAAATGGAAGAATTTTTGCCAAAATTTTTGTGTTCAGTATTCAGTATTGAGTGTTCGGTGTTCAGAGTATTTAATTAATTAGAACCGAATTTCTTAGGGTTTAATATCATATAATTAATAAGTTTTCCAACTTCTAAACTCTCATTAGTGAGTTCATTGAATTGATTTTCAGAAATATAGTTGCAAGACCACAGACCACAAACCACTGCTTACTTAGCAAACTGTCCAAAAACCTTTTCAGCCTTTCTACTTTCAGAATAATCATAAAAACCTTCACCAGATTTTACACCTAGTTTTCCAGCTCTTACCATATTTACTAACAGTGGACAAGGTGCATATTTTGGGTTTTTGAATCCGTCGTACATTACATTTAGTATAGACAAACAAACATCAAGACCAATAAAATCTGCTAACTGTAAAGGTCCCATTGGATGTGCCATTCCTAATTTCATAACCGTGTCAATTTCTTCAACACCAGCAACACCATTGTATAGCGTTTCAATAGATTCGTTAAGCATAGGCATTAAAATGCGGTTAGCCACAAAACCTGGATAATCGTTAACCTCTGTTGGCACTTTGCCTAACGTTTTAGATAAGTCCATTATGGTTTTTGTCACGTCGTCACTTGTGTTATAACCACGAATAATCTCTACCAATTTCATAATTGGTACAGGATTCATAAAGTGCATCCCAATCACCATCTCTGGTCTAGAAGTTACAGCTCCAATTTGCGTAATTGAAATAGACGATGTATTTGATGCTAAAATGGTGTCTGCACCACATGCTTCATCTAATTGTTTAAATATCTTGAGCTTTAAATCAATGTTTTCTGTTGCAGCTTCAACAACTAAATTTGCGTTTTTAACACCAGCTGTAATATCTGTGTATGTTGTAATATTATCAAGAGTCGCTTTTTTATCATCTTCGGAAATTTTCTCTTTAGACACCATGCGATCTAAATTTTTAGCAATAGTATCCATGCCTCGTTTAAGAGACGCTTCACTAATATCTATTAATTGTACTTTAAATCCTGATTGAGCGAAAGTGTGGGCAATTCCGTTTCCCATGGTTCCTGCTCCTATAACTGCTATGTTTTTCATGAAATTGTTATTATAGATAGTGACTTTTAACTAAATCGTCACCTGTTTTATTTGAATTTTTACTTTACCGAAGAAAAAAATAGGGTATTAAAATTGATCAATAATCATTTTTGCTACACGTAAAGCTTCAGTTCCATCATGTAATGTTACAATTGGAGTTGTATTATTATTGATGGCATCTGCAAAGGTTTCTAATTCGTCTAGAATAGCATTATTATTGGCTACTTCTGGATTGTCAAAATAGATCTGTTTTTTGACACCTTCGGCATTTTGAAGAATCATATCAAAATCTCCAGGCGTTTTTGGTGCATCTTTCATTTTAACGACCTCACATTTTTTCTCTAGAAAATCTACAGAGATGTAAGCATCCTTTTGAAAGAAACGTGTTTTTCTCATGTTTTTTAGTGAAATACGACTCGCAGTAAGATTGGCAACACAACCGTTTTCAAATTCTATACGAGCATTCGCAATATCTGGAGTATCACTAATTACCGAAACTCCACTTGCATTCACCTTTTTTACTTTAGACTTCACGACACTTAAAATAATATCTATATCGTGAATCATTAAATCTAAAACCACAGGAACATCTGTTCCACGAGGATTAAATTCTGCCAAACGATGCGTTTCAATAAACATCGGGTTTTTGATCTGTTCTCTCACTGCTATAAAGGCAGGATTAAAACGTTCTACGTGTCCTACTTGTCCGCGAATATCATGTTCAGCCAATAATTGTCTAATATGTTCAGCTTCTTCAACTGTATTGGTAATAGGTTTTTCTATAAAAATATGCTTGCCAAAAGAAATGGCTTTTTTAGCACAATCGTAATGTGATAATGTAGGTGTTACAATATCAACCATGTCTACAGCTTCAATGAGCGCTTCCATGGTTTTGAAGTATTTGTATCCAAATTCTTCTTCCACTTTTTTACCATTAACTTCATCTGCATCATAGAAACCTATAAGCTCATATTTATCAGATTGATTAAGAAGTCTTAAATGAATTTTACCTAGATGACCAGCACCAAGTACTCCAGCTTTTAGCATTGTTTTTCGATTTTTATCAAAAATAAGATTTTTAGACGTTTATTTATGTGAATTTGATAATAAATCTATAGCTATTTCACGTCGTTGATAATTCGATTACATTTAACTTTCAGTATAAAAATGTTTCAGTTATTTTTACAAAGCAAACCTAACAAACGACTTTGAAAGACACATTTAAACATCAAGGCTTACGACAGAAATTAGTTGACATCTTAAAAACCAAAGGAATAACCAATGCGAAAGTACTTGACGCTATTGGTAAAATCCCGAGACATTTATTTATGGACTCTGGTTTTTTGGACCATGCATACCAAGATAAGGCCTTCCCAATAGGAGCAGATCAAACGATTTCACAACCTTATACAGTTGCTTTTCAAACCGAATTAATGCAAGTAAAACCAGGAGATACTGTTTTAGAAATTGGAACAGGAAGTGGTTACCAAACTGCTGTGTTATGTTTGTTAGGAGCCAAGGTATTTAGCATAGAACGTCAAAACGAACTCTATAAAAAAACGAGTAAGTTTTTACCTAAATTGGGTTATCGTGCAAAGAAACTCATTTTTGGTGATGGTTACATTGGATTAGAAGCCGAAGCGCCTTTTGACAGTATTATCGTTACTGCTGGAGCACCATTTGTGCCTAAACCTTTACTGAGCCAGTTAAAAATTGGAGGACGTCTAGTGATTCCTGTTGGAGATGAGGTGCAAGTAATGACTTTGTTCATTAGAAAAGGTCCAAAAGATTTTGAGCAGCATGAGTTTGGGGAATTTCGATTTGTGCCTTTGTTGGAGGATAAGAATTAGGTGATCTCGCAAAGTTGGTTGTGATTACTCTTATTTTAAATAAATTATGATTACGGTTTTAAAACAAATACATAATCGAGATTAGTCGGCTGAGTAAGTCTTTGCGACTCTATGCCTTTGCGAGAGAAAATCATTCCAATTTCAATACCACAATAGTCTGTCTTTGATCTTTAGGTTGCTTCACTCGAACTTTAATCAGTTTATACACCCAAACGTCATCTACCTTATCTGCAATAATATCTAATTTGCCACTTGCTTTTGATCCTACAATTCGAGTAGATGACTTAAATGTTTTGTTTTTATTGGAGTAATGTACAGAGCCTTCTAAAATAGCTAAGTTATCAATGGGTTGTAGCTCTCCTAAAACTTCAGAAGCTTTGTTGTTTGTTTTCACTTTTTTAAATGCATTGTTGTAGACATCCTTTTCTGCATACGCTTTAGAAATATCTGTGGCAGCACCACCTAGTCCATAAAAGAAGAATACAAATAATCCAAACATAATTACAGTACTTGGGATTATCCATTTCCAGTTGCGTTGCCACCAATTTTTATTTTGTATGATCGTATTGTCCATTACTTTAGAAAAACTTCAAACCAAATAAAATAGCATCGCTTTGAAATCCGCTTTGATACGAGCGCACATAATCTAATCTTAAGAATCTAAATTTTCCCCAACCAATGTTATCTAATCCAATGGTATATTCTTGATATGGTTTGTTGTCTGGAGTTGCTAGTGCATGTGCTCCAACTACCAAATTAAAGTTGAGCTTTTTTAATAATGGTACTTTTCCGAGGAGAAAACCATTAAAATCATGTTCGGCATGCATCTCTAAATAAGAATCGTTTGTACTCGCTGCATAATAAGGCAAATTATTAAATACATTGAGGTATGAGCCTGCACCAATTTGTGTTTGATTACCATTGAAATGTTGATAGTCTACAAAAGCAATATCGTCTCCATTAAAGAATTTACCTGCTTTTATGTTGTAATCAAAACGACCTTTATCTGCAATATTCAATCCTTGCGACACACGAATTTTTACTTGATCAAAATTATAATCATCAATAGTTGAAGCGAATCCTTTTTCATATCCAATATTAAGCGTTGGATATTTTCTACTTGGGATATTATATTTTCCATCAGGATAACTCAAATAATTTTGAGCAAAGTTAATACGTGCATCCACAGCGAATTTTACTATGTTATGCGTTGCAAAAGGCGCAATACCATAAGCAGTATCATCTATAGGATTGTTACTTGTGTATTCTCTATCATCTTGTGGATACCATGCTTGATCAGTGGTGTTAAATAATGCTTGTCTTTTTTGATACCCTAGACTTGTATTAATTCTAAAGCCATTAAAAAGTTCATTTGAGTAGGATACTTGTGCAAAACTGTTTTCATAGATTTTCATGAAGTTTTGTTCAGAAAACATAGAAAACGCAGTATTCATTAATTTTGAAATAGGCTGACTAGAATTAAATTGCTGTGTTGTCACACCTCCAGAAACCGTTAAATAAGGTCTGCTTTTATTGTTGAATTTATACGTTGCGTAAAGCGTTCCTCTTAAACGATCATCACTAAATCCGTAGTTGATATTTCCGCCTATAGATAAATAGCGCTCATAATCGTTAAAGCCTTTTGTGTAAAAAGCACCTATGTTACCATTCCAACCTTGTACAGTATTAAAGCTAATGGCTTCAATAGGAGAGGTGATTCCTGCTCTCCAGTTTTCGTGAGTATTATTAAAAGTGTATCCTCCAATAATATCACCTAACTTAAATTTATTTCTAACCGTATCTACAGAATCTTTATACACTTTAGAATCTTTTACGAGTTGAATACTGTCTTTTTTGATATAATCTGTAAATTCTTCTGTGGTTAATGGGACAGGTCTGGTCAAGTTCCAAAACGTAGAATCTTTTTTATTAGCCTCAGCTGCAAAAGAGACTATTTCTCTAGAAAAATCATTTCTAGTTAATCCTGGATTAAATTCGTAATTGCTAAATACAGCAGTAAAACGACCATCGCCTTTTATTCCGAAGAGACCATATTTAAAATCGATATTTTGAGAAATTTTAGCCCATATTTGATCGTTTTCTGAGAACGAATAATTTTGAGTAATAGTGATTTTGTCAACGCCTAGAAGTTTTGCTTTTGTTCCTGTGATGTCTAATTCTGCTGCATAAATCGTCCATTGATCTTCAACAATATATATGTAACCTTCAAAAACAGGATCGTTTTCTCGTTTTGGTGTTGCTTTAATTTTATTGATGAGGTTACCTCTGTCATCATAAAACACACCTTCTAATTTATAGCGATAATATCCAAATGCATTGTTGGCAATAGGTGAGATGATTTGATTACCAAGTTCAATAGTGTTTTCGTATAAATCAAATTCTACATCTATGGCATTATTAAAGCTAAAACCTTTGCTGTCTCCACTTACTTTTGAGGCTAAGATTTTTTCTTTTAGCTTATTTGGTCTTAGAAATTCTAATTTAGAAACCGTTTCTGATAGATAAATGACACCACTTCTTGTTGAATCTAGTCCGTCAATTTCTATCTCTTCACCTAAAATCTTTTTTGGTGCATCTTTGATTCTAATTAATCCTCGTGAGTAAAAATCGGCTTTGTAACTATTGATTTTCTCAAGGTTTTCTTTTCGTTTTGCGATTGCTGCACGAATAATTATGTTTGCTGGATTTTCTTCGGAATTAATCACAACCTCATTAAGTGATACTTGTTCTTCGGTAAGAACCGCATCTAATGTAAACGGAAACGATTGGATGTCTACAGCTTTTTTAACCGTTTTATAGCCTAAATACTGAAATACAACTGTATAACTTTTTTCTTCGGAAATATTAAGCTCGTAGTTTCCGTCTTCGTTACTGGTTGTGCCAGTATAGGTATTTTCTAGATAGATATTTACAAATGGTAAAGGTTGATTTTTGTCATCTGTAACGGTTCCTTTAATTTGTGCAAATGAAACGATTACGCATAAAAGTGTAAGCGTTGAGAGTAGTTTTGTTTTCATGTGTTAGAGTTGATTGATGGTTTTATTATATAGACGCACATTTTTGTAAAAAGGTTGCCTGATAATAATTTCAATGTCAAACTTAGACATTTAATTAAATGTCTTTTGTTAAACAATCATAAATAAAACGAATAGTTTTGTTAAATATTTTCTTACAAGATTAAGTATGTAAGAGGAAAGTTACTTGTAGATTTTTTTAATACGATCTAGATTTTTCTTGTTATCACGATCTTTGATGACCTCACGTTTATCATAGAGTTTCTTACCTTTGCCTAGAGCGATATCGAGTTTTGCTAACCCTTTTTCGTTGACAAATAAACGCAGTGGAATTATTGCATTTCCTTTAACATTTACTTCCTTTTCTAATTTTTTAAGTTCTCTTTTGTTGAGTAATAATTTACGTTCTGCCTTTGGTTTATGATTGTAGTAATTTCCAAAAACATATTCTTGGATGGTCATATTGATGACAAAAAGTTCTCCACGATCATTGAATTCACAAAAACCTTCAGCAATAGATGCTTTACTATCTCTAATAGATTTTATTTCGGTTCCAGTAAGCACAATGCCAGCTGTGTAAGTATCGAGAATCTCGTACTCAAACTTTGCTTTCTTGTTCTTTATGTTTACCGATTTTTGCATAGAAAACAAAGGTAAATAAATTTAATATTTTTGCATGTTATTAATCAACTTGTTTTACGACTTACATTAAAATATTCATTTCATGAAATACACAATACTCGTATTATTTTCTATTATTCTTTTCAATTGCAAAAATGTGAAGCAAGACATTTCCGTAGAAAAACAAATAGAAAAACAAACGGCACAATCTGTTATTGATACTTCGATTGAAGTTGCTGGAGTAAATAAGTTAAATAATTCTACAATTGAATTTGATTTTAGAGACAAACATTATTTAGCAACTAGAAATAATGGAAGTTATAATTTAGAACGTCAATTTATAGATCAAACAGTAATGTATTTTGATACCATTACTAACATTAGAGATGTTGTAAATAATAAAGGGTTTCAACGTTTTGTGAATGATTTTCCAATGGCAGTACAAGATTCTATTGCTGTGAAATATGCGGCTTCTTTGAATTCTGTGCACTATTTCTCGGTATTGCCTTTTGGACTAAATGATAAGGCAGTTAATAAGGTCTTATTGGAAGATGTTTCAGTAAAAAACAACATGTATAGAACTGTAAAAGTAACGTTTAGTCAAGATGGAGGAGGAGAAGATTTTGAAGATGAATTTATCTATTGGATAAACCAAGAGACTAAAAAAGTTGATTATTTAGCCTATTCTTATAATGAAGATGACGGTAAAGGAATTCGTTTTAGAGAGGCTTATAATGAACGTTATGTTGAAGGTGTTCGGTTTGTAGATTACAATAATTACAAACCAGAAGATGCTTCTATTGCATTAACAGACTTGCCTCAATTATTTGAAAGCGATAATTTAAACTTACTTTCTAAAATAGAGTTGGAGAATATTAAAGTAAAACTTAATTAATAGAAAGGGCTTCGTCTGTGATTTTTTCTCCGGAAATTTTTACAATAAACATTTGTCCGTTATCATTATCATCAATATCCTCGTGTTTCTTTTCACCCAAAACCATATTAACAAATGCTGGAGTTGTGTTGCTATGACCAACAACTAGAACTGTTTTTCCTTTGGTTGCTTTTGCAAAATCGTCAGTATATAAAGCACTTGGGTCATAATCCAAAATCTCTAAATTTTTATCTTTAGCAGTGGGTTGAGCAGTTTGTTGTGTACGGTTATAATTGGTAGAATATATAGCGTCTAGTTTGATGTTTTTGAAATAGTCAGCCCATCTATCTGCACGTTTTAGTCCTAATTCATTTAAATCTGGATTTCTATTTGTAGCATCTGTTCTATCCTTTTCAGCATGGCGAATAAAATAATAAGTCGTCGTGTCTGTTTCCTTGTTGTCTTTATTGTTTTTACCTTCATTACAAGAAAGTAAAGTAAATGAGATAACAAAAAGTAATGTGAATAGTGATTTCATGATTTGAAAATTAGATGTTTCTCAAATATAAAAACTCTTTACTAAAATACTATTAAATGATGCTAAAATTAGTAATCTGCACTAGATAGTTCTCCATTAGAAATCGCAACACCTTTTGAAGTGCCAATACGTTCTACACCAATATCGATGTACTTTTTAGCAGTTTCATAATCACCAATACCACCAGAAACTTTTATTTTACATTTGTCTCTAACGGTTTTTCTTATGATTTTTGCCGCAGTAAGAGTTGCACCACTTTTAGTAAATCCAGTAGATGTTTTAACAAAATCAACTTTAGCGTCAACACAAATTTCAGATGCTTTTACGATTCCGTTTTTTGAAAGTTCGCTAATTTCTATGATGACTTTTAAAGGTATTTTGCCAATGGCAGTTTTTACTTCTTTAATGTCTTTAAAAACTTCAACATAGTTTTTACTTTTAAACATACCAAGATTCATAACCATATCAATCTCATGTGCACCATCATTAATGGCTTGTTTGGCTTCGAAAACTTTAGCAGCAGTAGATGAAGCTCCAAGTGGAAACCCAACAACTGTGCATATTTTTATGTTAGAGTTTTTAAGTAATTGTTTTGCTAAAGGTACGTAGCAACTATTAATGCAGACCGAATAAAACCGATGCTTCTTTGCTTGATTGCAATGGTCAATAATATCACGTTCAGTGGCAGTTGCACTTAAAAGTGTATGGTCAATATATGAGTTTATGTTCATATTTTAAGTAGGTAAATTAATGCTAATTCTTGATTTGAAGAAGAATCAACAGTTTTTTGAAAAAATGTAAATTTGGGAATTAATAGCAGTTCAAAGTTAATAATTATATCTTATAATCATAACCTTAATGACTAAAGTTTTATTGTATGCTTAACGAGTTTTTAACATGTTTTCAACAAAAAAACCTCTTTATGAGAGGCTTATGTGCTTTTTTTGAGTGAATTTTAATTTGACGCTTTAACCGTATAACCAGCTTCTCTAAGGAGTTTTATGATACCATTATCTCCAGCAAGGTGTGCTGCACCAACACCAAAAAAGGTAGGTTGCTTATTGGCATGATCACTAATTTTAGAAATCCAGTTTTTATTTCTATTGTCTAACATTTTATCTTTATGCTTTGTTGTGCTAAGATTTTTATCTTCATCCATCATTAATATCATCCCTTCTATATCTTCATTATCATATAGTTCCATCAATTTTTGAAAAGATGCTTTATCAGTTGCTAAATTGTCTTTTGCAGAGCGTAATAAATCGGTAGCTTGATCTTCGTAAGGTATCTCGTCAAATACGTTAAGCTGCTCTTCAACAGTTTCTAAGCCTAAAACTTCCTCTTCTTGCTCATGAGCTATCTTCATTAGTTCTTCTTCAAACGATTGCACAGGACAACCTAATAATTTAGGATAAAACATGGCAGTTATAAAAAAGGGTTTGATGTTACCCATTGCATCAAGAGGCATTCCCATTTGTTCTTTCACAAACTTTGAAATTGTAAGATACTCCTCTTCAGTAACAAGGTCTTTAATGGTTTTACCTTCTTTCATATAAATCCCTTTCATCATACTCATTTGCATTGAAGGATCATCCATATCTATTTCTAAAACAAGCAGTTTAGTGTCATCTAAGGCCTTTAAAACATCTTCGTCTAAAGTCGCATCACAAGTCATGTGGATCGTACCATATACATAGGACGACTCTGTTAACCCGTTTCCAGAGATTTCCCAAAGGAGCGATTTTTCAAGTTCTTGAGCATTTAAATTGAATACGCTAATTATTGTAAATGCAAATAATAAAAGTTGTTTTGTCATGATATGAATTTTCAATATTTGTATAACTTCTTGACTAATTGTTACAAAAAACTTGATTAAATTCGTTCAAAATTTTTTTATGGCTAAAGATATTCACATAGATAAAGACTATGATTTAATTTGTGTTGGAGCAGGTATCATGAGTGCTACTTTGGCACTTATGGCTAAATTATTTGATCCAGATATGAGTATTCTTATTTTAGAGCGTTTAGATGATGTTGCTTTAGAGAGTTCTGCTGCTTGGAACAACGCAGGAACTGGTCACTCTGCATTATGTGAGTTAAATTATTGTCCGCAAGAAAATGGAGGAGTTTCAATTAAAAAAGCAATCGATATTTGTAATCAATTTGAAGTGTCAAAGCAATTCTGGTCTTATTTGGTCGAAAAAAGAATGCTCGAAAACCCTTCAGAATTTATAAAAAATGTACCACACCACAGTTGGGTTTATGGTGAAGATAACGTTAACTATTTAAAGAAACGTTATAAAGAAATGAAAGCACATTTCATGTTTGATACAATAGAATATACTGAGAGTATTGACAAAATGAAAGACTGGTTTCCGTTGATTGCTGAAGGTAGAACTTCCGAAGAAAAAATAGCAGCAAGCCGAATAAATCGTGGGACCGAAGTTAACTACGGAAACTTAACAAGACAGCTTTTTAAAATCTTAGAAACCGAATTTGATACCAAAGTCCAATGCCATCATGATGTATTGGATATTGATCCAGATGTTGATGTTGAGTGGTCTGTTGAGATTAAAGATTTAGATTCTGACCAAAAGAAGTACTATGATGCTAAGCATGTGTTTATTGGAGCAGGAGGAGGAAGTTTGTTGCTTTTACAAAAGGTAGAAATTGATGAAAAGGAAGGTTATGGCGGATTCCCGGTGAGTGGAGAATGGCTTGTTTGTAAAAATCCAGAGATTATCAAGCAGCACAATGCTAAGGTATATAGCAAAGCAGGACCACACGATCCTCCAATGTCTACACCTCATTTAGATACACGTTATATTGATGGTAAAAAGGAGTTATTATTTGGCCCATTTGCAGGATTTAGTCCTAAATTTCTAAAAGAAGGGTCTTATTTAGACTTATTTAAATCTATTAAATTAGATAATATCACTCCAATGTTGGGCGCTTTTTGGCAAAACCTTCCCTTAACCAAATATTTAATTGAACAATTAGCAATGTCTCATGAGGATCGCATGAATGATCTTCGGAAATTTTACAAAAACGCTAAAAGTGATGAATGGGAATTATTAGTCGCAGGACAACGCGTTCAGATTATTAAAAAGAATGAATTTGAAAAGGGAGAACTACAATTTGGTACTGAGGTCGTTAGTAGTAAAGACGGAAGCATCACTTGTTTACTTGGTGCTTCTCCTGGAGCTTCAACCGCAACTCACGTCATGTTACAAGTTTTAGATAAAGCATTTCCTGAGATTTTAAATTCTGAAAAAGGCAAGCGTTTAAAAGCAGATATAGTTCCGAGTTGGAATACAGAAGTCGATGAAACGCTATTTAAAACGCAACTTAAAATTTCCGAAGAACGTTTGAAACTTAAAACATAACATAATGTCAAGTTTCTATTGACTGTTCTTCATTTTCTTTTTCTATTATTTTATGAACCCAAGCAATAGCATCACTTAAATTATCAAAAATATCAAAAGGGCCTTCAAAAAATTGACTTTCATATATAGCACTTGCTCGAATTTTTTCTGATAAAGTTATGACTGCAATGGCAACCATATTGGGAATACTTTCTGCTTTTTTATAAATTAAAGGGTTTATAGAGAATGAGGTTACTCTATTAGAAATATAAGCCATGTTTTTACCATTAAAATGTTTTTTAACAATGGCTATAAACTCGTCAGCTTCTTTAATGTCTATAACTTCACCTTCTTTAACTTGTTTGATAAGAAAATCGTCAAATATAAATACTTCAGCATGACCAATATCGTAATAGCGAATCATTCCCATAAATTTATATTTAGGTTATACTACTAATGTACAAAATCTAACATCTATAAAAAAGAAAAGCAACGCTCATTTTATTTCTAAAATTCACATTGCTTTTCAACTAACCAACCACTTAAAAGACTGTAACAACAAGATTTTGTTACAGTGTTACTTAATTATTTTTAAATTTCTTCATCAACTAAACTCGCTTCATTTCTAAAAACCAATTTATCATCAAAAGCATCAAGTAAAATAATACTATCTGTAGTTACTTTTCCAGATAAAATTTCTTTACTCAACTCATTGAGCACTTCTTTTTGAATCACTCGCTTAACAGGTCTCGCACCATATTCTGGATTATAGCCTTTTTCAGCTAAATACGTGATAGCCTCTGGAGTTGCATCAAACGTAATCCCTTGTTTTGCAATCATTTTTTGAACACTTTTTAATTGTAAGCCAACAATTTCTTTGATGTTGTCTTTACTTAAAGGTGTAAACATAATGGTGTCATCAATTCTGTTTAAAAATTCTGGACGAACACTTTGTTTTAATAAGGCTAAAACATCAATTTTTGCAGCTTCCATAGCAGAGTCTATATCTTTTGTAGCTGCGAAACGCTCTTGTATAATATGACTTCCAATATTTGAGGTCATAATAATTATAGTGTTTCTGAAATCTGCCACACGTCCTTTATTGTCTGTTAATCGACCTTCGTCTAACACTTGTAATAAGATATTAAACGTATCAGGATGCGCTTTTTCAATTTCATCTAGTAACACTACTGAATAAGGTTTACGTCTAACCGCTTCAGTTAATTGTCCGCCTTCATCATAACCAACATACCCTGGAGGTGCTCCTACCAATCTGCTCACACTGTGGCTTTCTTGATATTCACTCATATCTATTCTTGTCATAGCATTTTCATCATCAAATAGATATTCTGCCAATGCTTTAGCAAGTTCGGTTTTACCAACACCTGTAGTTCCTAAGAACAAAAATGTTCCTACTGGTTTTGATGGATTTTGTAAACCTGCTCTAGAACGTCTTACAGCATCACTTACTGCTGTAATAGCTTCTTCTTGACCAACCACACGTTTGTGTAATTCGTTTTCTAATTTTAGAAGTTTCTCACGATCACTTTGTAGCATTTTGGACAAAGGGATTCCAGTCCATTTTGCGACAACCTCTGCAATATCTTCATACGTAACTTCTTCTTTGATAAGAGAACTTTCGCTTTGATTTTCTTTTAGTTCATCTTGGAATTTCTCTAAAGCTTCTTGTGCTTCTTTAATTTTTCCGTAGCGAATTTCAGCAACCTTTCCGTAGTCACCATCACGTTCAGCACGTTCAGCTTCTAATTTGTACTCTTCGATATTAGATTTAGTTGTTTGAATGTTATCAACTACTTCTTTTTCGCTTTTCCATTTTGCATTAATCTCGTTACGCTCTTCTTTAAGGTTAGCTAAATCGGCACGTAAAGATTTTAACTTTGTTTCATCTTTTTCACGTTTAATTGCTTCAATCTCAATTTCGAGTTGCATGACTTTACGATCCAATACATCTAATTCTTCTGGTTTAGAATTAATTTCCATACGTAATTTTGAAGCTGCTTCATCCATTAGGTCAATGGCTTTATCTGGAAGAAAACGGTTTGTAATATATCTTTCAGATAATTCTACAGCACCAATAATTGCTTCATCTTTAATACGAACTTTGTGGTGCGTTTCATACTTTTCTTTAATGCCACGAAGGATAGAAATCGCACTTTCAGTATCTGGTTCATTAACCATTACTTTTTGGAAACGACGCTCTAAGGCTTTGTCTTTTTCAAAATATTTTTGGTATTCGTCTAAAGTTGTTGCACCAATTGCACGCAATTCTCCACGAGCTAATGCTGGCTTTAAAATATTTGCTGCATCCATGGCTCCTTGTCCACCACCTGCACCAACAAGTGTATGGATTTCATCAATAAATAAAACGATGTCTCCATCACTATCTGTGACTTCTTTGATAACTGCTTTGAGTCGCTCTTCAAATTCTCCCTTAAATTTTGCACCAGCAATTAATGCTCCCATATCGAGTGCATAGATTTGTTTATCGATTAGATTTTCTGGAATATCTCCATCAACAATTCTATGTGCTAAACCTTCAGCAATTGCAGTTTTACCAGTTCCTGGTTCACCAACTAAAATTGGGTTGTTTTTGGTACGACGAGATAAAATTTGAAGTATTCTTCTAATCTCTTCATCACGACCAATCACAGGATCTAACTTTCCGTCTTTTGCTAATTGATTTAAATTTTTCGCATATTTATTGAGCGAATTGTATGTTTCTTCTTGGCTTTGAGACGTTACTCTGTCTCCTTTTCGTAGTTCGTCAATGGCTGCGTTTAGGCCTTTTTCAGTAACACCTTGATCTTTTAGCATTTGAGCAATCTTACTCTTCGACTTAAAAATCGCCAATATTAAATGTTCTACAGAGACATAATCATCATTCATTTTTTTAGCAATGATAGATGCTTCGTTAAGTGTTTTACTTGCGTCTCTAGAAATTGATAATTCGCCTCCTGTAACCTTTGAAAAACTTTCTAACTGCTTATCTAAAGCTAATTTTAAAATGTCTATGTTGACATTCAGTTTTTTAAGAATGAATGGCAATACATTATCATCAACTTCAAAAATGGCTTTTATGATGTGCTCATTTTCTATTTGTTGATGACCCAAACTTTGTGCAAGCTGTTGCGCTTGCTGAATCGCTTCTTGGGATTTAATGGTATAATTGTTAAAGTTCATGTTGTATATTGTATTTAATGATTGTCATTTCTAATGAATTTAAGTATCTAAAATAAGACTCTTGTGAATCATTCGTAATGATATAAATCAGTTGTTTAACCTATTTTCAAAATCTATTAGTCAATAACCTTACCAATAAGAATAAGTAAGAATTAAACGACAAAATGACCGATTTGTTTTGTGTTAGCGTGACTTTTCGTCAGTTTGTAAGTTTTAAATAATGATTCGACTTATAACTTTCAATGTATAAGTTTCCTATTTTTATAGGATCTAAAAAAAACAGAAATGGGATTATTTAATAATATATTTGGTTCATCAGAACCTAAAGAAGAAAAGGTTTTGCCTTGGCAAGCTTTGACAGATGTGTCACAATTAAGTGCCATTGAAAAACGCTCTAAAAGCAAAACGCAAGTGATATTTAAACATTCTACACGTTGCGGAATAAGTAGTATGGTTATGAAACAATTTGTGAGTATGTATGATTTAGAAGCAAATTTAGACTTATACTATTTAGATTTATTGAGTTATAGAGATGTGTCTAATGAAGTAGGTTATAAATTTCAAGTAATGCATCAATCGCCTCAACTACTCATTATTAAAAATGGGATAACGGTTGATCATGCAAGTCATAGTGGTATCAATGAATTGGATTTGGAGAGGTTTGTTTAATTTATATGTAAATTTTTAATATAAAAAACTCCCACATTTAGGCAAGTTTAATGTCCATGTGGGAGTTTTTAAAATGTTAAGTAATAATTTAACTTCTTCTCATTCTATATGAGCTAATAATATCTTTCAATTTTAACTTTAAATCTTCTCCAGTATCATACACCATTTGTGCATCGGTAGGGAAGTGGAGTCTTCTATTTCTAGTCAACTCATATTCTTGTCTGTTTAAAGCTCTTTGGTCGCCTCTAACTGTTGCGTAGAAATGTTCAAATACAAACTCGCTATCTATAGCAAAAGCATCTAAGGTTTGGTTTGTTCTTAAATCTGTATACACAACATCAGCAATAACTTGGGTAGATTTAAACTGATTTGTTTCAAAGTAACGTGCTTTCACATTGACTATTTTATCAATCTTAATTTTGTTACCTAAACTATCAACCATCACATTACCATTGCTATCGGTTTGATATTCCCAACCTTCTATAATATTTTTTTGTTTCAATTCTTGTTTAGAGTTGACTTGCTCTGGCGAAATATTAATTTGTTTTAATTGCAATTGCATCGCGTAATCATAGTTGACTTCGGAAATTGGATTTGCATGATAAACCGTCCAAAATTGGTTTAATCCATACGTGTCAAAGTTTAATAAATCGGCTTCTAATTGTTGTGGAATGATTTGTCTAGTCTGGTTTTCAATAGTAACCATTACATAATCTGTTCCTTTATTATGAGCTTCAGTCATAAGACTTCTAGTCTCTTCAAAATTTGGATTGATGCTTTCTATATAACTAAAGATATCATAAGCTTCTCGAGCGTTATACTTATCTTCAGAGTCTAAAAGTGTAATACCTTGATCAATTAAATAATCAGACGTTTTGTATCTATAGTCGACGATTTCCGAAGAATAATCATTGAATTTTAAATTGAGATTTTTACCATTTATCTGCAAAGGCATAACTCGTTTAATTGCGTTTTGTCTTGCGTCAAGATCTAAATAGATTTCGTAGATCGCTCTATATTGCTCAGAATTTCCATCCTTTTTTAAATGTTCAACATCTTGTAAATCTTCCTCCAAAACTTTGTAGTAAGCATCTTCAAGCATCACAATATAATCTTGCTTACGCTTTTTGTCTTTGTTGTTTTCGAGTTTTTGTAATGCGTCATTGATAGCTTGGTCATAATTTCCATGACTAATTGCTTTTTCAATTTGTTTTCTTCCGCTACATGATGTTAGTACCAGAAGAAGTACTGTTGTGAGTAGTAATTGCTTCATAATTCTGGATTTTAGTGAAACGCTGTTTTATTAATTTTTTAGAGTAAAACAGAAGTTTCATGATTATTTTCTATTGTAAATCCAAATAGCGTGCCATACTAGAAAAAGCACTCTTTTTAGGAGTGCCTTTTTCTATTTAAATAATTAGTATTTAATTAAAAACTAACCAAATTATAAGTGATATACTAGAGTAGAAGCTAATTAGAAATAACTCTAATTTGTGTTGTTCTATTTTTTTCATAGTTACTTTTTTATCAGTTTTTTTGAAATAGTACTATTACTAGTCTGAATATTTACAAAATATAGACCAGCTTCTATATCATTAATAGAATAGTTGTCCTGCTGATTAACAAAAGTTTTTACAAATTGTCCTTGTATATCATAAATGGTTACCTCTTTAATTTGATGATTTGTTTCTATTGAGAAATTGTTTGTTGTTGGATTTGGATATAGTAAAATGGATTTTTTTAATTCTAAATTATCAACAGATAAACTAGGATCTATATACTTAAATAACTCTTTTCCAGTAGAAGGTGTCGTAGCAGAAAAGTATAAATTGTCTCCAGCAACAGTTAAGGCTTCTGGATTACTATCTCCAGATAAATTGATATCGCTTACTAAGACAGTTCCAGCAGTTGTACCATCAGTTTTCCATAATTCTCTTCCATTAGTATCATTATTTGCACTAAAGAAAAGTTCGCCATAATATGGTGTAAAACCATTAGGGTTACTATCTGGAGTTGCGGGTGAAGTGTTTATATCTTTGAGCATGCTTGTTGTTGATGGAAACCCTGTAGAAGTCCATATCTCACGTCCATTAATTAGGTCGTCTGCTGAAAAATAAAGTTTATTATTGAACACAAATAAATCTGATGGAGAGCTACTAGCTCCTCCATTGGCTATATTATTAAGAAGTGTAATGTTTTCAGTTGTATTCATTTTGAATATTTCTGTACCTAAAGTTGGGTGTGTTGCTGTAAAATATAAAGCGTTGTTATATACCGTTAAATTTTCTGGATTACTTCCTGTAGCTCCAGTATTTAGGTCTAAAATCATTTGTGTACCAGCAATTGTTCTATCTGAAACCCAAAGCTCTCTTCCATTTGTACCATTATCTGCTGAGAAATAGACCTTGTTATTAAATGTTACAAAATCTTTCGGGTTACTATCTCCTGTTGGATTAATAGTGATTTCTGTATTTGAGTTATTGACACTTAAATGCATAAATAATTCTCTACCACTAGTAGAATTAGCAATTGCAGAATAAAATAATCTACTATCATTAACTATAGACGTAAGTTCTTCGGGTGAACTACTACCAATATTATTCAAATTATAAACTGCTCCTGGTGTACTAGCATCTGTATAATGTAACTCATATCCAAAGCTTGTATTACCTTGATAATAGACTTTGTTTTGATATTCTGTTATATATTTTATTTCTTTTATTGATGTAGAAGGTACTTCAAATGTTGAACCTGTGATGCCAATATACTGCCATAAAGATGACTTACCTGCAGTATCACTCTGCCCAGTAAAATAAACTCTATTATTTGACATTGAATATGTAAAATATTGTGGTGTAATAGTAGAGTCAGTGAAATTCTCCAGTAAAACTGGTAATGTTGATGAGCCATTAATAATCCACACACCATGATTTATACCATTATAGGTAGCAAAAATTAGATTCCCATTAAAGCTAAGCCTGTTAGAATCAAAAGTTGGCATACCATCACCAACTCCTAGATTGAAATCTTGTACCAAACTCACTTGAGCTTGCGTAAATGTAATAGCCATAACAGCTATAATAAGTAATAATTTTTTCATAATAAATAGGTTTATAGTTAAGTTGTAAATGTAGATTCTAGAATAGGAGACTGTACTACCCAAAAGGGTAGAATCAACATATATTGTTTTAATACTTATGAAAGGTATGAGCTATTCGAGTTCTCTAAGTAATCGTCCTTCTTCAGGTTTATCTTTAAAATAGACAAGGGTTACAATTTCGCCATGATGAAGGTTTTCATAACTGGTGCCATTAATATATTTTAATTTTATAGGAGTGTTGAGGGGTTCTGTTTTAATTCGAACTTTATTTTTAAAAGATTTTGAAAGGATCTCATTACTCATTTTTTCAGCATAATTCATACCAATAGTGTCTTTTGATTTGTAATAAGGAATGGTGTCTATCACTTTAAACCAATCTACAGTAAGGTAATAGTGTTCATTTGAATATTTACCGTTGCTACCAGATTGATGTTTTTGAACTACCATTACTTTTTCTCTAATACCATTTTTAAGCAAATCATCTTCTTGGTAGTTGAGAATGTTATTGAATACAGCAAATACAATTAGTAATACAGCAAATGAGAAATATGTTATTCTGTTGATACGTTTTATTTTTTCTATTGAAAATTGTTTTACCATTATCGCCTAAAACCTAGTATAAAACCATCTGAATTTCCTGAAGTCTCTCCATTTTGATCAATAATTAATTCATTATTTTGTATGAAGTAGGATCCAAAACTATCGTTATTTATCTCAAGAAGTAAAATGTCATCAAACTCGACTATACTAAAATTGTACTCGCCAGTTTCTAATCCATCAGAGGCTATATCTTCTAAGTTATTATTAACTACATTAAGTAAATTAGTTTCAAGATTAAAATTCCATGTTATTTCGCCAACGTCAAATTGATAATTTACATCAGCAAATCCACCTTCAATAGATGTTAGGTTCCATAAGCCATTTAAGGTCTGTGAAGATGTAGTTGCGTTTAAATCATCATTTCCACATGAAAGATTTACTGCTAAAGCTAAAACAGCTATAAGTGTTATAAATATTTTATTCATAATTATTTAATTTATATTGTCACATGAGATATAGACGTTTTGTCCTGCTCCAGCAAACTCTAGATTGTTATTGTATTTACCATCTCCTTGTGCTTGTTGCTTAAAGTTTAGATATTGGTACATGCACTTTCCGTCGTGTTCTTTTGAAACTAATGCAATAATTAAAGAGCGAGATACTATTGCATCATTCCAGTTTTTGTCATAATTCCAGTTAGGAGAAGTGATAATGGCTTTTGAATATGTTTTTGAGCTTCCACTTTTTTTACGCATGATACTTAGTGCTTGACTTTCTAAATTAGAATTAGACATTTCTGCATTTGGTAATTTTGCATCTTTTAATCGGTCATTTTCTTCACGAGATACAATGTCTATTAAATGGTTTGTGCCACCAGATTGATCTATCGTAAAACTTCCTTTTATGTTAGAATTTGTACCTCTAAAAATAACTCTAACTTCTACTGTAACATTAGAGTACGCTCCAGCTTTTAGCAATTGTTCTGCAATAGCTTCGTGAGTTCTTAACTTATTTTCTACGTAAAAATTACCATGTTTTTGTTTCCAAGCTATACTTGGTAATATTGCAAATTGCAAGTAATTTTTTTCTTGCATAGGTGTAGTTATCCAAATAGCTGTATGGGATGATTCGGCAACTGGCATACCGTTTATTTTTACTTCCATATTATTGGCAGCATATGAATCTGTAAGCTGTCTTAGTGTTGAAGGTAAATAAAGCGTTGCATAAATATAATCTCCAGATTTAAATGTTTTTGAGAAATCGCTTTCGGTTTCGTTACCAATAGAAATTTCTTTAGTTGAAAACAGCATTTTATTTAAATGCGTTTTGTGCATTTGGCTGGCAAAAATAATGCCTGAACTTTTTTTGCTAATTTCGGCTTCAACTTGATTTAACCATTGTGTTGCTTTAGGATTGTTGGGAGCAAATTTCAGTAACAGTTCGCAGAATATTTTTGTTGCTTCTAATTCTTCAAGTTCTTTTGTGGGATCACCTTTTATGCCAATCACATTCAAATTATCAAGATATCCATGAAAAGAACTACTACTTTTATTTATAAAATTTGAATAATCATTTAAGGCTTCAACTACTTTTTCAATATAAAATTGTGCGCTTGTAAAAGTGCCATTAGACTTTGCATCTTCTACAGCCTGTAGATAATCAGTTTTGCTAAAATCTTTGAACAATTCTTGTGCTTTTAGCAATTTTTTATGTGATGGTGTAAACTGAAGTCCTTGCTTTGCATCTGCTCCATGACTAGTTTCGCTATAAACATAATTTAGATTCATATGTATATCTCTAAAGTAATTAGCTGTATTTTCTTTGCTTAATTTAGATGAGATTTCTGCACCAGATTCTGAATTTAAAAGAACTTCTAGTCGGCTCATTTCAGAATTTATTAAAGAAAAATCTAAATCATTATGATTTGATGCTATAGTTGTAAATTGATCCTTTGCATCTTTGAGTCTTTTAAAACTTTCCGCAGGTTTGTTGTGTCTATAATATTCAAAAGCTTTAATTAGAAAATTAGATTTTGCCTTAGAAAAGTCGTTATATGCAGGATGTAAATCTGTTACTAAATTATCAATAGCTTTATCATAATAGCCTTTTCTTATATTGGCTTCTCTTGCTTCATCTGAACCACCAACCTCATTTAAATCTAACTTAAAATTGTTTAGTTGGCTCTCCTCTGCGGACATATCTAAATCTGGACATTTAGATTTAATACTTTCCAAATTGCGTTCTGCGGAACCTATATAAGTTTTAAAAGAGCCACTAAAAACTTCATTGGCTGCTTTTTTATCATCTAATTTTTTTAAATATTTGGTTAACGATTTATAAGCTGATTCGCAAGCACCTTTTGACATATCCTTAGTTTGATTAAACGTCTCGTTTTTAGTATTGTTTGTAGATATAATTTCTTTTTCAATTTTAGTCTTCGCTTTTTTTAATTTTTTCAAGTTAATTTGAGAATAGCCAAAGCAACCTATAATTAGAAATATGAATAGTATTGTTTTCTTCATGAGAGATTTAGTTTATTATAATATCAACAGTGAGTGTTTGTGTTTCTAAAAGTTTTGGCATTAAGACATGATATGCTAAATTTGGAGCTACATCAGTTTCATTTTGAATAAATGTGATGGTTAGTTCTAAATTTGAAGTTTTACAGTCCAGTATCAGATCATAACTAATAGTTTCATTTCCATTAGTTAGTTGTTGCTTACCAACAACTAGATCATAAGTTGTAAAATCTATCATAGGTTGGCAATCTCCTGAAACTATGCTTACAAATTCCTCTTGAGAGGTTATAAGCTCAAAATTATCTACTAAATCTATGTTGAGTTGATATCTTGTGTCGAGACAATCATATTCACTTTCTAAACTTGTTATACTGATATTTAAATCTTCACAATCATTTGTTTGATTATCTTCACTACATAATTGAAGTAGAAGTAGTGGTAATAATATTAAAAATGTTTTTAATTGTATCATAACTTTTTTGTTTAAAATTACTTGCGAAAACATTATTATGTACTACCCAAAAGGGTAGATTATTAAAAACAAAAGTGTTGAGTTTTATACTCAACACTTTCTCTATTAATTAAAATCAACCTACTAAAACTTATTCTTCTTCCTCTAAATCTATAATGATGAAATTTCCTTGAGTTACACCATCTGAATTAGTTACTGTATATGATATTGAAACTCTTTTTTCATTATAGTTTCCACATAAACCTTCAACTTTACCATGACGTCGTGATAGTTCGCCTGTGTCAGGATTTACTTCCAATATAGAACAAGGTTCTTGTCTATTAATTTGAAAATGAATGGGTTCATCGCAGTTTGTAGGTAGATAACCTACGCTCTCATTATTTAAATTATTTGAAGTTGTATTAGGTGTCGTAAAAGCAAGACATAAGGCTCCAAAAAGTAACAAAACAGGTAGTAAAACTAATTTTCTCATAATATTTATTTTGATTATTATGAAATAAAATTAGGAACTATATCAAAGTGTGGTTACACCCATAAGGGTAGTTTTAGCTTAAATTTTTAGATTATTTTATTTTGTAATTCATTCCATTTTCTAAATAAGTAATATTAAATAACACTTTGTAAGCGTCATTTAATTTAGCTAAATCATCTATGTTTATTATTATCAAAGTACTACTCGTTTTTTCATCTTTTAAAATATCAATAGAATTTAAAGGCGTTTGTATTTTAAGATGAGGGAAATGCTCTTGTAAACCTTTAACCGTATTAGCGTTGTCTAAATCAATGACAAATAACTTGGTTGTTTCCTTTTTGTCGAATTTTTTTTTAGAATTATCAGATAGGATAGGTGTTGAAAGCCACATAGACCGAATATTGAAATAATTGTAAATAGTATCTAATATATCATCTATTTCAGTTTCTTTTTCAGAATTTGCGTAAATCACCAAGCTATTCATTAAAATGGCTGTTTCTACAGTGGCTTTTGGGAATTTCTTTTCAAATAACTCAATAGATGTGTTTACAAAATATTGGTCTATGTTTTTTCCACTATTTACATATTGTTCCACAATTGGGTATAGGGCATGTGCAAAGCCGTCAATATGCTTATTGTTATACCATTCTTTTGGATCTAAACTCTTGTGAATTTGCTTATAAGCCCATCCATTTCCTAATGCAGAAGCTAAAGCTTCATCAAAGAAAGTATAGGCAAGTGGAGCATATGGTGAGGTGGAGTTTGTGAACCATTGCTCTATTTTATGTTGAAATTCAGCGCTTTGTTCTCTATACAAAAGATGGCACATTTCATGAATGATAATTCCAAGTTGCGCTTTATATTCATTTTCATTATGAGACATAAAACCACATATAAGTGCATTTCCTTTTTGGTATGCTGTAGTGTTGCCTGCTGTTAGTGGGATTGGATAAAGCATTATCTTAAATGGAATATCAGTATTCCATGGAGTGTTATAGAATTTACTTATTTTGAGATACGTTTCACTAATTTGTTCCTTATAATTACTTAATTGATTTTGTATTCTAGCAATATTATCCTGTTCTTTTTTCCATATCAGATCATTATAGTAAGGTTCTGCAACTTTTAATGCTTTTACAAGTTGAATATGTGTTTTATGTGGTAATGTTCCTATTATTCGCTGACTAAAATCATCAATGCTATTTGCATTTGAAGCAGCAATCCATAGTAAATTTTTAATCGGAATTGAAGCTGTTCTTTTATCAGGAAATTCTTGTTGTTCAATAGAATAATGTAATCTAAGTTTAGAATAAGAATCAATAAGCATATTAAACTCTTTATCATGTGAAAGTGAATCAGAGATATACTTTTGAAATGATTTAGATGTTCCCACGTGTCCAGAGCTAGTTTCTAAAAAATTAAATAAGTCTAGAGTTTTGTTGCTTTCTATTTGTATAAAACTGTTTTGTCCATAGCTTTGAAAAGTAATTACAAAAGCTACAACTGTTGTGAGTATTAATTTCATAAAATGATTATTTATATTAAAGACGGGTAAAATTATTTAATGTTACGTTTTTCTCAATTACATCATAACTGAGGTTGCAAGAAATAAAAATAGTGATAGAATTGAGTATTTGTAATACCCAAAAGGGTAGTTTTAAAGTAAGTTTTCCTTGTTTGCTTTTTGTACCGCTTCAATGTTAGAATTAACCTGTAGTTTAATGTAGATGTTTTTTAAATGGAATTTTATGGTGTTTTTGCTAATGAATAAATTATCGGCAATACTATCGTAGCTATTACCTTCAGAGAGTTGCATCAAAACATCTTTTTCTCGGTTTGACAGTTCTATTTTACTTGGTTTTTTCTGAAATGAGCCAACTACCATTTTTGCGATTTTAATACTCATTGGTGCTCCACCAGAAACACATTCTTTTAATGCATCTATCAACTCTTCGGATTTCAGATTCTTTGTTAAATATCCAGAAGCACCAGCACATAATGCATCAAAAACAACATCTGAATTTTCAAAAACCGTAACCATTATTATATTGGCATTTGGGAACACTTTTTTGATTTGTTTGGTGCCTTCAACACCATTAATACCAGGAAGATCAATGTCCATTAAGAAGGTTTTAGCACCATCTTTTCTTAGATTTTTTATGGCATCTTCACAATTGTCGTAAATGGCAACAACTTCAAAATCGCTAGTTTGATTTATAATTTCAGCAAAACCCTCACTTAAAGGGATATTATCTTCTACTATGACGACTTTATGTTTCATTTTTTTAATTTATTTTTCCTATAAAAGTTATAGTTGTGCCTTTATTTAATACAGAATCAATTGTCAATTGACCACCTATCTTTTGTGCTCGATTTTTCATATTTGATAATCCGTTTGAGGATTTTAAATCAGTTTCTGAAATGCCTATTCCATCATCAATACAGGATATCTTGAGTGTGTTATTTTTTAAGACAAATGATAATTTAATTTCTTGGCATTTAGAATGTTTTAATGCGTTGGTTAAAGCTTCTTTAAAAATAAACACAAGTTGCTTGTTCCAATAATGTGGTAGTTTTTTATTTGAATCAATATTCTTTTCAACAATGAATTTAACTTTAGTTTTTCCGAAGAAATCCTCACCAAAATCTGAAAGGTAAGTAGCAACTACTTCTATATAATCGCTATTTGATTTTAAAGAAAACACAAAATCCCTTGTCCCTTTATAAAGACCATTGGCATCTTCAGTAATTTGTTTGAGTTTAGATTTTACTTTTGGGTCATCTATAGAAGCTTCACCACTTACTAAGTTAGATAATAATGAAATTCTAGCTAATTTATTTCCGAGATCATCATGGAAATCCTGTGCAATCTCATCCCTAACATCAGAGAGTTCTTTTTCAAGTTGTATTTGTCTTTCAAGAGCTATTTTAAGCTCTTTGTTTCTTTGACGTGTTTTTTTTAGTTGAATCATTTTTGTAATAAAAAGTAGTAATATTAATAACAAGGCTATAAGCACAAACCAAAATGTAAGCCTCTTGATTTTGGCTTTTTTGTTGGTGAGTTCAAGGTCGGCTATAATTTGTTGTTGGCTAAGGCTTTTAATTTCTGAATCTTTAAGTTCCGTTTTGTACTTAGTCTCTAACTCGTTTACAATTTCTATTCGTTTTTGTTTTAGTAAGCTATCTTTTAACTTGTTATAATTTTTGTAAGTTGATAAGGCTTTCTTAGTTTCTCCAATACCTTCATAAATTTCAGAAGCAGAAATTTGCATAGCCATACGTCCTCCAATATCAGTTTTAAGATCATATTTTTTATCATAATAAATAGCAGTATCTGTCCATTTTTCTGCAGCTTTCAATTGCCCTAAATCCCAATGGTCATATGCTTTTGCTATGTAGTAAGGACCTATGCTTTTAATGCCTTTTATTTTTTTTGCATAATAAATTCCAGAATCAATATATTTTAGACCGTTTATAATATCTCCTCTGTGATATGATATAGCTTCTTGAGCACGATAGAGTAAAGCTAATTCATAATTTATGTTATGTTTTAATGCTTCTTTCTTAGAAATATTGATAAATAATTCAGTTGAATCTAATAGAGTTTTACGTTCTGTTCTAGTATATTCATGTTCATAAACGAGTGCTAGCCATCTGTAATTTTTTATTAAATTTATTGAATCAACTTGTTGTAAAATTAAGTCTTGTGCACGTTTTATATAAGACCAATTTTTTTCGCTCTCTTGCATTCTAGTAAATAAATGCACGATATGGTTAAGAGCTTCAATTTGTTTTTGAGAATCCTTGAGCTTTTCTGCTTCACTTAAAGCTAAAAAAGAAAACTCCGACATCTTTTCAAGATGGCTTGTTTTACGATAAAAAAGGGCTTTGCTTGCATATAAATCATAAGTGAATTGGTTTTTACAGTCATTCGTTTTTTTATATGCACGTTCAATTTCTGCTAATAAATCTGCTGCTTTATCTATTTTTTTTTCTGAACAATAGAACTCAAATTCTAGGATAAGACTTTTAAAAAAACAACCTTCATTTTGAGCGTTTTTATATTCATTAATAGTTTTAAATACACTTATAGAGTCTCTATTACTGTAGTTTAAATTGTCTTCAGTAGTGTTAGTATTATGACACTTACAATCATTTTGTCCATACATGAAAAATGTAGAAAAAATAATGCAATAAGAAAAAATTGATTTGTTTAGTAAATACATTTTCAGGTTTAGATTATAAAACTTAAAAGTACGAAAACCTATAAATGAAAAAACCTACCCAAAAGGGTAGGTTTTTTTAAAAATATATATACTTTTTTCTATTTCTTCTTTTTAGGATTAAAAACAGGCAACAACTGTGTTTTTACAGCTCCAAACCCAATACGAGTTCCATCATTTTCACAATAGCCTCTCATGATTACAGTATCATAATCATTTATGAATTTACGCTCAGTACCATCTTTCATTTTTAATGGTTTTGTGCCTTTCCATGATAATTCTAACATAGATCCATAAGAATCTGGAGTTGGACCAGATATGGTTCCACTTCCCATCATATCTCCAGAGTTTACTGGACAACCATTTACTGTGTGATGTGCCAATTGCTGAGACATATTCCAGTACATGTATTTAAAGTTTGATTTTGCAACTGTTGTTTCTTTAGCACCTTTTGGCTGAATACCAACTTCTAAATTGATATCAAAACTCTTTTTACCTTTTGTTTGTAGATACTCTAATGGCTTAGGGTTTTGTTTAGGGCTTTCTACTCTAAATGGTTCTAAAGCATCAAGTGTAACAATCCAAGGTGACATTGACGATGCAAAGTTTTTACCTAAGAATGGTCCTAATGGAACATATTCCCATTTTTGAATATCACGAGCAGACCAATCGTTAAATAGTACTAATCCAAAGATGTATTCTTCAGCTTCAGCAATCGGAATTGGTTCACCTAAATCATTAGCATCTGTAGTAATGAAGGCCATTTCTAATTCGAAATCTACTAATTTAGATGGGCCAAAAACTGGTGCTTTGGCATCGGCTGGCATCGTTTGACCTTGGGGACGATGAACAGGAATTCCCGAAGGAATAATAGAAGAACTACGACCATGATAACCAACTGGCATATGAACCCAATTTGGTAATAATGCATTATCAGGATCTCTAAACATTGTGCCTACATTAGTTGCATGTTCTTTACTTGCATAAAAATCTGTATAATCACCAACCTGAATTGGTAATTGCATTTCAATTTCATCCAAACGGAATAAAATGGCTTCTTTATGCGGATTGTTGTTTTTTAATTTATCGTTATCTGCATCAAAAATTTGTGCAATACGATTACGTACTAATCGCCAAGTTTTTCTACCATCTGCAATAAAATCATTTAAGGTATCCTGAAGAAAAATATCATCAGTCAAAGGAATCCCTTCAAAATATCCTAATTGATGCAAAGCACCAAGGTCAATGGCAGTATCACCAATTCGAGTTCCAATAGTAATAATGTCATCTCGAGTTAAGAACACTCCAAATGGAATGTTTTGAATTGGGAAATCAGAATTTTTCCCAACGTGTAGCCACGATGAGCGATCAGGATTATTTGCAGATAAAGGCATAATGAAGCGTATTTTGTTGTTTAGAATTCATCTTGATTATTTCTATTACCTACAAAATTTTCATTTTGAACTCTAATTTTGTTTTTATTTATAAACGTAGCGATGCTATGTTGATAAAAAAACATCTTCATTACAGTACAAAAGCTAAACTTTTCGGTTGAAAACAAATAGTTAAGATGAACTCATTATTTTCTATTCAAACCTACATAATTTTTTTATTCTAAACCTATAAAAGGAGAAAAAAATACCGATAATTTAACTGTTAATAACATGCTCATAAAAGTTTGTTATAAACCTATATTTTTGAATCCTATTAAGGAGATGATTCTTATTTTTGATAAAATTTAATTCAAACTTTTAGATATGCAACGCGATTCACAGATTTTTGAGCTTATTGAAGCTGAAAAAAACAGACAAATTAACGGATTAGAACTTATTGCTTCAGAAAACTTTGTAAGTGACCAGGTTATGGAAGCTGCAGGTTCTGTATTAACAAATAAATATGCCGAAGGATATCCAGGAAAACGTTATTATGGTGGTTGTGAGATCGTTGATGAGGTAGAGCAATTAGCTATTGATAGAGCAAAAACCTTATTTGGTGCTGCTTATGCTAATGTGCAACCTCACTCTGGAAGTCAAGCAAACACTGCAGTTTTTGCTGCGTGTTTAAATCCAGGTGATAAAATATTAGGTTTTGATTTGTCTCATGGAGGACATTTAACACATGGTTCTCCTGTGAATTTTTCTGGTAAATTATATAATCCAGTGTTTTATGGAGTTGATGAAGAAACAGGTCGTATAAATTACGATAAAATGGAAGCTATTGCAAAAGCCGAAAAGCCTAAATTAATCATCGCTGGAGCTTCTGCTTATTCTAGAGATATGGATTTTAAGCGATTTAGAGCGATTGCAGATAGTGTTGGTGCTATATTAATGGCAGACATTTCTCATCCTTCAGGTTTAATTGCAAAAGGAATTTTGAATGATCCAATTCCGCATTGTCACGTTGTAACAACGACAACACATAAAACGTTACGTGGACCAAGAGGTGGTTTGATTTTGATGGGTGAAGATTTTGATAACCCATTTGGATTAAAGCTAAAAAATGGAAATCTTAAAAAAATGTCTTCGTTATTTAATTCGGCAGTATTTCCAGGTAATCAAGGTGGACCATTAGAGCATATCATTGCAGCTAAAGCAATAGCTTTTGGTGAAGCATTAACAGATGATTTCATGCATTATATGCTGCAAGTAAAAGCTAATGCAGCTGCAATGGCAAAAGCACTTATAGATAGAGGTTACCATATTATTTCTGGTGGTACAGATAATCATATGATGCTTATTGACTTAAGAAATAAAGATATTACAGGTAAAGCTGCAGAAGAGGCTTTAGGTAAAGCAGATATCACAGTAAATAAAAATATGGTACCATTTGATGATAAGAGTCCGTTTGTGACTTCTGGAATTAGAGTAGGTACAGCAGCAATTACGACCAGAGGTTTAAAAGAAAACGATATGGAAACGATTGTTAACTTTATAGATCAATCTATTATTAATCATGAAGATGATGCGAAATTAGAAGCGATTGCAAAGCAAGTGAATCATATGATGAGTGGAAAGCCATTGTTTTCTTAATTAAATAAAATTTATATTATAAAAAGACCTTTCTATTTGAAAGGTCTTTTTTTTTATTAATGCTTCGGAAAAGTTAGATTATTTGAATATGATAGAATTGACAGCTTTTGTTAATATAAAAAACAACAAAGGACATTTCTATCGTCATTCTGAACTTGTTTCAGAATCTCATATTTATATAAAAATGATATTCAACAATCCTTCAGAATAACAAATGGCTTGTTTTTTTTCTTCGGAAAAATTTAATCCTCAACAAAAATAGTACTCTTGTAAGCACCTAAATCTGCTGGAGACGTTCTTGTTTCTCCTAAAATATCTGTGGGAATAATAAAATCATCACTAGCTTCACCATTTGCTGCAGAATCTGCACCTATCATCAACATATTTTCAAAAGGTAATTTAAAATCTGGATCTCCATTAAAAATGCAATCCTCATATAAATCTGTATCACTAATCAGGTAATTGGCATCATTAGAAAAGTTGCCACTTGTATCTTGAAAACGAATCAAACAATTCGTAAACTTAAAATCAAAAAGGTTACTGGTAATATTATCAAAACCAATTTCTGGATTATCATTACCAAATATGATGCAATTGTTAAATCTAGCGAATAAATCATTTCCATTATTCATGTTATTTTGGTCAGTCACATAATTATTTAAAAACACAGATGGAAACTGTCTGAAACTATTATTCCAATAATTAGCTAATGTACAATGTGTAAAATTATACCTTCCGCCAAGAGTACCAGCAAAAGAAGATTGTCCGCTTGCATTAATAACCACGTTTTCTGCGGAAATTGAACTCGCACGACCTAATATTCCGAAGTTACTAGAATTATAAATCTGAGAGTTTGTAATCGTTAATTTATCATCTGAATCATTTTGATTGCCTTCGCTTAAAATACCAACGGTTCCATTTTTAATCGTTGCATAATTGATGTCATTATCAACACTACCATTGTACAACCAAATTGTTCCCCATTGTCCAGGAACATCTGCAAAAAGAGGCTCTAAACGGTCACCTTCAAAAATGACTTCATTCTCTAAAAGGTCTTGATCTGGACTCAAAGCACCATTAACTTTTAATGACGCATTGTTGGTAACAAGCAAACCAGAATTAGCATGAAAATGTACACGTGCTCCAGCTTCAATCGTTAAGACATCACCTTCATCTACTGCTGCATAACCATAAATAACATACGGTTTTTCATTAGTAAAAGTTAGTTCACTATCTTCTAGAAAACGACCTTGTAGTGTGGTTTCATCATCAACACCATCACCATCAACATCAAATGTTAGGGTTTCTATAATACCAGTAGTATTATCTCGATCTGGATAAATAAACACGGCATCTTTGATAAGGGTAACCAATTCTACTTTTTGAAGTTGGGTTCCACTATCAAACTCAATAGCATCAGTATATAAAAACTCTAAACTATTTTGAGCGAGTGCTTGAATATCTGCTGTGGTTTCTACAAAAATGAATAAACTATCATTTGCTAAAAGCTCTACATTTTGAAATTCTTTACCTGGAAGTCCGTCAACATTTAATCGATAATTAGAACTTTCTCCTTGACTTAAACGAACTGTTGGAATTGATATATCGTCATCACTACGATTGTAGACTTTTAAATTATAAGTACTAGATCCTATATTTGAAAAAATGGTGTCTAAGTAAATCGTGTCTTTAGAAAATCCAAGATTTCCTGAGCTTGGTGCAAAATCGAAATCTTTTCGACATGAGCTCCAAAACATTAAAATGCATATTGTAAATAAAAAGTATATAATTCGCTTCATCATATTTATAAAGTCTTTAGCGCATGAGTAAAATACCAAATGTGCCTTAGGCACCTCAAATATAACTTTTGTAGTTAACTTTTATTATGGAAGTCAATAAAATATTTTAAAGCTAGTTTTTGGTATGCTCTTCTAGAATTTTTTTGAAGGCGTTACTATGTATTAAAAGTGCATCTACAAGTTCAAACTCATTTTCTTTTTTGAGGATGGTTACATTTAATTGTTGAGCGCTTAAATAGTCGAAAAATAATTGCTGATACGGTTTAGGGATTTCCAACTGTGTAGTCAAATATTTTTGATTAAAATAGGTATTGGTTTCAAAAAGAGTGATTAAATCTTCTGGAGTAACATAGACCACATCTGGCACTTTATTTTTGTTTTTAAAAAGGTTGCCTATTAATTTTGCGACAGCAATTAGGTCTAAAGTTGGCTGGAGGTTTTCTCCACTTCCAAAGGTTCGTTTTTTAAAAGCAATTTGTCCTTGTTTTGCTGTAGTGTTGCTAAAATTTAGAGAATCAAATAGTTTTTCTCTCACTTCAGTAACTTCAACTTCATCTAGCTCATTGGTGATTTTTTTTAGTTCTATTACGATGTCATTATCAAAATGAGATTGCGCAAGACTTACAAATTGTTGCTCATGAAAATAAGAGTTAATGACCAAAACATCATTGACTTTAGCTTCTATTTGAAAAACACCATCATCATTGGTATAGGTTAAAATATTTTGGGTTCTATTTATGATTTTTGCGCCTTTTACAGCAGCTTCATTGTCATAAACAACACCTTTAATAATTTGTGCGTTAGTTAATAAAGGGACGAGCAAAAAAACGAGAAGTTTAAGAGATTTCAATAGTATGGTTATTGGTTTTGATTTTAAATTTAAGATATTTCCGAAGAAAAAAATTTACATTAAGAGAGTTTAACAACTAATTTAATGTTGTTTTAACTAAAAAGCTGAACGATATCATCAGGAATTCTAGTTGGTTTATTTGTCTCATAAGACATGAAACACCATTTGGTTTCTGACGTGGTCAACATTTTATTAGTGCTTTTATTATAGATGTCTACTGTACGTGTGGATCTTACTCCTCCAGATTTTAAAACGTAAGTTTTTAATAGTAATACATCGCCTAGAAGTGCTTCTGCTTTATATTGAATGTGGTGACTAAGCAATACCCAATAATAGGTGTCTCTTACGGTTTTAGACGTTTTTGATTCCCAATGTGCTGCTGCAATATCTTGAACCCAACGTACATATTCTATATTATTGACATGGTTTAAATGATCTAAATGGTCTTTAGTAACGGTAAGTTCTTGCTCGTAGGTTTGCATTTTTTTAAATTCTGAAATTAAAATTTAAAAGTATGTATTATTCTTTTCTTCGGAAAACATTAGTGATGTTATATAGGAAGTTTCCAATTTGAGTACGTTCTAGTTCTCCTTTTTTGATTTTTTGGAGTTTTTCTTTTCTTGCTCTAAGTCTATTGGATTTATTGATTTTTTTCTGGTAGTATTTATTAGAAATGTAGCTTGGATATCCGCTTATGACTATTGTTTCAAGTTTAGATAAATCTTCAGTCATTTTAATGTTGTAAATTTTTTCTTCACTAATCTTGAGTTTCATGGATTTCATGCCTACAAACTCAAATCTTAATTTATCGCCTTTAAAAACTTTAATTGAGAAATTTCCATCAAAATCTGTTTGTGTTTCAACGTTAGAACGTAGGTTGAGTATTCTAACTCCTGGTAGAGGTAATCCATCAGTTTTAGATGCAATAAAGCCATTTATGATACGTGCTTTTAAAATAGAAGTTCCCATTTTTCCATTAACCATTTGTTTCTGTAAAGAATCTAAGTTTACAATTTTAGGTTTTATTTGCGCTTCAACATCCTGTGTTCCAAAACTCAAAAACGCAAATAGGGTTGAAGCGACATAACTTAAATAGTTGTTTTTCTCTTTTCGGTTTAAAACCAATGCTCTGTTAAGTTGGGTAGATTTGAAGCGACCACAGACTTTCCCTTCATCTAAAAAGGTTTTGACAATTTGTTCATCTGTTTTTGTGGTGAAATCAAAAACTGTTTTCTCGCAAGATTTGCAATATCTGCCTTTTTGTTGAAGTGTCATTTTGTTCCAATCTTCATGACATGGTTCTGGAATGTTAATGTTCAGGCTGGTTCTCATGATTTTAATTTTTCCTATTGAACATTTGGCGCATACTGTATAAAAAGGAAGCTGAAGAGGATCGATCTAAATTTCCGTTTACAATAGGCAACGGATTTTCTGTTTTAGGATTAGTAGTTATCTCTATCATACCAGCAATGCCTCCTAAAAGTAAATGAACGGTTTTAGCTTCTGTTTCTTTTGTTTCACAAACAGGAATAACGCTAGTAACTTTTTCTCTAGTTTGTGCTTTTAAATAAATTTGACGATTTCCAAAATCTCTGATAGTAATTTCTGCAATATCATAACCTGCTGCTTTTACGACTAGTATATTCTGTAATTCCCCTTTAATTAAGAAACTTCCATCACTATTTGAAATTGTTGAATTAGTACTCCCTTTAATTGTAATTTCAACATTAGGTATTGGAGATTTATCAGAATTATAAATAGTTCCTTTTATAAGTTTTGTGTTTAAAATAGAAGTACCAAGTTTTCCATTTACAGTTGATATTTGTGAAGAATCTACCTTTACAATTTTAGGTTTTCCTTGTGCTTCAGCATTTTGAGTGCCAAAACTCAAAAACGCAAATAGAGTAGAAGCGACATAACTTAAATAGTTGTTTTTCTCTTTTCGGTTTAAAACTAATTCTCTGTTAAGTTGGGTAGATTTGAAGCGACCACAAACTTTTCCTTCATTTAAAAAGGTTTTAACGATTTGCTCATCGGTTTTGCACGTGAAATCAAAAACAGTTTTCTCGCAAGATTTACAATATCTGCCTTTTTGCTGAAGTGTCATTTTGCTCCAATCTTCATGACAAGGTGTTGGAATGTTTATGTTTAATGTCGTTCTCATGAATCAAAGAACCAAAAGAAAGAGACATTTTAAAAGTAAGAATGAGTGAATAGTACTTTTGAGTGAGTGAAAAGACTAACTATTGTTTTTTGCGCAATATAAATTTTAACCAGAAGATTGTAGATATTATAAAAACTATAAAGCAACCATAAACGAATATTGGTATTTCATTTCCAATAGGATGTGTATATGAAAATCTTAGAATACCATAAATTACAAGCATAAAAAATGATAGTAATGATGTAATCATAGAAAAGACTTTCAAAAACAATTTCATCTATTTCTCAAAAACTTCAACCTCAAACAACTTATCCCAACGCTTACCAGTAACGAAAAGTGTTTTAGTTTCAGGATTGTAAGCTATACCATTTAAGACATCTAATCCTGCATGTTGTGTTACTAAATTATGTAAAGGAGAAAAATCAATAACACCTTCTATAGCTCCATTTTTGGGATTAATGATGGCAACTCCGTTTTTTTGATAACGATTAGCATATATTTTTCCGTTGACGTATTCTAACTCATTCATTCCAATAATTTTTCCTTTATTGGTGTAGACTTGAAGTTTAGAATCTTCAACCAAAGTTTCTGGGTTTAGCAACCAAATTTGTTCGGTACCATCACTTTTAAAGATGTTTGTACCATCGTTACAAATTCCCCAACCTTCTTTACTTTTTCCGTAGGTAAAACTACTTTTCTTTTCAAACGTATTCATATCATATACAAAGCCAATGTTTTCTTGCCATGTCAATTGGTAAATATTATCATTCATAATGGTTAGACCTTCACCAAAATATTGATTTCCAATAGTGATGTTTTTAAGAATTTCACCAGTTTTATAATCTACTTTTCTCAATTTAGATTCGCCATATTGACCTGTGCTTTCGTATAATTCTCCGTTATGAAATTCTAAACCTTGAGTATAAGAGGTGATGTCGTGTGGATACTCATTAATAATTTTATAGCCATACACCTTAGGCGATTGATTGTTTAGAATGGTGATGTTTTTTTTTATTTCTTCGGAAGCATCGCCAGTTTTAACAGTAGCAATAATGGTTTGTACACCTAAAAGTTCATCATCCAATTTAAAAGAAGCATCAACAGGTTCTCCATTTAAAGTGTAATTAACAGAAGAAATGTCAATCCCTTTTGGGTTTTTAATTGTAAGCTTCACGGTTTCACCAAGCGTAGCTACATTGTTTTTAGCGTCTGTGGTAATTGACAGATTAGATTTTTGAGAATTAGAATTTCCGCAGGAAATAATAGTAACACTTAAAATAGTGATTATGAAAGCTTTAATTGAATGCATTTTTGTTAAGATTTGAGTGCAAGTTATTTAATAAAATTCAGTTTAAAAAATCAATTATATTTTTGGATTATAGTTTTAAAAGATTGTATCTTTGCAGCTGGCAAGTCCTACACAACCAGCTCCTGTTGAATCCTCCAGGTCGGGAACGAAGCAAAGGTAAATGGTCGTAGCGGTGTGATGTAGGTAGCTTGCCTTTTTTTGTGCCCAATTTTGACGTCTTTTTATAAGATTGATAACTATAAATAGAAGAGATTTGTTAGATAAAACTGGCAAATCTTTTTTCATTTTTGCCATACTTGTAAAATTCATTAGTAATTTTACACGTATTAATAAAGGCAAAAGGCTTATCACTAATCGCTAAAACCCGTTTAAATGTCTAAAGTTGTTTTAATCACAGGTGGATCTTCAGGAATTGGAAAATCTATTGGTGAGTTTTTATCCCAAAAAGGATTTACGGTTTATGGAACAAGTAGATCACCAGAACGTTATCCAGATTCTAAAATTAAACTGGTAGCATTGGATGTAGCAGATGTACTTTCCGTAGAAAAAGCAATAGCAACTGTAGCTCAAGAAGCTGGACGTATTGATGTGGTCATTAACAACGCAGGAGCTGGAATTACAGGTCCTATTGAAGAAATCCTAAACGAAGAAATCAAGCGAAATTTTGAAACGAATCTTTTTGGTCCAATCAATGTCATCAAAGCTGTTTTGCCTCAAATGCGTAAACAAAACTCCGGACTCATAATAAACATCACTTCAATTGCTGGCTATATGGGATTGCCATATCGCGGAATTTACAGTGCAAGTAAAGGTGCATTAGAATTAATTACTGAAGCTTTTAGAATGGAGATTAAAGATTTTAATATTCATATGACAAATGTTGCACCAGGAGATTTTGCGACTAATATTGCAGCTGGTCGTTTTCATGCTCCAGTAGTAAAAGGGTCACCTTATGAAGCAACGTATGGTAAAGTTTTAAAAGCCATTGATGAAGATGTTGATAGTGGTGATGACCCAATTATGGTGTCTAATATGATTTATAAAATTATTAATACTCCTAACCCTAAAATACATTATAAGGTTGGTGCATTTATGCAGAAATTCTCAATTGTTTTAAAGAGAATTTTACCAGATAAAGTGTATGAGAAAATGCTATTGAATCATTATAAACTTTAAGAGCTAATACATATAATTGCTAGACTAAACATTTGTAAATTTAAATGTTAATATCATTTTATATTATTTTCTTCGGAAGGTTTTATAAAATCGTAAATTCGTGCTCATAAAACATAACACAACTATAAGTTTTCCTTTTTTACTGAAATAAATTCAGCAAAAACCAGGAAGTAAAAAACAATATTTTATGAAATTTTTTATTGATACAGCCAACCTTGACCAAATTAAAGAAGCTCAAGATCTTGGTATTTTAGATGGTGTAACTACCAACCCATCACTAATGGCTAAAGAAGGCATTACAGGTCATGATAACATTATGAAACATTATGTCAACATCTGTAATATTGTAGATGGAGACGTATCTGCAGAAGTTATTGCTACAGATTTTGAAGGTATGGTAAGAGAAGGTGAATTGCTTGCCGATTTACATCCTCAAATCGTAGTGAAATTACCAATGATAAAAGATGGTATCAAAGCATGTAAATATTTTACAGATAAAGGAATAAAAACAAATGTAACTTTAGTATTCTCACCAGGTCAAGCATTGTTAGCAGCTAAAGCAGGAGCAACGTATGTTTCTCCTTTTATTGGTCGTTTAGATGATATTTCTACAGATGGTTTAAACCTTATTGCAGAGATTAGAATGATTTATGATAACTATGGTTTTGAAACAGAAATCCTTGCAGCTTCTGTACGTCACACAATGCACGTTATTGATTGTGCTAAGCTTGGAGCAGATGTAATGACAGGTCCTTTGAGTTCTATTGTAGGATTATTAAAACACCCTTTGACAGATATAGGTTTAGAGAAATTCTTAGCAGATTATAAAAAAGGAAACTAGATAAAAGTTAGATACTTTAAAACAAAAAAAACGCTTGAATATATTCAAGCGTTTTTTTTTGTTTATGATTAGACTAATTAGAAGCCAAAGTGGTCTCAATTAGTGTATCAATATCATTACTAAACAAATCTGTATTAGACTCGACAATGAGTCCATTTTGATCTACAATTAAAACCTTTTGAGAATTAGCAATTGCAAATTTTTGCACAGCTTCATTAGGGTTTTTAAACATGTATTCATTTTCTGTTGGATACTTTAATATATTTAAAGTCTTTTTCCAAGCATACGTATTCATATCATTAATGTTGATAGCTATAAAATCCATGTCTGGATATTTGACTTTTAAACTCTTCATCATATAATGATTATTTCTGTAGCTATATTTAAAATTAGACGACCAGCAGTAAATAACTGTTGGAGCTTTAATCACGTCTTGAAGATTTAGAACATTACTATTAAAATCTAAAATTTCTATACTAGGTAATTTATTACCTGGATATAAACTTAATATCGATTTTGATAAATTATTTATGTAATTTTTATCATATTCATTAGAGCTCTTTTCTAAGTAAGAGTCTAGCATACTTTGGGATTGCTCAGCGCTTGTGCTGTTGTAAACGAATACTTTAGTAGCATGCATAAGCACATAATCTTTTATGGTTTTGTTTTCAATCACACTATCAATTAATCGTAATTTTTCAAGGTTGTAATCTAGCGCTTGTCTATTAAATTTATGATGATTACCGTCTTGGTAATACTCTTTTAAAGCGGTATTATGAAAATACCAATCCATGAATTTATTATAGGAATACACACCACTTAGTGAGACATCATTAAAATCTACATCTTTTCTATAGTCATAAAATCCATCAGGAAGATCTTTGTAGTGTATTAATTTATTATTTCCGAAGTAACCAAAAGGATACTTTTCTTTATGGGTATAATAGTTATAATTTATGCTAGCCTCAGCAATTTTCTTAAATAAAGGAGAGGATTCCTGCTCAACCACAAATCGATCTAAATAGTCTAACTTTTGTTGCTTTGCAGTATAGATATGTTTTTCAAAAGCTTCTGGTTCTAAATGTTGAAGTTTGGAGAATTGCTTATTGGCAACTTCATCATTTAAAAAAGCTTTTATAAAGTAATTGTTTTTTTTAGATCCACTACCTGTATATACTAAGGACTCATCAAAATCATTGGTGTTCAATCTTATCAAAATACTATCATTAGGTTCAATAAGTAGCGTTTGATATTCGCCACCATGAGTAAAATGATATAAGCCAGCTTTTAAGTTTTCAATTTTGTATATAAATCTGTTTTGAGCATCAAGAAGTATGGTATCTCGCTCACTTTCTTTACTATATATTGTGACATAATTATTGTTAGGGTTAACAATTTCACCACCAAAATAGGCAGTATCGCCAGCTTTAGTTTTAGAATCGCAACTTATAAAAAGGAAACTTGTTAATATGCTAACTAATAGTAGTTTCATAAATAATTTTGTCGTAGATATTAAATTGATAACAAAAATAAAGATTGCGATGTCCAACTGTTGTTAATACGTTGTTAAATGTTGATTTTACTCACATTGAACAAGAAAATAGAACTAAAAAATAAGCCAGTTTAGTTTCATACAATCGTTAGAATTTTTTACTTTTGCAACCTGAAACTTTGAGCATCTAAATATCTTCGGAAATTTTAAAAAGCAAAAAGTTGTAACTTAAACAAATACAGTATGTTATCAGTATCAAATCTTTCGGTACAATTCGGAAAAAGAATCCTTTTTGATGAAGTAAATACCTCATTTAATAATGGAAATATTTACGGAATCATTGGTGCCAATGGTGCAGGGAAATCTACATTTCTAAATATCATTGCAGGAAAGCAAGATCCTACTTCTGGACATGTGCATTTAGAACCAGGTAAACGTATGTCGGTTTTAGAGCAAAATCATAATTTATATGATGAGCACACGGTTTTAGAAACGATCATAATGGGTAACAAACCCTTGTTTAAGTTAAAGTCTGAAATTGATGCACTTTATGCAGATTACACAGATGAAAATGCTGAAAAAATAGGAGAACTTCAAGTGCAATTTGAAGAAATGAATGGTTGGAACGCAGATAGTGATGCTGCTGCAATGCTTTCAAATCTTGGTATCAAAGAAGAACACCATTACACCTTAATGAAAGATTTAGATGGTAAGCAAAAAGTACGAGTGTTATTAGCACAAGCGCTTTTTGGTAATCCTGATCTCTTAATTATGGATGAGCCTACCAATGATTTAGATTATGAAACTATTTCATGGTTAGAAAATTTCTTAGCCAATTATGATAACTGTGTAATTGTTGTATCTCACGATAGACACTTCCTAGATGCGGTATGTACGCATATTTCAGATATAGATTTTAATAAAATTACTCATTTCTCTGGTAACTATACATTTTGGTATGAGTCTTCTCAATTAGCTGCAAGACAACATGCGCAACAAAACAAAAAAGCAGAAGACAAGAAAAAAGAATTAGAAGAATTTATTAGACGTTTCTCTGCCAATGTTGCAAAATCAAAGCAAGCAACAAGTAGAAAGAAAATGATTGATAAATTAAATATATCAGAGATTAGACGTTCTAGTCGTCGTTATCCTGCTATTATTTTTGAACGTGATCGCGAAGCAGGTGATCAAATTTTAAATATTGAAGGTTTATCAAAATCTTTAGAGGGAGACGTTTTATTTAGTAATATAGATATCAATCTAAATAAAGGAGAAAAAGTAGTTTTCTTTTCTAAAGATTCTAGAGCAACTACAGCTTTCTATCAAATTATCAATGGGAATGAAAAACAAGATGCTGGTAAGTTTTCTTGGGGAGTTACAACAACTCAGTCGTATTTACCACTAGATAATAGTGAGTATTTTGAAAATGACCTCACGCTTGTAGATTGGTTGCGTCAATGGGCAACAACCGAAGAAGAGCGTGAAGAAGTTCATATTCGTGGATTTTTAGGTAAGATGATTTTTAGTGGAGAAGAAGCTTTAAAAACATCTAATGTACTCTCTGGAGGAGAAAAAGTACGTTGTATGTTAAGTCGTATGATGATGGTAAGAGCAAATGTTTTAATGCTTGATGAACCAACAAATCACTTAGATTTAGAAAGTATAACAGCTTTTAATAATTCACTTAAAAATTTCAAAGGGACAGTCTTATTTACAACACATGATCATGAATTTGCACAAACAGTTGCAAATAGAGTTATTGAGTTAACACCAAGTGGAGTTATAGATCGTTACATGACTTTTGATGAGTACATGAGTGATAAGAAGATAAAAGAAATGCGAGAAAAAATGTATGCTGTAACAGTGTAGATTTCAATAGATAAATGTAGAAAATTCCTTTAAGTCTCTGTGATAGTCACAGTTCACTTAAAGGAATTTTTTTATTCAATTTTTTCTTCGGAAATTTTAAAACTTCAAGTAAGTTCTAAGATCCAAGTTCTTCTTTAATACTTGAGATGATTCGTTCTGCTTGAGATAATTCTTCATCATTAACATATAATTCTTGATAGCCTTGTATTGAGGCTCCAAAACCTGCAAGTCTTCCAGATTCAGATTCGTCTTTAATGATGGCATTAATTCCAGCGCTTATAAGTCTGTCTAAAGCTAATTGAACGATAATAAAACTTCCTGAGAATATTTTGGTGTATGAGGTGTCTGACATAATTAAAAGATTTTAGGTTAATAAACTATAAGTCGTATACTGATTATTAAGTTACAAAAAATATACCATATTTAATAGTTTACTTATTAGTTTAAAAGATAATTATTCTTATATAATGTCCTTACTAATAATACGTCTTTATTTTTTTAAGAAAAATGAACAACAATTCTTAATGTTGGGTTATTTGTTTGTTAAACCGAGTATATCAAATTGCTACTACATGGCTAATAGTGTATTTATGGGATAACGATAATTTATTAGTTATTGATATATAGTTTTTATCAATTTAATAATAAAATTTAATAATCTAAATCTATTACGTTTTAAAATCAAAATACCCTAAATTTATAGAATTGAAAATACAATAACCGATAGAAAATTAATATTATGGAAAACAATCCGCATTCTAGTGCTCCTCAAGGTAAAAATTTTGATATTAACGAAAGCTCTGCAAAATGTCCTTTTTTAAGTGGAACAGTTAAACATACTTCTGGTAGTGGTGTGAAAAATCGAGATTGGTGGCCAAACGAATTAAAACTAAATATTTTACGTCAAAATGCAGCAAAATCTAATCCAATGGGAGATGATTTTGATTATGCTAAAGCATTTAAGAGTTTAGATTATGATGCTTTAAAGAAAGAGTTAACCGATTTTATGACAGATTCACAAGATTGGTGGCCAGCAGATTATGGACATTATGGAGGTTTGATGATAAGAATGGCTTGGCATAGTGCAGGAACTTATAGAGTTGGTGATGGTCGTGGTGGTGCAGGCACAGGAAACCAGCGTTTTGCACCTATTAATAGTTGGCCTGACAATGGAAATTTAGATAAAGCAAGGTTATTGTTATGGCCAATTAAACAAAAATATGGTAATAAAATTTCATGGGCAGATTTAATGATTCTTGCAGGAAACTGTGCTTTAGAATCTATGGGCTTTCCAACATTTGGATTTGCAGGTGGACGAGCAGATGTTTGGGAACCAGAACAAGATATATATTGGGGAAGTGAAACTGAATGGGGAGAAAACAAAGATAGATACGAAAATGGAGATTTAGAAGATCCTTTAGCAGCAGTGATGATGGGTTGGATTTATGTAAATCCTGAAGGTCCAAACGGAAATCCAGATCCAATGGGTTCTGCACATGATGTGAGAGAAACGTTTGGTAGAATGGCTATGGATGATGAAGAAACAGTTGCTTTAGTTGCAGGTGGTCACACCTTTGGAAAAGCGCATGGAGCAGCAGATCCAGCACAATATGTTGGTAAAGAACCGCATGGAGCATCAATTGAAGAAATGAGTACTGGTTGGAAAAATAGCTACGGAACAGGAGTTCTAGATGATACCATTACGAGTGGAATTGAAGGTGCATGGACACCAAACCCTACACGTTGGGATGCAGATTATTTTGATGTGTTATTAAATTACGAATGGGAATTAACAAAAAGTCCAGCAGGAGCACACCAATGGAAGCCTACTGCAGCTTCACATGCAAAACAAGCTCCTAAAGCTGGTGATCCTAATGGTAGACAAGATTTAATGATGACCACTGCAGATATCGCTTTAAAAGTAGATCCTAAGTATTTAGAGATTTCTAAGCGTTTTCATGCAGATCATAAAGCGTTTGAAGATGCTTTTGCTCGTGCTTGGTACAAATTAACACATCGTGATTTAGGTCCAACATCACGTTATTTAGGACCTGAAGTTCCTAAAGAAGAATTATTATGGCAAGATCCAATTCCTACAGTAAATTATACATTAAGTGATGCAGATATTGCAAACTTAAAAGTGATGATTATTGATACAGGTTTGACAGTATCTCAATTAGTAACTACAGCTTGGGCTTCAGCATCTACTTTTAGAGGTTCAGACAATAGAGGTGGAGCAAATGGTTCTCGTATTAGATTAGAGCCACAACGTAGTTGGGAAGTCAACAATCCAACTGAATTAAATAAGGTATTAACCGTCTTAGAGGATGTTCAAAATAAGTTTAGTGGAGACGTTTCTATGGCAGATTTAATTGTATTAGCCGGAAATGTTGGTGTTGAAAAAGGATTAAAAAATGCAGGTCATAATCTTACTGTAGACTTTACACAAGGTAGAGGAGATGCCACACAAGAGCAAACAGATATCGAACAGTTTGGTTATTTGGAACCTTTAGCAGATGGTTTTAGAAACTATATTAAAGTAAATCTTAAAATAGCTGCTGAAGATTTATTAGTAGATAAAGCCAACTTACTAACTTTATCTGTGCCAGAATTAACTGTTTTAGTTGGTGGATTGCGTGTATTAGGTGCTAATTATGATGGTTCAGATTATGGTGTATTTACAGAAAACGTAGGTAGCTTAACTAATGATTTCTTTAAAAACGTATTAGATTTTACTTACACTTGGAAAGCAACTTCAGAAGATGATAGATTTTTTGTAGGTCGTAACCGAAACACTGGAGAAGTTAAGTTTAAAGGTACTCGTGCAGATTTAATTTTTGGATCTAATACAGAACTAAGAGCTATTGCTGAAGTTTATGGAGCAAATGACGGACAAGAAAAATTCGTCAATGATTTTGTGAAAGCTTGGACTAAAGTGATGAATTTAGATCGTTTCGATTTAAAATAATCTTGATTTATAGAAAATAAGAAGGAGTGAGTTGTTTTAACTCATTCCTTTTTTAATTTAAAAACTGATGAAAAACATAGAACTATTCTTTGAAGCCATTCGTATTAAAGACCATAACAAGCTTCAAACGCTTATTAGTGCAAATCCAGAATTAGTAAATACGAAAGATTCTCGTGGTTTCACACCCTTAATTTTTGCAACCTATTTTGATAATGAAACTGCGACCAAAATTTTAATAGAACACCAAGCAGATATTGATGCTAAAGACCATACTGGTAATACAGCATTAATTGGTGTTTGTTTTAAAGGCAACCCAATTTTAGCAACTCTATTGATTGAGAATGGAGCTAACATTAACGCTCAAAATAATTTGGGAACTACACCTTTGATTTTTTCTACAATGTATAATCAAGAGAAAAGTGTGAGGCTACTGTTAGAAAAAGGTGCCGATAAAACGATTAAAGATAATGAGGGGAAAACAGCTTTATATTATGCTTCGGAAAAAGGCTTTGATACAATTATTGATCTTTTGAAGTAAATTTTTTTAAAAGGCTAATCTCGATTGTAATCTATTTATACATTATAAATGCAAAAAGCTCCACCCTTTTATATTTCTGAAGAAAACAATAAGAGCAGAGCTTATATAATTTAAAGGATTATTTTGAAATGTATTAGCAATTATTCCATACTATAGAAATATTGCTCACTCGCAATTTTACCATCTTTGACTTCGTAAACGCAAACTTCTTCCATTTTTTGTCTACCACGTTCTTTAAATGTGCAGTCAAATTCCATTTTTGCAGTAAAGAAGTTTCCTGCAACTACAGGTTCACTAATAGAACTCGCATGAAAATCTTCAACGCTCTCTAACCAGTTTTTACTTTTGTTCCAAACGTTTTGTCTTCCTACAACATCATCACCCATTCCTGGCATTTCTTTGCTGACTACGTTTTCGGCATATAATTCATTAATACAGTCTAAGTTTTTGCCTTCTCTGCATAGTTGAGCCCATTTTTGAGCAACGTCTTTAGTATCCATTTTAATTGATTTTATGTTTATCCCTTAAAATTAATAAAATAAAAGCCAAAGTTACTATTGTAGATTATAATTTCAGCTAACGGCTTCTTTGTAAACCTTTAAGCAACGTTCTCGAGCTTCTTTATGGTCAACCATTTGTTCCACATAATTGTCTGTATCGAACTCAGGAACATATTTTTTAATATATTTTCTATCCTTATCAAACTTTTCTATTTGAGTCGTAGGATTAAAAATTCTAAAATAAGGTGAGGCATCAACACCAGAACCAGCAACCCATTGCCAATTGCCAACATTGCTAGACATGTCGTAATCATGCAATTTTTCAGCAAAGTAAGCTTCTCCCCAACGCCAATCAATAAGTAAATGTTTGCAGAGAAAACTTCCAACAAGCATACGAACACGATTGTGCATAAATCCAGTTTTATTGAGCTGTCGCATTCCTGCATCTACAAGTGGGTAACCTGTTTGACCATCACACCATAATTTAAATTCTTCTTCGTTGTTTCGCCATTCTATTCTGTCGTATTTGGGTTTGAATGAATCTTTAGCAGTATGAGGAAAATGCCATAGAATCTGCATAAAAAATTCTCTCCATATCAATTCTTGCCAAAAGATTTCATTCTCTTCTGCAATTGCTTTTTTGACCATTTTGCGAACACTAGCGGTTCCAAATCTTAAATGTGGTCCCAATCTAGAGGTAGAATCTTTTGCTGGAAAATTTCTCGTTTTTTCGTAATCTTGAATTAGAGTAGGAGTAACTGTATAATCTTTAATCTCCTGATGTGACTTTTTAAAGCCAATGTCGGCTAAACTCAAATTGGGTAAACGTGAATTCTTAACCAGATTATCTAGATAATCGTTGGTGTAATAGATTTTAAAATCATGATCCTTAAAAGTTGCTTTCCAAAGCTTCATGTAAGGCGTATAAACTTTGTATGGTGTGCCATCACTTTTAACTATATCGTCTTTTTCAAAAATAACTTGATCTTTAAAGGTTTTGAATTCAATGCCTTGTTTTTTAAGAAACTCTTTTATCTCTTCATCGCGTTCTTTTGCATAAGGCTCATAATCATGATTGGTATATACTTCCTTAATATCATATTCATTAACCAATTGCTTATAAATCTCAAGAGGTTTTCCATGATACATGGCAATGCTACTATCGTGTTCGTCTTGAAGCGTAGAACGCATCTTTTGAAGTGTATTGTAGATGAAAGTGACTCTTGTATCATCTTCTGGTAATTTTTCTAATATTTCAGAATCAAAAATAAAAATGGGTAAAACATGTTGATCGCTTTTTAATGCTTCGTAAAATCCAACGTTATCATCTAAACGCAAATCGCGTCTAAACCAGAAAATATTTAGTGGCTGCTTCATAATTAAAAGTAATATTTACCAAAAAGTTCTTCCAATTTTACTGTGCGATAATTGAAAATTTCTTCCAATTTAGGTTTTACAAGTATTGGATGAACGAGTTGTCCTAATATACCGAAGGGAACTTTATAATCTATAATATCTTCCATCTCAACACCTCCATCAATCTCCTTAATAAAATGCTTGTGGTGCCATAGTGCATAAGGTCCAAAACGTTGTTCATCTACAAAATAGTGTTTGTCTACACTATGCGTTATTTCTGTAACCCATTTTGTTTTTATACCTAAAACAGGTGTAACAATGTATTGAATTATTTGTCCAGCAAACATTGGTCTATCTGCTCCTGATAGAATATTGAATCCCATATAATCAGGTGTAATGGTTTTTAAATTGTTTGGGTTAGATAAAAAATCCCAAGCTGTATCCATTGAAATTGGCAAATTCTGTTTTTTGTGGAGTCTGTAAATCTTCATGTGCTGAAATTAATTATGTATTAAAATGTAAAGATTAAGAGATGTGGCAATACACAGCCAAATAAAATAGGGAAGGATGAGTAACGATTTTGCTTTTAAGTCTTTAAAGTAAGTGATGAGAAATGCGAAAATTAGTATGGTTAGGAGTATAATATTTACTAGTGCAACAACTATTAATTTTTGATTGAAAAATAAAAAATTCCAATTGACATTTAAAATAAATTGAATGACGAATAGTGTAATCACTTTTCGAGTTGGTCTTTTTAGATATAAAAAGGTCATGTAAATAGAAAAGCAGATCATTATACTCGTCCAAGTCGCTCCAAAAACCCAATCATCTGGTGTCCATGGTGCTTGGTTGAGTTGTACATACCAATCGCTTTTGGGACCATCAGCCATTAATAAAATTCCAAAACCTAAGGCTGCAAAGTTTATGATTAAGAACAGTATGAAATGCTTAATAAACTTCATGTTTACTTATTTAGAAGTTGTTCAATTTGCTCTTGTATATTTTGAGCTTCAGCATATTTTTTATCACTTTCGCTTCTGTTTGTAGTAGAAAGTTTATGCCACTCTTTCATAAGCTTCTCGTATTGTTTTTGAAGCTTATCAATCTCACTTGACTTTTTAAAGATATTGAACATAGTTTTTTATTTAAGGTGTTTTGTTATTTTAGAACTCGTAGGTGATGTGATAGAATAGTAATAATCAATTAACTCTCCTTTTGGGCTAACAAGGTATTTTTGGAAATTCCATTTTACTTTAGAATTTGAAACAGCATTCTTGTTTTTTTGTGTGAGCCATTCATATAATGGATGTTTATTGGAACCTTTAACATCAACTTTTTCTGTTATAGGAAATGTAACACCATAGTTCATTTCGCAAAATGATTCAATTTCTTTTGACGTTCCTGGTTCTTGAGCACCAAATTGATTACATGGTACACCAATCACTACTAGCTTGTCTTTATAAGTATCGGAAAGTTCTTGAAGACCTTTATATTGAGGTGTAAACCCACATTTGGAAGCTACATTTACAAATAATATATATCTTCCTTTAAATTCTGAAAGTGATAATGGTTTTCCATTTAGACCATTAATGTCTATATTGTAAATAGATGAGTAGTTTGCTGTTTCCGAAGAATTAGATTTGGAAAATAGTGTTGCCATAAAAATTTTAAATGGTTTCATTTTAGTATTGAATTTTACTGACTTAAATTTTAAAACTTACGATGCCACAATCCATTTCAAAGACTTGACCAGAAATTGAACTTGCTTTTTCAGACAACAGGAATTCTGCCATTCCAGCTACATCTTTAGGTTCTAAAAATTTTTTCATGGGATGACGTTCTGTAATGTTTTCAATCATCTTTTCATTCCGAAGTAATTTAGAAGCTAATTCTGTATTGGTAACTGTTGGAGCAATTGCATTTATTCTTAACGTTGTTGCTAATTCTGCACCTAATGATTTTACTAAACCTTCAACTCCAGATTTTGCTGCTGCGATACTTGCGTGAAAAGGCATTCCTAATTTTGCCGCAACAGTACTAAATAATACAATAGATGGGTCGTTACCGTTTTTAATAATGCTCAAATATTGCTGTATCGCTTTAACAGCTCCAATGACATTGATTTCATAATCTTCTCTAAAATCATCTAAACTAAAACGTTTTATCGGTTTTAAATTGATACTTCCAGGACAATATACTAAACCATCTGCATGTTCAATATTTGGAAGTTCGTCACTTAAAATATCACAAGTATGGTGCGTTAAATTAGCATGAGTTTGTTCTGGTATGGTTCTACTTAAATTTATAACCTTATTGTTTTCTAATAAGGTTTGTACAATAGCATTTCCAATACCTTTACTGCCACCTATAACGATATACGTTTTCATTTACGATAGATTTATTTACAATTAGAGCGTAATAGTATAGCTATACTAGCTTGCTATTACGCTCTAATCTTAAAAATTATTTAGTTGTTAAGCGGTTAATGGTGCACCTTTTAGGCGTTTTTCAACTTTACGCTTTATTGCAGTGATACGTTTCATAGTATCCATGATTTTTTCATCTTTCTTTTCCTTATATACTTTATTCAATTCTAGTATTAAGGCTTTAGCTTCGCGAGAAATTTTTACGCGATCGCTAGTTGAGAGCGATTTCATTTTTCGCTTTTCAAATTCTGAGGCTTTTTTTATTAAGTCCATATCTTCGTTATTAATATAGTTGTGTTATTTCTAAAATTTAATTTCTTGACTTTCAAAAAATCATCGTTTAGAAATAGAGTTATGTGTAATTTGTTTTTGTCTAGAACATTTAAATCGTCCTTCTTGAAATACTCTTAGTTTTTCGTGTTTTGTCTTCCTACCTTGTACACGTTTGCGCCACATTTTAAAACTATTAGGTTTCATTTCTTTGCGCATTAATTGAATAACATCTTGTTCTTTTAGACCAAATTGAAACTTTATAGCTTCAAATGTGGTTCTATCTTCCCATGCCATCTCTATAATTCTATCTGTCGTAATTATGTCTAATTCCATACATTTAAAATTGAAAACTATAACGTTCATCAAATTTCACCTTAGCATTCATTAATTTAGACATAAATGTTTTATTTTCTTTAAACAATTTATTGTTTTTAAAATTAATGAATTTTCCCTGAGCATGAATACTTATACCATTGCTTTTATAAATGACTAAATGGTAAAAAGGAATAATCCAAGTGTAATTTTTAAGACCTTTATTAATATAAATTAAAATTCCACTAGGTCTCATTTCTATATTGGCATAATTAATATCTGAGACCTTGTTTAAATGTTGCTGTAAATTAGGACTCACATTTTCAATAATCATACGCTTTGATCCAATACCACCCATTTTTAATGATTCCATAAATGAGAACGGTTTACCAATCAAATCTGAAATGATAGTTTTATACTCTTTACTGTTATGTGTAGTATCTAGAATCAAAATTACTGTTATAATTAATTCAAAGTTACAAAATGTTTAACATTAAAAGCATATGTTTAAACAAAACATTAACATAGTTTTTATGATTTAAGCTAAATAATAAACTTTTTTAATATGTAATTTGATTTTTAGGTAAGTGATTTTTAAAAATTGCTTCGTTATTTTCTAAGCAAAGATTGCGTATTAACAAAACTATATGGAACAAAGGTGTATTAGTATTCATCTTGATGCTCAATAATATGTTGAGCTTTCTTTTTAATATTTTGAAGATCTTGACTATCCATTTTATCAAGTAAACTATACATCATTCCCATCCTAAAATTTTTACCAAGATGTTCGCGCTTATCATCTAGAAAATTCCAGTACAAACTATTAAACGGACAAGCATCATCTTCAACTTTTTTAGATTTATTGTAATGACAATTTCCGCAGTAATTACTCATTTTATTAATGTAAGACCCTGAAGATACGTAAGGTTTTGTAGCAATTTTTCCACCATCTGCAAATTGACTCATTCCTCTCGTATTTGTGATTTGAACCCATTCAATTGCATCTACATAAATGCCTAAATACCAATCATCAACGTCGTTAGGATGAGTTTGAGTTAATAACGCATAATTACCAGTAATCATTAGACGTTGAATGTGATGCGCATAACCGTTATCTAAAGAATTGTTTATGGCATGTTTTAGACAATTCATTTTTGTGTCACCAGTCCAGAAAAAATCTGGGAGTTTATTATGATTGTCTAGCTCATTTTTTGATTTATATTCTGGCATAAAAGCCCAATACATTCCTCTCATATATTCTCGCCAACCTATCACTTGTCTAACAAAACCTTCAACTTGAGGGATATTGATGTCTTCACCATATTTTCTATAATAATTCATCACTGAGGTAACAATATCTTTTGGGGAAATAAGCTTCAAATTCATGGCAAAAGACAATCTGGAATGAAATAAATACGCGTCATCTGTATGCATCGCATCTTGATAATCTCCAAAATGAATGAGAAGTTCTTCACAAAAATATTTAAGCTGTTCAATAGCTTGAACACGAGAAATAGGGTAGGAGAACGTTTTGGTTTCAAGTCTTCCAATGGTTTTAATACCTGAAATATCAATATCGTGTTTTACTTCGGAAATGTCATTTTTAAACCATTTATATTTTGGGATAGGAATATCTCCTTTCCATTTATTTCTATTGCTTTTATCATAGTTCCATTTGCCACCTTCAGGTTGGCCAGCAACTATTAAGATATCATGTTTTTTTCGCATATCTCTGTAGAAGTTTTCCATGAGATATTGTTTTTTGCCTTTAAAGAATTCTGATAAATCATTTCGTTTTGTGTAGAAATGTTCTGCAGAAATAGTCTCAGACTCAATTTCAATTTGCTTACAGAAATCTCTTAGTTGCTGATCTAATCTGTATTCATCAGGAAAAATATATTCAAAACGTTTTATTTTATAGTCTTTGATTAAAAGTTGGAGATTATCGGTTAAGATTTGCGTATTATTTTTGTCATTTAATTTATAGTAGACGACGTTATGACCTTTAGATTTCAAATCATCAGCAAATTGTCGCATAGCAGCAAAAAAACCAATTACTTTTTGAATATGGTGTTTCACATAATCTGTTTCTTGGCGCATTTCAAAAAGACAATACACAATATCATCATTAGTTTCTTTAAACCATGAATGTTTTATATTGAGTTGATCTCCTAAAATAAGTCTGAGTGTTTTCATTTAAAAAAGTGTTTCTTGTAACCACATTTGTTGAAATTTCCCCTTATTATCATAACGTTCTGCCTGCAAGTCTACATTAAATTTTCTGTCTCTTGGATCATTTCCAACACCTGCAACGTACATCCAATTTCCGTAGTTAGAATGTACATCATAATCAATTAGCATCGACTCAAAATAAGCAGCTCCAATGCGCCAATCTAGTAATAATTCTTTGGCAAAAAATGATGCGACATTCTGTCGACCACGATTACTCATCCTTCCTGTTTTTTTAAGTTCAATCATGTTGGCATTTACAAAATTTGATCTCGTTTCTCCATTTATCCACTTTTGAACTTCACGTTGGTTAGATTTCCAATCGTAATTTTTTTGTGAAATACCACCAATTTTAAAAATGTTGTTTTGGTGTTTTAGAGACACGTATTTGAAATAATCTCTCCAAATCAATTCAAAAATGAGCCAGTAAGTAGATTCGTTTTTTAAATAATTCTCCTCAAATTTTATAACATTCCAATAAATTGTTCTTGCTGAAATACTTCCATTTGCTAACCAAGCCGAAAATTTGGAACTAAAATCTGTTCCAATCAATCCATTTCTAGTTTTCTTATAAACGCCTAATTTTTTTGTATTAAAGAAGTAATCGTTTAGTCGTGTTAATGCTGAATCTTCTCCGCCTTTAAAAGGGAAGGCAGAATTTAGATGGACTTCAAATGATGTAAAACCTAATACTTCAAGACTCGGTATTTGAGTGTCATTGTTTAAACTTTCAATTTTTTCTACGGAATGAATATTCTCGGAAATTTTAACGCATACATGTTTTTCAACTTTTTTTCTAAAGACAGTAAATACATTCGGAATCTCATCAAATCTCATTTTAATATCCTCTGGATGAAATAAAAATTGATCGTAATACTCTTTGAATTTTATATCGTTGGGAAGAGAAGATTTGACATGTTCTAAAACTTGAGTTTCTTCATTTGTCCATTCTTTCAGCCGATAGATGGATTTGATATCATAGTTTTCTACTAATAACGGAATTACAACTTCGGGAGCTTTATTAAAAACAAATAGCTCAATATTTATTGTTTTGAGGTTTACTTTTAAATTTTCAATGGTTTCAATTAAAAATTGAGCTCTGTATTTTTCTGTTTTTTTTAATCCGAATTTTGTGATTTCATAATGTCTTGGATCAAAACAATAACAAGCAATCACAGATTTATGATTTTTAATGGCTTCTGCTAAAACAAAATTATCTTGGACTCTTAAATCATTTCTAAACCATACTAATCCTATGTCGTTTTGTGTCGTCTGCATCTTTCACTACAATATTTAACGTTTTCCCAATTTTTCTCCCATTTTTTTCTCCAGCTAAATGGTAATTTACAAACTGGACAAGTTTTTGTTGGAAGTTGTTGTTTTTTGTGTTTAGACATCAACAAGCTTGTTAATCATACCTCTAAAAATAAACCCATGAAATGGTAAAACACTGTACCAATAGAGTCGTCCCCAGAGTCCACGTGGTCTAAACGTAGCTGTTTGTTTAAGTAGGCCATCTTCAATTTTAAATTCTAACCAAGCCTCACCAGGAAGGCGCATTTCAGCATACAATAAAAGTTTTTGTTGTTCTTTATCAGCAAAGATGACTCGCCAAAAATCTAGAGCATCTCCAACGTCTAAATTGGTTGGACTAGTTCTGCCTCGACGTAATCCTATGCCACCAAAAAGTTTATCAATGTAACCTCTAATTTTCCATAAGTATGTACCATAATACCATCCATTTTTTCCACCAATGCTCCAAATTTTATCAATGGTCTTTTTAGAGTCTGTAACTGGTCGTTCTTTATAATCTGTAAAACAACCATATTTGGGTACGTTGATATATTTATGAAGTTGGTTTTTTAATCGTCCACTACTAACCATAGAGTCTTTCCAGCTGGATACGATACTATTTTGCTCAATTTTCTCAAATGCCAGAGAGACTGCTTCTTTGTAAGACAAAGGGTCAACGTTGAGTAGATTATTAATAGGACTAGGTTTGCCAATAATTTGAATTCCCATACTATCAACCAATGACGTTGCTAGCTTGTATGATGTTGATGTGACAAAATACAACCAGTATGATGATAATTTTGGTGTCATTAAAGGCACTGTAAGGATATATCGTTTTAATCCTCTTACTTCAGCAAACTGCAATAACATTTGTTTGTAGGTTAAAATTTCGGGACCAAAAACATCAAAAGATTTGTTGTATAAATCTTCTTTACCAACACTGCGATGTAAAAAAGATAAGACATCTCTAACGGCTAGTGGCTGCGTTTTTGTATTCAACCATTTGGGAGCAATCATAAATGGTAATTTCTCTACAAGATCTCTTATGATTTCAAAAGAAGAACTCCCAGAACCTACAATTATTCCTGCTTTGAAAATTGTTGTAGCGAATGTATCAGATTTTAATAAATCTTCAACATTTTTTCTAGATTGTAAGTGTTTAGAGAGGTTTTCTTCATTTGTAATTCCGCTGAGATATATGACTTGTTTGACATTGGTTTTTTCAAGTTGATTTTTGAAATTAACAGCACAGCGTTCTTCAAGTGACTCAAAATCTTTTGAAGAATTAGACATGGAGTGAATTAAATAAAATGCAACATCAATATCATTTGGAATGTCATGAAGTGTTTCTGGTTTTAAAAAATCAGCTTCAACAACATCAATGGTATCATCTTCTGCGTAACTTTTATCAGCACGTAATTTATCTCGTACTGCACAAACAACTTGGTGGTCACTGTTTGCTAATAACGGAATTAACCGTTTACCGATATATCCTGTTGCACCTGTTACGAGAATCTTCATTTGTGATTTTATTTAGGTCGTTGATATTTTAATCTAGTATTTGATTTTGGTACAGCATAACCATCTAAACCATTAATTGCTGCGACATTAGCTTTTGATAGATTTATAAACCCATCGTTTTCAAGTAGCTCATTATCTATATATAAACCTACGATTTTTCCAATGACTAATATCGTATCGTTTGCTTTAATATGATACTCTTCAACAAATTCCATTGCCAATTGAAGAGGTGCAGTTTTTACAAAAGGAGCTTTGAATTCTTTTTTATATTCTGAAATGAGCTGTGTTTTATCAAATTCTGAAATGTGAGCATCATATTTGGCAGATGTGTGATGTGCATCTTCTAAAATAGATTCATGAATGTGATTAATGGTATAAAATCCAGTACTTTTTATATTGTCATAAGTATTTCGAGTCATAGAAGTTGGCCTGCAGAAAAAACCTAGCATTGCAGGATTTGATCCTATATGAGTTACAGAACTAAATACTGCAACATTTTCAATACCACTTGCAGATTTGGTGCCTAATAAATTAGCTGACTTATATCCAGAACAACTGTTTATTAAGTTGATTCTGTATAAATGATCAAATGTGTCCAATTCTTCATTATCAATATAAGTCATTATAATGTTTTGAAATTATTGATTTTAATACCTTTAGCTTTCAAATCAAACATTAAATTATATAGTCCGAAAAATGTACGGTTGATGTAAATAAAGTGCTTTGATCCTCGATTTGCATTCATTTTACGCAATTCTGTGTTTTTTGAATAACGTTCTCCAAGTTCTGCTATTTTTCCGAAGAAATCTCCATTAGAAAAATCAAATGTTTCTGCATGTAAAGGTTGCGTGAATAGACTTAGCATTTCATGAAACATCTCTGTAAAGAATGCAACTTCCTTAGCATTGTCATCTTCTCTTAATATTTCGAGTTGGTACAATTTCTCTACAAATTTCTCACGGTTATTGATGTTTTCTTTTTCAGCTAATTCAAAATATGGTACATAAAATTCATTAGGTATGGTTTTCATACAACCAAAATCTAAGGCAATTAATTTGGCTTCGTCAGATACTAAAAAGTTTCCAGGATGCGGATCTGCATGAACTTTTCTCAAGTTGTGAATCTGGAACATATAGAAATCCCAAAGTGCTTGTCCTAATTGATTTGAATAGTCTTGGTTTGTATTATAAGATGTGAATTCTGAAAGGTGTTCACCTTCCATATAATCCATGGTAATGATACGTTCTGAGGATAATTCTTCGTAATACTCAGGAATTAATAAATTAGGAATATGAGCACATTTGCGTGCAATTTCTTTGCTTTGCTCAACTTCTAAAATGTAATTCGTTTCTTCAATGAGTTTGCCTTCAACTTCTTTGAAATATTTATCAGAATCTTTTCCTTTAATATTAAACATACTCATTGCAATAGGTTTAACCATTGCAAGGTCTGATGAGATACTCTCTGCAACTCCAGGATATTGGATTTTCACAGCAAGTTTCTTCCCGTTTTTTTCTGCAATATGGACTTGTCCAATACTTGCAGCATTTACAGAAGTTGCATTGAAAGTATCAAAAATTTCGTTTGGCGATTTTCCGAAGTATTTTTTAAATGTTTTTAAAACCAAAGGTGGAGATAGAGGAGGAACAGAGAATTGTGCCAATGAGAATTTCTCTACATAAGCTTGTGGCAAGATGCTTTTCTCCATACTCAACATCTGTGCGACTTTAAGTGCACTTCCTTTGAGTTGTTTTAGTCCGTCGTAAATATCTTCTGCGTTATTCTGATTTAAACGTTCTTTGGCTTCAATTTCGGTTTTTGTTAATTTGTCTCCATAATATTTGAGATAATTAACGCCAACTTTTGCACCTGTAGATACAAGTTTGGTTGCGCGTTGAATTTTGGATGTAGGTATTTTATCTATAGTTTTCATAATGGAGCGTTTAGTTCATTTGAATTTTTTCTTTGAAAATAAATTTTCCAAAGTCTATTAGTTGTCTTACTGGAGCAACATCTAAAAGGTCAAAACTAGTATTGACAGATTTCTCGATGAAAATATCTGTCTTTTCAAAACTAGGTGAAGTATCATCCATCCAAAACTTCATGGTTAATAAAAGTTGCAACCAAGCAGTTTCTTTAAGTCCTCTTTGTTGAATTCTATCAATCTGTTCTTGTTTGATATCTATAAGGTCGATTTCTAAATGTTCTATATAACTCGTAAAAACATGTTTTAAAACTTTGAGTAAACTCAAAGTTTTAAGACTGTTTTTATGGTGCTCTAAGGCGTATTTCACATAACTACGATTTGCTGTTAAGTTTTCGAAAAAAGTAAAATAAAAACTTAATAGTTTGTTGCGAGGATCAAAAGTTTGGTAATCTTCACTTTTATTTAGTACTGTAATAGTGTTATTAAAAAACTCTGTAAATACAAATTTTTCAACAGAATCTAATGATCCAAAATGCTCATAAAACTTTTGCTCTTCAAAATTATTTGCTTTTGCAAATGCATAAACTGTTTTTGGTTGCTCATTATGCTCTAATACATAATCCATGTAAAATGATATGATATCTATACTTGTAATGTTTTTCTTTTTTGCCATAACTTTTAAATTGTTTAACAAAAATACAAAATGTTTAATCTTTTTTATTAATAGTTAAACAAAATTAACAAGACATTATATATTCAGAAACATTTACAATAATTCTAATACATAAGTGAGCAAATTTTATGTGCAATAAACCTGTGCTTACTACTAATTAGTATTCATAGAAAATTCTATATATAGGTTTGCTTTATTACGTGCAAATGAATTTATGAAGTTCTTTAATTTAAGTTTTCCTTAACAAACTTAGAAAGAGCTAGTTTGTAAATTTACAGGAATTAAAAACTAATCATTAAAATAACAACTATGAAAAAATTATTACTAGTATTTGCTGTTTTTGCGATGTCTTTCGCAGCATACGCGCAAATTGAAACACCAGCACCAAGTCCGTTTTCTAAACTAGAACAAAAGGTTGGATTAACAGATATTACTATTGAGTACTCAAGACCAAGTGTAAAAGGAAGAACAATCTTTGGAGATTTAGAGCCTTATGGAGGCATTTGGAGAACAGGAGCAAACAAAAACTCAATCATCACTTTTAGTGATGATGTAACAGTTGCAGGTCAAGAATTAAAAGCTGGATCTTATGCAATTTTTACAAAATTAAATTCTGCTACACAATGGGATGTTATGTTTTACACAGATACAAACAATTCTGGAGTTCCTAAAGAATGGGATGATAGCAAAGTAGCTGCAACTGCTAAAGTTAAAGTGATGCAAATTCCATTTAGTGTTGAAACAATGACAATGGATATTAACAATATCACTTCAACAGGAGGAACTATTGATATCATCTGGGAAAAGTCTTATGTAGGGATTCCTTTTACTGTACCAACAGATAAAACAGTAACAACTACAATTGATAAAATAATGGCTGGACCAAGTGCAAATGATTATTATGCTGCTGCTGTCTATTACTTGACATCTGGTAAAGATATTAAGAAAGCTAAAGAATGGATTGACAAAGCAATGTCAATGATTGAAAAGCCAGGTTATTGGCAAGTGAGAAAGCAATCATTAATTTATGCTGCTGCTGGAGATAAGAAAGGAGCAATTGAATTAGCAAAAAAGTCTATGGCTGCTGCTAAAGAAGCTGGAAACGATAATTACGTAAAGCAAAATATGGCTTCTCTTAAAGAATGGGGAGCAATGTAATTTTTCCCTGCCTGCTGACAGACAGGTTCGGAAATAATAAAACTTAATAATTAGACCTTTTGAATTTTCAAAGGGTCTTTTTTTATTTATAATTAAGACCAATTTGATGCCTCACAGTATCTAAAAGTTGAATTAGTGTTCTACTGAAATCAAACGTCATCACATCACTTTCTTTTTTATCATCTCTTAGGAGTTGATTAAAATGAAGAATCTCGTAGTAATACCCATTAGTTGAATAATCAAAGTCTATGGTTTCTTCTTTTTCTTCGGAAATGAGCGTCACATTTGATGGTCCATGAAATCTAGAATTTATTTTAATGGTACCAAGTTCACAATAGAACTTAGCTTCAGTTGGTGTTTTTTCAAGAAATGTGCTTTTTAAATGTGCTTCAACATCATTGTCGTAACTAAATAACATTAAGCATGACGAATCAACATCGTTTTCAAAAAAAGTTGCTTTAGATTCTATATGAATAGGTTGTCCTAAAGTAGATAATGCAGCAAAAATAGGATAGATGCCTATGTCCAATAAACTTCCACCTCCTAAAGATTTATTAAATACACGTGAGGTCATATCAAGCTCTGGTTTAAAACCAAAATCTGCTTCAATCTTCACAATCTTCCCAAAGGTTTCATCTTTAATATGTTGTAAAGCAAATTGATAATGCGGAAGAAAATACGTCCACATCGCCTCCATCAACAAAGTGTTGTTCGCTTTAGCAGTGGCAATCATTTCATCAACTTCGCTTAAGTTCATAGCAAAGGGTTTCTCACACAACACTGCTTTTTTATGATTTAGGCATAAAATGGTATTCTCGTTGTGAAATGCGTGAGGTGTTGCAATGTAAACAGCATCTATATTTGGGTCGTTAACTAATGCTTCGTAAGTTCCGTAAGCATGATTTACATTATAGGTTTTAGCAAACTCACTAGCTTTGTTTAGATTTCGAGACGCAACAGCATAGAGCGTTGCATTCTCAACTTTAAGTAAATCTTGAGCAAATTTATTTGCTATATGTCCAAGACCTATAATTCCCCATTTTATATTTTTATGCTGTTGTGAATTCATCTTTGGATTGTATTGATTGCAAAAGACAAGCTATAGCAATAACAATTGCACATCCTACAAAATTTAACCATAAAAACGGTAAGTTAATGTATTCATACTTGTCTAATAAGAATAACGCAATTACTAATACCTGAGTGATTAATCCTGCTACAAATACTGCGTTTCCTTTAACGAATTTGAAAAAGAAGCCTAGCAGGAAAATACCTAGCACATTTCCGTAGAAAATAGAACCAATGATATTGACAAGTTGAATTAAATTCTCAGCAAGATTGGCAACACAAGCAACTCCAATGGCGATAATTCCCCAAGCTAATGTAAAATATCGAGACGCTTTAACCATCTGTTTTTCTGATTTCTCTCTTGTATTTCTCTTGTACAAATCCATTGCTGTAGTACTTGCTAAAGCGTTTAATTCACTTGCAGTACTAGACATTGCTGCGCTTAAAATTACAGCGAGCAATAAGCCAATGAGTCCTCGAGGTAAGTTGTTTAAAATGAAATTTAAAAAAACATAATCTTTATCGTTACTCTCTACTTTTATATTTTGAGAATCGCCAGCCTTTTCTATTAAAATTCTAGCTTCTGCTCTTAAGTCATCACTTTGTGTATTGTATTTTGCTATAATTTCTGGATTCACTTTTTCACTCGTATTAGAAAACTCAGTGATTGTTGCTTTCTTCATGACGAAGATATCATGTTGTTTTTCTTGTATAGCTTTATATTCATCAGCATACTGCGAGTTTGAAACGATTTTAGTTGCATTAGGATTAAAATTTACTGGTGCTTCATTAAATTGATAAAACACAAACACCATAACACCTACCAACAAAATAAAGAATTGCATTGGTACTTTTAGGAGTCCGTTAAACATCATTCCAATTTGCATCTCTTTTAATGATTTACCAGAAAGATAACGTTGTACCTGACTTTGATCTGTTCCAAAATAGGAGAGCATTAAAAATGTACCACCAATAAGTCCACTCCAAACTGTATATCGATTATCTAAACTAAACGAAAAATCTAAGACTTCCATTTTTCCACTTGCACCAGCAATATCCAGAGCTTTTGTAAATGTGATGCCTTCAGGAAGTTTATCAATAATTAAAAAGAATGCGATTATCATTCCTGTGAAAATCACAATCATTTGATGTTTTTGAGTCACGTTTACTGCTTTTGTTCCTCCAGAAACGGTATAGATAATAACGAGAACTCCAATGATGATATTTAGTAGTAAAAGATTCCATCCTAAAACAGCAGACAAAATAATTGCAGGTGCAAAAATGGTGATTCCTGCAGCCAATCCACGTTGGATTAAAAACAAAATAGCAGTAAGTGTTCTAGTTTTTAAATCGAATCTATTTTCTAGAAATTCGTAGGCTGTATATACTTTAAGTCGATGATATAATGGAATAAATACCATGCAAATTATAACCATAGCAATTGGTAAACCTATATAGAATTGCACAAATCCCATTCCGTCGTTAAAAGCCTGTCCTGGAGTTGATAAAAACGTAATAGCACTGGCTTGAGTAGCCATAACGGATAAACCAATAGTGTACCATTTTGAAGTATTACCACCTTTTAAATAATCTTGAACATTCTTGCTGCCACGTGATTGATATGTTCCGTAGATAACAATAAGTAATAAGGTTCCAATAAGTATAATCCAATCTAATTCTTGCATCTTAAAAGGCTTTTGTGATGAAGTAAAAAGCTATAATATATATGATATTGGCTGCGAGTACTAAAGTGTACATCTTGTTCCATTTATATTTTTCCATGATTGATTAATTTTTGATTTGTTCAGGTTGGTTTAAATCATTTTTTCCAAGCGATAACATATTGGCAAATAGTCGATATGCTCCCGAAACTCCTGCAGGAAATTCTCTAAAAAAGCTTAATCCTGTATAGACGTAATATCCTTTTCCGTGTTTTGCAACGAGTAAACTTCCTGTTTTTGGTGTTTCACCTTTATCATTCATTGATAAAATAGAGGTGAACTCACTCGACCATTGATCAGGAAAATACAAACCACGTTCTTGTGTCCAGCCTTCAAAATCTTTTGATGTAATTCTATTCGGAAAGTTTAATACTTCATGGTTTGTCGCTAATAATCTAACTTCTGCAAATTCATCTGTAACTCTATCTCTCGATAATTTTAAATCGTAAGGTGCAATGTCATCTACTTTAATGCCACGACTCGTATTGTATTGTACAATCATATTTCCGCCTTGAGCGACATAATCAAACAATAATTGTTGTTTAAATTTAAGTTCTTCAACAGTATTGTAAGCTCTAATTCCAACCACGATTGCATCAAAACGTTTGAGGTTTTCTGCGGAAATATCTTCGGGTTTTAAAATTGCAACGTTATATCCTATTTGTCTTAAACTCTCAGGTACAACATCTCCAGCTCCTTCAATATAACCGATGTTTTGACCTTGTTTTTTAATATCTAAACGCACAATTTTACTTTCACTTGGTAGTAAAACGGTTTGAAACGGAATGTGATCATAGTCAATTTCAATGAGCTCTCTAGTGTAAATATTTTCTCCAATATGAACCATTGGTGTCAATAAACCTTCACTTTGCTCTTTTGGAGGCACAACAGTGAAAATTAATCGTTCTTCTTGACCTTTATTAGCAATAGTTACTTTTTGCTTTTCAGGATAAACACTCCAGTTTTTTGGATGAGCAATTTGAACAAAACCTTCAATATTAGCTCGTCCTGCCTTGACGATAACTTCAATATCATGCTGTTTATCTGAATCTAGGATAATCACTTTTTCTGAAATTTTAGCAGAAGCTTCTGGTATGATTTCAAAAGGCTTGTAGAGTTCGCCTTTATCTGGTTTAGAATAACGATACACTACAGGTTTAGTAAATGTTATTGGAATTTTGTTGATTAACACATTGAAATCTACATTGAAAACGCGAGGTGTTTCAGGTTTTCCAATAAACTCTGGATCTGCTTTGTACATTCCTAAAGTTCCTTTTTCTGCTAACCAATAAGGCGTTGTTGGTTTTTGATTTGAAGGAATGGTAATTGGTTCTTTAAAATCGAACTTCGTATTTTCTTCAAGATTGATATTTTTAGAAATCTCTAAATCACGAGATGTATTTAAGCTAACTAGCGTAATATTTTGCTGACTACGATTAAGTACCTCAATATTTAAATTGATAGTTTCGTTTTGAGTTGCCCAGTTCGTTTCCGCAGAAACTTCTAAATACAATCCAGCGCAAGCTTCTATAATAGATTTTATTTCCTTGGTTTTAATAGTTTTCCAGTGCTTATCTTCAATTTTAGAAACTAATTGATAAGCCTCTAATAATTTTGGTAGATGCTCAGATGGATTTATAAAATTGAAACTATTTTCAACTTCTAATAGAATGTTTCCTATGGCTTGTCCGCCTTTAATACGATTCCAAGTGGTATCAATCCCATCAAATACATTTGCGTTGTTATTGATTGCGTCTCCCTTTAAAAACTCGATATATTCTTCTTGAGCTCCACGTTGTGTTAATCTTCCAAAACCTTGACATAAATGCTGACTACTAGCAATGGAAGCTAATTCGTTATTAGACAAGCCTTTTAGCGGATAGTATACACCAACATCTAACATGACCATGTTGCTTTTGTCAACTTTATCAAATTCTTCTTTGCTGCCATATCTCCACCAAGACGTATTGTAAAATAAACGTTTTGGTTGCCATAACTCTGTGTTTGATAATTGCTCTGGATAAGAAGAAGGATTGTTGACCAAATCAAAAGCTTCCATACTTAATAATGCCGAACTTGTGTGATGACCATGCGTTTGTCCTGCACGTCTGTGATCAAACCTATTAATAATAACATCTGGTTTAAATTGTCTAATAGCTAAAACAACATCACTTAATACTTTATCCTTATCCCAAATATCTAATGTTTCATCAGGATGTTTAGAATAGCCAAAATCATTGGCACGTGTAAATAATTGTTCGCCTCCATCAACTCGTCTAGCTGCTAACAACTCTTGTGTTCGCATAACGCCTAGAAGTTCTCTAATTTCTGTGCCAATTAAGTTTTGTCCTCCATCACCTCTGGTTAAAGATAGGTAAGCAGTTCTAGCTTTAACTTCATTAGACATATACGAAATAAGCCGTGTATTTTCATCATCAGGATGTGCAGCAACATATAATACAGAACCTAAAAAATTCAACTTTTTTATAGATTCAAAAATCTCAGATGAGGTAGGTTTTTTAGGCTGTTGTGCTGTAATTAAAGTTGTTGAAAAAAGTAATAAAAGGAGCAGATGTAATCGTGTCTTCATTATTTGATAGTTAGTTGAAATCAAATATAACGAATGATGATATGTGAGTGCTTGTTTTTAGATTTCTTTAACGTTAAATCAGTAGACAAATAGAATTATTCATGACACCAAACCGCAAGTTCATTACCAGTTGGATCAATAAACTGAAATCGTCTACCACCAGGAAATGAAAAAATATCTACCGAAATCTTACAACCATAATCCAATATTTTTAATCGAATATTCTCTAAATTATTATGATATATAACGACTAAAGCACCATTTGTTATGGGTTTGTCTGTTTTTTCAAAACCACCTGATAATCCGCTGTTTTCAAAAGCGGTATAAGTTGGACCATAATCTGTAAACGTCCATTCAAATACATTGGTGTAAAATGTTTTTACACTATCTAGATCGTTAGCATAAAGCTCTATATAATTGATGTGGTTGTTAGTAGGTGACATTATGCTAATTGTATTTAGTAGTTATAAAAATTAAACTGAATCACTACCATCATCATGAAATCCATCAATTGCATCTTTTTCTATAAGTGTCACGCCTTTTTGAAGAATTAAATTATTAGGATATGTTACCAAATCACCATTGTCTTGACGTAGATGTAATTGAAACGCTCTAATGTCTTCAATGATAGCTTCTATAGGAAAATCCTTATCATGAATTCTGACTTTATCACCCACTTTATATGGAAACGAAAAGAACATGATAATCCCAGATGTAATGTTGCTTAAAATAGACCAAATTGCAAAAAGGGCAATACCAATAATTGCAAAAACTGAAGAAAAGACAAGAGCCATGTCTTTAAATTCTGCACCAAAAACAAATGCTTCTATAATTAATGCAATAATAAAGAATGTGACAGACACATATCTGTTAATCAGTTTTATACGTGCTTCGTTAATATCGCTTTTTCTTCCAATTTTTCTTATAATTTTATGACTAAATAAGCGCACAAAAAATAATACAATAAGTACTATTGCAGTAATAATAAGTTCAGATTTGTATGTTTCAAAAATCATGAAAACGTGTTTAATTTATTGGTTAAAGATACATTACAAATTTGAAAATCTTAACGATTTAATTTGAGTGTTTCTCGTAAGTTTTCATCAGCATTTGATTTCTTATTCCAATATGCAGATGTAATGGTTTTGAGCTTTGTAGCTTTTGTAGTTAGTGTTTTTGTATTTGCACCAGAGCCTTCCTTGAAAGTTTCCTCCCAACTAGTTATTTCATAAGGAAAACTTGGATTGTAATTAATGGTTAATTTACGATCAAGCTCATGATAATAGATAATGTATTGACCTTCATTGTTAATTGCTTTTGCAGAATAAGGTTTCATTTCTATATGTTTGAGTCTAATAAATTCCATTGAAGGGATCATATCGAAATGTCCAACAGGTAAACTTTTAGGATCTAATCGTAATTGCGTCCATAATTCATTTTCTAAAATTGCTTTATCTAATGTGAACTCTTGGTCTGCATCGCTTTCAAAATAACTGTGCGATGTGATTTCAAACTGATCACGATTATTAAGTTGAGTGTACACATGACCACACCATTCTTGAACAGAGCAACTCACTTTAAGCGCATGTTGATTATTACTCACAGGATAAAATGTGGATTGCATTATAGAATATGGATAAATACCAGTATTAAAATTTTTAGTAGCATTTAATTTTAAAACAGGAGCATTGGCTTTGTCATAACGATCTGCTTTGACTTGTTTTTTAGGTAAAAAATCTTCTGTAACAAATACTAAAACAGCACTACCATCTCTCATTTCACCATAGCGTGCTTGCTCTAATTTGTATGAAGTTATTTCTGCTTCTCCAGCATACCAATAGTCTTTAAATTCTTGAGATTGTTCATATGATTGTTCTTTCGGAAGTGTTTTTGATACTTCGGAAATTGGCTCGCTTTTCAAAGCTTGGTCTTTTTGTGACGTTGTGTCTTTACATGATGCAAATATTCCGAAGAAAAAAAGCATTATAATCTGAAGGTTTTTCATGTCTGTAAATTTTATACAAAATTACAAACCAAACCCTACAGAACCATACTGTTTAACGTTTTGTAAAGTAGGTGAGTTGGTAATCCTACAACATTAGAGTAAGAACCTTCAATATTTGTAATCCCAATTTGACCAATCCATTCTTGAATCCCATAAGCACCAGCTTTATCAAAGGGTTTAAAATTGTTGATGTAGTAATTTATTTCGTCTTCGGTAAGTGCTTTAAAAGTTACTTTTGTAACAGCATAGACTGTTTTTTGAGACGTTTTAGTCGTGAAGCATATTGACGTAATAACATCATGTGTAGCATCACTCATAGATGATAACATGTTAAAAGCATCATCATGATTTATAGGTTTACCTAAAGCTTCATTGTTATGCCAAACAATAGTATCACTAGTAACTAGAATATCTTTATCATTCAATTCATCTTTAAAAGGGAGCGATTTTAATTGTGCTAAATAATCACTGATTTCAAAATGTGTCAACCGATTAGGGAATTCTTCTTTCACAGGTTTTAATCTAATCTCAAACTTCAAACCTAAATCTTTGAAAAATTGCTGACGACGAGGTGAGCCAGAAGCTAGGATAAGATTATAATTTTTCAGTTTGTCTTGGATCATCTTAAGTTGTTTTAATTATAAATGGATACAGTAATAAAGATAAGATTCCAAAAAGCATCACCAATTTATAAACTAGGCTAATGTGCTTGTAATGAAAGTTGTTACTAGCTCCAAATATCTTTATTGAGCTATAGATTAAAGGCGCAATAATAAACAAGAGAAAATATCCAATGGCAATGGGCTGTTTATATAAATAAGTTACTATAAAATATATAACAGCTCCAATTGGTATCATGCTCACTACAAACGCAATTTTATTTGCGCGCTCGCGACCAATAACTATAGGTAAAGTGTTCATGCCAGCTTTATAATCGCCATCAACATCTTGAATATCTTTTACTAATTCTCGTACCAAATTAATTAAGAATGCGAAAATAGCATAATCAAAAATAATGTCTAAAAAAGTGAGTTGTGTTTCTCTGTTTTGCGGAATCATTGAAGGTAGCAAATCAAAAATCCCAACGATAATTATGCTCATCGCAGTTAAGAATGAGATGAGAATGTTTCCAAATAAAACGGTTCCTTTTAAATAAGACGCATAGACGTATAATGCAATAGAAATAATAACAAATATGGCAAAAAATGAACTTTTACCAACACTATGCGATAAGTAGAATCCTAAAATAACACCAATAATATTTAAGGCAAAAAACAGATTATAAGCAGTGTTTTCTGAAACATGTTTGCCAATAATGACTTTGTTAGGTTTGTTGATGCTGTCGGTTTCAACATCGTAAATATCATTGATAATATTACCTGCTGCTGCAATACATAAAGTGGTTATTACTAAAAGAGAAAACCCTAAAGTATTTAATGTTGTTAAAACATTAAAAGGTTCTAAAAGTGCATATTTGACAAGTACTTGCGCAATGATGATGAGTGCGAGATTTTTCCAACGAATGAGATTTAAAATGTGCAATTTATTGTTAGTTGTTTGGTTGTTAGTACTGAAACAAGTTCAGCATAAATAGTTGAGTTTTTTTATTCTGAATGCGATTATGGCTATGTTTTAACATTTAGTTTTCCGTCCATTTTTTTACCCTCAAACAAACACGCTAAAAGCCAATAGCTAAATTAATCATATTTAGCATCAAAATTTCCGTCCCATTTGCCTTGAACTTTCAAAATTTGTTCAATGATATCTCTTGCTGCACCTTGTCCGCCACCTTTATGAGAAATGTAATGACTTATCGCTTTGACTTCTATTGCTGCGTCTTGCGGACAAACAGCCAATCCAACCAATTTCATCACAGGAATATCTGGAATATCATCACCCATATACAACACATTTTTTGCGTCAATATTGTTGTTAGTCAAATACTCGTTGAATTGATTGACCTTTTGATGAGCACCCAAATAAATATCTGTAATGCCTAGACCTTCCAAACGTTTTTGAACACCAAGATTACTTCCGCCAGAAATAATACAAATATTAAAACCAGCATTTTTAGCTGTTTTAAGCGCATAACCATCTTTTATGTTCATGCGACGTAACATGTCTCCATTGGTCATTACGGTTACGGTTCCATCTGTAAGTACACCATCTACATCAAAAATGAATGTTGTAATGTGTTCTAGGTATTCTTTATAGCTTTTATCGTCCATTTAATTATCTTCTTTGGTCACTAAACTTGCCTGCACTAAGCGCAGTCGATTTGTCGAAGTGCCATTATTTGAATTTTATTTTTTTAATTCTTGTTTTCGGTCACTGAGCCTGTCGAAGCATGTGTTTTCTTAATAGAAGCAGTCATCAACTTATATATATCTTTATGATGCTCATTATCGAGCATTTTTAAATGCCTTTTTATTGTTTTTTTATCGTTGCGTTTTGCAGGACCAGTTTGCGCTTTAAAAGGCGAGAGGTCTTGTACTTTATTTGCAGTTTCTAGAATGAGTGGTTTTAGTAAATCAAATTCAGCACCTTGAGATTCTGTGATTTCATGTGCTACTCGATATAATTGATTCGTAAAATTATTTACAAATACAGCAGCCAAATGAAGTACTGCTCGCTGGTCACTATTTATTTTTTTTGTGTTATTTGATATTGATTGGGCCAATTCTTTTAAAATAGGATAATCTTTTCTCATCAACGCTTCATAACAAATTGGTACTGTAGAAAAATCAATGTCGGCACCTTGAGAAAATGTCTGCAACGGATAAAATATACCACGTCTGTTTTTTTGATCAATATCATAACCACTAACGCTTCCAGAGGTATGAACGACCAATCGGTTTTCAAAGGGTAATTGTTTTGATAAATCGGAAATAGCATCATCGCTTATTGCAATAATATATATATCTGCTTCAACGAGTTGAGAAATGTCATCAGTTAATTGCACCTCATTGTTATAAGGTCGCATGCTTGATATATTTCGGTTATACCATTGGGTTACTTTGACATTTTCCGAAGAAAAAAAAGCTTTGTATAAATGATGAGCAACATTGCCTGCTCCTAAAATTACGACTGAAATCATATCACAAAAGTACAATAGAAATAAGAAATGATAATAATCATGCTATAATTTAAATTCAGTAATTACTTTTGTGACTATGAACCAAGATATTAGTAATCGCGAAGACGTGTTTTTATTGGTAGATACTTTTTATAAAAAAGTGCGTAAAGACAGTACGTTAGGTCCTTTTTTTAATGACACTATTAAAGATTGGGATGCACATTTAGATCGCTTGACGACCTTTTGGGAAACGAGTTTATTTATGACTAAAAAGTTGGAGAAAAAGTACTACGGAAATCCGCTAGAAGCACACGTTAAGGTAGATAAAGCAAATAATAATAGCATTACAGAGCTTCACTTCGGAATTTGGCTTAACCTATGGTTTGAAACTCTTGAAGAGCTTTTTGCTGGTGAAGTCACCGAAAACGCTAAACGTCGTGCTAGAAAAATGGGGAGTTTTATGTATTTAAATATTTTTAAGGCTAGACAGGAGGAGAGTTGAGATTCTAGAATTAAGAGATAAAAGACAAAAGAAAATAGAGAATAGAAAATAGACTGAAGACCTTTTACGGGAAATTTGGGTTTGGTAAATTTGTTCTAAAATTGAAGAATTCAATACCTGAGTAATCACATAAGAGTAAGTCTCATGAGTGGAAACATTCTAAGAAATAGTGAGCTTCAAAATAATCTTGATTTGATTTCACTAGGGAATCATTCCTTAAACATCAAAAATTTTCCGAAGAATTCTAAAAAGAAAAGCGAACGTCACTTATGATTTCCTAGGAATGGTTTTGAATTTTTGATTCGTTTTGTTTCAAGACAAAATGAATGTTAGAGAAAATTAAACATGCAAATAGTTATATGAAATCAAAATCATAAAAAGCAACCCAACACCAAAACATATTTAACACTTTTTTGATTGCATAACAGGACAACCAAAAGAGAATAATTAGTTACCTTTGCACAACAAAATTTAAGCCTTCTTGCTATGCAAAAGAAACTTGCTAACATTCTCTTTTCTACACGTCTTACTGGTATATTATTTATTGTCTTTTTTGTATCCATGATTATTGGTACGTTTATGGACGCTGGTCAAGATACATCTCCAACACCTTACTCTAGACATTACATATATAATGCTTGGTGGTTTGAAGCTATTCAGATCATTTTTGTTATTAATTTTATAGGTAATATATTTAGATATAGATTATTTAGAAAAGAAAAATGGGCAACCTTGTCGCTCCATTTAGCATTTATTTTTATTCTAATTGGTGCAGGAATTACAAGATATATTGGTTTTGAAGGTTGGATGCCAATTAGAGAAGGTGAAACCGAAAATACATACCTTACTAGAGATGTGTTTTTAACCACATTTATTGATGGTGATTTAGTTGTTAATGGGCAACAACAAAGAAAAGTAGTGCAAGAGCGTGTTGATTTTTCTGAACGTTTAGATAATGACTTAACTTTACACTCAGAATACAATGGAACACCTGTAACCATCCAAGTCAAGAAATTTATAAAAGATGCTGAGCTAGATATTATTCCTGGTGATGTTGGAGATTCATACCTTAAATTGGTTGAAGCTGGTGATGAAGGATCACATAGTCATTACATAAAAGAAGGAGATGAAGATGGTGAGCTCATTCATAATGTGGTCTTTACATTAAATAATCCAAAACCTGGAGCAATTAATATCACGTCTGAAGGCAATAAAATGTTTATAGAATCGCCTTTTGAAGGTGATTATATGGTTATGGCAACCCAAGAAACGGGAGCGTTATTAAAAGATACCATCCAGCCTTTTAAATTGAGAGCGCGTTATCAAATGGCAAATATGGCGATTGTATTTCCAAAACCTATTACCCAAGGACAATTTGGAGTCGTTAAAAAATCACAGATGCTGCAAAGTCGAGAAGATGGAGTTGTAGTCGATGTGACAGCTAATGGAGAAACTAAAACGGTAAATTTATTAGGCGGACAATACATCAATGGACGCTTTGAACAAGTTAACGTAGGAGGACTTGATATCGCTGTAAAATACGGTTCACTTGTTAAAGAATTACCGTTTAGTATCAAGCTTAACGATTTTGTCGCAGAACGTTATCCTGGAACCGAAAATAACTTCTCAGCTTTCTCAAGTGACGTAACAGTTATAAAACCAAATCAAACTCCATACGATTATAAGATTTTTATGAATAATGTATTAGATGAAGAAGGGTTCCGCTTTTTTCAATCTAGTTACTATCCAGATGAAAAAGGAACAAAACTCTCTGTTAACCATGATAAATGGGGAACTTGGGTGACTTATTTTGGATACATGTTATTGTATTTTGGGTTGATGGCAATTCTATTTGCAAAAGGTTCACGTTTTGGAGATCTCAAGCGTATGCTTAAAAAAGTAAAAGCGAAAAAAGAAAAGTCACTTACTGTGCTTGTATTTTTCTTCGGAATGCTTGGTTTCTCACAAGAACATAGTGCAGATGATGGACATAATCATCAAGCAGATACAACACAAACAGTACAACAGCATTTTGAAGGTGATGGTCATGATCATAGTACTCAAGCACAACCAACTGTTAAAATTGAGCGACCTACAAAAGCAGAAATAGATTCTGTAATTCGTTCGAATATCACACCTAAAGAACACGCAGATAAATTTGGTGCTTTAGTGATTCAAGATTATAGCGGACGAATGATGCCAATGAATACATTTGCTTCCGAAGTCCTCAGGAAATTAAGCAAACGTGACCACTACGAAGAGTTTGATGCCAATCAAGTATTACTCTCCATGCAGGAAAGTCCGTTGTTTTGGTACAACGTTCCAATCATTTATTTAGCAAAACGAAAAGGAGATTCTATAAGACATATAATTGGTGTTGATAAAAGCGTAGATTATGTATCTATCACAGATTTTTTAACTGATGATGGTAGAAACAAAATAGGACCATACCTTAAAGATGCCTATGCTGCCGAAACACCAAATGCTTATCAAAATCAACTTAAAGAAGCTTACGATCGTATGAGTTTGTTGTTTAATACACTTGATGGTCGTTCTATAAAGATTTTCCCAGTACCAAATGATGAAGGTAATACATGGATTTCTTCAATGGATTATAAAGAAGAATATCGTGAACAAATTAAAGATACACTCTACGGAAAGTTTATAGAAAACAGTTTTGGTTTCTATTTAGGTGAATTATATAAAGCAAAAAAATCGGGAGATTATACACTTTCAAACCGTTTGTTAGCTGGATTTAAAAATAGTCAAGCAGAAGTTGGGAGTGAGGTCATGCTTTCCGAAGAAAAAATTAAAGCAGAAATTCTATACAATAAGTATGATATTTTCAAGACGCTCTATTGGTATTACCTATTTGTTGGTTTAATGCTTTTTATACTATTGATTATCCAAATATTTAAGGAAGAAAGCAAAGTATTAAACACCATTATTAAAGGTCTATCCATTGCAGTAGTCGTATTGTTTTTATTGCAAACAGCAGGTTTAATTGTACGTTGGTACATTTCTGGTCATGCACCATGGAGTAACGGTTACGAGTCTATGATCTATATTGCTTGGGCTACGATGCTTTTCGGGTTATTACTTTCTAAAGAGTCTAGTGCAGATGCTCCTAAAGGTTTCAAAGCATTTATTTACAGTATAATTGGAGGAAAAAACAAATCGTATTTAACCATTGCTGCTGGTGCTTTTGTAACTGCTATGCTTTTGGCAGTTGCGCACATGAATTGGGCAGATCCTGCTATTGGTAATCTACAACCCGTTTTAGATAGTTATTGGCTTATGATTCACGTGGCAGTTATCGTTGCTAGTTATGGACCTTTTGCACTTGGGATGATCTTAGGTTTAACCGTTTTACTTTTAATGATTTTTACTACGGAAAAGAACAAATCCAAAATGTTGCTTAATATTAGAGAACTCACCATAATTAACGAAATGGCACTAACTGTTGGTTTAGTGATGTTAACCATAGGAAACTTCCTTGGAGGTATGTGGGCTAACGAAAGTTGGGGACGATATTGGGGTTGGGATCCAAAAGAAACTTGGGCACTTATTAGTATTATTGTTTATGCATTTGTAATTCACATGCGTTTAATGCCAGGACTTCGTGGTCGCTATGGTTTTAATTTATTTTCTGTAATTGCATTTGCTAGTATTCTTTTTACCTATTTTGGTGTTAATTTCTATTTGGCAGGTTTACACTCATACCAATCTGGACAACAGATTTTGAGTTACCAATACATTGCATTGACATTGCTAGTTTTAGCTATTATTGGTGCATTGGCTTATAGAAAGTATGTTAAGTATTATAAGAAGTAGTATTTATCTGTTATCTGTTTTGCCTTTTTGCGATGAGGTCATGTATTTAATATTTCCTAAGAAAAAAATACTTGTAATACTTTAGTATTTGGTGTCATCAAGATTATTAAATCAAACCAATCACATTACTGTACAGTAATCCAATTACCATTGCTAACCCAAAACTAAGAAGCGTACCAATTAACACATATTCAGTTAATTTTCGGTCTTTAGCTCTAGAAAGGTCTCCAAATCTAAAAATTGATTTTGCAGCCAGTAAAAAGCCAACGCCTTCCCAAAACCCGAGAATAATAAATAGGAACACGAATACACGTTCTAGCATACCAATATAAGCTCCAGCATCTTCAAGTGAATCTTCTTTGTCGTCTTTGTCTTCAATTTTCCATTTTGAAATTATAGTTTTCATTACAATAGATGCCATTGTTGTGACAGCAATTAAACAAGCTAATAATAGGAGTATTTTGTTGAAATTGTAATCAAGAAGCTTTGAAAAATAAGGCTCATAAATATTAACTACTAATGCAATTACTATAAGGTGTGCTAATTGATCAACAGCAAAAAGCCATCGGTTATTTTTCTTTGTTCTGAGGTGGAGTTTTAAAAGATCAATTAAATAATGACTTATGATAATAATAAGAAAACCAAGCCAATACCTCGTGTCAAATAATAAAACGACCATTAAGGCGACCACATGTACAAGGATATGTAAATACAAGTATTTGGATGTATGCTTGTGTTTGTTTTTGTGTTTGACCCATTTTTCTGGCTGAAACAGGAAATCTCCAATGAGATGTGCCAATATGAGTTTAATAAAAAGGATTAGCATATGGTTTTGATTTGAGATTCATAATAGGAGAGTAGTTTAGATAGTTCATCATAACCTCCACGTTTAAGACCTTCACTAATATTACTTTGCGATTTTTGGAGATGTTTTGCTATTACCTCTTGATTTTGATTTGGATTTTCTAGTGTATATTTTAAAATTTTTGAAGTTGTAGGTTTCCAATAATCCATAACAAGCAAAGCCAATTCTAGCATAAGGTTCATTTGAGTGTCAAAATCTGCTATTGGTGATTTTATAGCTAAAGTTTTTTTCTTTAGATGCTCAAAGCACTGTCCCGAATTCACAAAAGCACTACCATTAGATTCTGTTATTTTATCAGATTCATAACTTTTATCTCCAATACCTATCGCTAGCCTAACATCTACATGTTTAAATTGTTTTAGAGATGATTTAATTAAAAGAGCTGCTTTTAAAGCCTCATTAGGTTTTACTTCTAGTTGAAAACTATCACCTCTATATATTTCCCAATGTTTTGGCTCTTTTCCATATTGGTTAAGTACTTTCTTCAATGCGTTTAACCACACGTTTGGTGAGGTTTCTGTTGAATTGATGATGTCTCCAGTAATGACTGCTACCATGATTCTAAATTAAATAGAATATCAAATATATCACTTTTTTAGCAGATAACACAAAATATCTGCTTTTTTACAGATAAATGCATATATCTGCTTTTTTACAGATAATACCAAATATCTGTTTTTTTAATACATATTAAAAAGCAATTTCAGTGAGCAACAAAAAGAATAGGCATTATGTTTAAATTATTGCATGTTTTAAGCGATTAAAATACCTTTGGCACGTTTCAGAATAAAAAAATAAAAAGGTATGAAGTTTTTAAAAGAATTTAAAGAGTTTGCAGTTAAAGGGAATATGATGGATATGGCAATTGGTATCATCATAGGAGCAGCTTTTAATAAAGTGATTGATGTGATGGTTAAAAAAGTGTTTATGCCACCATTATCATTAATGACAGATGGTTTAGAATTTCAGGATAAAAGATACATACTAAGAGAAGCTGTTTATAATGCAGATGGTGATTCTGAAATTAAAGAAGTTGCTATAGAATATGGGATGTTATTTGAAACCTTCCTAGATTTCTTAATTGTAGGTATGACGGTTTTTATAGTCGTGAAAGCTATGAATAGATTAAAAGATAAGGCGCAAGATCCTAAAAACGAAATAGTAAAAACACCAAAGGATATAGAATTATTATCTCAACTTACTGAGCTAATGGAGGAGCAGAATGCATTATTGAAGGATAAGCGATAATAGGGTTTAGAATTATTATTGCAGTAAGGTAAGAAGGCACAATATCATGAAGAATAGAGATTAAAAACAAACAGATTGTGTCGGTAAGCTCTCAATAATGTGTTATCTAAAAGTGCTCTAATGAGATGTTAGTCTGTTGTCATGATCAGACACTTTTTTCCAAACAAACTCGCTATTAAGTTTAAAGCTTCCAATAAAATCAAAGTTACAATCGGAAGGCGCAATGATAGATAAAAAAGGTTTTTCTTTTTTGTCACGATAAAGATGATAAGTGTCTCCAACGATAGGTTCAAAATTATAGCGTGCGTTATAAACGAGGTTATTGTATTCTAATTCCTCCATCATTTTATCGTAAGCAGCTTTGAGCTCTAGATATTTAGCTTGAATTTGGGTATTAGCTTTAAGGATGTTTCTGTTTTTCCAGGTAGAATTATCGGTCACTTTTATAGCAGGAGCCCCAACATTAGTGGCATACGGTTTTAAAGAAGCATCATAACGTTGTGTGTCTTCATTAAATACAACTTGGTCTGGTTTTTTGTTTTTAGACATAAAAAGTACTTTTATTTTGTAAAGATAGAGCACACAATTTATTCATACAGATTAATAACACTTTAATTTTATTGTGATTTTTGTATTGTAAAATTAAATACATATAATTTAAAACAAGAATCATGGACGCTAATACTATTATGTTACTCTTGACTTTTATATTCTCTGCTATTACTATAGCTTGGGGAATTCATATTGTTAATTCTAAACGATAATAGAATAATATTGATAATGGACTCTTTTAAGTCCTTTATTATAAGTTTGTTGGTGGTATTTAAAATTAAATAAGATTGAATTACTAATTAAGTATAATTTTATTTAACTTAGAATGAATAATTCTAAAATTATGAATTTCATTAAAAAAATAGGTCTCGCTAATTTTTTATTATTAGTATTATGTGTCTTAATAATTGGTGTTGCAGAATATTTATTTCTGAGAGGAGATCAACTACATGCTATATTTATTGGGCTTTGGGCACCCACTTTACTTTTAGTAGTCATCTTTATAAAACAAATTAAAAATGGACGCTAACGATATAATAATCTATTTTTCGGCATTTGTGTCTGGGTGCATAGTAGTATGGGCTATTTGGGTGATACGGCTATATGATAAAGTTGATAAGGGAAATTAAGCAATTATTTATTATCTTTAGTTCCTTTACAATATTCATTTTCAACACCTTAATCTTATGGTTGATACAGCATTAGATTTTATTTCTAAAGTACTTAATACTGGTTTGCAAAACGCTTATCATAGTGATGAACAACAAGTCACTATTGGTCATTTATGCAGTGAAAGCATCACAACACCTTTAGTACTTTCATTACTTTCTATTGAAGAGGAGATTGCTACTCGAAATGTGACCTTTAAAAGAGAAAGTCATCTTACAAGACCAACTACGCTAGACGATCATTTTAATTTGTACTTGGTGTTGGCTCCTACTAAATTTTTAGATTATAAGTCGGGATTAGATTTGTTGTCTACATCCAGACGTTTTATAAAAAATAACCCTGTTTATGATGCGAGTGCACATGCCATGTTTCCTGAAAATATATTACACTTAACACTTGAGATATATAATTTATCTTTAGATACACAAAGTCGAGTATGGCAAAGTTTAGGTGTATCATATGTGCCTAGTATTGTCATTAAAATACGTGTGATTTCAAATCCTGAAGCTGTAATTACGACTCCCGCACCACCAATATCTTAAAAAAATACTGATTTTAGTTTAGCAAATAACTTCCTGTATTACAGACAAGTTTATTCCTCTTTTGCTTTATTAACAATAGCTCTCAAACGCTCTTTGCGTAAATCTGCTTCTTTTTTAAGCTTGTTCTTTTTTTGAGCTATGAGCTTAGAATGTTTGGCTTTGTTATTTCCGTTTTTTTGTCCTTTTGGTTTTGGCATTGGTTTAAATTTTCTTCTAAGATTATTAGAAACTAAGCCGTAGTAAATTTTTGTGTAAGCTGATGATAAGAAATATCACCAAAACTAGACACTACCAAATCAGCCTTACTGTAATCCTGATCCTTACTATGTAAACTATTATAGCCTATGCAAAAAATATTTGCAGCTTTTGCAGCAGCTATTCCGTTGGTAGAATCTTCAATGACGAAGCAATCTTTTAGTGCATTTCCAGATAATTCCGCAGCCTTAATAAAAATTTCAGGATGAGGCTTAGAGGCTTTTAAATCTGCACCACTAATTTTTGCAGTGAAGTATTGGTCCAAATCAAAACGCTTAAAGATACGTTTGATATTTTTCATAGATGCCGAAGACGCTAGAACCAAAGTCATACCATTAGAATGATAATCCTTGATGAGGTCTAAAACACCATCTAATAATTGGAGTGAGGTATCACGTTTAAAAAGAGTTTTGAAATGCTTACGTTTAATATCAGTTAACGTTTGCGCACCCAAGGGTAAATTAAAATGTGAAATGAGTTGTTTGGAAATTTCCATTGTGGATTGACCAGTAAAAGAAGCATATAGTGCGTCTGAAACATCAATGTTAATATCGTTAAACATTTGGTAGTAGGCTTTATGATGTAAAGGCTCAGTGTCCACAACAACACCGTCCATATCAAATAATACAGCTTTAAACATTTATTAGGTTGAATTAATTAGCGTTACGAATATATGTAATTACATATTGATTGTCAATAGGTTTGATGTAGAATTTTAGGTGTTAGGGGATTATTTACATATATGTTCGATAAAGTGTGGTATTTCGTATTATGGATTTTAAATGTAGTCCATTTTATTTAAATATGTATTTCATCGAATATATATGCATTTCGTGGGAAATAACTCTTTTTTGTACTACATTAGCACCACCTAAACTTTATTTCATTAAACCCAAATCTAATGAAACACTTATACTACTTATGCTTCGCTATGTTTTTTTTAATGCCAATTCAAGGCATTTGTTCGTCGTTTGAGGACGAAGATATTACCACAACAGATAATCAAGTGCAAAGAGTTCGTATTGATGTCACAACCTCTATGGGTTTTCAACGTCATTTATTATTAGCATTTACACCTGATGATGCAGCTTCAGATGCTTATGATTATGGTTATGATGCCGTTAATATTGATAATTATGCAAACGACAGTAGCTGGATGATTGGCGAGCAACGATGTGTTATACAAGGTGTTGGTGCATTTCATCATACTAAAGCTTATCCATTAGGATTATTTTTGTCTAATGCTGGTAATGTAGAGTTTAAACTAACAGCACTTGAACATTTTGATGAAGCCATTGAGGTATATATTTATGATTCACTTAATGATGTTTCTACATCAATTTCTAATAGTAGTTTTGTAGAAGCCATGCCAGAAGGTGATAGTACCAATCGTTTCTATATCACATTTACCAATAATATTGGTGCGATGGTGTTTTCAGATAGTACGCTCTCAACTCAGGACAGCAATCTTACAACACCTCAAATTAGTTATATTAGTTCAACAAAAGAGTTACAGATAACCGTACCACAAGGTTTGAGTTTTCAAGAAATTCATCTTTATAATATTCTAGGACAAAAAGTTAAACAATGGTCTAATTTGACTTCTAGTTCGTCTGGAAACTATAATATATCTTTATCTAATATTTCTAAAGGAACTTATTTAGTGAGTCTCAAAACCAAAACTGGTAAATTCAATAAACGATTGATTATATCTAAATAAGAAAAGGCAATAGCGTATTCAATTTGATGCCATTCTTTTTTGTAATTTTAGGGTTACAAATAAGAATACATGTCAAATAAAAAATTAGGCTTAAATACCATTTGTACTCACGTAGGCGAAATCAAAGATGAGCAGTTTAAAGGTGCAATTTCACCAATTTACTTATCTACTTCCTATGAGTTTGATGATGTTGATGTTAAGCGTTATCCACGATATTTTAATACACCAAATCAAGAGTTTTTAGCTAAAAAAATAACTGCACTAGAACATACTGAAGCCGCTTTAATCTTTGGTAGTGGTATGGCAGCAATTAGCCATATGTTTCTTGCTTTTTTACAAAAAGGAGATCATTTAGTCGTTCAAAACACACTTTATGGAGGTACGAGTAATTTTATTCGTGAAGAATTCCATAAATATGGTATTGAATATACATTTACTAATGGTTACGAAGTTTCAGATTTTGAAGCTGCTATTAAACCTAACACGAAGTTAATTCATATCGAGACACCTTCAAATCCATTATTAACCATTACAGATATCAAAGGTGTTGCTAATTTAGCAAAATCAAAAGGTATTGTTACTACAATCGATAATACGTTTGCAAGTCCTGTAAATCAAAACCCAATAGATTTTGGGATTGATATCGTTATGCATTCTGCTACTAAATATTTAGGTGGTCATAGTGATATTCTTGCAGGTACTGTTGCAAGTTCAAAAGAACATATAGAACGCATTTGGAATGTATCTAAAAACTTAGGAGGAAGCTTAAGCGATATGACTGTTTGGATGTTAGAACGTAGTATGAAAACATTGGCGCTTAGAGTAAAAGCACAAAACAAAAATGCTCGTAAATTAGCTAAGTTTTTGGACCAACATGAAGACGTTTCTAAAGTCTATTATCCAGGTTTAAAAAGTCATCCGCAACACCAATTAGCAAAATCACAAATGCACGATTTTGGAGCCATGATGTCCTTTGAACTCTTAGAAAGTATTGATGCAATGACATTCATGAAACAGCTCAATTTAATTAAACCATCCATGAGTTTGGCTGGTGTTGAAAGTACGATGTTGCTACCATCTCAAACGTCTCACGCCTTACTAACGCAAGAGCAACGAGATGCTGTTGGGATTAGTAATCAATTGATACGATTTTCCGTAGGTATAGAAACATTTAGAGATTTAAAAGCCGATATTGCGCAAGCAATTAATAATACTAAAACCACCTCTTTTGCATAAAAATAATAAACATTCTAACGGTTACGATTTTGAACTTTTAGTAAAAAGTACTCCAAAATTAGAGGAATTTGTTTTTACTAACAACTTCGGAAATGTAACTATTGACTTCGCTAATCCGCAAGCAGTAAAATTGTTAAATACAGCCTTATTAAAACAGCATTATGGCATTGATTATTGGGAGTTTCCTGATGCAAATCTAGTACCTCCAATTCCAGGACGCGTTGAGTATATTCATGCCATTCATAACTTGCTCAAAAAATCAGGTGTTAAAGAAAAAATAACAGTATTAGATATAGGAACAGGAGCATCTTGTATTTATCCGCTTTTAGGACATGCAGAATATGGTTGGCATTTTATAGCTTCGGAAATAGATAAACAAGCCATTAAGTCTGCTCAAACAATACTAATTAAAAATAAACTCAGCAAATCCATAGAATTGCGTCATCAAGACAATGAGCAAAACATCCTAACCGGAATTTTAAAACCTTCAGAGAAAGTAAGTGCAGCCATGTGTAATCCACCATTTTATAAAGATGAAGAACACGCTAATGAAAGTACCTTACTTAAACAAAAAGGGTTAGGTAAGCAGAGTAGTAAAGTGGTTCGTAATTTTAGTGGTACAGCTAAAGAGTTGTGGTATCCAGGTGGAGAGAAGGCTTTTGTACATAATTATCTGTATCAAAGTTCACTTCTAAAAACAAACTGTTTTTGGTATACCTGTTTGGTTTCAAGAACACAACATGTGTTAAGTATGGAAACCTCATTAAAAAAATTGGGAGCAACAGATTTTAAGATTTTACAAATCTCTTTAGGTAATAAAATAAGTAGAGTAGTAGCTTGGACGTTTTTAACAGAAAAGGAGCAACTAGAGTGGAACTCTAAAGCATAAATCTGTGTATGGGATTATAGCGTTTTCCTTAGATCTGTATTGAAGTATATGCCAATCTGTAAACGGTCTAAGTTTAAATTATTAATATGTTGTTTCATGAAACCTAATTGTAATTTTATGGTTTTATGAAGCCTAATTCCTAAGGCTGCATAAGTTCTGTTTTCTCTGAAAACATCCTCAGTGAAATTTACAAAGATTTCATTGCTTGCTGTGATGTACAATGTTTCGTTTAATTTTATTTTTGTGCCCAATCGGTAGCGTAATCGGTTTTGTATAGTATTATCATTCATAGTATGTAAAAAACGCTGTTCTACACGAAGTCTATGATTTATAGGAAGATTCCCCAAATTATGTTTGTTGCTAACTTGTTCGTATAACCGATGTTCAATCGTGTTACTTATTTCGGTATAAGCAATACTACGATCAATATCCAAATAGCTATAATTAATTGTTAGTGCTGTTTTTGGGTTTATATGATAGCTTATTCCAGCTCCAAATAAATCGAGATTGTAATTAGTAATAAGTTCATAATATCTTAATTCTATACCTGTATTTATACTTATTTTGTCTGACACGCGATGTGTTCCATAGATCATGTACCAACTTCCTAGTTCTTTTTCAGGATTTACTTGTGAATGACCCAATACAATAGCAGTACAAAACACTAAGAGTGTAAAATAGTACTTCATTTAAAATTTTTTAAACTTGGGAAATAATAGATAAAAATGAGGTTAACAGTTTATTATTCATTAACCTTTTAGTTTAAATTTTGCTAACCTCATTTTTTTCTCAATAATTAAACGTGATCATTTAAATGATGATGCTCATCAATTAATGGTCCACCTTCAATGATTTGAGTTGATGCCTGACTTGCAAATTTTTCAAAATTTAAATGAAACGAATGCGCCAATTGTATAGATTTACTAATATATGCACCTTTATCCACCCAAGTATTCATTGGATCTAATAATTCAGTTGGAACACCATCACATTCTTTAGGCATAAATAATCCAAAAATGGGATGTTGAATAAATTCCGCTTTATCGAGCTTTCCTTCTAAAATAGCTGTAATCATTGCTCTGGTGTATTTCAGTTTAATACGAGAACCAACACCATAAGGTCCACCACTCCAACCTGTGTTTATTAGCCATACATTAACACCTGCATCTTGCATTTTTTTGCTCAACATTTCAGCATATACTGTTGGATGTAATGGCATAAACGGTTCTCCAAAACAAGCAGAAAACGATGGTACAGGTTCTGTAATTCCAGCTTCTGTTCCAGCTACTTTTGCTGTGTATCCAGAAATAAAGTGGTAAGCAGCTTGACCAGGAGTTAATTTAGAGACTGGAGGTAATACGCCAAATGCATCACATGTTAAGAAAAAGATATTAGTAGGATTTACAGCATATGATGGTTTCTGGATATTATCAATATGATAAATAGGGTAGCTAACACGTGTGTTTTGTGTAATACTACTATCCATATAATCGACTTCTCCATTGTCTTTAAAAACGACATTTTCTAAAATAGCACCTGGTTTAATTGCTCTATAAATGTCTGGTTCTTTTTCTTCGGAAAGATCTATTGCTTTTGCATAACAGCCACCTTCAAAATTGAAAATAGTGTTATCGTCTGTCCAACCATGTTCATCATCACCAATAAGTTTACGATCTGGATCTGCTGATAAGGTTGTTTTTCCAGTTCCTGATAGTCCGAAGAAAATAGCAGTATCTCCTTCTTTTCCTACATTTGCAGAACAGTGCATTGGAAGCACATCTTTTTCAACAGGTAAGATGAAGTTTAGAGATGAAAAAATGCCTTTTTTGATTTCTCCTGTATATGCAGAGCCACCAATAAGAGCTATTTTTTTAGAGAAATTTAAAACTGAGAAGTTGCCTTGTCGTAAGCCATGTTTTTTAGGATCTTTTGCTTCAAAACCAGGAGCACATAGTACAAGCCATTCTTCTTGAAAGTTTTCAAGTTCTTTAGTGTCTGGTCTTAAGAACATATTGTAAACAAACATGTTAGACCAAGGATATTCGGTCACTGTTCTTACGTTTGTTTTATATCTTGGATCTGCACAAACATATGCATCACGAACATAAATCTCTTTACCGCTGAGGTAATTTTCTATTTCAGATTGTAAATAATCGAAATTTTCTTGAGATATCGCTTTATTAGTTTTTCCCCACCATACCTTATCTGCTGTATAATCATCTTTTACTATAAAACGGTCTTGAGGCGATCTACCTGTATATTTTCCTGTGTTTACGGCAAGTGTTCCATTATTTGTTTCTTTTCCCATGCCTTTTTCAAGGGTAATACGTTGAAGTTCTTCTGGAGAAAGATTCCAATGCGCTGTCACGTTGTTGAGGTTGTAGACGCTCAAATCGGAATTTGTTGGAGTTACTGTTTGTTGTTTCATAATATATGTAATTTAAAAGGTTAACAATTTAAAATGGCCAAATTAGTGGCACTAGTAATGCTGTGGTTGCTAGAAATAATAGTAATAATGGAAATCCAACTTTAAAATAATCGGAAAACTTATAACCTCCTGCAACTAAAACCATGGCATTGGTTGTTGTGCCAATTGGTGTTAAAAATGCTGTAGAAGCACTTATTGCAACGGTAATCATTAATGGTTCTGGTCTTATTTGTAATGCATTTGCTGCCAAAACAACAATTGGTGCCATGAGGACTGCTGTTGCCGAATTATTAATGAATTGACTAAAAGTTGTCGTCAATAGAAAAATACCTATGATCAAGTATATTGGACTAGCATCACCTAAAAAACTAATGATTCCATTTGCAATACTTTGGGCAGTCCCTGTTTTTTGGAGTGCAATTCCCATAGGTATCATTGCAGCAATCATAATTACACTCATCCAACTGATACCTTTATAAGCTTTATGTATTGGAACGCATCCAGTTAGCAAAACAACACCTGCTGATATTAATGCAGCAATAGCACCAGGAACGATATCAATAACTAATAAAACAATCATCAATATCAAAGCAGATAATGCGATATAAGATTTTGGAGTGATGTTGTCTATTGTTTTAGCCATACCTTCTGGACTACCGCAAATCACAATATTCTCATGTTGGTTTTTGAGCTGTTCTATGTCTTGCCATTGCCCTCTAATAATAAAACCGTCACCAGCTTCGACACGCATAGTTTCTTCAATAAATGGTTTTCTATGTCTAGAGGTTGCTAGTAATTGAATCCCATAGCGATTAAAATATTGGTTGAGTTTAATGTTTTTGCCTACTAGTGATGAGTTTTGTGTGACTAAAACTTCAGACATGCCAACCTCTTGATTGATTAAGTTATTTCTCAGTTCATCTTTTACAGGCTCTGCTGGTAATAAGCCTAATCGAAATTTGATCATGAGTTTGTTTATAGCTTCTGTATCACCTTTAACTGTTATAATATCGTGATAGCGCATTTCAGTTTCAGGACTAGGAAATTCTATAAATTGATATGTACCTTTCAAAAGATTAGGATGTCTTCGTTTTAAGCGTATAATATTAACTTGATAATCATTTTCAAAGTTCCATTCACTAATTTTTGTGTTGAGTAAAGGAGAGACAGAACGTATTCTTAATCTGTAATAATCATTTTCAATTTTATAGGCCTCAATCCATTTGTGAAGTGTTGTATTAATATCTACTGGTTTATTATTTGTTTTACGATTTGGTAATAATTTAAATCCAATAAACTTGAAATAGAGAATAGCAATGATTAATAAAGGGATACCAATTAATGAAAACTCAAAAAATGAAAACCCATCGTAACCAGAATCAATAAGTGTATTATTTACGATAATATTTGGAGGCGTGCCAGTTAAGGTTAATAAACCACCTGTATTAGAGCCAAATGCCATTGGCATTAATATTTTTGAAGGCATGGTACCAATACTCCAAGCCGATGATACTGTAACAGGTAATAAGGTAGCAACTGTACCTGTATTACTAACAAAACCAGAAAGAATTCCTGCTCCAAAAGTGACAATAACCAATAACTTGGGGACACTTTTTCCTGCCCATTCAATGAGTTTTTTACCAGCTAAAGCTGTCCATCCTGTTTGTGAGAGTCCTTCACCAATGATAAATAATGAAGCAATCATAATTACTGTAGGGTTGCTAAAGCCACTCAAGGTTTCACTAAGATCTAATATTCCAAATAAAAATAAACTTAACATAGATACTAAGGCTACAATATCTGGTGTGAACTTTCCCCAAACGAAAAATAGAATTGTTAGCGTTAATATGATAAGCATGAGTGTCATGTAGTGATTTTTGGTGGTTAATTTATTGGATAAAGTTATGTACAACAACAAGCAATAAATATGACATATATCATGGTATTGGTATGCTCGTTACTTTTGTCATATTATCTATATTTGCTATATATTTATGCATATAACATTTACGAAAACGAGTGAGAAATATTGAGTTATAAATATTAGCTTTGTTTTATTAATTAATAGCAACTTAACTTCGTTGAGTGTTTTGGTGTAGAAGCTTTTTTTTAATTAAAAGGCGTCAAATATTACTTTCGACAATAAAAAATTAAAGATGAAATTAGACATACTCGCATTTGGTGCACATCCAGATGATATAGAATTAGGATGTGGAGGCACAGTAGCAAAAGAGGTTGCGAATGGTAAAAAAGTAGGCCTTGTTGATTTAACAGGTGGTGAGTTAGGGACTCGAGGTACAGAACAAACAAGAAGTCAAGAAGCTAATGATGCTGCAAAAATATTAGGGGTAGAAGTAAGGGAGAATCTAGGTTTTGCAGATGGTTTTTTTGTCAATGATAAAGAACACCAATTAGAAATCATTAAAATGATTCGTAAATACAAACCAGAGATTGTATTGTGTAATGCTATTGAAGATCGACATATAGATCATGGGAAAGGAAGCAAATTAGTGAGTGATGCATGTTTTTTAAGCGGACTTCTGAAAATTGAAACGACGTTAGATGGTAAAGTACAAGATAAATGGAGACCAAAACACGTGTACCATTATATCCAATGGAAACATATAGAACCAGACTTTGTAGTAGATATTTCAGAATATATAGATTCTAAAACAGCTTCTGTTTTTGCTTATAAAACGCAGTTCTATGATCCTAAGAGTACTGAGCCTCAAACACCTATAACGAGTAAAAATTTTACAGATAGTATTAAATATAGAGCTAGCGATTTAGGTCGATTAATAGGAGTAGATTATGCCGAAGGTTTTACAGTAGAACGTTATGTTGCTGTAGATAGCTTATTTGATTTAAAATAGAAATAACATTTTCTTTTGATTTAATTTTAACTAATAAAATTAAAAAAAAGTCTTTGTAGTAACTATGAAATATTTTACATTTGCACACGCATTGAAAAATGCGCACAATTGGTGGCTCAACTACAGCGGTTAGAGTTTCCTTTTATAAAGTTTTTTTAAACTTATAATAAATCTAAATGGTGGTTGTAGCTCAGCTGGTTAGAGCGTCGGTTTGTGGTACCGAAAGTCGCCGGTTCGAACCCGGTCTTCCACCCAGAAAGCAAAAGTCTTCAATGAAAATTGAGGACTTTTTTTGTATGACAAATTTAACTAGTAAGAAATAGGGTGAGAAGTTTATACAGAGCGAAGTCGAAGTAAACCCAGTCTTCCACCCAGAATAACAAAGCTTCTCAGTCCCATAACTATTGGGAGAGGAGTTTTTTTTATTCAACTATTGTTCTAATTCTTTGTTAATTTGAGAAATAATATCCTTAAGGCTTTCCTGGTTTATTACAAATGTTCTCCAATAATAAAAATTCTTTGATTGAAAATAAATATTAAGATCAGCAATTAAATACTCATCCGTTAAATCACTAATGTTTTTATATGGCTTATAAGCTATTACATGAGCATATTTATAATTTAAATTAGATGATTCCTGCCTCAAGATTTCAAATAGATTTTCATTGGTAGGTGCATTAAAAGTATAAAACCTTTGAATATTTGAATATAAGGTGTCATTTATTATAAGGTCAGAATTGCCATCAGCAATCATTGCATCGTAGGCACTTTTGCTTGATCGAAAGGGCATATCATATCCAAATAACTCCGAATAAGATACTTTGCTAATAGTGTCAAAGCCTTTAAAGGAAGTTATTTCTTTTCGAGGATTAAATGAAGGTAAAACCTTTTTAAAGTACATAATCTCTCTTCCCCAATATGGTTTTAATTCTTCGATTAACTCTAAATCTTTAAACATATCCGAACGAATTTCTTTCAAAATAGTGGTAGCTTTCATTTTACCCTTTTGAATTTCATTCCAATTATTAATCTGCAATGCAATCAAAATTCCAATTACTACTAGTACAATTTCTCCAACAGCATATTTAAAATACTGTCCTGTTTTACCTCTTAAAAGTAAATCTTGTCTTATTTTTCTAAAGAATTTTATCATTGGTCAGTTATTTCTATAAAGTTAGGATAATTATTTAATTCCGTTCGAGTGAGAAATAATGAAGCACAACGTGTTATGCAACAACATGCAGCATAAAAAAATAATTTATTAGGACTAGATCTTGGAATACGTGTATGGTTTGTTGCGTTGGCAAGACTAAGTTATTAAACAAAAACGACCCAGAGAAAATTTCGTAGGAATTTTCTAAATAAGCAACGACCAAATTCATTAATTATACACGGTGTTGTGCTTACGTTATTTCATTTTCTTATTTATTTTTTCTATTAATTCTTCAGCATTTTTCTTGTAATTTCTTAGATGCCCTAAGTAAGTTTTGATGTATAAAACATAATAGGAATTAACCCTATTCATATAATCGTCTGAAGTTAGTAGATAGTTTATTAATTCATCATTTTTTACGAAATTAATATAATCTTTGAACCAAGTTTTATTATTCTTAAAGTAGTAAAAATTATCGAAATAATCTCTAACTACTTCATCAAGAGCGACGCTAATTACAGTACTAGAATTAGTGTAAAAATCACTAATCTCTATAGAAAGACTATCTTGATGTGAATTGAAAACAGCGCTATTTTCTTCTAATAGTTTTACGCCACGAGTGTTCAATGTTATATCTGGGAACCCAAGTGTAATAAAACTGCAGTGCTTACAATTGTGATAATCTTCTATGGTCATATCATTATTAATAATTTTTTTAAGAATACTATCTCTTGTTACATTTCTGGTTAATACCAAATCAATATTTTCAATATCAGTTGCAAGGTCTGTTTTTATGACAGAATAAACGCTATTCTTGGTGTCTTGAAGTTTTCTCGATTCATTCCAATTATTAATTTGCAACGCAATCAAAATTCCGATTACTACAAGCACTATTTCGCCAATTGCATAGAGCATATATTTACTGAACTTATTTTCAGTGAACATTTTTTGTCTAATTTTTCTAAAGAATTTTATCATTGGTCAGTTATTTCTCTAAAGTTAGGATAATTATTTAATTCCGTTCGCGTGAGAAATAATGAAGCACAACATGTTATGCAACAACATGCAGCATAAAAAAATAATTTATCAGGATTAGATCTTGGAATACGTGTATGGTTTGTTGCGTTGGCAAGACTAAGTTATTAAACAAAAACGACCCATTAGGGGAATTTGTAGGATTTTCCGAGTACAAACATACCAAGCAATTAATTATACACGTTGTTGCCAGTAGTTTTTTATTTCATTCGTTCAATTAAAATTGGGTAGAACTCATCAAAGGTAACATACTTATGTCTGTTCAGTTCATATTCTTTTAAAATTTCAACAATATTTTCGACTAATTCAAATCCAACTGATTTTTCAAAATTCAGCAATTTTTCTGCTTTTTCATTTCCGAATTTTTGCCTAGTTATTTGAATAGTCGTAGCTCTTAAAAGAAGTTCATTAAAGATATATTTCCATTCACTATATCCTTGATTTGTTCCATTTTTTTCGAGTTCTTTAGTGAAATATTTAGAACTCAAAGATTCAACGTGATTTTCGTATTTTACCATTAATGGGTTAACAAATGAGTGCCCGAATTCGTGTAAAATCAAATCAGTTTCTATAAAATCTTTATCAAAATAAGGAACAAAATCAATTTCTCCATTGGGACCTAGTAAAGCATATACTTCTTTTTCTCCATTTTCATTAATTATTTCTGAATTAAAACCTCCAGCGTGAAGAAGTGGTGAAAGAATAAGGTTGTAAGAATTCAACTTTTTTCCATAATACTCCTCTAAGTATGAAGGTAATTCATCAATTGTCGTAGAATTTTGAACTTGAGAAATAATTTTCGCATTTAAAGGTTTGACAGCCTTTAAATATTTTTGAAAAAGAGTGTCTTGATTAAATTTAATTAGTTCATCCTTAAATTCCTCTAATAAAAATTGTTTATTTTCGGATACGGTTGAATAATCATCTGCTTTATTTTTTGTTTTATTAAATTCTGGAAAATTTGAATATTGCAATATCCATTCTACAGTTCGATAATAGGAAAAATTGTATTTAGTTGATAAGCTATCAAAAAGCTGAACAGCCTTATGATTTTTTAATATGTTTAATTTGTTTTTTAAAGTGTTCTTGTATAAGTTTTCATGATTATTTATGAGAAAATAATCATTAAAGAATGCTACAGAATAAAGAGTTTCAATTCTTTCATCAATTGTAATTTTTAATTTAGATTGTTGTCCTATACTTTTTAATGAAAATAAAAGTAATATTAGTAAAGTAGTTTTTTTCATTAATTGTGTTTTTAATAAGGATAAGTTTTTCTTGTAATTGTTACAGTTTACAAATTACTGGCAACACATAAATATAATCAATTTGTAATAGTATTTAAAAGCCTCTCAAAACTAAACAAATCCCTTTTTCTATAGTCTCACCTTTCACTCTCATTTTCCAAATCTTCCTGCGGATTTTTAAGAAAAGGATACACAAATTGTTTTCCGTAACCTTTAGGGTAATGTACATCGCCTAAACCTGTGCTTTTTGGCCATGCTTTGCCTTCATCATAATAAGTGCCAAAAATCATATCGATAAACGGAAAATGAATCGCAAAGTTTTTATCATATGCTTTTGGATCATCTGAGTGATGCCAATGATGAAATTGAGGTGTCACAAACACATACTTTAAGAATCCAAAGTTAATTCTTGTATTGGCATGCGCTAAAACTGCTTGAATTGACACAATAACAATGTATGTGAAAAATACAGAACTACTAAAACCACACACATAAATTGGTATAAAAGACATTGCTCTTACAACAACCAAATCAAAAAAATGTGTACGAGAGCCAGCCAGCCAGTCTAGATTTTTTGTAGAATGGTGTACTGCGTGAAAACGCCATAAATACGGAATTTTATGAAAAAAGTAATGCGCAGTATATTGAAACAAATCTGATACTAACAACGCTACAAATAATTGTGGTAAAAACGGAATGGATTGAATCGTGTTTTGAAACCCGTCTAATCCAATGTTTGCAAACATCGTTGTGGCTGGATATTGAACAATAACTCCAATGATTTGAATGAATAAATGACTAACTATAAAATAGACTAAGTCTGTGCGCCACTCTTCATGAAATTTGGTTTGGTCAAGGCGTTTTGGTAGAAACAATTCTATAGGTATAAATACAATGGCAGAAACTAACACATCAATTAATAACCAATCTAGGCCAATAGTAAACGTTTTATCTTGAATTCCCGAACCTTCTGGTAATGCAGTGCCTATTAAAATGGTTGTTGCAATAATTAGTGTAGAGGTAAAGCCATACCGTTTTTTCTTACTTATAATGAAACTTGTAAATGCAAAAATAAATGACAGAATCAAAACGCCTAAAATAGACCACTTTACAATTTGCGGATTATAAATTTCTCTAAAATCTTTGGTTGTAAACGTATCTGGGAAATAAGCACAAATGACAAATCCTAAAGATACAATGGCTAAAAATATAGATAAATAACCACTTATTTTACCTTCACCTATTTTGAGTCTTGGAGATTGGTTTGTCATATAGTTTAGATTTAATTAAAAAAATAAAGGTTCAAGATATTAAAAATTGTCTTGAACCTTTACTATTAATGTTTGCGTTAGTGATAGTAGCGACATCCTTTTATTTTGTTCACTGAGCGAAGTCGGAGTGATTAAAATAAAAGATATAGCGTATAGCACGACCCTTTTGGGTAACGCCCAAATATTACTTAGTTTCTGCCTTATCTGCGATAATTCTCGCGTCACGATTTGCAACTTCCCATGCGGTATAAAATACCAAACGAGTTCTGTTTTCTAATAGATCATATTCGATTTTATCTGGAGTATCAGTGTGTTTATGATAATCATCATGCGTACCATTGAAATAGAAAATCACAGGAATATTGTTCTTTGCGAAGTTATAATGATCACTTCTGTAATAAAAACGGTTTGGATCATTTTCATCATTAAAGGTGTAATCTAAAACGATGTTGGTGTATTTATTGTTCATCTCTTCGGAAATGTTATGCAACTCAGTACTCAACTTATCACTACCAATGAGGTAAACATAATTTCTGTCGCCTTCACGTTTTGGATCTGTACGACCAATCATGTCAATATTTAAATCGGCAACCGTATTTTCTAATGGAAAAATTGGATCATTATCGGTATAATGTCTCGATCCTAAAAGTCCTTTTTCTTCTCCTGTAACGTGTAAGAAAAGGATAGAGCGTTTTGGGCCATCGCCTTTATCTGCAGCAGCTTTGAATGCTTGTGCAATTTCTAAAATAGCAACTGTTCCTGATCCGTCATCATCTGCTCCATTATAAACCTTACCTTCTTTAATACCTTCGTGATCTAAATGCGCAGAGATTACAACGATTTCATCTGGCTTTTCTGTTCCCTTTAAGAATGCGACTACGTTTTCTGAACTTACTTTTTCAGATTGACTTATAATCTCACCTGTAATATTTGATGTGATTGTCTTTTTAGCGTCAGATTCTAGTAGTGCTGGATGGATCGCAGTTGCTATTTTTTCATTAGCCATCATGAATAACATAGCTGGCTTATTACTTTTTAATGAGATTCTGCCAGCAGTTCCTGAAGCAGCCATTCTTTGATAATAGGGACCATATTGTTTAATCATGTCTTCATTTACAAAGATTGCAGCTTTGGCACCATTATCTTGTGCTGCATTTCTTTTTGATGAAAGTGACGATCTACCAGAACTCCATTTTGTTTCTTCGGTAGTTCCAGAAGTGATGTAATTACCTTGAGCATCTTTAGGTTCACCAGCTTTAAATATCACAGTTTTTCCTTTTACATCTTGGTCTCTATAATCTGAATAGTTTTCTGTATCAATTCCGTAACCCACATAAACGACTTCATTAATGTCTATTTGTTGTGTGTCTGCACTACCTAGAACAAGGAAATCTGTGTAGTTTTCTAGTGCTGATCCATTGACAGACAGTTCAACTTCTGGAGTTTTTTGTTTTTCTAATGGTACATCTTGAAAATAATCATCACCAGGAAGTGGTGAAGGAATCCCCATTTTTACATATTGATCCTTTAAATATTCTACAGCTTTCTTTTGACCAGGTTCTCCAGTTTCACGTCCTTCAAAATCATCTGAAGCGTAGATGTAGAGCATGTCTTTTAATTCGGCAGATGTAATGGTACTACCATAGACTGTTGGATCTGCAGGTGCTTTATTTACTGTTTTTTGGTTAGAGCTACCACAGCCTACTATAAGTAAGGCAGTAGCAAAAAGACGTAATGCTGTTTTCATTAGTTATATGTTACATAAGTTAGTTACACGATATTACAAAAAATCTACTTGTATTTTAGTCAAGTTAGTATGTCTTTAAGCAAATTTTAACAACTTGTTAAAAGTCTTGGTCTACAATAATTCTTTTTTCAGAATTTGCCAAATACCAAGCCGTTGCAAAAATCAGTTTTGTGCGTTTCTCTAGTAAGGCGTAGTTAATTTTTTCTGGAGTATCTGTAGGTTCATGATAATCTTCATGTTCTCCATTAAAATAGAAAATTACTGGGACTCCTTTTTGAGCAAAATTATAATGGTCTGATCTGTAATAATAACGGTTAGGGTCATTATCACTATTGAGTTTGTAATCTAATTCTAGATGTGTGAACTCTGAGTTTGCAGCTTCTGAGATATAATGTAATTGCGTACTCAAACGATCTGCACCAATTAAATAAATATAATCTGGATTGTTTTCATGAGCGTCATCAACACGACCAATCATATCAATATTAAGATTTACGACAGTGTTATGCATAGAAAACACTGGGTGTTGTGTGTAAAATCTAGATCCTGTAAGGTTAACTTCTTCTCCTGTAAGGTGTAAAAAAACCACACTTCGTTTAGGTCTATGACCTTCTAGAGCCGCTTTTTTAAATGCTTGAGCCATTTCCATAACAGCTGCTGTGCCTGAACCATTGTCGTCTGCACCATTAAAGATTTCGGTATCTGTAAACCCTTCATGGTCTGAATGTGCAGATATGATGATAACTTCCTCCGGAAATTCGCTACCTTCAATATAGGCAATCACATTTTGAGAATTTTTTATGCCATCGGAAAAGTAAGACTCCGGAACATGTTGATAATATTTTGAGCCTAAAGGTGAAGGAATTTCTTCTTTGATATAATAATCCTTAATGAATTTTGTAGCTCTATGATGTCCTGGTTCTCCAGCTCTGCGTCCTTGAAAATCATCTGAAGAGAACGTGTAAACGTGCTCTTTGAGTTCTTCTTTAGAAATCGTATTCAGATAGGTGTTAATAGTTTTTGAATCTTCAAAAACAATACTCTCTTTAAGCAGATCAATTTTTTCAGAATGTCGTAATGTAGCACATGAGCCAACTAAAGTGAGGGATAAAGCAATGAGGTGAAATTTCATTAAGGAATGGAATAATTGGCTGATTTTGATTCAAATAAAACAAAAAAAAAGGTAAAACCGAAGTGTTACCTTAAAATATTTATTCTATCTCCAATTCATCAATTTCTAAATCTTCAAGTTCTTGTATTGATTCTTCTTCTAGTTGTTCTTCTTTTTGCTCCATTTGCTCTGTGTTTCCAACTTCAGATTCGGTGTACACCGTTTTATAAGTTGTAAGTACTAGTGCTATAATTGTCATTAAAAAAACTAACTGAATCGGTTTCTTATATTGCTGTTTGTCTTTAGAAACGAATAAGGTAAGTAGTCCAAACAATAATGCAGCAATCGCTGGTATAAATGCAATTTTAAATAATGGTGTTACAGCTAATATAAGTGCTAAAATTGCAGCGATAAATCCTAAAATTAAAAATAACTTCTTCATATAATTAGTATTTTAAACCTGTTGCTGATTTGATTTTTAATTCTCCACTACCAACAGCAATTTTAAATTTAGCATAAACAGGAATTTTATTTTCATCTGCTGTAAGCCATATTACATTATCGTTACTGCCTTTTAGGACATTACTATTATTTAGTGAAATGGCTAATTTGTAGCATTCTTTTCTGCCTAGTGCTGTATTTAAAGTTTCTTTACCTAATAATTTTATTCTTACAACGGTTTCTTTATTATCAAAAAGTACAGTGAAATTTTGGCTATCACCAACATTGGCTTTATGAATGTCTAAGTTTCTAATATGATAAAGTGTAGTAACTAAATCACGAGTTGAACCTCCTATTTTGACAGATTTTTTAACTTCCCAAATAGAACCATCAGCTCTTGGTTTACGCATTATACTAGAAACAGTTTTAGTTTTATGACTAAATGTGTACTTCATGAATTTTTCATAGCCACCTTCATTAATATCTCTATTATATAAATACGGTGTTAATGTTTTTGGACTTACATAGCTTTCATATAAATCTCTAATTTTAAAAAAATTGTCCCATTTACTATAAGTTGTAGCAGTACATTTTAATTTTAATAAAGTAGATTTTGAAGTTTTCACTTCGCTAGTTTCCATGGTTACTTGAGCTAAATCATTAAGCAAACCAGACATGTTGTAAGATGCTGTATAAGTTAGCTTTTCTCCTGCAACAATTGTGTTATTTTGAGCATTAGAAATATATGAACTACATAAGATTAGTAAGGGTAGAATGAATTTCATTTAGATAGGTTTAATGTTATAACGGTTACATTACCATTTATTGTGCCAAATGTAGTACGATTAATTTAAATGAGAAAACGGAAGTATAGTTGAAGTTTTTCTATTTTTTTTAGTTTAGGATTATTCGCTTTGCTCGTGATCCCAGAAGGGTAATCCTGAACAAGCATGGAAACCGCAAGCCACTTCGTGTGTTTGGTTTTTATTTTTATAAAGATTTAGGATTATTCGCTTTGCTCGTGATCCCAGATGGGTAATCCTGAGCAAGCTTGGAAACCGCAACCCACTTCGTGTGTTTGGTTTTTATTTTTATAAAGATTTAGGATTATTCGCTTTGCTCGTGATCCCATAAGGGTAATCCTGAGCAAGCATGGAAACCGCAAGCCACTTCGTGTGTTTGGTTTTTTGTTTTCATAAAGTTTTTTGATTACTCGCTTTGCTCGTGATCCCATAAGGGTAATTCTGAGCAAACATAGAAACCACAACCCACTTCGTGTGTTTGGTTTTTTGTTTTCATAAAGTTTTTTGATTACTCGCTTTGCTCGTGATCCCAGACGGGTAATCCTGAGCAAACATAGAAACCGCAACCCACTTCGTGTGTTTGGTTTTT
>NZ_JBBMRC010000008.1:0-166851 GCF_038900375.1 Psychroserpens sp. AS72 | reverse complement strand
ACGATTTGTGAAGGTGATTCTTATAACTGGTTAGTAGATGGCATGGATTATACTGTTGCAGATTCACCAGTGGTATTGAATTTAAACGATTCTAATGGTTGTCCATATACAGCAACATTAACAATAACAGAGGACGATGCACCAAATGCAGGAGAAGATGCGATCTTAACAGTTTGTGCAGATGTAGTTCCAACTAATGAAGATTTATTCGATGCTTTATTAGGCACTCCAAATGAAGGCGGAACATGGAGCGGACCACTAGCAGACGTATATACCTATACATTTGCAGCATCAGGATCATGTCCTGAAGTATCAGCAACAGTAACATTAGCATACTACGAAGTAACAGGCGATATCAGTGATACTCAAACAGTATGTGATGGCGGAAGTTATACATGGAGTATCGATACAGATAGCGATGGTATATCTGAGGATTACTTAGTAGATTCTGCAACAACCGAAACATTTAATGTAACCGATGAGAATGGTTGTCCATTCGATTTAGTATTAACATTAGCATACTATGATGTAACTCTAGATGATCAAGTTTCAGGAGAGGTTTGCGTTGGAAACACATATGAATATGAAGGTATTGAATATACAGTAGGATCTTATGATATACCTAAGACAGATACCAATGGTTGTCCATACAAAACAGTATTAACGGTTTCAGCATATGAAGTGACACCAGATGATGTAGCTTCAGGAGAAGTTTGTGTTGGAAATACATATGAATATGAAGGAACACAATATGCAGTAGGATCTTATGATATTCCAAAGACAGATTCCAATGGTTGTCCTTATACAACCGTATTGACAGTCACAGCTTATGAGGTAACTGAAGACATTGTAAACAATGTTACGATTTGTGAAGGTGATTCTTATAACTGGTTAGTAGATGGCATGGATTATACTGTTGCAGATTCACCAGTGGTATTGAATTTAAACGATTCGAATGGTTGTCCATATACAGCAACATTAACAATAACAGAGGACGATGCACCAAATGCAGGAGAAGATGCGATCTTAACAGTTTGTGCAGATGTAGTTCCAACTAATGAAGATTTATTCGATGCTTTATTAGGCACTCCAAATGAAGGTGGTACATGGAGCGGACCACTAGCAGACGTATATACATATACATTTGCAGCATCAGGATCATGTCCAGAAGTATCTGCAACAGTAAAAGTAGAATATTATGATGTGACTCCAGATGATGCAGCTACAGGCGAAGTTTGCATAGGTAACACTTATAACTATGAAGGTATTGAATATGCAGTAGGATCTTATGACATCCCAAGAACAGATGCCAATGGTTGTCCATACAAAACAGTATTAACGGTTTCAGCATATGATGTGACACCAGACAATACAGCTTCAGGAGAAGTTTGCGTTGGAAACACATATGAATATGAAGGAACACAATATGCAGTAGGATCTTATGACATCCAAAGAACAGATGCTAATGGTTGTCCTTATACAACAGTATTAACGGTAACTGCTTTTGATGTGACAGAAAACATTGAAACTGAGATATCAATTTGTAAAGATGACTCATACTTGTGGTCAATTACAAATGAAATATATACTGCAGCAGATTCTCCAGTGGTAGTGAATTTGAGTGATGCCAATGGTTGTCCTTATATTGCAACATTAATTATAAATGAAGATACAGTTCAAGATGCAGGTGAAGATGGTACTTTAACAGTTTGTCAGGATATAATACCTACAAATGAAGAATTGTTTGAAGCTTTAGGAGGAGATCCAGATGTTGGAGGTATTTGGAGTGGACCAATAGATGGTGTTTATAAATATGTATTTGAAGCTTCGGGATCTTGTGGAGAAGCATCGGCAACTGTTACTGTAGATTACTATGATGTGACACCAGATGTTACTGTAGATGGTGAGGTTTGTTACGGTCAAACATTTACTTATAACGGAATAGAGTACGGATTAGGTACTCATTATATTACTAATATAGATGATAATGGTTGTCCTTTTTCAACTATAATAAAAGTGACTTCAACTAACGGAACACCAGATGATGAAGCTAGCGGAATGGTTTGTATAGGTCAAACTTATATGTATCAAGGTGAAGAATATGAAGTAGGTGTTCACACAATTCTACAAGAAGGAAGTGATGGCTGTACTTATAATACTATTTTAACAGTAACAGAATATCCTAAAACAGAAGATGTTAAAGTTGATGTTGTTATATGTGAAGGTGATACTTACAATTGGACGTATGATGGTAATATATATACAGCTGCAGATTCGCCAGTTGTAATACAAACCGAAGATGATAATGGATGTCCATATACCGTAACTTTAATAATAGATGAAATACCAACAGCAAATGCAGGAGAAAATGGAGTTGTAACTGTTTGTATGGGTACTGTACCAACTAATGAAGAATTGTTTGAAGCATTAGGAGGTAATCCTGATTTAGGAGGAGTATGGAGTGGACCAATAAATGGAGAATACATCTATACAATAGAAGGAACAAATGATTGTCCAGGAGATTCTTCTATAATAAAAGTCTACGAATATTCTAAAGCTAAAAACATCAAAGAAGATGTTACAATCTGTAAAGAAGGTTCGTATTTATGGCCTTTAAGCGGTGAGACATATACTTATGAAGATTCTCCAGTAGTATTAAATCTAACTAATGATAATGGTTGTGATTATACAGCAACGCTTGTTATAAATCAAACCGAATTATTAAGTGCAGGAGAAAATAGTACATTGACAATATGTCAAGGTGTTGTTCCGTCAGAAAATGAATTATTTGCTGCCTTAGAAGGCTCACCAGATGAAGGTGGAGCTTGGAGTGGTCCAGTTAATGGAGATTATATATATACAATTCCTGGTACAGACTCATGTCCTGGATCTTATGCAATTGTAAAAGTGTATTATTATGAAGGAACTGATGATCTCATAGAAGAAGTTAATATCTGTGAAGGAGAATCATATTACTGGCCAGTTGATGGTAATGTATATGCTTCTAAGAATTCACCAGTAATAGCAAAAATGACAGATGACAATGGTTGTCCTTATACTGCTACTCTAATTATAAACGTTATTTCAACGAGTAATAGTTTTGGTCATTCATCTATCACAGCATGTGAAAAAGGTGGTCTTGTTGTATTATCTGGAGGAACACCTGAAGGAGGAATGTATTCTGGATATGGAGTCGTAGATAATAATGATGGTACATATAGTGTAAATACTAATATGTTAACTCCAGGAATTCATGCTATAATTTATACTTATGGTTATGGAACTAACTGTGCACAAATCATGAAATTTAAACTAGAAATAATAGATTGTGATAATTTTAGAGAAAGCTCAGTTAAGGATGTAGATTTTAAAGCATATCCAATTCCGTATTCTAAAGAAATTAATATAGCATATGAATTTGATTTTGATACAGATGTAAATATTCAAGTTATGGATATTCGAGGTATGTTACTTGAAGAAGTAAACAATAAGAACTACATTAAAAACTCAGAAAGCGTTTCACAAATAGACCTTTCAAAAGCTAATGATCAAATATTGTTTATTAAAGTCTCAACCAATAAAGGAAGTGTTGTAAAGAAAATAGTTCCTTCAAATAAGAGGTTATAAGTTTATCGAGTTTTATTAGTATTTTAATTAAAGCGAAGAGTAGTCATAATTTATGGCTACTTTTTGTTTTTAACAAGGTTTTCTATAAGTTGAATATTCACTTCATGTACACCTTCAAAAGGAATAATCTCTAAATGAGTACCAAACAAGTTTTTAGCTTTTTGAAGTTCTTCTTTCATTCGCTCATCATTGAGGTATTCATCTTTGTCACCATAAACAAGTTTAGCTTTTCCGTTAAAAAAGTCAAAATCTTCTTTTTTTAATTCCTTCGGAATTCCACCAGAATGCAATACCAATTGCGAACATTGCAATTGTCGGTTGGCAACATATCTCATAGCAACACTCACACCTTGAGAATATCCTAAAACGATTAGATTTTTTACTTCGGAAATTTGCTCTTTCTCAAAAATGGAATCAAAATAAGTCATTATATTTTTGGTTTCCATTGCAGTATTTTCTCGAGTTAACCAACTTGCTCCAACATGTTTAAATTTAGGAGTACTATAATATTTACTTTGAGCCTGAGGTGCAATAATATAATTCTCTTCAGGATTTAAACCCTTAAAATATCTAATAAAATACCTGCTTAAATAACCCATGCCATGACAAACAAACCAAACGTTTTTTGTAGATGAGGTGAGTTCATTTAAAGTAGAGTAACTATTGGTAATGGAATAAGAAATTTCCTTTTCTGTAGAATTCATTTTGTATCTTTACGTTTCTTAAAAATCATGCTAAAAATACAGTAATTATATGCAATTATCTAAACAAGACGTGCTTGCTAAAGCAAATGCAGCGAGTAAAAACACCTTGATGGAAACCTTAAATATTGAGATGGTAGACTATGGTGACGATTTTCTTGTGGCTAGAATGCCAGTAGATTCAAGAGTTTATCAACCAGATGGTGTTTTACATGGAGGAGCAACTGCAGCTTTAGCAGAAAGTGTTGGTAGTTTTGCTTCACATATCTTTCTAGATATTGAGAATAAATTTGTTCGTGGCTTAGAGATAACAGCCAATCATTTAAAAAGCGTCACAGAAGGTTACGTTTATGCTAAAGCCACTTTTTTACATAAAGGAAGAACCACACAATTGTTAGATATTAGAGTTACAGATGATAACGACAACTTAGTATCTATTTGTAGATTATCAACAATTTCGCTTACCAAAAAGAAGTAGGAGATGATAGAAAAAGAGTTCTTTACAGCTATAGAAACCCAAAACAATTCGCAACTACCTTTCGTAGCTTATAGAAAGCCTAACGAAAGTTTTGTGAAGGCAATTCTTCAAAAGGATGATGCGATACATACTGTAAGTGATTTTACTGAGAGTGGTTTTGTTTTCTCACCTTTTGATTCTGAAAAGAACACAATACTGTTCCCTCTAGAACAATCAAAGATGATTTCCTGTGAATATTTTATATCTTCGGAAATATCTAATGTTTCAAAACTAGAGCGTAAAAAGGAAGCTTCTAATAATTCTGAAATCGAACAAGAACAACACCTCAAATTAGTTGAGCAAGGAATTAAAGCTATAAAGGAAGGTAGATTTGAAAAAGTGGTTTTATCAAGAGTTGAAGGTGATCCAATTTCCGAAGAAAATCCAATAGAGATTTTTCAAAACTTACTTAAAAATTATCCAACTGCATTTGTATACCTCTGGTATCATCCAGAAATAGGACTCTGGCTTGGAGCAACTCCGGAAACGCTTTTGAAAATTGACGGACAACGATTTAAAACCATGTCATTAGCTGGAACTAAAAAGTATGACGATACGATTGAAAAGCCTTGGGGAACTAAGGAAATTGACGAACAGCAAATAGTAACAGATTATATTGTTAATAATCTTCGAGATATCGTTAGAAATATTAATGTTACAACTCCAAAGACAATTAAAGCTGGAGAATTATTACACTTACAGACTAAAATTTCGGGTATTTTAAAATTGGGAGATTTAAAGAAAGTTATTGAAACTTTACATCCAACACCTGCTATTTGTGGTTTACCCAAAATAGAAACCAAAAGTTTCATTTTAAATAATGAAAATTATAATAGAGAATACTACACAGGATTTTTAGGAGAACTGAATGTTAAATCATCAAAGACAAGAAACAAGAACCGTCGCAATGTAGAAAACAACGCGTATAATTTGGTGAAAACAACCAGCGAATTATTTGTGAATTTGAGATGCATGCAAATAAAAAAACAACAGGCTTTAATTTATGTAGGAGGTGGCATCACAAAAGATTCTAACCCAGAATTAGAGTGGGAGGAAACGGTTAATAAAACCCAAACGATGTTGCGTGTATTGAATTAATCACCAAATTTATCAATAAAGGCTTTGTAGAAATTCACAATGGGTATGATAGCTTCTGGCCAATCATTGAATTGCAAAGAATATTCTATTAATAACTCGTATTTACCATTAGAATTTATTCCAATTATTGTAGGCTCGAAAACATCTTTTTGAGTAATTTGGCGCAATCCTAAAATACTCTCGCTAGTTTGTATAAATGTTTTTATATCATTGCTCGATGTCTGAATTTTAAACCTATCCTTCTTCCTTGAAAAAAGATTTGTAAAGTGACTTTTTGTAGTTAATTGAAATTCTAAGGAACTTTGTCTATTCAAAATTACAGATTGAACATTTCCATAAAAATAAGTTCCAGTAGCGTTTTTTATTTTAATCGTTCTTCCTTTGTAATTAAGATTTAGTAAAAAAACACAATTCGGACTTATCACACCTCCACCAATATTTATTTTGTTTTCGGAAAAATGTAACGTAGCTCCTAATTGTTCTGCTATATCTTCAAATTCAGTTACTAAATTTGTCATTACTCAAGATTATTTAATTGATCTGTTTCAACAACTCAAAAACAGCAGCTTCAATTTGTTTATCTTTTCCGTTGGTAACTTCTTCAAAACCATTTTTAACTACAATATCAGGTTGCAGTTCTTTATTTTCTAACACATCGCCTTTAATGTCAAGCACTTGCATGTTTGGGATTCCAAATACAATACCATTTTGAATTCGTTCCCACCACACAAAACTACAAGTTCCTGGAACTGGCATTCCTACGAGTTTTCCAATTTTTAAATCCTTATATCCTGCAGGAGTACAGTGTGCATCAGAATAATTAGATTCTCCTATGAGCATAATACTTGGTTTCGTCCAACGAGTATGTGATTCTGTGCCAACAATTTTCCCTCCGTTTCTAAATTCCATATATTTTGTTCCACTTAAAAAGGTGGTGATATCATCAACTAAATCTCCACCACCATTAAAACGAGTATCAACAACTAAAGCTTTTTTATTCACTTCTTCTCCCATAACTTCGTCTAAAAACTCTCTAAAACTACTGTCATTCATATTTCTAATATGCATGTAACCAATTTGATTGTTTGATAGTTTATGAACCATTTCTCGGTTTTTTTTAATCCAACGTTGGTAGCGTAATTCGTTTTCTTTTCCTATTGAAATTGGCTTCACACGTTCTTTCCATCTGTTTTTTGTTGATGGATTATAGTAAGAAATCGTGATAGCATCACCAGCTTTTCTATTTAAAAGTGTGTAAAAATTAATGTCTTTAGTTATCACTTCACCATTTATTGCTTCAATTATCACTCCCGATTTGACTTTTTTATCTCCATTTAATAATGGACTTCCTTCAATAAGTTCGGTTATTTTGAGTCCGTCGCCATCGTAACTATCATCAATAAAAATTCCAAGTGATCCTGTTTCATCACCTTTTTTATTTGATGCTCTAAAACGTGCTCCAGTATGTGAGGCATTTAATTCTCCTAATAATTCTCCCAAAATGTCTTTAAAGTCAAAGTCATTATTAAGATGAGGTACGAATTTTTTGTAGTTAGCAGACAATTCATCCCAAGGTGCTCCATGAAGATTAGGATCTAAAAACTTTTTCTGAACTTGACGAGAGACGTGATCCATGAGATATAAACGTTCAGCAGAAAGATTAAAAGACATTTCGTCATTAATACCAACACCTTCTTTCTTCCCAGAATCGACGCTTACTTTAGAGATTTTTCCAGCGCTTAAAATAAATACATCTTTTGCATCTTTACCAAATGCTATGCTACCTCCACGACCAAATTTACCTAGAGATTTTATTTCTCTTGTACGTAAATCTAACTTCCATAAATCGGCTTTATTGTCTACGCGACCTAAGTATAATAAGGATTTAGCATCTTTAGTGATTAACATGTCAGATAGGTTGGTAGAAAATAATGAAAGTTTAACTTTCCGCTTAAATAAATTTTCTAGTTCAATTTCAATAGGCTTTAATGTTTTCTTTACTTCGGTTTTGTCATCGTCTTTTTTGTCTTTATCTTTTTTAGAATCTTTGTCCTTATCGTCATCATTTTCATCATCTGAAACAAATGCGTACTCGTCTTTACTTAATTTGAATTTGTCATATGCTTTTTGAGTCAAAAACACACCATAAACATCTAATTGTGAAGGACCTGTTTTGGCAACACTATGCATCCCATTTCTATCTGAAGACCAATATATCATAGAACCATCAAGCGACCATTTTGGTGAAAAGTCATTAAATCCGCTTTTTGAAACATTAATTAAATCACCAGTACCATCAGCTTTTAAAAGTCCAATTTCTGAAACCCAATGTTGATCTGGATTGAAGGTTAAAGCTATCCATTTACCATCTGGACTCCATTCAAATTGTTGGTCTCCATCTGCATACGAAAACTGTTTTTCGCCATTATGAATTGATGTGATTTTTCTAGTTTTTAAATTAATAGTTCTCAATTTTGTGCGCTCTTCTAGGTAAGCGATATCTTCACCTGTTGGCGAAAATTTAGGTTGAAAACTTTCAGAGGCATCAGCCAATAAAACGTCTTCTTTTAATTCAATGGCATTCAAGAAATATTTTTCTTTTGTATCCGGAAGCGTTTGCGTGTATAGGTTCCAGCTATTATTACGTTCTCCAGCATAAACAATTGTTCTACCATCTGCGCTAATATCAATACTGCGTTCTTGTTCTGGAGTTTCGGTAAGTCTACGTGTTAAACTACCATCTACAGACGTTACAAATACATCACCTCTATGAATGAAAATTAATTCTTTTCCGTTTGGAGATGGAACCATATCTGTCACGCTTCCATTAACAAATAATAACTCATTTTCCGGTAACGATTGATCACCACTTACATCTATACTTACTTTTTTTGGAGATTCTCCAATGCGCTGAGTGTAGATATTTCCGTTGAAACTATAAGCTAAAAGATCATCTTTTGAAACCGACAGATGTCGTACAGGATGCATTTCAAAATTTGAAACCTGTGAAGATTGATTAGGATTAGAGAATGTAGACTGAAATACGTTAAACGTTCCAGATTTTTCAGATAAAAAATAAAAAGTGTCACTAGAACCAAATAGTATATTGCGATTTTCTCCTTTAAAATTAGAAAGTTTTGTGTAATTCCCAGAAGCAGATTTGATCCATATATCTCGAGTTACAGAAGAAGTGTGATGTTTTCTCCACTCATCTTCATAGCCTTTAATTTCTTCAAATATCATGTCACCTTTACTATTGTTTTTTGCTTCATAAGCAGGAAAACTAGTAAGTTGTTTAGGTGTTGATGCGTTTTTATTTACACTATATAATTCTCCTAATCTATGAAATAACATAGAGTTTTGACTGTCTAATCGAATACTGTTAAACCAAACGTTTTCATTGTTTTGAGAGAAATCTGTAGGCATATCGTCAGCCGAATGAAACGTTAATCGCTTTACATTAGTTCCTGAAGCAGTCATTATAAAAACATCAAAATTCCCATGTCTATTAGAAGCAAAGGCTATGTGTTGACCATCGTGTGACCAAACAGGTTTGGTATCATAAGCACTATGAGTTGTTAATCGTGTTGCTTTTCCGCCATTAGATGACACGAGATATATATCTGCATTATAGGTAAAGGCAATTTGATTTCCATTTGGAGAAATCGCACTATTTCTAAGCCAAAGATTGTCATTTTGTTGTGCTGTTACTAAGTTGTTAAAAGTTAATGATAGTAGGAGAAAAAAGAGGGAATTGAATTTCATGAAATTAATATTTGATTATAAAGTGATGAAAGTTAGTAAATTAATTGTATCCAATCTTGTTTTTTTAGAGTGACATTTTGAATAACTTTGCAAAGACATGATACACCCTAAAATTCCGCTTGCACAAACTGTGATTCAGTTGTGTAAACTTAAAAACATAAAGCATATTGTTATTTCTCCTGGAAGCAGAAATGCACCATTAACATTAGGATTTAGCAATGATGAATTCTTTAATTGTTACAGTATTGTAGACGAGCGTTGTGCTGCTTTTTTTGCTTTGGGAATTGCACAGCAAACAAAAGAGCCTACAGTTGTTGTTTGTACTTCAGGTAGTGCGTTACTTAATTATTATCCTGCAGTTGCTGAGGCTTTTTATAGCGATATTCCGTTGATAGTACTTTCAGCAGATAGACCAAAACATTTAATAGGTATTGGTGATGGGCAAACCATCAATCAAAAAAATGTTTTTGAAAATCATATCTTATATTCCGCAAATTTGAAATTAGATTTAAAGGACGAAAGTAGATTATCAAACAAAGAAGAAATACCAATTTTTAAAAGTCTAGAGAATAAATTAGAACGTTTTTTAGGTTTACAACAAGGCATTCAATCTGACAACGAAAAGGAAATTAATAATGCAATTAATCTAGCGCGATTTAAAAAAGGACCTGTTCATATAAATGTACCATTAGACGAACCACTTTATGAAACTGTTGCGCAATTAACAGTAAGTCCTAAAGTTGAAGAATTAGATGTCAATCAGTTAAAAGTTGATCAAGCAGAACTTAAAGACTGTATTGATGAATGGTATGTATCAAAGAAAAAAATCATTTTAATAGGTGTGTTGCCTCCAAATCAAATAGAACAGCAATGGCTAGATGACTTAGCAAATGATGATAGTGTGATTGTTTTTACCGAAACGACTTCAAATATTCATCATGCAAAATTTTTTCCTAGTATCGATAAAATGATTGCACCATTAGAAGATGCAGATTTTAAAAAGCTACAACCAGAAATATTAATAACTATTGGTGGTTTAATTGTATCTAAAAAGATTAAAGCTTTTTTACGGAAGCTGCAACCTAAACACCATTGGCATATTGGTGATAAAAATGCAAATGATACGTTCTTTTGTTTAGACAAACATATCGTTGCAAAACCCAATGATTTCTTTGCTGAATTTCTACCAAAAATAACACATATTGCTAAAAGTGATTATTTAGATATATGGACAGTTGTAAAACAACGACGTCACAAAAAGCATTTGGAATATGTGAAGCAAATTCCATTTAGTGATTTTAAGGCATTTAGTCTACTATTAAAATCATTACCTAATAAAACAATTTTGCAATTAGGAAATAGTTCTACAATTAGATATACACAGTTGTTTAATATAAATCCTACTTTGGAGGTATATTGTAATCGTGGTACAAGTGGTATTGATGGCAGTACATCTACAGCAATTGGATGTGCAGTTGCCAATATAAAACAAACAACGTTTATCACTGGAGATTTAAGTTTTTTCTATGATAGCAATGCATTATGGAATAATTATATACCTAAAAATTTCAGAATTATAGTGCTCAATAATCAAGGAGGAGGTATTTTTAGAATTCTTCCTGGACATAAAAACACAGATAATTTTGACTATTTTTTTGAGACCAAACACAACTTAACTGCAAAGCAATTATCAGAAATGTATGGTTTTGAATATGTTACAGCGCATAACGAACAAGATTTAGAAAGTGCATTAAAATCTTTTCATAATAAATCTAAGCACCCACGATTACTAGAAGTGTTTACGCCAAGAACCGAAAATGATTCTTTACTATTAGACTACTTTAAATACATCAAATAAAAATGTGACTTCCTTAGTTTTTACGTGTCTAATAATTAACTATCTTTATAGAGCAAATATTTATTAACCTAAAAATTAACAACTAAGATGAGTAAAAGAGATGATTTAATAGCAAAGTATGCTGCAGATTTAAAAGATAAATGTGGTGTAACTCCAAACATGGATTTATTAACTAAAGTAACAATTGGTTGTGGACCATCTATTTATAATGCAGATGCTGCAACGGTTTCTGGAAGTGATGATTCTGAGCTAGCAACAGTAAAAAACAATTTCTTAATTAAAAAATTAGGATTAAAAGATAGCGCAGATTTAGATAAAGCTATTGATTCTGTAATGGAAACATATGGTAAATCAAATAGAAATAAATACAGAGCAGTTGTATATTATTTATTAGCTACACATTTCAAAAAAGAATCTGTTTACAAATAGAATTTTTTAAACATATAAAGAAGCGTTACGAAAGTGACGCTTTTTTTTTATTCGGAAATATTAAATCTTGAATTGTTGTGATTCTAACAATCTTACTTTTAGGTTTAAAATAATTATGCAATTTGAGTTCATTGATAAAAATATTAATTTGTCATACCATAACTTAAAAAGTAGCACCATCTAAAACTCTTTTTTCCATATCTTTGACGCATGATTAGAATAGGCGATTACAATACATTAGAAATTATACGAGAAAGTGAGCAAGGCATATATTTGTCAGATGCAGAGGATAATGAGGTTTTACTTCCAAATAGATATGTACCAGAGACATTTCAAATTTGGGAAAAACTAGAGGTTTTCGTGTATTTAGATAATGAAGAACGTCTTGTTGCTGTAACAGACGAACCTTATATTATACGTGATGATTTTGCTTTACTGCGTTGTAATCAAGTTACAGAACATGGTGCTTTTTTAGATTGGGGAATGGTTAAAGAACTCTTTTGCCCATTTAGTGAGCAAGCATTTAAAATGAAAGCAGGTGGCTGGTATCTTGTACATTGTTATCTCGATGAAAAAACAGATAGATTAGTTGCATCTAGTAAAACCAATCGTTTTTTAGACAATAAAGATCTAACGGTTCAGCAATTTGATGAAGTAGATTTGATTGTGTCTCATCCTTCAGATTTAGGAATGAATGTCATTGTTAATAATCAACATTTAGGCTTAATATTTCATGAAGATATATTTAAAGATATTAGTGTTGGAGATCGTTTAAAAGGTTTTGTTAAAAAAGTACGAGACGATAATAAACTTGATATTGTACTTGGTAAAATAGGTTATAGAAAAATTGAACCTAATGCCGATTTAGTGATGGAATATCTTGGTGACACCGATAACGGTTTTTTAGCACTTAATGATAAATCTAGTCCAGACGACATTAAAAACGTTTTACAAATGAGTAAAAAAACCTTTAAAAAGGCTATTGGTACTTTATATAAACAAAAGTTGATTACTATAAAAGATGATGGTATTTATTTAAATTAAATAGATGCTGCTGTTTCTTTTAGATTGTGTTCAACCCATTGTATAGCATTTTCTAAATTATCAAAATTTCTTCTATTAAACTTGAAGAAATGATTTTCTATTTCAAAAACTTTACTAGCCAAATCAGAGTAAGTTACTGTAGCGTATGCTTTTACATTTTTAAATGTCTTATTAAATATTGGTGCATCTGTAACTAAAATGGAGTATGAATGTATTCTGTTGCTAATAAAACCAAAACTGGTATTACCATATTGCTTTTCAATTTCAATCTTGGCTTCATTAAAATTTTCAAAATTAATGTTTACACCTTCATTGAATTCGCATACTACAAATTTCTTAAAAAAATATAAATCTCCTAAATCTATAGTTTTTTTTAATATTGGTTCTTCATTGTAAGGGCAATCTACAATTGACATATCTGTTATTTAAAAAATTAAAAATGCAAATATACTATGTCTATTTAGTCTATTTATTGTATTTTTTAACTTAAATACATTATTATAAATTTCCTATTAATAGGAATGAAAGCTTTACGAATATTACATGTTTTATGAAAATAACTCATAATAATTATTAAAAAAAACATTTAGAGCGTTTAAATTAACAATCTTCTAATATTGTATATTAACAAAAAGATTAAAGAATTTAATTAAGAGGTAAAGGGATCTTGCTTATCACTCTATTGTAAACAGTATCTATACCTTCATAAAGGTTATTAAAGCTAATATCTTCGGAAGTGCAAAACTGACTTTCAATATCTGCATTCATGCGTCCAGCAAAATTATAACTAACAATTCCGTAGGCAACTAAATTTGGAAACATAGAGCGCACTTCAACAGTTTCTAATAAAGCAATAGAATAAGAATTAATTCTGTTTGCGATAATGCCAAAAGGTTTAGAATTTCCGAAGTAATTCATCATAGATTCTAAAATTTTCTTTCCGTTTTTTATGTCAGCATGAATGCCTTCGTTAAATTCTACAACAGCAATATGATTGAAGAAATGAATAACTCCTGCTTTAGATTGCTCTTCTTTAATAATTTGATGTGCAATATTAGAATTCAAAATTTTCATATCCCTAAAATATGTATTAATTATTATGGCGTTTTAAATTGATGCCTATAATAAGACACTTGTTTTTATAAAATGTCACATAAATATTTAATTGCTAGTATTTTATGTGAGAGACTCATAAGATTTAGATGTTTTTTGATTGAAGTATTATTTTTAAAGCAGTATTTTTGTAGTAAATATTATTAATTATGAGTCAAACCGAATGGGTTACCGCAAAAACCTATGAAGACATTACCTATAAAAAATGTAATGGTGTTGCTAGAATAGCTTTTAATCGTCCTGATATTAGAAACGCTTTCCGACCAAAAACAACAAAAGAACTTTACGATGCTTTTTACGATGCTGGAGAAGACGTAAATATTGGTGTTGTATTATTGTCTGCAGAAGGTCCATCAACAAAAGATGGCATTTGGAGTTTTTGTTCTGGAGGCGATCAAAAAGCAAGAGGTCATCAAGGCTATGTTGGAGAAGATGGTTATCATCGTCTTAATATTTTGGAGGTTCAACGTTTAATTCGTTTTATGCCAAAAGCTGTGATTGCTGTAGTTCCAGGTTGGGCAGTAGGAGGAGGTCACAGTCTTCATGTTGTTTGTGATTTAACGTTAGCGAGTAAAGAACATGCTATTTTTAAGCAAACAGATGCAGATGTAACGAGTTTTGATGGTGGATATGGATCTGCTTATTTGGCAAAAATGGTCGGACAAAAACGCGCTCGTGAGATTTTTTTCCTCGGAAGAAATTACTCAGCTCAAGAAGCCTATGACATGGGAATGGTCAATGCAGTAATTCCTCATGATGAATTAGAAGATACTGCTTATGAGTGGGCTCAAGAAATATTAGAAAAATCACCAACATCAATAAAAATGCTAAAATTCGCTATGAATCTAACAGATGATGGTATGGTTGGTCAACAAGTATTTGCAGGAGAAGCTACGCGTTTGGCATATATGACAGATGAAGCTAAAGAAGGTCGCGATGCGTTTTTAGAAAAACGTAAACCTAACTTTGATAAAAAGTGGATTCCATAAATAGAAAGCTGTTTTATGATTAACAAAATAAAGCCATGGCTTTCCGCTTTTAGATTACGAACGTTGCCACTTTCGGTATCTGGTATTATTATAGGTTCATGCTTTGCATATTACAATGGGAAGTTTGATGGACTTATCATGACGTTTGCCATGCTCTTAACTATTGCACTACAAATTCTTTCAAATCTTGCCAATGATTATGGAGATGGAGTTAAAGGAACAGATAACGAAAATAGAATAGGACCAGAGCGTGCTATTCAAAGTGGAGCCATTACTCCAGAAGAGATGTTTGAAGGCATCAAAAAGAATATTCTTGTAGTTATCATCCTAACCGTAGGACTCATTTTTACATCTTTTGGTAGTAAATATTTACTGTATGCATTGGTGTTTTTCTTACTCGCAGGTTTCTCTGTATATGCAGCAATAAATTATACAGTTGGAAGCTCACCCTATGGCTACAAAGGCTTAGGAGATGTATTTGTTTTTATTTTCTTCGGAATAGTAAGCGTTGTTGGTAGTTATTTTCTTTATACAAAGCATATAGATCATCATGTTTGGTTACCTGCAATTTCTCTAGGTTTGTTAAGTATGGGTGTTTTAAATCTCAATAATATGAGAGATATCGAATCTGATAAATTATCAGGAAAAGAGACGCTAGCTGTTAAATTAGGAAAAGAAAAAGCGAAAGCCTATCAAATCACACTTATTGTTTTAGCTATTATTATTGCTATAGTTTTTTCAATTTTATACTACTCTAGCTTATGGAATTTCTTATTCTATATTGCCTTTATTCCATTGTTAATTCATTTAAATAAAGTTAGAAAAGCAACGAATCCAATAGATTATGATCCTCAATTAAAAGTATTGGCGCTAACCACATTTTTGTTTTCTCTATTATTAGGTGTAGGTTATATTTTATGATTTTTTTAACATAAATATTTGGTTATCAAATAATTAATACTTATATTTAAGTAGAAATTTTGTAGGTAGATACATTTTATATTGTGTCAACAATAAAATTTGGGGCTTTAAAACTCAGACAATTTCTTCAAATCTGTCTGAGTTTTTTTTGTATTTTTCAGTTCTATAAAACTAAACCCTAATTATGAACAGATTATTCCTTATTCTATTTACAATTTCAATTTTCACAGCTCAAGCTCAAAAAACTAGTAAACTTAAAGTTACAGAGAGCGAAGAGTATAAAGACGATGTTAAAACATTTGATATTAAATCCATTCATACTACAACATCAAATCTTACAGGAATTGTTAGAGAAAGTAAAAGAGATATTCTGTTTGATATTTTTGATGCTAATCTTAAAAAGATTTTTTCTAAAGTTGTTGATAGTGAAAAGAAAGAACGATTTATAGGTGAATTGTTTTTTGGTAATGAGATCAAATACTTTACTGTGTTATCACCAAAAAAAAAGGAACGCATCGTGTATTGTCACACTTTTAATCTGGCAACAAAATCCTATAATAAAAAAGAAATCTTTAGTGCTACCGTAGAAAAAAACCAAGGCTTATTTTCTGGTCGTAATAAACGTCAAACGAGTTTTGCCTTATCTCCTAACGGACAGTATTTTGCAATGGCTACAGATAACATAAAGAAAAACCTTAATAGTTATACCATTCGTGTCTATAATGCACAATCACTAGAAATGGTTTATAAAAAATCTTATAGAGAAGATGCGGAGCGTTTCTACCAACCTAATGATCTTACAGTTTCTAATGATGGCACTGTGTACTCGCTAGGAAAATTATTTAAAAAAGGGAAACGACAAAAAAAAGGAGGTGAAGCCAACTACGAATTCGTGCTTAATGAAATCTCTAAAGCATCAGTTAAGGACGTATTTATTGGTTTAGGAGAAGATGAGCACATCCAATCGTTAACAATTACAGATATAGATAATGAACTTCATTTAATTGGGTTTTATTCAGAAAGAAATGTAGGTAGAATCAAAGGGGGTTGTAACTTTATGATTGATACAGATAACCTTTCAGTAAAAAATAAGAAACTTTTAGCACTACCTCAAGAAGTATACGATGATCTTTATGGCTATAGAAAAGCAAAACGTAAAAACGACAAAGAATTGTCTAATTTTTATATAGATTATGTCCTAACAGATGGTCAAGGAAACACTTATATGCTAGCCGAAGAATTTTACGTCACAAGTCATTACGTATCTACAGGAACAACAGGTGGTTATTGGACCTATACCTATCATTATGATGATGTATTAATAATAAAATTTAATGCAGAAGGTAATCTAGATTGGGGAAGAAGCATCTTTAAACGTGCTACAGCACCTTCTTACAATGCGTTTATGAAAAATGGAGAATTGCATGTCATCTTAAATTCTGGTAAAAACTTAAAAGAGAAAAAAGATGGTCGTACAAAAGCATCAACAGGATGGTTTGAGTCCTCGTCACTCTATGATTTTGTGTATAGTGCTTCTGGTGAGGTAACTTATGACAAAATTCAAGATAATAAAGGGAATACCTTCTATGCACCTTTTTATGGTACATTTGAAAACGAGAAGTTTATCATGATGAGTACGAGAAAAAGTAAGAAGAAACAATTTATGACTTTAGAATAAGGCAATTTAATCCACATAATAATTAATACGCAATAACATGCAAATTACATTTTACGGTCACGCAAGTCTAGGAATCAAAGTCGCTGATATTGATATTTTGGTAGATCCTTTTATCTCCGGAAATCCAAAAGCAGCTCACATTTCTATAGAAACACTTAAAGCAGATTATATTTTGGTGACTCACGCACATCAAGATCATATTTTAGATGTTGAAGCTATTGCTAAACGCACAGGTGCTGTTGTGATTTCAAACTTTGAGATTGCAACTCACTATGATAAATTAGGCATAGAAAATCACCCAATGAATCATGGTGGACAATGGGATTTTGAGTTTGGAAACGTAAAATATGTTAATGCAATTCATACATCATCCTTTCCAGATGGTAGTTATGGTGGGCAACCAGGTGGTTTTATTATAGAAGGCGAACATAAAAACATTTACATTGCTGGAGATACTGCCTTGATGATGGATATGAAACTTATTCCATTATTTACAAAACTAGATTTAGCAATTCTTCCAATTGGAGATAATTTTACGATGGGAATTGACGACGCCATTTTAGCAAGTGATTTTGTTGAATGTGACAAAGTGTTAGGTTATCATTTTGATACCTTTGGTTATATAGAAATTGATCACGAAGACGCCAAACGTAAATTCTTTGATAAGGATAAAGATTTAATGTTGTTGGAGATTGGTGAGAGTATTGAGTTATAGATTGACTTCAATTTGACTAAAAACTAATGATAAGAAAAAAAGGATTAATACATACACTAATCTATTATAGTATTTGTGTGGTAGTATTTATAGTTTTATCTGTGACATTAGAACAGCCAAGACATTTTTTTGGTTTGAATTATATATTTCTCTTTTTGATAGCATTAATTGCGTTTTTCTTGATACTTATGAACCTGATTAGCATAGATATGAATAAACATAAAGAGTATAATATAGGTGCTCTTTTTGTTCATTTATTTTTTTTAATAGGAGTAATAACATGGTATGTAATTATTTATTATAGTCAATTTGAATAAAATATTTATGACTAAAAAATTAGGAGATTATTTTGCAAAACATCTTCTGTGACCTTTACTCACAACCAAGTACCTACCTGACCTTACTGCGCAACACAAATTTATGAACCAATTTTGGTGATAAGCGTTTTAATAACACACCAAAACGTTCAAACTTACCAATATAAGCTTCATACTTTTCTTTTTGAATAGCTGTAATCATTTTTTTGACGAAGACATCAACATCTAATCCGTTTTCTGTCATCTCATCTTGATACTCTTGCTTGCTACCATCTGCGGTTAAAGCATTTCTTGCCACATTGGTATTTACAAAACCAGGACAAATAAAAGTGACTTTCACATGGTCTTTATCATGTTCTAAACGTAAGGCATCAAAAAAGCCATGCAAGGCATGTTTTGCACCACAATAGGCAGAGCGATAATGCGAACTAAATTTCCCCATTAAACTAGACACAACAACAAAATGACCAGATTGTTGTGCAACAAAATGTGGTAGCAATGCTTTAGAAATGGCAACGGTTCCTAAATAATCTACTTCCATTAGTTTACGATCTACAGCAATAGACGTTTCGATAATTGGAGAACGCTGACTAATACCACCATTATTCACCAGTATATCAATAGTTCCAAATGCTGAAATAGCTTCATTTGCAATTTCTTGCATGGCATCAGTTTCTGCTAAATCTAAAGGCAAGACATACACCAACTCTGGATTGTGACATAATTGTTTCACCTTTTCAAGTTCTGAAGTTCGTCTAGCAGACAAGATTAATTTACAATCGTATGTTGATAATGCAATGGCTAGACTTTTTCCTATTCCGCTAGAAGCACCAGTAATCCAAACTGTTTTATTGTTAAGTTTCATTTTTTGCTCGTAAAAACGAGAGTATTTATTTTTTCATTGTAAACTGCGACTGCGAACTATGTTTTAAATATTCCTTCCGCAAATCATCTGAGGATTGTCCAGTGCCATCATGTCTCCAACCAGGAGGTTTAAAAAGATAAAGTAATCTGTGTTTTAACGATTTCCGACCAGAAAAAGCATCTTTAAACATGTGTACCCATTCTATAAAAGCTATGCTTATTGGGTTGTATGTGTTGATATTTTTAACCAAACCGTACACCACTTTTTCATCTTTTAATTCAGCTTGAAATGTGCCAAATAATTTATCCCAAATAATTAATATTCCTGCGTGATTTCTATCTAGATATAAAGGATTGCTTCCATGATGAACACGATGATGAGAAGGTGTGTTAAAAACCGCTTCAAACCATTTTGGGAGTTTGTCGATGGCTTCAGTATGAATCCAAAATTGATACAATAAGCTAATGGACATTTGTAGTAAAATCATGCCTGGATGAAATCCTAAAAGTGGTAACCACAACCAAAACACAAAAGAGTAAAATCCGCCAGACCAAGTTTGACGCAACGCAGTACTCAAATTATAATGTTGTGAGGAGTGATGCACCACATGAGAAGCCCAAAATAAACGACACTCATGAGATGTGCGATGAAACCAATAATAGGCAAGATCATCTGCAAAGAATATTAAAACAAAACTCCACCAAGTAATTGGGATAGTGAATAGTCTAAAATGTTCATAAATGTAAAAAAAAGCCAATAAGACTAATGCTTTACTAAAAAAACCAAGAAACACATTGCCTAATCCCATTGCAATAGAGGAGAAGGCGTCTTTAGATTCGTAAGTCTTAATACCTTGTTTGATTGTCACATACAATTCTAATAGCATCGCAATGATAAAAAACGGAATGGCAAACAAAATAATATTAGGAAATTCTGGATCTTGCATGTACTCATATTACGTTTTGCTAAAGTACAAAATTGTTAAATATTTATCTTCACTTTTATGAAACAGACTTTTTTTTGGACTAAGACCACTTATCGTAAAAAGTAAATTTAGTTTTCATTCTGATTTCTAATTCGATCAAACGTAATTTGTGCATACAGATTTCTTATTTTTGTCCTAATGATAAAAGCAACATACAAACACTACAAGCTTCACTTCAAAAACCCAAGCGGAACTTCTCGTGGGATTTTAAAAACCAAAGACACTTGGTTTCTTCTTTTAGTGAAAGATGGAAAAACAGGTATTGGAGAATGTGGTATGTTTAAAGGTCTCAGTATTGATGATAGACCAGATTTTGAGCAAAAATTGCAATGGACTTGCGATAACATCAACTTGGGTGTTGACAAACTAGTCACTGAGCTCATTGAATTCCCGAGTATTCAAATAGGTGTAGAGATGGCTTTTAAATCTTTAGAAAGTGAGGATGGTTTTAATTTATTTCCTTCACGATTTACTCAAAACCAAGCACCAATTCCAATCAACGGATTGATTTGGATGGGAGACAAAGCCTTCATGAAACAGCAAATCAAAGATAAATTAGAAGCTGGTTTCTCATGTATAAAATTAAAAATTGGAGCTATTGATTTTTCTTCGGAAATTGAACTCCTTAAATCTATTCGTCAGGAATTTTCAGCAAAAGAAATAGAACTTCGTGTAGATGCAAATGGTGCATTTTCTCCAGAAGAAGCTTTAGAGAAATTAAAACGTTTATCAGAATTTGATTTACATTCTATTGAACAACCCATAAAACAAGGACAATGGAATGAGATGGCAAAATTATGTCAAAACACACCTTTGCCAATTGCTTTAGACGAGGAGTTGATTGGCGTATTTTCCGAAGAAAAAAAGAAAGCGTTATTGTCTATAATTAATCCGCAATACATCATCTTAAAACCAACGTTGGTTGGTGGATTTCAAGGAAGTGAATCATGGATTAATCTAGCAGAACAGCAAAATATTAAATGGTGGATAACAAGTGCGCTAGAAAGTAATATTGGACTAAATGCAATTGCACAATGGACCTTTGCACTAAACAATAAATTGCCTCAAGGTTTAGGAACTGGTAGTTTATTTACTAATAATATTGATTCGCCATTAATTGTAAAAAATGGTACATTGCAGCACGAAAATAATCGAGATTGGAACACGTCGCTTCTCGATATTAAACTAAAATAAAAATGAATAAATTTATAGCACAAGCTTTTAAAGTTGAACATGATTTCTGGAAGTATTTAGTAGGATCTTTGATTGTCTTTTCAGCAGCTTTGGTTGGTCAGTTTCCATTATTGGGAGCTGTAGTCATGAAAGTGATTAGTGATGGAGGAGATGTACAATCTATTAATGAATCTTCAATGTATTCTATTTTAGATTCTAATGTGTTTTTACTTTTGGCATTATTATCATTTGCTGTTGGTTTTATTGGGCTATACTTGGCTGTAAAATTTATACATAAACAAAAAATGACTGCAATTGCGACTTCTAGATCAAAACTAGATTGGAAACGTATTTGGTTCGCTTTTATCTTTTGGGGAATTTTATCATCAGGTCTCGTTTTAGTCGATTATTTTTACTTAGCACCAGAAGGTTATGTCTATAATTTTGAAATGCAACGTTTTATTATTCTAGCAATAATCGCCATAGCTTTAGTACCTATACAAACCAGTTTAGAAGAATATTTGTTTAGAGGCTATTTGATGCAAGGATTTGGTGTTGCAACTACAGACAAGTTTTTTCCTTATGCGTTTTTGATGTCATTGATTACGATTCCAATGTTTATTATATTAAATATTAAATATTCAATTGACTATTTGCAAAATAGTTTACTATTATTAGCAGTGATTGCAGTAGGTGTTATTGTATTTCAAATTATTAAAAAAACGAACGGATTTGAATCTAAAAGCTATAATAGTCTTAGAAATGTATGCCAAAGAAATTGGTCACCCTTATTGATCACATCTGCTATTTTTGGCTTATTACATATCGCAAATCCTGAAATTGGAAAACTAGGGTATTCCTTATTGATTTACTATATAGGTACTGGATTATTTCTTGGGATTATGACCTTAATGGATGAAGGTACAGAGTTGGCGCTAGGGTTTCATGCAGCAAATAATTTGTTTACTGCATTGCTGGTAACTTCAGACTGGACGGCATTTCAAACACATTCTATTTTAAAAGATATAGCTGAGCCAAAATTAGAATTTATAGATATGGTTTTTCCTGTATTTATAATGTTTCCAATTATATTATTCATTTTTTCTAAGGTGTATAAATGGACCAATTGGAAAGAAAAGCTGTTTGGTAAAATTGTAGAGCCACCAAAAGAAGACTACAAAATTATAGGTTAATTATTGCTTTTAAGCCGAAATGTTATGACTCCAATATTTGATAAAATTCATTTAAAATTTAAACTCAATGGCACCAATTATGATCATGAGGAACTTAAAGAAGTTGCTTATAGCTTGGTGAAAGAAGGAGAGCCATATGAGAAAATAACTGGAGATTTCTTGTTAGATTGGTTAGACGAAAAAGACTTTGTTTTAGCAAATACATCTGGATCTACAGGTAAACCAAAAACCATGAAATTGCGTAAGCAAGCTATGGTTAATTCTTGTATTGCAACTGGTGATTATTTAGGTTTAGAACCTGGAGATACTTCGTTGCATTGTTTGCCAACACAATATATTGCTGGTAAAATGATGTTAGTACGAGCTATGATTTTAGGTCTAGAAATTGATCTCGTTGAGCCAACGTCACAACCTATTTTTGATTATGAGAAAAAGTATCGCTTTTGCGCTATGTTACCAATGCAATTAAAGTCTACATTAAGTTATTTACATAATGTAGATATTATGATTGTTGGAGGTTCTTCGGTTTCTAAAAGCCTTATAGAATCTACGCAAAATTTAAAAACTAAAGTGTATGCAACGTATGGCATGACAGAAACAGCAACGCATATTGCTTTAAAACCATTAAATAACGGACAAGAAAAAACACATTTTGAAGTGTTACCAAATGTGACTATTTCTCAAGATGATAGAGAGTGCTTGGTTATTGATGCTCCTAAAGTAGCTTCTAAAAAAGTGGTGACTAATGATATTGTGAAATTACATTCTAAAACTACTTTTGATTGGATTGGTCGTATTGATAATGTGATTAATTCTGGTGGATTAAAATTATTTCCAGAGCAAATAGAAGAGAAATTAAAAGGCAATATAAAAATGCAATTCTTTGTTGCTTCTGAGCCTAATGAAACTTTAGGAGAGCAACTCATTTTAGTTATTGAAGCAGATGATACTGCTTTAGATTCAACAGTTTTTAATGGATTAGGCAAACTTGAAATTCCGAAGAAAACATACGCAGTATCACAATTTGTGATGACAGATACTGGAAAAATTCAACGTAAAAAAACTCTTGAAAAAATTAAATTTTAGTCGTTCTTCTTTTTGGTAAGCGATATAGAAAATAAGCAGCAACAAGACCAACACCTGCAAATATAGACATAACTCCAAAAGTATATTGTAAGCCTAATGCGCCAGGATGAGCATCTAAAAAGTATCCCATTAATGGTCCTGCAAAAATATCAGGTGTATAACCAATTATAGATATAAAACCAACTGCTGTTCCTGTTAATGCAATTGGTATTTTACCTTCTTCTAATGTTGCGAAATATAGCACTCTTGCAGAATATACGCCAATTGCCATTGTTCCAATTGAGAGTGTGAAAAATAGAGTGGAACTATCGTCAATTATTCCGCTCGCAAAAATACCACTGGTGACGAGCATGAGAAAAAAGCCAACCACGATCCATAATGATGCTCTTGTACGATCTGCAATTAATCCAATAACAACTCCGATTACTGGACGCATATATAAAAGGTATGTGCCTACTTTAGCTGATTCAATGTCGTTATATCCCATGACATCTTTAGCATATAAACTAAAAACATCTGTCATTTTATAAGCGTAATACGCACAAAGAATTATGATCATTAATAACCATACTGATGGTATTTTCATGACAATTTTAAAATCAGCAAACGTTAATTTGGGTTTTGAAATACTAATGTTTTTTTCGGAAGGATTGAGATTCTTGAGAAAAAAGTAAACAAAAACACTTACAACACAAATTGCTAAAGACGTATAAATAATGACTTGTTTAAAGGCTTCTTGACGTTCTGTAAATGAAGTTAACTCAATGTCTTTAGTAATAAATAAGGAAAAAATGATCAAACCTACTGACCCAAAAAGAGCTGCTACCAAACCACGACCACCATCTAAAAAGCCAAAAGCGATGCCTTGTTTGTCTGTTCCACCCCAAATTCTAGTGGCTTTAATCATGGCAGCCCAAAAGAGAAAAATAGTTGTGAAACCCCAAAACCCGTAAAGAATATGAAGGTTTAATAGAGAAGGGTAGGTTGAGAGATAAAATCCGCCACAGGCTGTGAGTATTAAAGCCACAGACATTAATAGGTGAGGTTTAAATTTATCGGCTAATGGTCCTCCAAAAAAATAGGAGAAAAAAGCAACGGTTCCATAAACAGAAAAGCAGCTCCCAATTTGAACATTATTTATTGCAAAAACTTCTAGAAATGTGGGTCTAAAAATACGTTGTAAAACAAATGGTAATATAAATACAGCTTCTCCAGCTAAAATGAGTAGGAGAATGATATATGCTGGTGATTTTGTGGTTTTGTTTTTCAATATTCTGGATAATGAAATCTAAAAACGTTATGAGGATCTTTGCTTAAGATTTCCTTTACTTTTTCATGTTGTGCTTCAAAAGTTCCTAAAGATGTTCCTTTGCAGATACCATAACAATAATGATACTGGAGTAACTCATAATCAAAATCTGTTATTTGTTTGTCTTCAGAGAAACAATTTGAGAAATAGCTATCACAATCAAATTCTTTGGATAATTTAAAGAAGCCTAATGACTGAAACAAAAGAGCTTTGATTTTAGCAATTCTAAGGGACTCACTAAAATATTTCTCATTGTTTATTTTAAGAGATCCTTTATACAATTGATTATTATTGTACCAATATACCCAAAAATCAGCATCCTTCTTTTTTTCTAAATTTTTATCATAATTATAATCACTGGAATAATAAATGGTGTAATTAGAGTCTGCATGATTTTTAGCTTCATAAATATTAAGTGAATCAATTTGAGTTGAGATTTGCTTTGCGAAGGATAAAATAGATTTTTTCTCTTTTTTAGAAACAGATTTGGCAAAAAATAGTTTGATGTCACTTTTCCAATATTTCATTGTGGTTTCATTATCTATCATTTTATGATTAAAAGCAACTTTCTTATACTGGTCAAGAAATAAAGAATCTTTATATACATAGTCTACATAAGTACCAATAGTTTTCATCTTTTCAGTAATTAATACCAATGTAATTTCATCTCTAATAATAAAATTTAAAGAATCTTTTTTGGTTAAAGGTGATTTATATCTTGTGTGATAGTCTTGTATTGGAACATAATTTCTGATTACGACACTTGGTTTTTTTTGTGAAAAACTAGATAAAGTTATAAGTATGAAAATTATAAAACAAAGTATTGATTTCATATTGGTTTAATTAATTTTTTTGCAATAGTGTTTCAAAATCAGTTCCATCTATACGTCTATTATAAAGCTGATAATAATGTAATTTTAAAATTGACAAATCTAAATCACTAATTATTTTTTCATTCTCATAAATGAGATTGGTTAAAATACTTTCGTCCATTAAGGAAGCGTTCAAGAAAAAGCGACCTAAACTTAAAAAAATGCCTTGTTTTATATTAGCTAGTAAATGATCATTATTATTTAATTGTTCTCTATTGATTTTCAATGAACAGCCAATAATCCCATTTCTATTGTCATTGATTAAAAAATAATTACAGTAATCAAAAAAATAATTATTTACTGTAAATTTTTCTGAAAGCTTATAGGTCTTAGAATTTGTACTAAAAATTTCATCGGTAATTTGAACCCGATAATTAGCCTTATCTATGTTATTAGTGAATGTTACACTAAGATTATCAATGTCATTTACTTGGCTATAAAACGATTTGACTTCCTTTTTTATCTTGTTAGGAATCTCTTTATCAAAGTAAATTACCACTGGAACTTTCCATTGAAATATTCGATACACCTTTTTAGAATGCTTTTTTGTACGGTAGAACACCGATTTTTTGTAGTGCGAAAAAAGCTTAGGCGTTTTCTCTTTGTCATACTGAAAATCGCTTAAATCAAGATACTTCAGTTCTTCACGATAAAATGTATCTCTACTAGAAATCGTATATAATAACGCTTCACTTTCAATGTTTTTTGAATCCATTTTGCTAAATCTAATCCTAGGATTTATGACATTTTCCTCAGATTGAGAAAAACCAATACTAGAACATAGGAAACAAAAAATGAGTATGTATTTCATAAACTAAACCTGTAAAACTCCCATATTAAAAGGTTTTTCAATAGGAGCATGGTTGGCAGCTTCTATTCCCATACTTATCCAAGTTCGTGTATCTAAAGGATTAATAACAGCATCTGTCCAAATACGTGACGCAGCATAATATGGTGATACTTGGTTGTCGTATCTGTTTTTAATTTTATCAAAAAGTTCTTTTTCTTTTGCTTCAGTAATTTTTTCACCCTTTTTAAGAAGTGATGCTTTTTCAATTTGCAGCAACACTTTAGCCGCAGAATTCCCACTCATTACAGCCAATTCAGCACTTGGCCAAGCAGCTATTAATCTTGGGTCGTAAGCTTTTCCACACATGGCATAGTTTCCTGCACCATAACTATTTCCGAGGATAATAGTAAATTTTGGAACTACACTATTACTAACTGCATTTACCATTTTTGCACCATCTTTGATGATACCACCATGTTCAGACTTGCTTCCAACCATAAAACCAGTGACATCTTGCAAAAATACTAATGGGATTTTCTTTTGGTTACAATTTGCAATAAAACGCGTAGCTTTATCTGCACTATCGTTATAAATCACACCTCCAAATTGCATTTCGCCTTTTTTGGTTTTTACCAGTTTACGTTGATTAGCAACAATACCAACTGCCCAACCATCAATGCGAGCATAAGCTGTGATGATTGTTTTTCCGTAGCCTTCTTTGTATTCGTCAAACTCACTATTATCAACCAAGCGTTTGATAATCTCTTTCATATCGTATTGCTCAGCACGTGATTTAGGTAAAATTCCGAAGATATCTTCAGGATTCTCTTTAGGTTTTTTAGAAACTGCTTTATTAAAGCCAGCTTTGTCATAATCGCCAATTTTATCTATTAAGCGTTGTATGGTTTCTAAAGCATCCTTATCATCTTTTGCTTTATAATCTGTAACTCCTGAAATCTCACAATGTGTTGTTGCACCACCTAAAGTTTCATTATCAATAGATTCTCCAATAGCAGCTTTTACTAAATAACTACCAGCAAGAAATATACTTCCAGTTTTATCTACAATAAGTGCTTCGTCACTCATAATTGGTAAATAGGCTCCACCAGCAACACAACTTCCCATCACTGCAGCAATTTGAGTAATTCCCATACTGCTCATCACTGCATTATTTCTAAAAATGCGACCAAAATGTTCTTTATCTGGGAAAATTTCATCTTGCATTGGCAAATACACACCTGCAGAATCTACTAAATATATAATAGGTAATCTGTTTTCTATAGCAATTTCTTGAGCACGTAAATTCTTTTTTCCAGTAATAGGAAACCATGCTCCAGCTTTTACTGTAGCATCATTGGCAACCACTATGCATTGTTTACCTTTTATGTAACCCATTTTTACGACAACACCTCCAGAAGGGCAACCACCATGTTCTTCATACATTCCATCACCAGCAAAAGCGCCAATTTCTATGGAAGGTTTTTTTGAATCTAAAAGAAAATTTACACGTTCTCTAGCAGTCATTTTTCCTTTAGAATGATGCTTTTCAATACGCTTTTCTCCACCACCAAGCTTTACTTGGGCTAAACGTTTTTTTAGGTCAGAAAGGAGTAATTTATTATGATCTTCGTTTTTATTGAAGTTTAAATCCATAGTGTGTTTTATTTCCTACGAATTTACGAAACCAACAACGGATTTAAAAGCGAATATTTTGTTAAAATCAATTACATGGAAATAGTTACCTAGGAATATATAAATTTTTTGTTGTATATTTGTACCATAACTAATAAATCACAAAAATGAAAAGAGATAAAATTATTTACTACATCGCTACAGGATTGTTAACATTATTGATGTTGTTTTCTGTTAGTATGTACTTTTTTAAACATGAAGATGTTTCAGCAATGTTTACTAATTTTGGTTATCCAACCTATATCATATATCCTTATGCAGTTGCTAAACTATTAGGATTAGTCGCTCTTTGGTTACCAAACTTTAAAACGCTTAAAGAATGGGCTTATTCAGCATTCTTTTTTGCTTTTATACTTGCGTTTTTTGCACATTACATGATTGGTGATGGCGAACAAACAGGAGCATTAGTAGCCTTAGTATTATTAATAGTATCGTATATATTTTATAAAAGAGTTAATAAATAATTGAAATGAAAAAAATTATAGTATTTGCAGGAAGTAACAGTAAGAATTCAATAAATAAGCAATTAGCAATATATACATCAACTTTAGTTGAAAATGTAGAGGTTATCGTTTTAGACTTAAATGATTTTGATTTACATGTCTACGGAATTGATTACGAAATAGAAAACGGCATTCCAGATAACGCAATTAAGTTTTTGGAGTATATAAAATCTTCAGATGGATTAATTATATCGCTTGCAGAACACAATGGAGCTTATTCGTCAGCATTTAAAAATCTTTTTGATTGGCTGTCTAGAGCTCAACAGAAAACGTTTTTTGGTAAACCTATGTTGCTTATGGCGACTTCACCAGGAGCAAGAGGTGGACAATCGGTTTTAGGGATGGCAATGGATCGTTTTCCTAGGCACGATGCGAATATTGTTGGAAAGTTTTCTTTGCCTTCATTTAATGATAATTTTTCCGAAGGAAAAATAAATAATAAAGTACTAAATGATCAATTATTAGAAGAGGTTCAACAATTTAAAGAAAGTTTATAATTATGGAAATCAAGAGTGAACATCATAAAACTGGAGGTAAATTCTATTTTGAAATTGATGGTATTGAAAAGGCACATTTAACCTATAAAGTTTCTAATACACATAAAATCATAATAGATCATACCGAAGTTGATCCTTCTTTAAAAGGACAAGGTATAGGCTATAAATTGGTTGAGTCATCAGTACAATATGCTAGAGAAAATGGATTAAAAATTAAAGCAACATGTTCTTATGCCAATGCTGTTTTAAATAAGAAAGATGAATTTAAAGACGTGTTAGCCTAAAAATCGAATATGGGAGATTTTGCAAAAGATATCAATTCAAAATTTGAAAATAATAGAGTAAAAGCAATGCTTAATATTATTTATACTGCAAATTGGATTATGAGTACTCAAAATGATTTTTTTAAAGATTTTGGTATATCACAGCAACAGTATAATATACTAAGAATTTTAAAAGGCGCTGGAGAACCTTTAAACGTTCAAACTATTAAAGATAGAATGATAGAACGTTCTCCAAACGCTACTCGATTAATGGATAAATTGTGTACTAAAGAATTAATTGAACGTTTGCCATGCCCTAATGATAGAAGAGTAGTGCATATAAATATTACAAAGCAAGGTTTAAAATTACTAGATCTAATATCAAAAAAAGATCGAAAAAATTTACTTGAAAATTTAACTGAAGATGAAGCAACTCAACTAAGTTATTTATTAGATAAAATAAGATAATTTAAAACGAGTCTAAGTCAGCTTCATCTTAAAATAATAACAAACAATGAAAACAATAATTCACAAAGCAGAGAATAGAGGTTTTGCAAATCATGGATGGTTGCAAGCAAACCACTCATTTAGTTTTGCAAATTTTTATGATAAAGACAAAGTGCATTTTGGAGCATTACGTGTGTTAAACGATGATATTATAGCTCCTAAAATGGGATTTGGAACACATCCTCATGATAATATGGAAATAATTACAATTCCATTAAAAGGAGTGCTTAAGCATAGAGATAATATAGTACATGACGAATGGCAGCAAGTGTTACCTGGAGAAGTTCAAGTGATGTCTGCAGGAACAGGTGTGCAACATTCTGAAATTAATGGATCTATAGATGAACATTTGAGTTTGTTTCAAATATGGATTATACCAAATAAGCAACAAGTTTCACCTCGATATGATCAAAAGTATTTTGAAGAAAAGGGTAGAGATAATAAGTTTCAAACTCTAGTAACCTCTATAGATGAAGATGATGATAGTGCATTAAAAATTTATCAAGATGCAAAAATATCAAGATTGTTTTTAGATGAAAACAAGTCGTTAAGTTATGCTCTTAAAACCCAAAATCATGGTGTTTATGTTATGGTGATAAGTGGAGATGTTACTATTGGAAATGATACTTTAGAGTCTCGTGATGCTCTAGGTATTTCAGAAACAAAAGAGTTTTCAGTTAAAGCTAATGAAAACTCAGAACTACTGTTCATTGAAGTTCCAATGAATTAAGTCAACTTTAATTGATTAATTGCTAAAAAGCATTCTGTAACGGAGTGCTTTTTTTGGTTAAAAAATGCGATATTTGTATTTCCCTTAATAAAAATTGAATTATGGCAATGAATAAAAATACAGTCCTAGCTTGGGCTACCACTATAATGATAATAGTAGGATTATGTTTAATCGCTTTAGGAGCATTTAGATACGATGATGTTGCTGGATGGGGATTTGCTGCTGTTGGTGGTGGATTTTTCTGTATAGCTTGGGTGTTTAATGCTTTAAAAGGTAGAATGTAGCTTTTGAAGACTAAATCAATACCAAGCAAAGGGTAGTTTCTGTAAATCAAAATAATTATCTTGTTTTGAAAGTATTTTGATCAACATAAGCTGTAAAAACAAAATTGAAAAGGTAGAATGTAGCTTTTCGGTAAGCTCTATAACTACAATAGAAACGATTAATTGTAAATTAATTTAAAATTTCATTTAAAAATAACTCAACAATTCAACAATACTATGAGTGACGATAAAAAAGTAATCTTCTCAATGTCTGGTTTAACCAAGACATTTCAAAGTGCGCAAACACCAGTTTTAAAAAATATATACTTAAGCTTCTTTTATGGAGCAAAAATAGGAATATTAGGACTTAACGGTTCTGGGAAATCTACGTTGCTTAAAATTATAGCAGGAGTAGATAAAAATTTTCAAGGTGATGTTACCTTTCTACAAGATTATTCGGTTGGGTTTTTAGAACAAGAACCACAATTAGATGACGATAAAACGGTTATGGAAGTTGTTCGTGAAGGTGCTGCAGAAACGGTAGCTATTCTTGATGAATACAATAAAATTAACGACATGTTTGGTCTTGAAGAAGTCTATTCAGATGCAGATAAGATGCAGAAGTTAATGGATAGACAAGCTGTGCTTCAAGATGAGATTGATGCAGAAAATGCTTGGGAGTTAGATACCAAATTAGAAATTGCAATGGATGCCTTAAGAACTCCAGATGGTGATAAGAAAATTGGTGTGCTTTCTGGTGGTGAGCGTCGTCGTGTTGCTTTATGTCGTTTATTATTACAAGAGCCAGATGTATTATTGTTAGATGAGCCTACTAACCACTTAGATGCAGAATCTGTACATTGGTTAGAACATCATTTAGCACAATATAAAGGAACTGTTATCGCAGTAACTCACGATAGATACTTTTTAGACAATGTTGCTGGATGGATTTTAGAACTCGATAGAGGTGAAGGTATTCCTTGGAAAGGGAATTACTCTTCTTGGTTAGATCAAAAATCTAAGCGTATGGCTCAAGAAAGCAAAACGGCATCTAAACGTCAAAAGACATTAGAACGTGAGTTGGAGTGGGTTCGTCAAGGTGCTAAAGGTCGTCAAACCAAACAAAAAGCTCGTTTAAATAATTACGATAAATTAATGAGTCAAGATCAAAAACAGCTTGACGAAAAGTTAGAAATATACATTCCAAATGGACCTCGTTTGGGTACAAATGTTATTGAGGCTATTGGTGTTAGTAAAGGGTATGATGATAAGTTATTGTATGAAGATTTAAATTTCAATTTACCTCAAGCTGGTATTGTTGGAGTTATTGGACCAAATGGTGCTGGTAAAACAACAATTTTCAGAATGATTATGGGAGAAGAAACTCCAGATAAAGGCGAATTTAAAGTTGGTGAAACAGCTAAACTGGCTTATGTAGATCAAAAGCATTCTAATATTGATCCCGAAAAATCAATCTGGCAAAATTTTAGTGATGAGCAAGAAATGGTTATGATGGGAGGAAAGCAGGTCAATTCTAGAGCGTACTTAAGTCGTTTTAATTTCTCTGGTAGCGAACAAAATAAAGCCGTTAAATTATTGTCTGGTGGTGAACGTAATCGTTTGCATTTAGCAATGACATTAAAAGAAGAAGGCAATGTTTTACTTTTAGATGAGCCAACCAATGATCTTGATGTCAATACATTAAGAGCATTAGAAGAAGGTCTAGAAAATTTTGCAGGTTGTGCAGTAGTTATTTCTCACGACAGATGGTTTTTAGATCGTATCTGTACGCATATTTTAGCTTTTGAAGGTGATAGTCAAGTCTATTTCTTTGAAGGTAGTTTCTCAGAGTATGAAGAGAATAAGAAAAAGCGTTTGGGTGGAGACTTAATGCCTAAGCGAATTAAATATAAAAAATTAGTAAGATAATCTAAATTAAAAATTAATTATGGTCACTCATTGTTGGTCATTGAGCGTGTTAGAAATGAGGCGAAGTGAACCAAAAACTATTTAATAAATATGTTCTGAACTTATTTTATAATTATTTGATAAGTCTAACTTTTTTAGTGTTTCTAAGTTTGTTTCAAAGGTCTCAAGTTCTTTTTTAATTGAATTTTCATGCTCATGAACGTAAAGATATTTTTTTGCTTTAAGAGCAAAAGCTATAGTTATAATTATAGAAATACTCGGTGCTAAAAGATCTATCATGACTAATTGTTATTATCATATAAATGACCATCAGTAAAATCTTGATAGCTTTTATCAATTTCAGACTTATAGAAACTATTATCCAATAAGCGTTTGTTTTCTGCTTTCAATTTATACATCTTGATTATTGCTACAGCAATAAAAATTAAGAATATAGAAGCAGTGACGATAAGAACTATAGTAAGTTGCATCGTGCTAACAAGTGAAATATTTGATGGATAGGAGTTTAGCATATCGCTATATTTATAATGATTTGGTTTTCAAATGTACAAAATAAATATATATAAAAGCACTTTATCTGAAAAAAAACACACTTTATCGATAGAATTTATGAACAACTCGATCCTTTATAGTTAATAACTCTATTATTTATACCAATCTAACTGCACTACTTCTATGCTTTCATCACCCTGATTAACAAGTGTTTTGAAATTGTCAACATCACTAAAACCGTCAGTTCCTCTATAGTGATATGGGTAAACTTGCTTTGGTTTAAACTCTAAAACAGCACTTACTGCACTTTCAACAGTCATTGTATACGGTAAATTCATACAAACAAAAGCTTTGTCAATATTTTCAAGAGCTCTCATTTCTGCAATATCTTCAGTATCTCCAGAGATGTAAATACGTTCATTATTTATAGTTACAACATATCCATTTCCTCGACCTTTAGCATGATATTTTAAGGCTTCTTCACGTAAATTGTACATTGGGATGGCTTCAAATAAGTGACCGTTTAAATTTATAGAATCGCCATTATTTAATGTTACGCTTTTTCCTAGTTTTAATTCCTTCGGAAATTTATCAACTACAGCTTTTGGAGCAATTACAGTTGCATGAGACAGATCTAATGCTTTTAAGGTCTCAATATCTAAATGATCTCCATGAATGTCTGTGATTAAGACGATTTCCGGAGAAGAAAACCCTTTAAAAGCTTCAGCACCTCCTGTTGGATCCACATAAATATCATCTTCACCATACGATAAAACCATAGTAGCATGTGATATTGGACTGATACTTAATTTCTTTTCTTGAGTAGATGTTTTTATAATTAAGTCTTTCGTGTTGGTTTCTAGAGTATTAGCAGTTTGCTCTTTTGGGTCTGTTTTACAAGAGAAAATTGATAAACACAACGATAACAATAGTAAATAGGAATATTTCATAATCTATATTTTTAGAACCTAAAGATAATAACAGTTTAATTAAGAAAATAGTTTGTAACAAAACATTACCTTTTACTACATATATTTTAGGCAGTTTATGTTTATAAAATCAGATTTTTTAACGAAATTGCTAGTCCTAAATAGTGTTCAACCAATATTAGCTCTTATAATAATTAAGAAATAGTATTAAATACAAAATATAATATGTCTGATGATTTTGATTTATTAGAAACAAATTCCAACGAAAAAACTGAAAAAGTAGATGTTAATTGGGGAAAAGCCATTGACCAAATGAAGTCAAAGCTTGCTCAAGAAGATGATCCAGAAAGTCGTCAAAAAATCTTAAATGCTACATTAGATAATGTTGTTGATATGGCAGAGAAAGATCGTACTACATTATTAGATGCGATTAAAGATTTGACCGATTATCAAGACGAAGTTGGTATTATGTTTGAAGGTTTTTCTGCATTAAACGCAGCAGAACAAAAAATCATAGACGATGCTGTTAAACGTTTAGAGCGTGCAAAAATAGAATTGGAAGATGCCAATGCAAAACCAGATACGTTTTGGAATAACCTCTTTGGAAGAAAAGGAAAAATCAAAAACGCAGAGCAAGAGCTTAAAGATGCTCAAAAAGTTCGTGATGCAGCAGATAATAAAGCAAAAGCAATGTTTCAACAACGTATTGAAACAGCAGATGTACAAACCTTATTAAATGAATTATCATTTAAAAGTCAGGCAGCTATCAAACGTTTAAAAGATAGAGAAGTAGAAATTAAAGAAGTTGAAGAAAGTTTAAAAACAGCTATCGTAGAAGCGAGTAATAATCATACTAAAGCGCTTCAGAAGAAAAAAGAAGTCGAAGACAAACTAGAAGAGCAGTATGCCATACTTAAGCAATCGCGTCAAGCTTTAGAAGAAGTAGCAGATAAACAATCTACAGAGTACTCAGAGGCTTTAAGTAAAGTCACAACATTAGAACAAAAAGTAGAAGAGTTAGAAGGTCTTAAAAACGCCTATACAACGCTTGCAGCTTCAAAAGATAGTTTTGTACATAAACATAATTTAACAATTAAAGTATTAACATCTTTACGTAGTAATTTACAAACGCATCGAGCAAAATTAAAGAGTGATACAGATGAACGTCTTAAATATTATGACGGTTACGTTGTTGCTTTAAAAGCTCGTACAGATCAAGAATTCGCTGCAATTTTAGAACATTTAGGTGTTAAAACAGATGAGCATATTGGAGAAACATTAGCTTCTATGCATACAGCAAGTGCTAAAGCACGTCAAGAAATGATGGATAATATTCCAGTTCATGAAAAAGTGATGCAAGGCGTTTATGGAAGTTATGCAGAGGCTTTAAACGAAATTAGAGAGAAAGATAAATCAATTCAAAAGAATTTTGCAGAGCGTTACGGTATCGATATGAAAGAGATTTTTGAAGATTACTATGCTGCAGATGCTAATGCACCTTCAGGAGGTGATGGAGGAGGAGAGCCAGAAGGTGAGCCAAAGCCAGAAGCTAACGACGACGATTTATTGTCTTAAAATAATTATGATAGCGTTACCTTTTGCGATTCAGGTCACTGAGCTTGTCAAAGTGCAGGATAGCAAAAGGTCAGGCTCTCGCAAGTCGCTCTCTTTGAGGAGCTCCAACAATTGCTCCATCCTTAACGCGATGTCTACTTATAATTTAAATTACAAAGAAAAACCAAAAGTTTGCTTATGGCTACTTGCCAATAGCTAAAAGCTAAGAGCGAAAAAAAATGATTGTAACACCATTAGATTCTGCAATATTAGACTCCAAAGAGCAATATGTGTTCTACCATAAAATGGTAGACTTCTCTCTCAAAGAGCTCATTGTAGCTGTACAACAAAAACAAATCTTAGAAGAGAAAGAAATTTTATTGTTTAAGCAATATTCAGATTTACTTTTATATTCCATTGAAGCTATGCGTGTAAAATACATGTATGACGACGAAGAAAACATGAAAGTAGATTTAACAGACTCAGGATTTCCTAATTATTTAGAGTTTCGTTATTTGTTTAATGATTTAGAATTGCGTGACGATTATTTAGGTAAGCTAACAGATGTAAATGTATTAAAAGAAGAATTTTTAGATACCTTATTAAGAAAGAAAGAACCAATTGCTAAGCGCAAATTATTTCAAGCGTCTTCAATTGTATATTATACATCAGCTAAAAAAGAATACATCTTTAATCGTTTTGTACAAGGTAAAATTATAGAAGCACCTCAAGATTCTCCTGGAGAATATATGGTAAGTTGGAGTTTTTATGATGTGTCACACAACCGTCCGTTTATTTGCTACATGTACTTTAATTATGATGGTAACCCAACAAAAGACAGAGAAGAGATTTACTACGCATTAAAAACAGTAGCAGATAGAGAAATGGCAATGGATACCATGGCTTATGGTATTGATAAGCGTGTCCCAAATATGTTTCCAAAGCTCATAAAACGTGTCGATTTAGGTCCAATCCACAACGTGTTTGCAAAAGATGAAAACAAAGTAACGCATGCTATTTTACAAGGAATTGCAGAAAAAGCAATCCCATTAGAGTCTTATGCGATTTCATTTAAAATTGATGAAGTAAGCTCAAAAAGTGAATTTAAAGAAGGAAGTTTTTTTAGTAAGCAAACCTTTCAAAAATGGGATGCGATTTTTAGACAACGTTACGTTTTTGCACCACATAGAATTATACAATTACTATATAATAAAACACCTGAGATTATGAATAAGTTAGCTAAAGCACCTATTCAAATTGCAGACTTGACAATGAAAAAATAAAAGACCAAAATAATTCCTTCCCTTATTTAGGGAAGATGGATTTATTCTGAGAAAACAGAATAAAGACGGAAGGGTTAAAATCCACCTCGTCTTTTGCTAAAAAGCAAAATCCACTCCTCCTTTTAAAGGAGGAGAATTTGATAGATGATTAAAATAATAATAAGTATAGAAGTTTAAAGCATAAATCTCAAGAAGTTGAGTAAGTGAACTTTGAATATTAAACTTAAAACATTGAACTAAAACATGGAACACAACTCAACATTTCCTATAAAACAAAATGAACTCGATATGCTTCGTGATGAAGCAACTTCCTATATAAAAAGTATTCAATGGGAACAAGGTCAGAGAGCAAAAAACAAAGATAAAGACGCAAAAGATGAGTCTATATTATTGTATTTATCTCGCGCTAAAGGAAATGGAGCCACAGATGTCACTTCGGTTTCAAAAACGATTTTAGAACTTAAAAAACGTTTGTTACCAGAGTCTATAGCAATTCCAATACACTTAAATCAAACACTGTATGCGGTTCAAGAAGGAATTACTTTAGGGATTTGGACCAAAGATAGTTACTACGATTCTTCTGGTTTATCTAGTTTGGCAGAAAACAGATCTGCTCTAGATAATTCAGGAAAGCGTGAGTATGAAAGTAAAATGCAAACGGCAACAGCATTTATGTTGTTTGCGACTGCTTACAAAATATTACATGATTTAAAATCCGTTGCTTCAGACGATTTAAGCGTCATGAAAAACAAATTTGCTGGCATTCCTGAAGTGTCTCTAATGTCTCCTTTAAAAGGGATTTCATGTGCCTTATTTTATTACGATAAATACTTAGGACATCCAGAAATCATAAAAACTGATAAAGACGTCATTGATTTTACCGTTGTTTATTTTGAAGCTTTAATAGCCGAAATCCAAATGCGTAAAAGCAGTTTGGAGTATACTGAAACGATAGTTGATAGAACTTATAAATTAGAAGACTCAGAATTTGCAGTTGCAGGTTGGGATAATGTATTTCAAGGGACAGCAAAAAGTGTTGAGTTTAATAAAATTCAGTTTGAACAAATTGTAGGTAACAGAGATGCAAAGCATTTTGCACGTCGTTTGACAGAACGTATGTTGAGTTACGATTTTGAAGCAAAAAAGAATCCGTTTCAAGAATTAGGTGGATTTATGCCAGTGTTTATGGGTTACGGAATTCCGGGAACAGGAAAAAGTATGCTGATTGCAGCAATTGCGACGCGATTAAAAGAACATTCAGATAATTTAGATATTCCATTTTTGTTTCACCCAATGCCAGACACGTTGATTTCAACCTTTCAAGGTGGTTCAGCAGAAAAAATGGTAGATTGGATGAAACCAATGCAAGATCCAAGTAAATTGATTTTTGCTCCAATAGATGATGCTGAAAACAATTTGCAAGAACGTACAGCTCAGGGAGTTTCCGCAGGTGTAAAAGAAGTTATTGGTGTATTTTTGAGATATACTGAAGGCGCTTATGCTGTTAACTACGGAAATAGTTCTATTGGATTATTCACAAATTTACCTGAAATGCTAGATAAAGCGGTCATTTCTCGTGTACAAGGTCGTTTCAAAATTGATGGAGCAAGAACTGAGCACGACTTTTTAGATCAAGATCATTTATGGTGGAGAAAGTTGGATACAACTATGCCAGATTTTGTGAATATGCAAGGTCCAGAAAACTATAGTTATTTGCAAGATCAAGGATTAGCAAAAAACATGGGAGAAATCTTTAATGTATCTGACAAGCCTACAGAAGTACGTGTTTTAGACGCTTATGATAAAACAGAAAAGCATTTTAAAACCAACCACCATTTGTTTTATGCTAATTTATATAAGGAGATTCAAAAGATTTTTCCATTCTTCTCATCTCGTGATGTGAGAAATATACAAAGTGCTGTGTCGTTACGATTAACAGATTTTGATTTAGAAGAAGATTGGTTTGATAATCCAGAAATTTATTTCAAAAAGGATTATGAGACAAAGTTTAATATGCTTCAGGAATTGATGCGAGCAAATATGAAAGGCTTAGATTTTTCTGAAATTCGCCGACAAGAAGTTGTGCGCTATTTGGATAATGTTGCGACGATTGCAGATACCGATTTTAAACGAAAAGTAGATGCAAGAATCAACCAATTAAACATAGAAACAGAAGCTAGAGAGCAATTTGGAATTAAATCATAACCATGAGTAATCGTGTAAAAGATATCAAACGACATGTATTATCTGATAAGTTTTTTAAACTGTCAGAATTTAAATTTGATTATCAGCTCAAAAATAAACAATGGGTTACAAATACGTGGGAAGTTTTAGAACGTCGTGATGCAGCTGCTGCCTTACTCTATAATCTCGAAAAACGTAGTATTATTTTAGTAAAACAGTTTAGGTTGCCTGCGTATTTAAATAAACATGAAACTGGGTTTTTGTTAGAAGTGCCTGCAGGAGTTATTGATGATAATGATGAATCACCAAAAACGGCAATGCAACGGGAACTGCTAGAAGAAACAGGTTATCAAATTAATAACCTCGAAAAAGTATATGATGCTTATGCAACTCCAGGAGGCAGTACAGAACGTTTTTCTTGTTTTATTGGTGCTTATGATTCATCGATGAAAACAAACGAAGGTGGTGGATTAGCCTCTGAAAATGAAGATATCGAAATTATTGAAATAGCTTTTGATGATGCCATAGGTTTATTAGCAAATGGAGACATTATTGATGCAAAAACAATCATGTTGCTACAACACGCTCAAATTAAAATATTTTAGAATTAATAATGAAAAAGATGACCGCTTTTGCGGAAACAAGATGCAAAAATTAAAAGCAGCAAATTTATATAGAAGTGAATTAATTCCAGTGAGTGGAAAACTCGTTGAGCGTTATAATAAATGCTTAAAAAAACTGGGTTTTACTGAAACAAAGCTGACTCATTTTCATATTGATGGTATTGGCTGGAGTCCGGAAATTTCCGAAGAAAAAAAGAATGGAAATTACTTATGCAATGGAGAATCAAATCCGCATGGTATTATCATTTCGCCTTTGCAAAACAAGAAACCTGTTTACATTCCTTATCATACATTTGATAGAGAAATGATGCAATCTGTGTTTAAAGTACATGGAGAGCGTATTAATGATATTACTAGAGATTCTGCTATTTGTATCGACTTTGATCAAAGTATAGATGCTTTTTATGAGCCATTAGATGTTTTGAGATATCAAATTGTTACCATAAAATTTCATCTTATAGATAATCTAGATCATGTTAGAGAGGAGCAATTACAACTTATTGAAAAGTTTAAAACAGGTAACAATTTTATTGACGAGGACTTACATAATCAATTATTAGAATCGGCTAATAAATATGGTGATTTAAGAGAACGTGATTTAGAATTACGATCTGTAAATTATGTCACAGATTCATTCTATACAAAATCATTTGGAGGTGTATATGTGCTTCGAGATTTTATCACACCAATTGTCGTGTTTGAAGATATGAAATGGTATAAAGAAGCAATTAAAGATACGCTTCATGACGTAACAATTTTTCATATTTCTCAACCAGAACTCATGGAGAAACTTCGTGATCATATCATAATCGCTTATGATTTAGAAGAAATGATAAAGTCTAAACGTTATGAACGTATAAAGAAATTTGAGTTTGCTCAGCATTTAAAAGATACTCAACATCCTATTAGAGATATTCTTAATGATCCATTATTATTTAAAAGTTATTTAAATAAAGTGGATATAGAAACGCGTAAAAAAGTGATGAGTGTAGAGCGTTATGTAGAAAAGTTAGAAACGAGTAATCAATATAAAATTTCAGATATAATAGACGACGATTTATTTGCAGCCATGCACGAACCACATTCTAGCTTGAGTCCTAATCATCAAGATTTAATTTGGAAGTTGTTAGTTAACATAGCACCAAAGGATGTGTTGTTTTTGTATTGGTATGACAAAGAAGAGTTTTATAAACAATATACAACTTGGGATGATTCTCTTAAGGATTGGGTCATTGAGACAATTAGTAACAATATTTGATTTTTTTAGACTAACTTTATAAGTGGTTGTCATTCCGCACTTGATGCGGAATCTCAAACTTTATGAAAGGTAATTATCATCAATATTATACTTATTTAGTCACTAATAAAAAAGAGGGAACACTTTATTTAGGTGTTACAAATGATTTAGAACGAAGAATGTATGAGCATAAAAACAAATTAGTATATGGGTTTACTCCTAAATATAATTTAAATAAACTAGTGTATTTTGAGCAATTTCAATATGTTGATAATGCTATAAAAAGAGAAAAACAATTGAAAAATTGGAATAGAGAATGGAAAATCGAATTAATTGAAAATGACATTCCAAATTGGAATGACTTATCTTTTGATTGGTAAAATATAAACAGATTCTGCGTCGTAGCGCAGAATGACAAAATAGGATAACCATGGGAATAGAAATAATAATATTTATTGCAGCAGTACTTTTTGGGATTTTTCTCTATTGGAGAGAATCTAACGGAAATGGACTCTATCGCTTTGTAAATAAGATAGTCAATAGTAAAGAATTGCAAATGGCTCCAAATAGTAAAAAAGGATTCATATATCAGCGATCTATTTTACCACGTATATTATTTATTGTCACTTTGGTGTTAATTGCAGCTTTAATTGTTGAATTCCTAACACCAATTTCAATATTTGGAAGTTATGTAGGAGTTTCAGCATTTGCCTCATTTGCTGCAGGAACTTTATTAGGAACCTATTTAGCCAATATTGTATTAAAATCAGGACAAGTTTTAGAAGAACAAAGTGAATCTTTAGAAGATAAATTTGAACATGCTGTAGAAAAAGGAAAAGACTTTATTGAGGATTTAAAAACTAGAGACGCTAAGGTTGTTGAAGAAGCCAAAGCAGAATTAAAAGTAGATCCTAAGCCAAAAGCAGACGATAAATCTGCACGTGACCGATTAAAAGATAAGGGTCTAATGTAATAAGAACTGTCACACTGATTGCAGTCAAAGTGTGAACGAGATTGAAAATAAATTAAAACAGATTCTGCGTCGTAGCGCAGAATGACAAAATACAACCAATGATCAAATCATACTGGAATAAAGGCGCAAAGCAAAAATTCATAACCATACTTTTAGGTTTAATTCTACTCATTGCATTATTTGCTTTTCGAGATGACTACCAACCTGGATTATTATTTCTTCGGAAATATATCTTCATCATTCTATTAAGTCTGTTGGTATTATTTTTCGGACTTAAAAAATTTAGAAGTTCTGCCAGCACAGGAAAACGTTTAGGTGTTTTGGCTTTATTATTAGTGTTCTTTGGGTTGTTATATGTAGCAGGATGGCATTTTAAGATGTATGATTATATGAAAACATACAATGTGTTTAACGATTTAAATAAAGTAGAAATTCACGAATTACCATTAACTCGTAACGAGCGTATCCAACCTTTGCAAAACATTTTTACAATGGCAAATGAAAGTGTTGGAGAAACCAAAGATGTATCTCTTCCACACTTAGTTCGTATTGAGGATGAAAATAAATGGACGATGGCTATTCAACCGTCTGAGAATTATACATTTCAACAAATAAGTGATAATACCGAAGAAGTATTTGCTGTATCTAGCACAACACCATTTCCTCGTTTTTCTAACGAAAATAGAATTTCAGTAACCTTTTCAATAGGTGAAACTTTAAAATTTAGTCGTAATACGTACAATGCAGTTGTGCAACGTTTTAATCCGTGGATGCTTATCAATTATGAGCCTAGCGATACATTTTACATGAAAAATGATTCGGGAGCATGGGTTCAGGTTGTGAGTTTAATTAAGTGGAAAGGTTTTTTCTTCCCATATCCAAGTTTTGGAGGTGTTATGGTTATTGACAGTGGTGAACACGATATGAATGATTATTTAGAGCGTATCACTATAGGAAAAGGAACATTTATCTCTCCAGAAGAGATGCAAAACTTTCCATACTTAACCAAACAAAATACGTTGGCAGAAAAAGTATCTAGATTACAAGCAGAATCTTTAAAATTTCTTGGTGGATTTAGTGATCCATTACCATGGAATATGTTGACAGCAGTTAAAATTCCAGAAATGCCTAAAGATCAAAATCAGCAACCTTACGTCACCGACTTTGATTTTTCAGGTTCAGAAAGTGATGCTTACACAGGTTTATACCATTGGTTTGGATTGGAGCCAGTAGGAGCAGAGCGCACAAGTTTAAGCTATAGCATATTTGTACCAGCAGATGGTACAGATAAATTGTATTATTATGATCATGCTACAAAAAAGCAAGGTTATGCAGGTGTTTCTGCGATGCCTCAAAAAGTTAAAGAATCTAAAAAAGAGATAGATTGGACAGCTAATTCTCCGGTAGAATTTAGACCCTATATAAAAGACATAGCTGGACGTAAACGTATGTTCTTTTTAGGAACAATTTCGGCAATTAGTGATACAGATGCAAAACAATTTGATGGATCTGCTACACCAGATTTAGTTTTAGTAGATAGTGAGTATCGTGATGTTATTTGGATTGACGTAAAACACCCTAGTACTTGGGATGAAGAAGTGTATAAGCAATTAGGCGAAGCTTGGAGAGCAAGTGAAGGCATTGGTTATTATTACGAAAAAGAAATCACAGACGAAGATTTACAAAGTATGATAGATTCTTTAACGGTTATTCCAAAAGTGAATAAGAATACTTCTGAAATTGAAGCCTTACAGCGGAAATTGGATTCTTTGAAGGCTTTGGAAGGGAATAATTAAATGCTTTAATAATGAATGTTTTAAGAATGGTATTTAGTTTATTTCTAGGTGCAATAACATTTTTGTCATGTTCAATTCATAAACCCGTTGTAAAAGATGTTATTGGCATATATCAATCTAAGGACGGAAAACCTTTCACAAAATTAGAAATCAATAAAGACAATACCTTTAGTTATCAGCAAGTTTCAGGCTTATATGATTCTAGGAGCAAAGGAAAATGGAAACTTCAAGGAAGTGATTTAATTTTAATAAGTGATGATTATTTTAAATCCGATATGATTGAAGTCATTGAAAAGGAAAACATCCAAAGCAAACAACTTCAACTGTACGATAGTTATAAAAAGCCATTTGTTAATTCTTTGGTGAAATTTAAAGTTGGAAATTTGTTTTTAGAGAGAATTACTAATGAAAAGGGAATTATTTTAATTGATGATTCATGGATTATTGACTCTTTTTATATTAACACAAATATAGATGAAGTTTATTCCTATTCTGTTAAAGAAATGAATACATCTTTTGAAGTAATACTTTACATCGATGACTTAAGTATGGAGTTCTTTAATAATGAAAAACTTGTTGTCAACAGGAATAGTTTAGTTTTAAAAAAACATAAATTATTTAAATAAAACCTCCACAATTTCTGTAACAAAACCCATGATTTTCAGACTTATAAGTAAAGTCTATTATGGGAGGTTACATGGGATTAGGTATGGCTTCTTGGATTTATAAACAAGGTCCAAGAAAACCGTTTTCTAAAAGAAAACGAAGACCAACTTGCAACACCCTTTCTACTTATGAAAGAGTGTTTAAATTGCAGCCATCAAAAAAATCCAGTAATCTTTATATTGTTTTTAGTTTTTTATTTATAGGTTTAGTTGCCATTGGTTTGTATTATAAAATACCAGAGTTTACAGACTATCATAGTATTAGAAATACGCAAAAAAGGGAACGTATTGAGCATAAAAATAAATCTGTTTATAATTTCTTAATGAATTCTGGGATAAATAGATTGAAAGCAAATAATTTAGTTGGTGCACATTCAGAGTTTACACTAGCACGAGCAATTTATCCTAATGATGAGACTGTAAATCAATTGTTGGTTGAGACTTTGGTTGGATTATGTGATGATAATAATACGTATTGTGTTGAATTGTATGTCATACTAGAAAATTCATTTTGATTAGTCGATAAGATAAGCATAAGGTGATTCAAGAGGAATCAAATGAAATGCTTTCCTATTCTTAATAAATTTGTCATTCCGACAATAGGAGGAATCTCTCACGAAAGGATAATGAGATATCTCACTACGTTCAATATGATATAGTCTATAAAACCTAAAAGGTCAATTCCATTTTAATATCACTACGAACATAAGGACTATTTTTTTCTAGCTTCAATTCTATAAACCCAAGCTTTCTATAAATATAAATCGCGTTTTCTAATTTGGTAGCAGAGTAGAGCATGAGTGATTTTAATTTATGCTCTCTTGCAAAATCGATACAATGTTGAAGTAGGTGTTGACCAATTTTTTGTCCGCGTTGATTAGGCAATACTGCCATTTTGGTCAACTCAAAAACTAAAGGGTCTTTTGTAGGCATCAAAGCAACAGTACCTAGAATGAGATCATTAGATTTAGCGAAGAAAATATGACCACCTTTATCAATAATGTAAGTTTCTGGTTTGCTTAACACGTCTTCATCAAAAGGCTCAACATAAAAATAGGTTTGTAACCACTCAATGTTTAGTTCATAGAAGTTTTTGGCATATCTATTTTCAAACGGAATGATCTCAAATGCTTTCATGCGCTCTAATAAAATCAGTAATGAGGTATGAAATGAGTTTGCCTACTTGAGTTTCGGTTTCTGGAGTAGGAGCAGCTTCACAAATATGCAAATAAGCTACATGCTCTTGTTTTCCGAAGAAATTAACAAAAGCTCTTGTTTTATTTACTGCAAATCCGCTAGGAGTCATCGCACTACTTGGCAAATCTTGTATGGCATCACAATCTATTTCTAACCCAAACTGTTTTGATGAAATATGTTCTAAAGCACGATTCATTTCAGCATCAAAAGATTTTTCTCGTCGTACCATCATACTCTCAAACGTATTGAATTTAATAGTTTTAAGTTTTTTTAAGGTTCTAAAAATTCTATCAGATGTATAATTTTCATGCAGACCAAAAACGAAGTAGTTTTTTAAAAACCCTTCAGCAAATGCATAACTAAATCCGTTGCCACTATGACGACCTTCTTCAGCTCTAAAATCATGATGCGCATCAAAATTTATAGCATTGATTTGCTTATTTAGCGCTAATGAAGTGCCTTTAATATTTCCGTAGGCATTATTATGACCACCTCCAATTATAATAGGAATCTTACCTGCACTAACAATTTGAGACACTAAAAAAGAGACAGATTCATCAATTGTATCGACTTTTTTTCTTGCTTTTGCGATGTCTTTCTTTTTACTTTGATCAAATTCGTTGACTTGTTCTTGATACTTCGGAAATTCTAAACACCCTAAAATTGCTATTTTTTTGGCATGCGTATGTGCATTACTTTGAATGTTTAACAAAATTTTAATGACTGCATCCCAAGCATTGTAAGTTCCTGGATTTCCGTAATTTGCGAATACTCCAATATCTTCTTTGATACCAAAAATAACATAAGAAACGTCTAATTTTAACAATTGTTCGTATATATCCTTGAAGTTGGGAAGTAATGAGATATGTTCTCCAAGTTTGGTTTCTTTAGAGCGTTTTTTCAGAATAGAATTTAATTCTGAAGTAGTAAAAGGTTTTAAATTGTCCATTAACAAAATTGTTTAATTTTGGCGAATTAAAAGTACAGTTTTTTTATTTTCAATTTCAAAAACGATTAACTAAAATTAAAGATTAACTTTTTTAAATAATTTAAACAAAAAGTAACTTATGGAAAATTCAAATAGTAAGGGTACAGGATTAAAAATTGCTTTAGGTGTATTACTAGCATTGTTTTTAGGTACAGGATTTTACACATCAAAACTTTATAATGAGAAAAAAGAAAACGAAATGTCTTTAACTCGTGAGAAAGAACAAGTGATGGCAGATTTGAGTACAATGGCAAAACAATATGATGTTGCTATTGGTGAGAATGAAGTCTCAAATGAGCGTTTAGAAGAAGCTAGAGGACGTATACAAGGTTTGATGGATTCATTAAAAATTTCTCAAAATAGTGTGAGTAGTTTGTGGAGATACAAAAAGAAATTCATGGCTTTACAAGAGGAAATGAATGTTTTAATGAAAGAGAACGATAAACTTAAAGTAGAAAACTCTTTATTAGCAACGACTTTAGATAGTACAACGGTTCAATTAGCAGAACGTACGGTTTTTACAGATTCTTTATTAGTGCAAAACACACAATTAGCAGAAGTTGTTGAAAATGCTGCAGTTTTACAAACTACAGATCTTAAAGGATTTGGTGTGATTGAAAGAAGCTCAGGTAAATTAATTCCAACAGAACGTGCTAAGCGTAGTGATAAACTTAAAGTATGTTATACTGTTGCAAAAAACAGATTAGTTGGTGCTGGAGATAAAGAATTATATGTGCAAATTTTAGATCCTAAAAACAATGTATTGGGTTCTAATGATCAAATACAGTTTGACGATACCGTTTTAAATTATAGCTTAATTAGTAAGTTTAATTACGAAAATAGAAACTTAAACATTTGTGAGTTTGTTGCTCCAAATGAAGATTTTGAAAAAGGACGTTACATTGTAAATGTTTTTAATAATAAGGAATTAATTTCTTCTTCAGAATTCACGCTGAAATAAGTAAGATAAGTTAGGTTAGATTGAAAAATCTGGAAGTTCACAATTGAGCTTTCAGATTTTTTTTTGTTTTTATTCGGAAAGTTGTGCAATACACAATTCTCTAACCTTCCAAAGTTCATCGTAATTTAGCGGTACATTTTTTTCTATAATCCACGACTTTAAAAATGATTGATGGCGTTTTAGCTTATAGTCTCCAATGTGTTCTGGTAAGATGAATTCTTCTTGTAATAAAGATTTTACAAAAGCAGGTGGTTTATTATCATTAAAAGTAATGTCTATGATTTTGTTATTCACTTTTAAATAACAATGCGCTTCAGGAATGTATTCTAATTGATAAGCATCTAAAACAGTACTAATTTTTGGCGTATTCTCTCTATTCATTTTAAAAATACCCAAGCACAATGTTATATCTTCAGTATTGTTTTCAGTAGCTATTGCTTTTAAAAAAGCGTGTTTTGTAGAGCAAGTGCCTTTGTTTTCTTTTATAACTAATGCGAAGTCACTTCGATTGGTATTTCTTCCATAAGGTAATTGTTTAATGTAATTGAACACTGAACTAAAATCTGGAAGCCCTTTTGCTATACATTGTTTAGAAAGCGACTGATGTTTAGATAAATTAAAATTTTTGACCATTAATTATAACGGTTTCAATTAGATTGTCGCCAAATGCGTAAGGTAAATGGTAATAACTAGGAATTGCTTTGGTGATGATTAAGTTTGCTTTTTTACCTCTACAAATACTTCCGTAGTTGTTAGAAATTCCCATGGCATAAGCTCCATTAATTGTTGCTGCATTAATAGCTTCTTCTGGAGTTAACTTCATTTTAATGCAAGCTGTAGAGACTACAAAATTCATGTTTCCGCTAGGTGTAGAACCAGGATTATAATCTGTTGCTAAAGCTAATGGTAAACCAGCATCTATTATTTGTCGTCCAGGAGTATAAGGAATACTCAAAAAATAGGAGCAAGACGGCAAGGCAACTGGCATTGTATGAGATGTTTTTAAAACCGAAATATCATCATCAGTAAGTTCTTCTAAATGATCAACAGAAAGTGCATTGTGTTTAACACCAAGCGCAACACCTCCAAATGCATTAAATTGATTGACATGAATTTTTGGTGTCATCCCATATTTAATTCCTGCTTTTAAAACACGTTCGGTATCTTCTAAGTCAAAATAGCCTTTTTCGCAAAAGACATCAATATAGTCGGCTAAATGCTCTTTAGCAACTGCAGGAATCATCTCATTAACAACCAAATCAATAAAACCATTCTTATTATTTGTAAATTCTTTTGGAATGGCATGTGCAGCTAATAATGTTGGTTTAATGCTTATTGGAAACTCATGTTTTAATCGTTTAATAACGCGAAGCATTTTTAATTCTGCTTCTATAGTCAATCCATAACCAGATTTTATTTCAATAGCTCCTGTTCCTAATTTTATAACTTTGGTAAGACGTTTGGCTGCTTGTTCATATAAACTATCTTCTGTAGTGTTTTGTAATGTTTCCGCAGAATTTAAAATGCCACCACCACGATTTGCGATATCCTCATAAGACAAGCCATTAATTCGATCTACAAATTCTTGAGTTCTATCACCTGCATATACAATATGCGTATGAGAATCACACCAAGCAGGCATTACAATTTTACCTTTCGCATCTATAATTTCATCAGCTTCTAGGCTTTCAAAATCATCCATACTACCAAATTCAACAATAGTATCATGTTCAATTAAAACATAAGCATTTTTAAGAATAGGCAAGATTTTCATGTCTTTGCCTTTAACAATAGTAATGTTGGTTTCTCTAACTTGAAGTAATTCTTTGATGTTGGTAATGAGTATGGACATAGTAATGATATAAAGTCTAAATTTAAAAATTATATCATTAGAAAAGTAGGCTAGAGGTCTCTATTTTTTAATAAACTTAAATACGGTATTGGTGGTATTAAATTTCAGAAAGTAGATTCCAGTTTTTAACTCGGAAACATCAACTGCTTCATGTAATTGCAGTTGTTGAGTTTTAATGATTTTACCAAGACTATCAAAAATAGATATTTCCGAAGCATTTGTTATACCATTAAAATGGAGCTTGTCTTCTGCTGGATTAGGAAACATTGTAATGTTTGCATGTTCAATATCTGAAACTGATAACACAATTTTTAAATTTTTAAACATATTGACTTTGTCATCATTATATGCAATCGTTGAAATGTCTAAATCACCATCATTTTCAAAATCTGCAAACGTAATGGTATACGCTTGACTTTGTGTATCATCAATTATTTGTTCTGGGCCAAAATTACCTGTACCATCACTTTTAAACCAAACGATGTCATTTCCAGCTCCAGATGAAGCGCTAGTGAGAATAAAATCTTTTATGTTATCATTATCTAAATCTCTTAAATCTAAGCAAGCAGGATTGGCAATACTAGTGCTAATTGCTGTTTCTACATAAGTTGCTGTGCCTGGAGAAACTTGAGTGCGTTTAAACCAAGAAGCATCTCCTGTGATATCTGTAACTAAGATATCTAAGCTAGAATCGTTATCAACATCTTCTGCCATGATACTAAATATATAATCTTTAGAATTTAAGGATACAATATTGGTATCTGCTATGAAATTTCCGTTGCCATCATTATAAAAAACTTCAATTTTACAATCGTTTGGTACTCCAAAGGCAATTGCATTTCCAATAACACAATCTATATCACCATCAAAGTCAATATCTTTCATGGCAAAAGCACCAGGACTTATAATTGTATTATCGATGATGTTTTTTGTTCCAAAATTTCCTGAGCCATCATTTGCAAACCAAATGACTTCATTTCCATTGTAAGCAGCAACAGCAACATCTAAAGATGTATTGTTATCTATAGTTCTAACATAGACCTGACCTGGACCATTTACAGTAGATGTGATAATTTGTTCAGGACCAAAATTACCTAGACCATCATTTTCAAACCAAACTAATGTGCCATCACCAGATGATGTTGAAACGACATCATTAAAACCATCATTATTTAAATCAGCAATGGCAACACCTCCTGCACTGTTTAACAAACCAATTGTAGCTGTTTGTAAATCAAAATTTCCTGTACCATCATTTTTTAACCAATACACTGTACCTCCAATTGTGGTACTCAATACGATATCAGGAAAAGCATCATCATCAATTAAGCCAGATGCAATGTTGTAAGGTGCATTTCCACCTGGAAGTGGAAGTACAATAGATTGCGTTTTATCAAAAGTTGTTTGTGCAAATGCATTAAAATTTCCGAAGACAATAAAAAGGCTATAGAATAAAAAATTACGCATGGTCATTAAATGGGTTTAAAACAAAACAAGCAAGTAAATAAAAATTCACTTGCTTGTTTTATAGTAAGAATGAATCTTTATTGTTTTACAAACTTGTGAGTTGTATTTGTATTTTCAAATTTAATGATATATAGTCCACTGTTTAAAGCAGAAATATCTAAACTTCCGTTTTGTTCTATTGAAGTATTAAGGACAGATTTACCTAAGATATCAAAAACCTCAAGGTTTAAAGTTTCCGAAGAAATACCTTTAAAATTTAAAACATTTTTTGTTGGATTAGGGAAGATGCTCAACGATTCTAAATTATAATCATTTGTACTTAAAACAATGTTGTTGTTAGAGAAATAGTTAAGGTCATCTTGGTTATAAGCGCAACTTGCAATATCTAAATCACCATCTCCATCATAATCTGCAACATCATAAACGAACGCTTGGCTAGATGTATCGTCAATTACTTGTTCAGCACCATAAGTTCCACCATTGTTTTTATACCAAACGAGATCATAACCAGCACCAGATGAACCACTACTTAAAATAATATCTTTAAGACTGTCACCATCTAGATCAACATGTTGCGCAACAGATGGATTTACAATTGAAGTTACAAAAGGAGTTTCTGTATAACTAAGTATAACTCCAAATTCATCAACTTCATCAACTTCATACCAATAAAAATTACCTGTTGGTCCACTACCATAAGAAACCTCTGTCGCCAAAATATCTAAATTAGCGTCGCCATCTAAATCTTCAAAAGTAGCATTAAAAACTCCATTTTTACCTGTTGCTACTGATGTAGCATCTTTGGTAAACGCAACACTACCACCAGGAAATAAATCATTTCTAAAAATTTCTATGACATCACCACTATATACTGCAGTAGCAATTATAGCATCTAAATCACCATCTCCATCAATATCTTTCATATTTATAACACCTGGAGCAGCTAATGTATTATCTATAATATTAGCACTACCAAAATTTCCAAATCCATCACCAGAGAACCAAATAACTTGATTATCGACAGATGACGTCACAGCAATATCAATATTACTATCTGCATCAATATTACCTACGAATGAACCACTTAATCCATCATAAGCATCTGTAATTAATTGCTCAGTTACAAAATTTCCTGCACCATCGTTCGCAAACCATACAAGTTTACTATTGTTACCATAGGTAGAAGTAGCATAACTCCCAAAACCACTAGCAAGGAGATCTAAACTACCATCACCATTAAGATCTACAAGTTTAACAGCACCAACATTTATAAGTGAATTAACAATTGCTGTTTGTTTTATAAAAGTGCCATCACCATTACCTTTATACCAAACAATAATATGATCTACGTCGGTACCAATAATGATATCTAAAATACTATCACCATCAATTAAACCTGTTGCAATCGTATAGGGATTATTACCAGTGTTTGAGTCAATAGTAACTTTTGGTTCAAAAGTTGTTTGAGCGTACATCATTGTACAAGCTCCAAATAAAGTTAATAAGCTAAGTAATTTTAGTTTCATAGTAATTATTTTAAATGCTAATATATGTAAAAAACACTAACAAATTAGCGTTTTATCGAATTTTAATGCGTTTAATCGTTATTTTATAGTGCCAACCATATTTTCTGGTTTTACCCATTCGTCATAATCTTCTGCAGTGACGTAGCCAAGATTTATAGCTTCTACTTTTAGAGTTGTTCCGTTTTTATGTGCCGTATTTGCTATTTCCGCAGCCTTATAATATCCAATTTTTGTATTTAGTGCAGTCACTAACATTAAAGAGTTGTTGAGTAGTTGTTTAATAACTTCGTGGTTTGGTTCAATACCTGCAGCACAATGCTCTTCAAAACTTACACAAGCATCACCAAGCAATTGCGCACTTTGTAACACATTTGCAGCCATCATTGGTTTAAATACATTAAGTTCATAATGACCTTGCGTGCCACCAACTGTCACAGCAACATCGTTACCCATAACTTGAGCACACACCATTGTTAAGGCTTCACATTGTGTTGGATTTACTTTTCCTGGCATAATAGAACTTCCAGGTTCGTTAGCAGGAATTGTAATTTCTCCAATCCCACTTCTAGGACCAGAAGCCATCATTCTAATATCATTTGCAATTTTATTAAGCGAAACTGCTAGTTGTTTTAAAGCACCATGCGTTTCTACTAAAGCATCGTGAGCAGCAAGTGCTTCAAATTTATTATCTGCGGTAATGAATGGTAAGTCGGTAAATTTTGCAATATATTCGGCCACCAATTCACTATAACCATCAGGAGTATTTAGACCTGTACCAACTGCAGTTCCTCCAAGTGCTAATTCACTTAAATGCGGAAGCGTATTTTCAAGGGCTTTCAATCCGTGATCTAATTGTGACACGTAACCCGAAAATTCTTGACCTAAAGTTAAAGGTGTCGCATCCATTAAATGTGTACGACCAATTTTTACTACCTCTTTAAAAGCGATTGATTTTTCGTGTAATGTATTTCTTAATTGAATCACACCAGAGATGGTGTTTTCTGCAATCTTTTTATAAATAGCAATATGCATTCCTGTAGGGAACGTATCATTAGACGATTGTGATTTGTTCACATCATCATTTGGCTGTATCGTTTTCTCACCTTCACCAATCACTTTACCAGCAATTTGATGTGCTCTATTCGCAATTACTTCATTAACGTTCATATTACTTTGCGTCCCAGAACCAGTTTGCCAAATCACCAACGGAAACTGATCATCATGCTTTCCTTCTAAAATTTCATCACAAACTTGTGCTATCAAATCACGTTTTTCACTAGACAAAACACCTAATTCACAGTTGGTATAAGCAGCAGCTTTTTTAAGATATGCAAAGCCGTACACAATTTCTAAAGGCATTGATGCGACTGGACCAATTTTAAAGTTGTTACGAGAACGTTCTGTTTGCGCTCCCCAAAGTTTATCTGCAGGCACATTTACGTTACCCATTGTGTCTTTTTCTATTCTATATTCCATAATTGCTTGTGTTTTTTTAGGTGCTGTAAAGTTATGGATTTTGATTGTTTTTTTTGATGGATTTTTGGGTTTATTACTTCGGAAATTGGAACCTATAATTTTTTGTCTATTTCATTGACTTGTAATTAAAAATCAGGTATATCTACGCTAAAATTTTATCACAGCAACTAGTATTTTGTGAACTATTAATCAACACAATGTAACTCATGAAATTCAAACTTGTTATAATCGTTATTTTTTTATTGGCATTATTTTTAAACTGTAAAGACAATAAAACTGATGTGATAATACACTCATTTGATCAAGAGATTGTCATAGACACAATGAAGACAAAAAGTTCAATAAGCTCATTTTTAGCATTGTCTGATGTGCATTTAAATAGTGATGCAGGTAATGTGACATTTGGAAGAGGTAATGATACAGGAGATTCACTTTGGGCTAGAACAAAATTAAAACTAGAAGCTGTCATAAAAGCAGAACAACCAAAATTTATGGTGTACTTGGGTGATTTACCGCATCATTGTGATACTAGTCGTGTAAAAAATGTAACACTCATGCTAGAACATTTACGTTCGCTTAATATAAATATTCCGTTGTTGTACTTGCCAGGTAATAATGATTCGTTAGGTGGAGATTATGCGTCTTTTCAAAATAGAGATAGTGTTACTCCATTTTCCACAGATAAAAATAAATTTGATCCTTGGCCAATATTACACGAGTCTAAAGGGAAGATCAAAATATCTGATACAGATTTCAGAAGTAAATTTGGATATTATGCTACAGATCTAGCTATTGGTACTGATACTTTGAAAATTATAGCACTAAATACGGTCATATTCACAAAAAGTTACTATGTAAGTCAGGATGGTGTAACCCAACAAGCAGCTGCTGAAAAGCAATTTCATTGGCTAGAGAAAACGTTAGATAGTATTAAAACTAATAAACCTATTTTGATGATGATGCATATTCCACCAGGAATTGATAATTATGCAGTTTTTGATAAAAACAAAAAAGGTTGTAATAATGTACCTGGACCTATGTGGAATCCCTATTTAAAAGTCACCAACTTAAATGGAGATTTATTAACACTTCAAAATGCATTTTTGAATTTAGTTGAAGGTAAGAAAGCTCAAATCAAAGGCATATTAACAAGTCATACACATTTTGATGGGATTAGACGTTTGTACTCAAGCAAATCCGTGCAAAATGATAGTTTAATTGCGATAAGTATGTCTACACCAGGTATTACGATTGGTCATGGTAATAATCCTGGATTTAAAATGTATACATATAATGATGTTACTTATGATATTTTAGATTTTGAAACATATTATGCAGTACCAACTGTAAATGATTTTGGTACATTTAAGTTTAAAGGGAATTTATCTTATACGTTTAAAGAGACTTATAAAGTTTTAGATTCTACGCAGTCTATTTATGAAAGCGTAGCAAACATGAGTGATGCAGATTTGAAAACTCATATGAGTAAAATTCTAGCTGTAAAAAGTGTTAAAACACCAAGTATAATAAGCTGTTATAAGTTTGATACTGTCATGAATGTAGTGCGCCAAAAGTAAATAAGGAAGTGTTTAAATAATAAAGCATGAATTTAAAAAGTGATATTAAAAACCACATCATTAGTTTTCTCAATGAGATAGGAATTGACGTGATCAAAGCAAATTTAGGTGATAACACCTTTTTACCAGGTTTACAACTCCAAGGGCAAACCATACTCGTAGATGAAGAAAAGCTAAAATATCCAGGAGACTTATTACATGAAGCTGGTCATATAGCAGTGACAGAAAAACAGCTGAGACCATTAATTGGTACAAATAAAATAGGAGAGGATTGGCCAGGTTTAGGTGATGAGATTGTGGCTATATTATGGTCGTATGCGGCATTAGATCATTTAAAATTAGACCCAAAAGTAGTGTTTCATTCAGAAGGTTATAAAAATGCCTCACCTTGGTTTATAGAACAATTTACGAGTGGAGTATATATGGGATTGCCACTTTTAGAATGGATGGGAGTTTGTGATACTGAAACGTTTCCTAAGATGAAGCGATGGTTACGTTGATGGTTTTAAAACATCAAAAATATCAAGAGATTATTCATAAACTATTTAAAGATATAGTAATAAATGAATAAAGAATTTTAAAAGTACTGTGTTAATAGTATTTGGAACAGTAAAAAAGAAGCTACCAAAATTTCTTAACAACCCTGTTAATAAAACTCAAATTTACTATTGCAAAACAAATCCCTTTATTATATCTTTGCGATAACAAAAAATAAGAACATGTTTGATTTTGACCAATATTTAGGATTTTTAGCTTTTTTAAGCATATTAACTTTAGGATTCTGGTTGATGATATTTCTCATCACATTTGTAATTCCTTATTGGATTGGTGGATCGCTTATTGAGCGATTAAATGAAATTAAAGAAGAAAAGAAAGCTAAGCGTGAAGCTGCCACTCATTAAGTAGTCGTTTTACTTTTATATAGATATTAAAAAAGGAAACCAATTTGGTTTCCTTTTTTTTTGTCTTATTCTTTTTTATTCCCCTTCTCTTTAAGGAGGATTCGATTCGCTCTCATAAAAGAGATTGAATACGAGGTGGTTAGATTGTTTTATTAATGATTACTTAAATATTATTACCCTTCCGACTTTGATTTCTTAGCTGAAATCAAATCCACCTTCCCTTGAAAAAAGGGAAGGAATTTTAATTATGTTTTCTAAAGGCAATTAAAGCACATAAGAGTAAGCACTGAATACTGCGACTGCAAACTGCCAACTGAAAAAAACTACCCTTCAAAATCAAAATTATCTCCTGCAGAATCTCCTCGTTCTCGTTGGTTCTTTTTCTGTTGATTAAATCTATAAGTGAATGAGACATTAAAACTACGTTGTCTCCATTGAAACTCGCTATCATTAATAAAAGTATCAGTTGTAGCTGTGGATTGTCGTTTTCTAGTATTAAAGACATCACTTACGTTAAATGCAATAGAGGCTCTGTCTTTCCATAAATCTTTACTAAACGCTAAATCTGTTGATAGAATTCCTTTTTGTGTGCTTTGAGCATCTTCTCTAGGTCCACGATAGAATATTCGAGTTTGCCAATCTATCTCTCCTGGTAAGGTATATTTATTGTTAATTCTTGCAAACCAACTAAAGTTTTCATTTCCAAAATCTGTGCCTTCATATATTCCAACGGTTTTTGATTTGAATAAGTTGATGTTTCCGTTAAGGTTCCATTTTTTTGATGGTCTGTAAGTTAGAGTGAATTCAAATCCGTAACGATCATCAGTAGCTAAATTAATTGGAGAACGTCTAATAATTGGTACTTCTGTTCCGCCAACTACCGTTGTTTCTCCAGTGTCAAGTGTTACAAATGTAAAGACATCTGTAGCTTGTTGGTAATAAATAGAAGAGTTAAGAGTTATTTTTCCGAAGCGATTCAAATACCCAAAATCAAATGAATTTGAGTAACTAGGATCTAAATCTGGATTTCCTTGAAAGATGTTAGTTGCGCTACTTCTAGAAGGAAACGGGTTAATATAACGAGAACGAGGACGTCTAATTCTACGATTATATCCTAAGGTTAAATTTTGTTTTTCAGAAATTTCATAACCTAAATTTACAGTAGGGAAGAGTCCTGTGTAATTTTTACGTTGCAAATCGTTTGTGGTAATTTGATTTATAGTCACACGAGATTGCTCCATACGAAGTCCTAATAAATACGAGAATTTATCTTTTACTTTACTGCCAAACTGTGTGTATAATGCATTTACATATTGACGGAAAATAAGATTGTTACTCACATCATTGTCTATAACAAAATCGCCATTTTCATTAAATTCTAAAACGTAATCTGTATCTGTTTCTTCATAGTTTCCTCTGAAACCAAATTCAAAATTACTTTTTTCTCCAATAGGTTTAGTATAGTCTAATTGTAAGAGAATTTCATCTTGATTTTCTATGGTTTTAACTCGCTCTGCTGCATTTCCATCTTGAGCAATGATAGATTTTTCTTCTTCACCATTATCTTCATATTGAAAATCTATGGTTAAACGATGCTGACTATTACCATTAAATTGTTTGTCAAAATTAACAGCATATTGTCTAGTAGCATCCGTTTCTTCTTCTGGATCTAAACGTATAGACTCAGTGATAAGGTTGCTATTGCTATCAAACTCTTGGATGGTATTTGTGTTGTTATTATTTTGGTCACTATCTCTATACACAAACGAAGTCACTACCGAAGTCGTTTCATTGATATACCATTCTACACCAAGATTGGTATTAAAGCCTTTGCTTTGTCTGTCAAATTCTCTTGATTCTTTAAAAAAGGTACTAGGATCATCACCATTAAAATATTCGGTATTTGTAGTTGCATTACCTGGAGATTCTCTATAACTATATCCAGAAGTATTAAAGAAATTGAAATCTCCAGTTCTATAATTTATATTTCCAGAAACACCTGCTTGTGTTGGGTCTCCAGCATTTAAAGTTACAGCTCCATTAAGTCCTTGTAGTTTGCTACGACGTAAAATAATATTTAGAATTCCTGCTGTACCTTCAGCATCATAACGAGCAGAGGGTGAAGTGATGACTTCTACACGCTCAATAGATTCTGCAGGTAATTGTCTAAGTGCATCTGTAGAATTTAAACCTACTAATCCAGAAGGTTTACCATTAATAAGGATGGTAACATTTTCGTTTCCACGAAGGGCAACATTACCTTCAACATCTACAGAAACCGATGGCACATTATCTAAAACGTCACTCACAGTACCACCTCTAACAGTTAAATCACTACCGACATTATATATCTTTTTATCTAATTTTATTTCTACTGTTGTCTTTTCTGCAATAACTTCTACAGCATCTAAAGCTTCTAGATTAAGAGACAATGAAACAGTACCTAAATTAATATCTTTAGTAAGTGATTTATTCTCGTAAGATTTGGTTTTGTATGAAAGATATTCAACCTTAACATCATAAACACCTGGTGCGACTTCTATTTTAAATTCGCCTTTAGCATCTGTGATACCTCCAGTAATAATCTTATTTTCTTTTTTACTGAAAAGTGAAATTGTTGCATATTCTAATGGATAATTCCCATCTATATCTAGTACAGTACCAGAAACAATGATTTCACTTTGAGCGAAACTAAATGCAAAGGTTAAAAATGATAATAGTAGTAAATAAGTAGTTTTGTGTAACATTCTCAAGCAGTTAAGGTTTGTATGATTATTAATCCACAAATTTAGAACTACTAGATATATTGACTGGTTAATGTTTTGTTAAACAAAAAAGCATAGTGTGTTAAATAAAATAGAAATTTAAACTTCTAAATTGAAAGTATAGTTTATTGAAAAAAAGGATTAAGATTTATTTTTCTTTTTACGTTTTTTTTCTTTCTTTTTCTTCTTTTTTTCTTCGCTACGATCCCATTTGCCTTTTAAAGCATCCATGATTTTAGACATTTGCTCTTCAGTAATCATGGCTTTTAGATCTCTAAAATGGCTATCATCTAGATTTTGAACATACGTTTTTCTTTCAAAATCTCGTAGACCAGCAATCATATTAATTTTTTGTAATTCTGTGAAATAGGATTCCATTTGTTGCTTGATGATTTCCTTTTGAAAGTCATCAACTTTTAAAGTTCCAACAAACTCACTGATGTATTCTTTCTTTTTCTTTTCCATCTCAGCTTCATATTTGAGTTTGTCTTTTTCTGCCTTAGCTTGAGAAAAACCGTTACTCATAAATATTACTGAGCAAAAAATTGAGATAAGTACTGTTTTCATTTTGTAATAATTAAATAGAAGTGCTTTAAATTTTTAACATTGTATCAAATGTAATAGGTTTGAATCACTTCAAAATGTCTAATATGTTTTGTGACGGACGACCAATAACAGCCTTCTTTCCATTAATAACGATAGGACGCTCTATTAATTTAGGATGCGTAACCATAGCTTTTATAATTTGAGCATCTGTTAATGGTTTTCCTTTAAAATCAGACTTCCAAATCGCCTCATTTTTTCTAACGAGTTCAATGGGTTTGATTTTTAGAAGAGCAATGATGTTTTTCAATTCTTCTTCGGAAATTGGCTCATCCAGATATTTTATCACTTCAAAATCTTTGCCAGAATTTTCTAAAACGTTTAAACCTTCTCTAGATTTACTGCATCTTGGGTTGTGAAGTATTGTAATCATTGTCTGTTTTTAATTATAATTCGTTAGGGTTTTCTTCTTTTTGACCCATCATCATTAAATATGCTTTTAAAAATGGTTCAATATCACCATCCATAACCGCATCTACATTTCCAGTTTCATGAGCAGAACGCACATCTTTTACTAATTTGTATGGATGCATGACATAATTTCTAATCTGGCTTCCCCATTCAATTTTCATCTTGCCAGCTTCAATATCATCACGTTGGGCTAATTGCTTTTGTAATTCTATTTCATAAAGCTGAGATTTTAGCATTTGCATAGCACGAGATCTGTTATCGTGTTGCGAACGTGTTTCAGAGCATGAAATCTGAATTCCTGATGGTTTGTGAGTTAACTGCACTTTGGTTTCTACCTTGTTAACATTTTGTCCACCAGCACCACTTGAACGTGCTGTTGTAATTTCTATATCGGCAGGATTAATATCAATTTCAATAGTATCATCTACTAGAGGATACACATATACCGAAGCAAAACTTGTATGACGTTTAGCATTACTATCAAAAGGAGAAATTCTTACCAAACGATGTACACCATTTTCTCCTTTAAGCCATCCAAAAGCATAATCACCTTCTATTTCTAAAGTTACGGTTTTTATACCAGCAACATCACCACCTTGATAGTTGAGCTCTTTTATTTTAAATCCGCTTTTTTCAGCATACATCAAATACATACGCATCAGCATGTTTGCCCAATCACAAGATTCTGTTCCACCAGCACCTGCAGTAATTTGTAGCACAGCACTTAGTGAATCTCCTTCTTCAGATAACATGTTTTTGAACTCTAATTTTTCTATAAGGAGTAAAGCTTTGTCGTAACGGTCTTGAACGTTTTCTGCAGGAGCCTCATCTTCTTTAAAGAATTCATAAATAACTTCTAAGTCTTCTATAAGTGTTTTAGATGTATTGTAATCTTCAACCCAAGCCTTTTTAGTTCTAATAGATTTCATGACTAATTCAGCCTCTTTTGAGTTATTCCAAAAATTTGGGTCAAAAGTTTGTTCTTCTTCGTTAGAAATTTCTATTAATTTGGCATCAATGTCAAAGGTAGTGCCTAAGTTTATCGAGGCGTGTATTGAGATCTTTTATTTGATCTGATGTTATCATTATGAGTAATTTTTGGTAAAATTAATATTTAAATTGTTCAGAAAAAATTAAAACCTAATTATGTTTAAATTGATGGTGTAGATGTTAATTGTGAGTAGTCTTTTTGAATTTCTGAAGGAAGCGGAATAAAAGACACAGTACGTTTAAAGAAAAACCATTTTTCTTGCCTAACAATATAAGGCACAAAACCAATGCGATAAAAGCCTTTAAGGCTACCAATATTACGATCTTTAACAAAAGCTATTGCTCTTTTGAGATGTTTGTATTGCTCTTGTTTTAAAATTTGATACATAGCATTTGGCATAATACGCATTCCTCTATAATCAACATGCGTGAAAACACCTTCAATTATGGCTTCATTTTCTTTTAATTTGGGAAAAATTGGTCCAAAATACTTTAGAATTTCATCATTTTGTTCATGTTTAAAAAGCCATTGTCTATATACTGTAGAATTATCAATAGTAGTTGCTACATAACAATTTGGGATTTTAGCTTCTACCAAACGTGCATGCCTATGTTCTTCTTTAAGTGAGTTAATATCTGAGTCTTCAAAGGGTCTTATAACCATATCAAGCATTGATTCATAACTATTAAGCTGTTCAGGTATCACCTCTAGACCAATGAAATTTGTTGTAGAAAATAGTCGTGTTGAAATAGCCTCAAAAATAGGTTTTAGACGACCATTTATGATAAGGGTGAAAATTATTTTTATTCTGTTTATTAGGGCTTTCAGTATAATTTGATAATTGATATAGAAACAAACCAAAATTTGCAACCATAAGTTTAACAATAATTTAGACACAAATTATTTTATGAAGTCACAATTACTATTAGGCTAAAAATAACTAAATTTAAACCTTAAACACAACAATGAGACACTATATCCTTAGCTTAATCACGTTTTTCTTAATCCTAAATGGTTTTTCACAAAAATTAGACACAAAACAATTAAAAGATTATGATGGCTTTTTTAATTTCCATTATGAAGAGTCTACAGATAAAATCTATCTAGAGGTCAGTGATTTAAACAAAGAGTTTCTATATGTAAATTCTTTAGCAACAGGAGTCGGCTCAAATGATATTGGGTTAGATAGAGGACAAATAGGTCGAGAACGAATAGTGAAATTTGAAAAAGCAGGAAATAAATTATTACTCATTCAGCCTAATTTGAATTATAGAGCAATTACAGATAATGAATTGGAGAAAAAAAGTATAGAACAAGCCTTTGCAAAATCGGTGCTTTATGGGTTTAAAATTGAAGAACATAATAATGGGACATACTTTATAGACCTCACACCTTTTTTATTGCAAGATGCAAATAATGTTGAAAGTAGATTAAAAGGAGAGGGTTCATACAGACTAGATTTAAGCAAAAGTGCTTTGTCCTTAGAACGGACTAAAGCATTCCCAAAAAATGTAGAATTTGAAGCCTTATTAACGTTTAAAGGCGACCCAAAAGGTAGAAACATTAGAAGTGTGACACCAACAGCATCTTTAGTTAGTGTAATACAACATCATAGTTTTATTGAACTACCAGATGACAACTTTAAAATGCGAGAATTTGACGTGCGTAGTGGAGCAATTTCTTTATCTTATTTAGATTATGCAACTCCAATACAAGAACAAATTAGAAAGCGCTATATCATTCGTCATCGGTTAGAAAAAAAGAAGCCAAATGGTAATTTATTGAATCCAAGTGAAGCCGTTGAGCCTATCATCTATTATTTAGACCCAGGAACACCAGAACCAGTACGTTCTGCTTTGCTCGAAGGTGCCAATTGGTGGAATGACGCTTTTGAAGCCATCGGTTATAAAAATGCATTTCAAGTTAAAATGTTACCAGATGATGCAGATCCTATGGATTGTCGCTACAATGTGATTCAATGGGTTCATCGCTCAACACGAGGTTGGAGTTATGGTGCAAGTGTTATAGATCCAAGAACTGGCGAAATTATTAAAGGACATGTGAGTTTAGGGAGTTTACGTATTCGTCAAGATTTCATGATTGCACAAGCCTTGATGAACAAACCGTTTGCTGAGCGCGATGATAATTATCAGCCAATGTTAGAGATGGCTTTGGCAAGAATTAGACAGTTGAGCGCACATGAAGTTGGACACACAATTGGGTTTACACATAATTTTGTTGCGAGCGCAAATGGTAGAGCTTCGGTTATGGATTATCCGCATCCTACAATTTCTATTAACGACGGAAATATCAACTTTTCAAACGCTTATGCTGTTGGAATAGGAGCTTGGGATAAGGTAACTGTAGCGTATTCGTATTCAGAATTTAACGACAACCTAAGAGAAAAAGATAATTTAAAAACAATTCTTGAAGCTGCAGAACGTGAAGGTTTAAAATTTATTTCAGATTCTGATGCTAGAGCGCAAGGTGGCGCACATGCCTTTGCACATCTTTGGGATAATGGTAAAAGTGCTTCCGAAGAGTTAGAAAATGTACTAAAAGTAAGAGCACAAGCGATTTCAAATTTTTCTGCGGATAATATTCGTGAAGGTGAACCGTATTCAGTTTTAGAAGATGTGTTTGTGCCACTTTATTTTTTCCATCGTTTTCAAGTAGAAGCAGCAACTAAAGTTGTTGGCGGATTGGATTATAACTACGCAGTCAAAGGAGATGGTCAAATGATTGTAGAACCAGTTGATGTCAACATTCAAAAAGAGACTTTAATTCAAATTTTAAATACAATTTCTGCTGAAGCGTTAGCCATTCCGAAGAACACATTAAAACTCTTTCCTCCACGAGCTTATACATATTATAGATCGCGAGAATCATTTAAAGGAAAAACAGGAGTTGCGTTTGATCCCATGAGTGCAGCAGCCACAGCAAGTGATATGACGTTGAAGTTGTTGTTACATCCAGAACGTGCTAATAGAATGATTCAGCAAAAAAGTTTAGATGATAAGCAGTTAGGTTTTGATGAAATGTTGAAACAAATTTTAGATGCTTCCTTCGGAAAAACATATAATGATGCTTATAAAGATGAAATTCAGCAATTAATAAATGAACGTGTGTTATTGCATCTCATGAATTTAGCAATAAGTGATACATCCTTTTTTCAAGTGAAAGCAAAAGCAAATGATGCTATAAATTCACTTTTTAGAGATTATCTTGCAGATAAAAAGAAACCATCGCTTTATGCGTCACAATTTTCACTTCTCATAAAAGAATTTAGAGAAGATCCAGAAGAATTTAAAATAGAAAACGCTCCAAAAATACCTGATGGTTCACCAATAGGTAGTGATTTTTGCAATTATAATGAGAATTAAAGCCTAGTGTCAGGCTGATCGTGGTCACTGAGTGTAGTCGAAGTGCAGTTGAAGCCTACTAAAATATGTTTAACTAAAAAAGATTCCCGATGTCATGGGAAATAGATACTGAATAAATTCAGCATAAATATGATTATAGATTTAAGAAGCGATACAGTTACAAAGCCAACAAAAGGAATGTTGGAAGCTATGATGACTGCTGAGGTAGGAGACGATGTATTTCAAGAAGATCCAACAGTTAATGCCTTAGAAAAACGATTAGCAGAAATGTTTGGCAAACCTAGAGCTTTGTTCTTTCCTTCAGGAAGTATGGCAAATCAAACCGCTTTAAACTTACACACAAATCCAGGAGAGCAAGTCATTTGCGATAAATATGCTCATATCTACAATTATGAAGCTGGAGGAGCTTCATTTAATAGTGGGATTTCATGCCATTTACTAGATGGACACAGAGGTATGTTTACTGCTGCTCAAGTTAAAGACGCTATTAATCCAGATGCGTTTTATTACAGTCAAACCACATTAGTAGAAGTTGAAAATACAACGAATAAAGGAGGAGGAGCGTGCTGGGATTTTGAAGAACTAAAAAAAATAAAAACTATTTGTACGAATCATGATTTAGGATATCACTTAGATGGTGCGCGACTTTGGAATGCTTTGGTGGCAAAACAAGAAACAACACAACAGTATGGAGATCTTTTTGATACGATTTCTGTATGTTTTAGTAAAGGTTTAGGTTGTCCTATCGGTTCAGTGTTGATTGGTGATGAAGCAATAATGAAAAATGCTATAAGAGTACGAAAGGTCTTAGGCGGTAATATGAGGCAAGTTGGCTATTTGGCTGCTGCAGGATTATATGCTTTAGATCATCATATTGAACGATTAGGCGACGACCATAATAGAGCTAAAGAGATTGGTAAAGTTCTAGAAGACTTATCCATCATCCGAAAAGTAGAGCCAATAGAAACCAACATCGTTATTTTTGAGTTAGAATCTCATGTTGATGAAAGCGAGTTTATCAACCAATTAGCAGATAAGCAAATTAAAATTATTGGTATGGGAAGCAATAAATTACGTATGGTCACACATCTGGATTATACAGATGTGATGCATGAACGTTTGTTGGAGGTTTTAAATGAGTTTTAGTTAAAAACTATTCTATTTAAACAAATCCATTCCAGGAATATTTGGCATTCCTTCTTTAGCAACAGCAGCAACTTCAGTTTCATGAACTGTTGTCGCACGAGCTATCGCTTTATTAATAGTTAGAATTAAATAATCTTCAAGCATATCTTTATCTTGTAATAACTCATCATCAATGTCAATAGATTTAATCGTACGATTTGCTGAAATAGTTACTTTTACTTTTTCGTCATGACTTTTCATATCGATTAAAACAGTGTGTAATCGCTCTTTCGTTTCTTCTACTTTTTTTTGAGCTTCTTTGAGTTTGCCCATCATTCCCATCATATCTCCAAACATAAAATTGTGTATTAAAAATTATTAATTGAGTTCAAACACAAAATTACTAAATTGCAAGGCTTTTAAAAAGAAAAATGCTATCGCATTAGTTTCCGAAGATATATATATGAAGAAAACCATTGAAGCTCCTGTAGCTAGAATAATTCCGAAGGAATTAAAAAAACATAATGACTTAAGAACAGATAATTATTTTTGGCTCAATCAACGAGATGACCAAAATGTTTTAGATTACCTTAATGCAGAGAATGATTATTACGAGCAAGAAACTGCTCACACCAAAGACTTAGAGACATCGCTTTTTGAGGAGATGAAAGCTAGAATTAAGGAAGATGATTCTTCTGTGCCTTATAAATATAATGGGTATTGGTACATTGTTAGATATGAAAAAGGAAAGGGCTATCCAATTTATACGCGTAGAAAAGAATCTTTAGAAGCTGAGGAAGAATTGCTTTTTGATTGTAATGAAATGGCCGAAGGTCATGCTTATTTTAGGTTAGTTGGGTTAAGTGTGAGTCCAGATAATACCATGATTACTTTTGGTATGGATCTTACAGGAAGACGACAATACACATTGCAAATTAAGAGTTTGATTACTAATGAAGTGTTCTCAGATGCTATAGAAAACACAACAGGTTCGTCTACTTGGGCAAATGATAATACGACATTGTTCTACGCTAAAAAGGACGAACAAACCTTAAGATCTAATGAGATTTATAAGCATAAAATTGGAGATTCTGAAGATCAAGATGTTTTAGTATTTACAGAAGAAGATGATATGTTTGGCGCAGCAGTTTATAAAACGAAGTCAAGAAAATATATAATTATTGCGTGTTACAGCACATTAACAAATGAGTTTCATTTTCTCAATGCAGATACTCCAGATACTAGTTTTAAACTATTTCAACGTCGTATTCGCGGATTAGAATACAGTATTTCACATTTTGAAGATCAGTTTTACATCCTCACAAATAAAGATAAAGCGACCAACTTTAAACTCATGAAAACTTCAGAAACAAAAACTGGAATAGACAATTGGGTTGAGGTTATTGCACATCGTGATGAGGTATTACTTGAAGATATTGAAATTTTTAAGGACTATTTAGTGATTAGTGAGCGTGCAAATGGTTTAAATCAAATTAGAATTACGCGTTGGGATAAAACCCAAGACTATTATTTGCCATTTGATAATGAAACCTATACAGCAAATGCAGGAACTAATGTTGATTTTGATACCGAAATTTTAAGATTTAGTTACCATTCGCTTACTAGTCCAGCTTCGGTTATTGATTTCAATATGCGAACTAAGGAGAGAGAAATAAAAAAAGAACAGGAGGTTTTAGACCCAAAGTTTGATAAAGATAATTACACGTCAGAACGAATTTGGGCAACAGCTCAAGATGGAACAAAAATTCCAATGTCGTTAGTAAGACGCAAAGACACTAAACTAGATGGCAATGCACCATTGCTTCAATATGCCTACGGAAGTTATGGGTCTACAATAGATCCTTATTTTTCAACAATACGATTGAGTTTGTTAGATCGAGGTTTCATTTATGTGATTGCTCATATAAGAGGTAGTGAATATTTAGGTAGAGATTGGTATGAAAACGGAAAGCTTTTACAAAAGAAAAACACATTCACAGATTTTATAGATTGCTCAAGGTATTTAATTGATAACAACTACACTTCTGCAGCACATTTATATGCAATGGGTGGAAGTGCAGGTGGTTTATTAATGGGAGTTATTCTAAATGAAGCACCACAGTTATATAATGGTATTATTGCGCAAGTCCCATTTGTTGATGTTATGACTACAATGCTTGATGATACCATTCCTTTAACAACAGGAGAATATGATGAATGGGGAAATCCAAATGATAAAGACTATTACGATTATATGAAAAGTTATTCACCATATGATAATGTGAAGGCTCAAGATTATCCGCACCTTTTAGTAACTGCTGGTTTAAACGATTCTCAAGTGCAATATTGGGAACCTGCAAAGTGGGTGGCAAAGCTTAGAACTCTTAAACAAAATGATACTAAATTGTTTTTCAATATTAATATGGATGCTGGTCATGGAGGCGCTTCCGGAAGATTTGAATCCTTAAAAGAAGATGCTCAGGAATATGCATTTTTATTGGATTTGGAAGGTATTTTGGACTAATTCAAAAAAATATCGTAATTTTGCAAGGTTATACGTTTCAGATTTAAAAGTAGGAAACTGATAAATAGCATTTATGAAAAAAGACATTCAAGTATTTGATAACGTTTTACAATTAATAGGTAAAACTCCCCTCATCAAATTAAATAAAATGACTGAAGGTTTTGAAGGCGACTTCTTTGCAAAAGTAGAAGCATTTAATCCAGGTCATTCGTCAAAAGACAGAATTGCACTTCACATTATTGAAGAAGCCGAAAGAAAAGGCATCTTATCTCCTGGAGATACTATTATAGAAACAACATCTGGTAATACAGGTTTTAGTATTGCTATGGTAAGTATCATTAAAGGTTATGAGTGTATTTTGGCTGTAAGTTCAAAATCATCTGCAGATAAGATTGATATGCTTAAGTCAATGGGAGCACAAGTTTATGTGTGTCCAGCCAATGTTAAAGCAGACGATCCTCGTTCATATTATCAAGTAGCAAAACGCTTGCATGATGAAATAAAAGGTTCTGTATATATCAATCAGTATTTTAATGAGCTTAATTTAGATGCTCATTACCATTCAACTGGTCCAGAAATTTGGCAACAAACAGAAGGGCAAATCACACATTTAGTGGCTTGTAGCGGAACAGGAGGAACAATCTCAGGAATTTCTAAATACCTAAAAGAGCAAAACCCTAACGTTAAAGTGATTGGTGTTGATGCTTATGGTTCTGTATTAAAAAAATATCATGAAACTCGCGAGTTTGATGATAAAGAGATTTACCCTTACCGTATTGAAGGTTTAGGTAAAAACTTAATACCAACAGCAACAGATTTTGATTTAATTGATACCTTTATCAAGGTTACAGATGAAGAAAGTGCACACACAGCACGTGAAATATCTAAAACTGAAGGTTTATTCGTTGGTTATACAAGTGGTGCAGCAATGCAAGCACTAAAACAACTTAATGAAGAAGGTGAATTTAAAAAAGGAGATAAAGTAGTTGTTGTTTTTCCAGATCATGGGTCTCGTTACATGAGTAAAGTGTATAGTGATAAGTGGATGGAAGATCAAGGTTTCTTTGATAGTAAGACACAAATTGCTGAAAAAATTCAGTACATAAAATAAATAGCATTTTAGATGCTTTTAAAATCCTATTACGATATTAAGTAATAGGATTTTTTGCATTTAGATTAATTATGAACATTGGTTCATAAAAATATTATGCTGTCATAATTTAATTAACTAATTTTGCATCGAGTCTGTCTTCTTGTTTTCTAAGAAAATTAAGAACCCTAGGCAAATTCTAACAACTAATATGACTAAAACTGACTTATAAATGAAGGATTTATTTGCAAAGATATATAAGGACAAAGGACCATTAGGGAAATGGGCTTCTCAAGCAGAAGGTTATTTTGTGTTTCCAAAGCTTGAAGGTGAGATTTCTAATAGAATGAAATTTCAAGGTAAAGAAGTTATTACTTGGAGTATTAATGACTATTTAGGATTGGCAAACCATCCTGAAGTTCGTAAAGTAGATGCAGAAGCTGCAGCACAATATGGATCCGCTTATCCAATGGGTGCACGTATGATGTCTGGTCATACAGAATTACACGAACAATTACAAAACGAACTTGCTGAGTTTGTTAGCAAAGAAGCTGCTTATTTACTAAACTTTGGTTATCAAGGGATGGTATCTACTGTAGATGCTTTAGTAGCTAAAGATGATATTATTGTTTATGATGTAGATGCTCACGCTTGTATTATTGATGGTGTGCGTTTACATATGGGTAAACGTTTTACTTATAAGCACAATGATATAGAAAGCTTAGAAAAAAACTTAGAGCGTGCTACTAAAATGGCAGAGCAAACAGGTGGAGGAATTCTTGTTATTTCTGAAGGTGTCTTCGGAATGCGAGGTGAACAAGGTCGTTTAAAAGAAATTGTAGCACTTAAAAAGAAATTTAACTTCAGATTATTTGTTGATGATGCTCACGGTTTTGGAACCTTAGGAAAAACAGGAGCTGGAGCAGGAGAAGAGCAAGGTGTACAAGATGATATCGATGTGTATTTTGCAACATTTGCTAAATCTTTAGCAAGTACAGGTGCTTTTATTGCTGCAGATCAAGAAATCATTGATTACTTAAAATACAATTTACGTTCGCAAATGTTTGCTAAATCGTTACAAATGCAACTTGTTGTAGGTGCATTGAAACGTTTAGATATGTTGCGTACAATGCCAGAATTAAAAGAAAATCTTTGGAAAATCACCAATGCTTTACAATCTGGATTAAAAGAACGTGGTTTTGATATAGGAACGACAAAAAGTTGTGTAACTCCAGTATATTTAAAAGGAAGTATTCCTGAAGCTATGGCTTTAGTTCGTGATTTACGTGAAAACTATGGTATTTTCTGTTCTATCGTTGTGTATCCAGTAATCCCTAAAGGATTAATTTTATTAAGAATGATACCAACTGCAACGCATACATTACAAGATGTAACTGATACGCTTGATGCTTTTGATGCGATTAGAACACGTTTAGAAAACGGAACATACAAACGCTTATCTGCTTCAGTAATGGCTGCAATGGGTGAGTAATTTGATTATAATATAAAGATTTAAAAAATCCGATTCAAATATGAATCGGATTTTTTTATTTAGTTTTCTTTTCAGTGTTTTTGTAAAAGTATTCTATTATAAAGCACAAGGCAACTATAGAAAGTGCAACGATAACACCTATTCTATTAGATTCAAATTGTTTTATAATTAATACAATTAACGATATCGTACATAAAATTAAGCCAATAGTAGGTATCCATCGTTTTGCGTTGATTTGTTTACTTAGTTTGAATCCGACATAATTAACTACTGCAAAAATGATTAAAAATCCAACACTACCAGCAGTTGAAATGCTTTCTAACTTCAAAAAATTCACAAGAATTAAGGTCGCAATAGCAGTAATGATAAGGCCAATTGGTTGATTCCAAAATTTACCCGTAAGCTCGTGAGGTAATTCGTCATCTTTAGCAATTTGATAACTCACGCGACTTCCACCGTATAATGAAGCATTTATTGCCGAGAATGTTGAAATAAGAGCAGCAACGGTCATTACAGTGAATCCTAATTTACCAAGCATTGGTTTTGCTGCTTTAGCAAGAACATATTCTTCAGCAGATTTTATGGTATCAAAAGACAATGAACCAACAGTTACAATTGAAATTATGATGTAAAGTAAAATCACAAAGCCAACTGAATAGTAATAGGCTTTTGGGATATTTATCTTCGGATTGATGATATTTGATCCTGCATTAGCGATAAGTTCAAACCCTTCATAAGCCACTAAAATAACCATTCCTGCAGTTAGAATTTGAATTGGGCTTTCCCAATTTGTAGCCGAAAGTTGTGATAAGTTAGGATTTCCGAAGAGACCATAAATCCCAATTCCGATAAACGCAATAAGGATTATAAGTTTTATAGCGACGGAATAAGATTCAATCGTAGACACCACTTTTACACTGTAATAATTGATGATTGTAGCAATAATTATGATAGCACTAGAATAAATATGAGTGTCTATTTTCACACTACCAGAAAGTTCTAAAAGATTTGGTGCGTAAGACCCAAATGCAGAAGCGTAAAGCGACAACATAATAATATAGCTAATCCAAAGAAGGTTGTTGATTGAGCCACTAAAAATGGTTTTTCCAAAACCTTCATTTATAAATTTTACTGTACCTCCATTATCAGGAAATTTGAGAGTGAGTTTTACATAAGAGTAAGAGGTTATAAAAGCTACAATACCAGCAAAAAGAAAAGCCACAGGAGTTGCGCCTTTTGATAATGATACAGCAAGACCAAGTACAGCAAAGATTCCTCCACCAACCATACCACCAATACCTATAGAAATTGCACTTTTTAAACTTATTTTGTCACTCATTGCAATTCTATTTTATCGTTATAATCTTTACAGCGATTTTTTAAACGTTTTACGTCTTCTGTACACTACAGGGAAAAAGTGTTTCCAAATCTTGTGAATAGCTTCATTGTCTTCTAACTCTGGAGTTCTGAAACAGGTTTTAATTCCTAGTTGTCTAAACGTTTCATAATATTCGTTAAAAATAACAGCATGCACACCTTTATTTTGATATTTTGGATGAATACCAATCAAATAGAAAATGACTTCTTTGCTATTCGTTTTAGCTTTTAAAATATGTCTAAATCCAAATGGAAATAACTTACCATTTGCTTTTTGAAGTGCTTTAGAAAACGCAGGCATGACAATAGCAAAACCAACAAGTTCATCGTCTTTGTCAACAACGAATTTGATGTAATCAGGATTGATAAAACTTATAAATTTCTTTTTAAAATATTCTTTCTGAATGTCTGTAATCGCAACAAAAGAAGATAATGAAGAGTAACTTTCGTTAAATAAATCAAACATCTTGTCTGCATATGGCATCACCTCAGATGTTTTAGTAAATTTAAGAGCACGTAAACTATAGCGACGTTTTATGAGTTCTTGCGCTTTTTTGAAAAATTCTGGTTTTACGTTTTCAAACGGAAATTGGCTTTCAGAATAATTTTTTTCTATTGTATAACCATGTGCTTCAAAATGGTTAACATAATAGGGATGATTATACCAAGTAATCATTGGAGCTATGGCGTCAAAACCTTCTGTTATAACACCTACCTTATCAAGGTTAGAAAACCCAACAGGACCTTCAGTATAATCAAGGTTATTCTCTTTTCCTATGCGATTGACTTCTTCCAAAAGTGCTTTAGAGACCTCTAAGTCATCAATAAAATCAAACCAACCAAAACGCATTTTCTTTTGCTTTTGATTATTAACTTCTAACCAATTAATGATAGCAGCAACACGACCAACGATTTCATTGTTTTTATAGGCTAAGAAAAAACGTGCCTCAGCATCCTCAAAAATGGGGTTTTTGTCTTTATTAAACGTTTCTAATTCTTGCTTAATAATAGGAGGAACCCAATATTGAGAATCTTTATAAAGTTTAAAAGGAAATTTTACAAATTGTTTTAATTCCTTTTTAGAATGAATTTCTTTTACTGTAATCATAGTTTAGGCTTAAAGGCTTCCGTCATCATCAAAATCATTTGCTCTTTTATTCTTGCCTTTTTTCTTTTTAGGTTTCCGTTTGTCGGCATCTTTTCTAGAATTCCCATTGTCTGTTTCTTTATCCACATGGAAATCGAAGCGGTAAGACATTCCGAAGTTAATACCAAAAACAGAAGGTGTATCCTTACTATTAAAAGTCAAAGCAGTATCTAATTGGAAATCTTTACTCCATAAATAACCACCTCCAAAACGGAATAAATTGTCTGCATAAAAATCACTTTTGATGCCTTGCGTTTCTGCAAAAATTACCCATTGCGGATTGAAAGAATGCGTAAGCGTTATGATGTATTGAAACTCTGAGTAATCTGTACCAATTCTATCCATTAATAAATTGGTTACTAAAACCCAACCTCCAGAAAAATTATTTTGAGAAGCCACCATGATTTTAGGACTAAAACCTTCAATTCCTGGAGCAGTATATGGATTATTCTTCGTGTCAAAATTTGCACCAGCATATACAGCAACTGCAGGTATTAGAGATTTCCATTTAAAAGACCTATTGGCATGATAACTATATAAATTAGGTTTTTCCTCTTCTTCACCATCTTTAGTTTTATAAGGATCATATACCAAATATTTTGCTCCAATCGTAAATTGCTTAAAATTTGAACGCTTGTCTTCTAATGAAATTGTAGAACGATTATCTGTAAACGTATCGTTTTGGTAAGTTCCTTCTATATTTAGTTCTAGCTGCTCAAAAAGGAGTCCGTAACGTGCCGTAAAATCAACACCAAATCCAGAAACTTCATATTTTAAAGGTGTATGTTTTTCATTGATAATGTATGGTCCAACTTCTACTTGTGCAACGTTTGTTCCTACGGAAAAAGCACTTTTAGAGACACCTGGTCTGTTAGAATTAATAACGTCAGTATATTGGGCAAACATAAACTGAACACAGAGAAATGTTATAAAAATAAGCCCTTTTTTTATGAGTTTCATAGGTTATCGATTAAATTCAAATATAGAGATTTTATATAATTTTTAAGTATTTATAACAGTAATTATATAGAGATAATTGTATTTTTGAATAAAATTAATTTAATGTTACAACAAGCATCATTATATGGTTTTCTTAGAACCATTCTTATTATACTTTTGGTGTGGTATGGTATTAAAATTTTGACGCGTTTATTTGCGCCATATTTAATGCGTTACATGTCAAAAAAAATGCAGCAAAAGTTTGAAGGTCAATTTGGTCAACAACAGCAACGTCAACAACCTACGCAAAAGGAAGGTGAAACTGTTATAGATAAAATACCAAATAGAAATACAACTTCTAATAAAAAAGTAGGCGAATACATCGATTACGAAGAGGTTGATTAATCTTTCAAAGTACTATCATAACGTATTATTTTTTACTTCGGAAATATTATAATTCACACATTGTAATCTTATGAAGTGGTATTTTTAAAAAAAATAACTACTTTTCAGCAACAATCCATTTAATAGCGTTTCATGCAATTTTCATTTAAAAAATTTCTACCTCATTTATTGGTTTTAGTTGGTTTTGTAGCCATTTCATTAGCGTATTTTAGTCCGGTTTTACAAGGCAAGAAAATATATCAAAGCGATATCATGCATTATATTGGTATGGCTGAACAACAAAAAGAATTTAAAGCCACTACAGGACAAGAAACCTATTGGACAAACAGTGCGTTTGGTGGAATGCCAACTTACCAATTAGGAGCAAGATATCCACATAATTATATCAAAAAATTAGATGCTGTGTTGCGTTTTTTACCACGTCCAGCAGATTATCTATTCATTTATTTCATTGGATTTTACATCTTATTACTCTGTCTTAAAGTAGATTACAAACTTGCAGCTTTAGGAGCTTTAGCCTTTGGGTTTTCCACCTATCTCATTATAATTCTAGGTGTTGGTCATAATAGTAAAGCACACGCAATAGCTTATATGCCTTTGGTTCTCGCAGGAATTGTGCTCACTTTTAGGCAAAAGTATATCGCAGGTTTTCTACTCACAGCAGTCGCCTTAGGTTTAGAAATTGGTGCCAACCATTTTCAAATGACCTATTATTTGATGTTGCTGGTTGTCGTATTAGGAATCGCTTATTTGATAGATGCTTATAGAAAAAAAATGTTGCCTCACTTTTTTAAATCGGTTGGTTTAATGGTCGTTGCGCTAATTTTAGCCATTGGTCTTAATGCTACTAATATTCTTGCAACACAAGAATATGTCAAAGAAAGCACACGTGGACAAAGTGAATTAACGATCAATCCAGATGGTTCACCAAAAGAAGTGTCTTCCGGTTTGAGTAAAGAATATATTACAGAGTACAGTTATGGAAAGTTAGAAACCTTCAACCTTTTCATTCCAAGATTTCTAGGAGGAGGAAGTGGAGAAGATGTTGGTAAAGACTCTGAGATTTACAAGTTTTTTAGAAATATAGGAGCAACTCCTGTACAAGCCTTGCAAGAATCTCAAAATGCACCTACATATTGGGGAGAACAAACCATTGTAGAAGCACCAGCTTATATAGGAGCAGTGATGATTTTCTTATTTGTATTTGCATTATTTTTAGTGAGAGGTCGCTTAAAATGGTGGCTTGTTGGTGGAACAGTATTAGCACTTTTATTATCCTACGGAAAAAATCTAGGGTTTCTAACCGATTTCTTTATTGATTATGTACCACTTTATAATAAGTTTAGAGCCGTAAGTTCAATCCAAGTGATTGTAGAATTGTGTGTGCCAGTATTGGCAATTTTCGGATTGGTAAAACTATTCAATGATTTTGATAAAGACGAGCATAAACTTAATGCACTCAAAATTTCTTTAGCAATTGTTGGAGGTTTAGCATTAATATTCTTACTCTTTAAATCTACATTCTTTGAATTTGTTGGAGCAAATGATGGTTACTACAGACAAGCGTATGGAGAATACGGTCAAGGTTATATTGATGCGCTTAGAGCAGATAGAAAAGCATTTTTTACTCAAGATACACTTCGGACATTGATATTAGTACTGCTATCTGCAGGTACGATATTTATGTTTATTAAGAAGAAAATTTCTGAAACTTTAGTCGTCGGTATTTTTGCTATTTTAATATTATTTGATCTAGTTGGTGTAGATAGACGTTATGTCAACACAGATAATTTTGTGTCTGCATATAAAGTTGATAAACCATATCAACCAAATGCTGCAGATCTAGAAATTATGGAAGACAAAGGACATTTTAGAGTCCTTGATATTTCTAATGAAGGCAGCAGAGCACCAGCCAGAGCAGCTTATTTTCATAATACATTAAGTGGTTATCACGCAGCAAAATTAAAACGCTTTGATGAGTTGTTTGATTTTCATATTTCTAGAAATAATATGAATGTCCTCAATATGCTCAATACAAAATATTTTATTGCAGAAGAACAAGGACAAGTATTTCCTTATGTTAATGAAGATGCAAATGGAAATGCGTGGTTTGTGAGTGAATTGGAGAAATTAGAATCTGCTAATGAAGAAATTAGAGCATTAGATAGTTTACAGACTTTAACCAAAGCAGTAACAACTATTTCAGAATTATCATCAAAACGTTTCAATGTCGATTCTACAGCAACAATAACTCTAACAGCACATCAACCAAATAAGTTGACCTATAAGTCATCAAACCCAAATGAAGGTTTTTCAGTGTTTTCTGAAATGTACTACGGAAACGGTTGGATAGCAACCATCGATGGAAAAGAAACACCAATTCAACGCGTAGATTATACATTAAGAGGCTTACAAATTCCTGCTGGAAATCACGATATCGAATTTAAATTTGAACCTCAAGTGGTACAAACCGGAAGTATGATTGCGCTTGGGAGTTCTGTATTATTAGGATTGTTGTTGATTGGTGGAGTTTGGTTTGGGTTTAGGAAGGAAGATTAATTGTCATTCCTGCGCAGGCAGGAATCCAGAATTAATAAAAAACTAATAGATTCCTGCCTTCGCAGGAATGACAAAAATGAGTAAAACAAAAGTACTTATCATCACATACTATTGGCCACCAGCAGGAGGTCCAGGAGTTCAGCGATGGTTGAAGTTTGTCAAATACTTACCTGAGTATGGTATTGAACCTATTGTGTATTGCCCAGAAAACCCAAGCTATCCTATTGAAGATGATAGTTTATTGAGTGAAGTTTCAAAAGATATAAAAATCCTTAAACAAGCTATTAGCGAACCTTATCGTTTTGCAAATCTATTATCAAAAAAGGATTCTAAACAGATTAGTTCTGGGGTAATTCCGAAGAAAAAAAAGCAAAGTATTATGCAACGTTTAATGTTGTATGTGAGAGGTAATTTTTTTATTCCAGATGCGAGAAAGAATTGGGTGAAACCATCAGTAGAATTTCTTTCAGATTATATTAAAGAACATAACATCAAAACCATAATTACTACTGGTCCACCACACAGTTTACATCTTATTGGTTTACAATTAAAAGCGCAACTAGGAGTGAAGTGGCTGGCAGATTTTAGAGATCCTTGGACAACCATTGGGTATCATAAACAATTGAAATTATCTAAATCTTCCGCAGAAAAACACAGAGCATTAGAGTCGCAAGTTTTACAATCTGCTGATGAGATTATCGTCACTAGTGAAAACACTAAAAAAGAATTTTTATCCAAAACAAACCACCCAATAACTGTTATTACAAATGGTTATGATGCACATAAAATTGAGCGTCCAAAAAAAGACGAAAAATTTACGCTAGCACATATTGGTTCACTATTATCTGAAAGAAACCCAAAGCAATTATGGACTGCTGTAAAAGAACTCATTGACGAGAATGAAAATTTCCGAAGTGAATTTCAATTAAAATTAATAGGCGTTGTGAGTGAAGATGTTTTGCAAACACTCAAAGAATTTCAATTAGAAGCTTACATTAATACTGTTGGTTATGTAACTCATGAGGACGCGATAAAAGCGCAAATGGCATCTCGTGTGTTGTTGATGGTTGAGATAGATTCTATAGACACTAAAGTTATTATTCCAGGTAAATTATTTGAATATATGGCTTCTGGAACTCCAATTATGGCTGTAGGTCCAAAAGAATCTGATGTAGAAACGATTTTAAAATCAACAAATACAGGTCGTTATTTTTATTACGATGACAAAGAAAAAATTAAATCACAAATTTTGTCGTATTTTGAAGCGTTTAAATCCAACACTTTAATTGTTAATGCGATTGGGTTGGAGCAGTATAGTAGAAAATCACTAACCAAAGTATTGTCTAGAATCATCTAATGGGAATCGTTCTTCATCAATCCTTAAGAAATACAATTACAACCTATTTAGGTTTTGGTTTAGGAGCTATTAGCACACTTTTTTTATACACCAATTTTATAAGTGCTGAATATTACGGACTCGTAGCTTACATACTTTCTGCAGCAAATATTATGATGCCTTTATTAGCTTTTGGTGCACACAATACGATTGTAAAATTCTATTCTACATTTAAATCTAAAAACTCACTCAATAGCTTTTTAACATTGATGTTGTTTTTACCAATTGCGCTCTCAATACCTTTGGCTTTTGTTGGTTATTTTGCATATGATACAATTGCTGATTTATTAACTACAAAAAACGAAATTGTTAGAGGCTACCTCTGGTATATTTTTCTCACTGCTTTATCCATGGCATATTTTGAGGTGTTTTATGCTTGGGTAAAAGTACAGATGCAAACAGTTTTTGGTAATTTCATGAAAGAGGTTTTTCATCGTGTAGGAGCAATGTTACTCTTATTTTTAGTCTATTTTAAACTCATAGATATTGACCAGTTTATGCTAGGCATTGTTGGAGTTTACATCTTACGAGCTTTAATTATGATGTTTTATGCGTTTAGCAGAAGACTTCCAGTGTTTAGGTTTAATAGAATAGATAAACTGAGTTCTATTTTAAAGTATTCATCGCTCATTATCATTGCAGGTTCTATTGCAACGATCATCTTAGATCTTGATAAATTTATGCTTAATAATTATATCGAAATCGAAAAAGTAGCGTATTACAGTGTTGCAGTTTTTATTGCCACAGTAATTGCAGTTCCGCAACGTGCTATGCATCAAATATTATTACCATTAACTGCTCAGTATTTGAATGATAATAATAAAGGCGCACTTAAAGATTTGTATCAGAGAAGTTCATTAACGTTATATGTCATTAGTGGTTACATATTCTTATTGATTGTTTTAAATATCAATCAACTTTATGAGATTATTCCTTCGGAATTTAGTGGTGGATTAATCGTCGTTTTCCTCATAAGTATTGCCAAGTTATACGACAACCTCTTAGGAAATAACAACGCTATATTATTTAATAGTGATTATTATAGAATGGTGCTTGTTTTTGGAGTTATCCTAGCCGTTTTGGCAGTTTTACTTAACATCATGTTAATCCCAATGTATGGAATCAATGGTGCAGGACTGGCTACGTTTATTGCTATTTTAGTTTACAATACGATTAAAATTATTTTTGTAAAGCAAAAATTTAATATGCTTCCATTTACTTCGGAAACTTTAAAAATCACAATACTCTTAATGCTTTTAGTAATTGGGTTCTACTTTTGGGAGTTTCCGTTTAATGCGTATTTAAATATTGCATTGAAGTCTATTGCAATAGGTATCGTGTATGTTTTCTTAATTTATAAATTAAATATTTCCGAAGATATTTCCGAAGCAATTCGAAAATACTTAAGGCTTAAATAATATGAGTATGATTCTTTAATCATCTAGAATAAAATCCTTCCCTTTTTGAAGGAAGGTGGATTTCGTTTTTTTAATCGAAAGACGGAAGGGTTAAAAGCTTTAAATATTTAAATCACTTCTCTTGAAAACTCTACGAGACTTTATGTGTTAATTATAAAAAGAGATACCCACTTTCGTGAGTATTAATGAGAAAGTCCCACAAGGTGCTTTGAGGCATACTCTTATGGGACGATCTACTAACCAACCAAAACTTTAATATTGTTATGAGCGAGATCTTGTTCTGCTCGTTCCAGAACTTCTTGTTTTAGAAGATGTTCTTGGACTTGATGTTTTTACTTGCGAGCTACTTCTAGATTGTGTTGCATTTCTTGAAGTTGTACTTCGCTTGTTACTAGATATACGTGTATTTGTCGTTTTTGGTTTTCTAACACTCGTATTTTTATTTACTGTTCTAGGTGTCGCTTTTTTATTAGACACAGTTTTAGGTGATTTAGTCACATTTCTAGTTCTTGGTGTCGATGTTTTTGGTGTAACTGTTCTAGGTGTTGATGTTCTAGGTGTTACTTTTGTATCTCTATTATTCACTCTAGGACTACTGTTTGTACGTGGTGTAGACGTTGTTGCTCTATCACCTCTAGTTGACGTTCTAGGAGTAGACGATAAACTTCTATTATCACTACGTCTTGGTGTTGCTTCTTGTCTGTAACGGTTACTTATTGTAGATGTTCTTCGTCCAGTTGTTGCAACAGTACCTCGTCTGCTATTTACTCTTACAGGTTGTCTATAGTTATCTCTATATGGTCTGTAATATGTATGTCTTACAGGAGTGTAATATTGTCTGTATGGTCTTGTATATACTACACAGTAATTTACTGGTGGTGCAACATAATAGGTGTGCCATGGTCTGTAAACATAAGCTCTGTTATATACGTTTATGAAACCTGTGTAGTGTGTGTAAACTCTATTACTGTTGTAGTGTACATATAATCCTCCTAATCGTGTAATGCGTCCATAAGAATTATAGTTAATGTTTACATTTCCTATTTGAGTAACACGTCCATAATAATCATAATAAATTGCTGTATTTTCAACTTGGATGATTGCTCCAAAATCGTCATACTGTACATAAGGATTATAATCATAACCAGAGTTAAAACTAATTGAGAAACCTGGTGTGTTAATTCCAACATTTACATCTGGACCATAATTTTGCATATAGAAATCAAATTGTCCATCGGGAAAAACCGAAAACTCGACGCCTCCTTCTACAAATATGAAAGAATTACCATAACCTCTAACATAGTTGTTTGTTGTGTTTGTTTCTACTGTGTTGGTGGTTGTTGCGTTTACCGTTGTTCCTACTAGGAGCAAAAGGGTAAAAATTGATATTAATTTTTTACTCATTGATATCATTTTTTTTTGGTATTCGTGAATCTTCGTTTTCATAATTGTAAAGTGTTTTTTGATTACAGTTATTGTAAAACAATTAACGTGCCAAAAAACGATAAGACTAGTTAGTTGGTTGATTTATAGTGATTTGTGTAAACGGGTAAATCTACGTGTATATATATCAATAGATAGAATTATTTTGTTGCTTTATAATTTTAGTAGCGAATAATCATGAACTCATTACAAGAAACTACAACAAAACTAGATCGTGTTAAATTGCCTTTTAATTTTAATGCGCAACGAATGCATGACGAATATTTGAAACTCCAACTCAAAGATTTTGAATATTACAATGTTATTCAATTAAGAGCTCCAGCACATCTTGTTGATACCTCTTTACCTTTTCCTCCGCCTGTAGATGATTATGCAGATGGTACATGGACAAATTGGTTAGATACAAATGATTTAAATACATCACCTTATTTAAAAAGTATTATAGATTCTTTTAAAGACCTAACAACAGTAACATTAGTACGACTACTTCGACTGGCACCAAAGTCTGAAGTTAAAGAACACACAGACCCTACACTTGGGTTAGAGGTAGAAAAATCTGTGATACGATTGACGTTACCAATTTTTAATAACAAGGAAACAACATTTTATTTAAACGCTGTACCTGTAGACATGCAACCAGGAGAATGTTGGTATTTAAAACTAACAGATCCACATCAGGTTGTAAACTCTGGAAATACAGAACGTGTGAATTTAACGATTGATATGATACCTAATGAGAATATTAGAAGTCTAATTAATGAAAGTAAATAATTAGTTAAAGACCAAATTAAAAATCCCGAAGGTTTGGGGAAACGCTTCGGGATTTTATATGTGTTCATATTAAAATGAACAACCAACCAATATGTAAATATTTTCTATTTTTTATTTTTTTTCTGCTTTTTTACTTTACCATCTTTACGGTAGTAGTAAAAATCATCGTCATCACTATAGTTATCGTTATAATCATCATAATGTTGTCCTCCATATCCAGTTGAAACTCCATAGTTATGAGTTGTATTATTATGATTTACAATTCCAGTAACATGTATAATTTCTCCCCAACGATTGTAGTTGATTTTTAGTCCGCCAACCTGACGAAGCAAACCATTACTACGTTGGTAACTCATGTATACCGAACCAGCACGTTTAATTCTACCTTCTCTGTCATAATTGATAAAAACATTACCAATTCTACGAACCTTACCATTACTATCATGTGTAATTATTACACCTCTTGGTCTAGGAGTAGCATAGTGAACTCGGTTAACAGTTCCTGGAGCTCCATAAGTTGTGTTTACTGAGCTTCTTCGTGTTTGAGAGGATCTGTAATACGTTTCTGTGATGTTATTTTGGATTTCAGTATTGAAATCGAAACTTCCATCCGGAAAAATTAAAAATTCTACACCTCGTTCAATGAACACTATTGGCTCGGCAAAACGATAGCGTGCATTATTTAAATCTTCCCCATTACTAACAACATGTCCTGTTGTAGTTGCTTGTGCAGATGTTAATCCTATTAACAAGGCTGCAATAAAAAGTACTTGCTTTTTCATAATTATAGGTTTTTAGATTTAGCCTTTATTTCTAACTCGTTTAGAAATTTTTCGACTTACGCTATTTGATATGAATTTACCAATTTGCGTGCCAAAAAACACAATTAACTGATTGTCAATAATTTGACGTATATTTTTGTTGGCTTAACATTTCCGAAGTGATTAAGAAAAACATTAATTATGAGAATTTTTAGTTAACATTTTTATATTTCTTCGGAAATATGCCAACTTCAAATACGTTCATTTTTTTTACTACTTTTATAACATCAACCAAAACATACAAATGGGAAACCAAACTACAAAATGTCAAAACTGCGAATCTGATTTAAAAGAAGAATTTGACTTTTGCCCAAATTGCGGACAAAAAACTACAGAGGAACTTACGGTAGGTGTGTTATTTTACAATACCATAAGTAACTATTTCTCGTTTGATGCTCGTTTTTTTAAGAGTTTCATTCCATTAATGTTTAAACCAGGATTTCTAGCAAGAAAATTTCTGGAAGGTAAACGTTTGCTGTATTTACATCCAGCTCAGATGTATTTGTTTATTTCGGTAGTGTTCTTTTTTATATATTCATTTACAGTACGTTCACAAACAGAATGGATTAATAGAGAATTGAGAGAAACCTTTAATGAAAAGGCAAATGTGGTTTTAAAAGATTCTGTTGAGCAAAAAAAAATAGACTCTATTAATAAAATTGAGAATAAAAAAAATGATTCTATCGCAAGAGCAGAAGTAAAAAAAGCACTTGTTGATAATAAGTGGATCACAGGAATGGATGATAAAGAGATTGATTCTCTAGTGGCTCGTGACGATTTCAGTAAAAACAAAAAAGTAAGTTTCGATTTTAATGAAAAGGAATTGGATTCCTTAATAGATGTTGGAGCAACTGATGAAGAGCTCTATAAAGCCATGGGAATGAATGATGATGATGGCTGGTTTAAGAAAAAATTATATACTCAGGTCCTTAAGTTTTATAAAACAAGAGATGGAGGCAGTATCTTAAAAGCCTTTTATGACACTATACCAATTGCACTATTCTTTTTACTACCAATTTTTGCAATCTTCTTAAAAGTGTTGTATTTTAGAAAGGGTAGGTTTGCACATCACTTAGTTTTTAGCTTCTATTATTTCTCATTTCTGTTTACTGTGTTTAGCATCATTTTTGGCGTTAATCTTTTTTGGGATGTTCCAGATGGTATAGATTGGTTAATCGCATTGTCCACTTTTGTGTATCTCTTTATTGCACTCAAGCGATTTTATGGTCAAGGTTGGTTTTTAAGCTTCTTTAAATGTAGCGTTGCAACGTTTTCATTTATGCTAGTGGTTATCCCAATTGCAGCAGTTATTATTGGATTATTGTCGTTTATGATTTATTAAATGAAAATATTCACAGGACTTTTTGTTATACTTGTTTTTTTGTTTTCTTGTAAAAATGATTCAAAAACAGATGTGCCTTTAGTTGAAAAGTCAAAAACTGTAAAACCAAATCTTCATTTAAAAAAAATAATAGATTCTCTTGATACTATTTTACCTAAGGTTGGTTATTATTTATTTGATTTAAACCATGATCAATTAAAAGAATTAATGGTGTACGACATTGATGCTTGTACAACTCCGTCAAAATGTGAATATTATATTTTGCAATATGATATAGAAAAAGATAATTATAAAACTATAGGTCATCTAAAAGGTTCTTTTAGAGATTTAATTAGTGTTGAAGATGGTTTCGATTTTATAAATACAGGTATACCAATTGATGGTTCTAGTTCCATAACATCTAGATATTCTTATATAAATGGACACTATCAATTAACTAAAAATACTCTTGTTGAAATTAAAAAGGGAGAGATGATAGAAATAAACCTTCTAAAAAGGGCAGATTCTTTATGATTTTTAGATTTTATCTTTTAAATAAACACCAGTAATAGACTTCTTATTCTTCACGATTTCTTCAGGAGTTCCTGCAGCCATGAGTTGTCCACCTCTAATTCCTCCTTCAGGACCCAAATCAATAATATAATCGGCACATTTTATTAAATCGAGATTATGTTCAATCACAATGATAGAATGTCCTTTTCCAATTAAAGCTTGAAACGATTTCAATAGTTTCTTAATATCGTGAAAGTGAAGTCCAGTTGTAGGCTCATCAAAAATAAATAGCGCATTATCACTTTTGCTCCCTTTTCCGAGGAAAGAAGCTAGTTTAATACGTTGTGCTTCACCACCAGAAAGGGTAGAAGAGCTTTGCCCTAAAGCCACATATCCCAATCCAACATCTTGTAGTGGTTGTAATTTATTTTTAATTTTTGTAACATTATATGTATCAAAAAATGCAATGGCATCATCAATAGTCATACTCAAAATATCGTCAATATTTTTACCTTCAAAATTGACTTCTAACACATCTTTTTTGAAACGTTTTCCATTACAAGTTTCGCAAGTTAAATGCACATCTGCCATAAACTGCATTTCAATGGTCACTTCACCATCACCTTTGCAGGTTTCACATCGTCCGCCATCAACATTAAAACTAAAATGCTTGGCTTGGTAGTTTCTAATAGTACTTAATTTCTGCTTGGCAAACAATGCTCTAATATCATCATAAGCTTTGATGTACGTCACAGGATTTGATCGTGATGAACGACCAATTGGATTTTGATCTACAAATTCTATATGTTTTATAGCTGCAAAATTACCTTTAAGGTCTGTGAATTGACCAGGTTTATCACCAAAACCTGTTAGTTTTTTTTGAATAGCAGGAAATAAGATTTTCTTGACGAGCGTACTTTTTCCACTACCAGAAACACCTGTAATAACTGTTAGCATTTCCAAAGGAAAAACGACATCTATATTTTTAAGATTATTTGCTTTTGCTCCAACAATCTCAACTTGATATTTAGATGTTCTTCTTTTCTTCGGAAGCTCAATCTTGAGCGTTTCATTTAAATATTGAGCCGTTAGAGAATTTGATTTCAGGATATCTTTAAAGGTTCCTGTGGCAACAACTTCGCCTCCAAATGTCCCTGCTTCAGGACCAATATCTATAATTTCATCTGCAGCTTTCATGATGTCTTCATCGTGTTCTACGACAATAACTGTATTACCTAAATCGCGAAGCGCAATTAAAACCTTAATTAGTTTTTCTGTGTCTTTTGGATGTAAACCAATACTTGGTTCATCTAATATATACATGGAGCCAACAAGGCTACTTCCAAGAGATGTTGCTAAATTTATGCGTTGACTTTCACCACCAGAAAGTGTGTTTGATTTTCTGTTAAGTGTTAAATAATCTAAACCTACATTACTTAGAAAGGCGAGTCTATTATTGATTTCTTTTAAAAGACGTTTTGCAATTGTTGTATCGTGAGCATCCAATTTTAATTGTTTAAAAAAGGTGGCCAATTCATCCAAAGGTTTTTCTACTAAATCAGTAATAGTCACATTTGCGACTTTAACATAATTTGCTTCTTCGCGTAGTCGTTTACCTTTACAAACCGAACATTTTGTTTTTCCGCGATAGCGAGATAACATCACACGATTTTGAATTTTATAAGCTTTAGATTCTAACTCAGCAAAGAAAGCATCTAACCCTTCAAAGTATTCATTTCCATCCCAAACAAGTTGTTTTTGTTCAGCAGATAATTCAAAAAACGGTTTGTGGATAGGGAAGTCAAACTTATGAGAGTTGTTTACCAATTGATCGCGATAATAACTCATGCTTTCTCCTCTCCATGGGAAAATAGCATTTTCATAAACTGATAATCCAGTATTAGGAATCACTAATTCATCATCAATACCAATGATATCTCCATAACCTTCACATTTAGGGCAAGCTCCATAAGGATTGTTAAAACTGAATAAATGCGGATTAGGTTCTAAAAACGTCATCCCATCCAATTCAAATTTATTATTGAATTCTGTTCGTTTATTGTTAGAAAGCGATTCTAAGATAGCTGTTCCTTTTCCTTCAAAAAAAGCAGTTTCAATGGCATCTGCTAGTCTGTTGTAGAAATCTTCTTCGTGTTTAACGATGATACGATCAACAACGAGAAAGACATTTTTTTTCAAGCCTTTTTCTACAGCGTCATCAATTCTTAAAACATCATTTTTATATTGAACTCTAGCGTAACCTTGTTGTTTAAGAACGTTGAGTTTATCTTCCATAGTTCGTCCTTCTTCAAGAATAATAGGAGAGAGGAGCAACAATTTTTCGCGTTCATCAAATGATTTTACTAAATCTAAAACATCTTTTGTGCGATGCTTTTTGACTAAATCTCCAGATATTGGAGAATAGGTTTTTCCTATTCTGGCGAATAATAATTTTAGATAATCATAAATCTCTGTCGTTGTACCAACTGTAGAACGCGGATTTGTACTATTCACCTTTTGCTCAATAGCAATAGCTGGAGCAATGCCTTTTATGACATCAACTTTTGGTTTATTGAGTCGTCCTAAAAACTGACGAGCGTAACTAGACAGGCTTTCAACATAACGTCGTTGACCTTCTGCATACAAAGTATCAAAGGCTAAACTAGACTTTCCTGAACCTGATAAACCAGTGATAACTACTAATTTGTTTCTTGGGATAACAACATCAATATTTTTTAGGTTATGCAGTTTTGCACCTTTTATGATGATGTTTTCTTTTGGATTAAGGTCTAGAATATTAGTGCTCATAGGAGTTTTGGCGAATATGAAAATGCAAAGATAAGTCTTTTATAAATGCCTAAAAAATGGATTATTGTCCATAAAAATGTTAAAGTTTGTTACTTTTTTTTGGAATTACGGAATGATTGTTGTTATATTTGGGACATAAACAATTAAAACAGAGCGCTTATAATATAATATTACTTTAAAACATTTAACCCCAAGCTAAGATTAAACTCTTTGCCATTAAAGTAATTATTATGAGACACGAACTTATCACAGACGCTGTTTTAGTTAAGAACTACATGAATGGAGACGAAAGCGCTCTATCTATCCTTATCAACAGACACAAACAACGAATTTATAGTTTTATCTATTCAAAAGTATTTGATAGAGATATCACTGAAGATATTTTTCAGGATGCCTTTATCAAGGTTATCAAGAATTTAAAACTTGGTAAATATAACGAGGAAGGTAAATTTTTACCTTGGGTGATGCGCATCTCTCATAACTTGGTTATAGACCATTTCCGTAGAAATAATAGAATGCCAAAATTTGATAATACAGGTGATTTTAATATTTTTTCAGTACTTGGTGATCCAGCATTAAATGCTGAGAAACGTTTAATTAAAGATCAAGTAGAGTGTGACTTGCGACGACTTATCCAAGAATTGCCAGAAGACCAAAAAGAGGTTTTGATTATGCGTATGTACAAGGATATGAGTTTTAAAGAAATCTCAGAACGTACAGGTGTTAGTATTAATACTGCACTAGGAAGAATGCGTTATGCACTTATTAATTTAAGAAAGGTCATCGATCAAAATAATATCGTTTTGACAAATTAGTAGTGTTCAATATATAATAAAGTAAGTTTTATTGCGTTATTGAGTTTATAACAAACTAAAAAACGTAAAATGGCAAAACTTTACTCAGAATGCATCCAAAAACAAAACGATCTTAACCCAAAAGAAGAGACAGTGGATTTTCTTTTGAATTACAGCAAGGCTTTAAGTGTTATACATTGCAATAATTTGAAGTTTGAAGCACTTCAAAACTAAATTTGAAAAGTCCCAAGTCGTTAGTCCTTGGGACTTTTTTTTATTCCTGCGAATGCAGGAGTCTTTTTTATAAGAATTACTTACCTTTTTTTATTTCTAGTGTTTCCATTGAAGCTACAGCATCATTAAAGAAGTTTTCTGTATTGGGCAGATTCGTATAAAAGTCAAATTCTATCAACTCATTATCTAAATTTGTTCCAAAAGTTATTGATTTGTCGATACCGTCTTTGAAAGGCATAATAACTTTTAAAACTCCAAATCTTTTATTATTAATAATTATAGAATCGGTTGTAACATTAATGTTTCCTTTTTCTTCTTCGATTAGTTGTTTTTTTTCTGAAGCCCAAGTTTTTAGCTCAAATGGTGGAAAATTATTGAATACTCCAGGTTCTGAAATTGTGAATTGTTCAAATTGAGTTTTATCAGTTTTGTAGAACATTCCACTTTCCATTAATACTCCCAACTTAGAATTTTGAACTCGATAACATTTTCTGTCGTCCATAACATTATCAGAATAATTATCCCAAATATTTAAAGTATCATAGCTTTTAGGTAAATTAATAGATATGGAATGTTTGTAATGCGTCAAATAAATGTCATAACGATTGTCCTCTTTTCTAGAACAAGAAAAGATTAATATCAATACTATGATAGATATGACATTTCTAATAGTTAACATTTATCACTTTTTCTTATCATAATACTCTTTCAAAACAGAAGATCTTCCAATCGTTTTTGTAATGATATCTTTTTCTAAATCCCAACCTCTAGCTGGAGAGTATTCTCTTCCATACCAAATAATTTGGAGATGTAAATCATTCCATAATTCCTTTGGAAATAAGCGTTTTGCATCTTTTTCGGTCTGAACCACGTTTTTTCCGTTAGTAAGATTCCAACGATACATTAATCGGTGAATATGAGTATCTACAGGAAATGCAGGAATTCCAAAAGCTTGAGATAACACTACTGCAGCCGTTTTATGACCTACAGCAGGAAGTTCTTCTAAATCTGCATAAGTTTGAGGAACTTCACCATTATGCTTATCAATTAAAATATGTGACAAACCATGAATCCCTTTACTCTTCATTGGAGATAAGCCTACAGGTTTGATTATCTCTCTTATTTCCTCAATAGAAAGTTTTATCATATCATAAGGATTATCTGCTTTAGCAAATAGGAGAGGTGTTATTTTATTAACGCGAACATCTGTACTTTGAGCAGACATTAATACAGCAATTAATAAGGTATAAGGATCTTTGTGATCTAACGGAACAGGAATTGTTGGATATAATTCTTTTAACGTATTAATAACAAAATCTACCTTTTCTTGCTTAGTCATAAGTTGTATTTTTACATGTATTCCTATTCGGAATAAAATATTGTCAAATAATTATAATAGATATTGTCATATTGAGTGCAGTCGAAATACTTTTAATATCGAAAAACACACGATTTTCGTCTGCGCTCAAACTGACATTTTATAAAAGTTTAAGACAGTTTTTCAAAATCAAATTTCATTAACAAAGTTACAAATTATGACACAACTAAAAGCAGGAGATAAAGCTCCAAATTTCACATCAAAAGATGAACAAGGAAACACGATTTCTTTAGGAGATTACAAAGGGAAAAAATTGGTTGTTTTCTTTTATCCTAAGGCAAGTACACCAGGTTGTACTGTTGAAGCATGTAATTTAAATGATAATTTTGAGCGCTTTCAATCTTTGGGTTATGAGATTTTAGGTGTAAGTGCAGATAGCGCAAAACGTCAATCTAATTTTAAAACTAAATACGGATTTCAATACCCATTGTTAGCAGATGAAGATAAATCTGTTATTGAAGCTTTTGGAGTTTGGGGACCAAAGAAATTTATGGGAAAAGAATATGACGGAATTCATAGAACAACATTCGTTATTGACGAAAAAGGTGTTATTGAAAATGTGATCACTAAAGTGAAAACAAAAGATCATACTGCTCAAATATTATCAGAATAATTCCGAGTATTGTCATTCTGTACTTGTTTCAGAATCTCACACGAATAAACAAAAAAACCACATGAAAATCATGTGGTTTTTTATATATATCAAAATTTGAGATTACTCTCCTAAATAGGCTTGCTCGGTTTCACAACCAAATAGGCTTTTCTCTTTTATAAGATTAGATACACCTTCTGGTAACATAGATTCCCAACCATCATCACCATTGGCTATCATCTTTAATACGGTTCTTGAGAATACAGATAATGTAGAATCATCATAATCTGAAATATCCACAACTTTACCATTGTACTTAAAGAACTTGTAAAGTTCTTTCATACGAGGATGTACTTTTAAGTTTTCACTATTAGTAATTGTACCATCTGCATTTTTCATTGGATATAGATACACTCTTAAATCTTTGTAAAATAATTTTCCAAAGGCTTCTAAAATTCCACCACTTAAATGACGATAATATTTCTCGTCAAAAATATCAACAAGGTTATTTACACCCATTGCTAATCCCATACGTGCTCTAGTATATTGAGAGAAATATTCAACCAGTTTGTAATACTCTTGAAAATTTGAAATCAATACCGTTTGACCTAAAGAACATAATAGTTTTGCACGATCCATGAAATCTTGCTCGTCAATTTCACCTTCTGCACGAAGGTTAGAGAGTGTGATTTCAAAAATAACTTGTGTCTTCTCAATATCTACTTTATTTTCTTTTATGAACATTTCATAAGATTTCTTATACATGTCCATATTTACTTTTGTTACTGGTCTAAAACTACCACGTAATGCCAAAATATTCTTTTTGTAAAGTACTCTAGCTGGTAACACATTGGTTCCATCAGGAGAAAACATGACAGCATCTGTCATACCATTTTTAACCAATTGTAAACTCATTAAACGGTTATCAACGTTTTCATAAAGAGGTCCTTCAAAATTAATAGTATCAATTTCTACTTGGTCTTTATCTAAATGATCGTATAAATAACGTAAGAGTTTTTTAGGTTCATTGTATTTATAGAATGCTCCATAAATTAAGTTAGTACCTAAAATACCTAAGGTTTCTTGTTGTAATCTAGCATCTGTCTCTTTAAATCTAAGATGCAATACTATTTGATTATAACCTTGAGTTGGATCTACTTGGTACTTAATACCTACCCAACCATGACCTTTATATTTTTTTGCGAAGTCAATAGTAGCAACCGTATTTGCATAAGCAAAGAACATTTTGTTTGGATGCGCTTCTCTTAAAATACGTTCTTCAACCAAATTAACTTCATGGTCTAGCATTTTGCGAAGTCGTGCTTCGGTTACATAACGTTTATCATCTTCAATGCCATAAATCGCATCACTAAACGCTTTATCATAAGCAGACATTGCTTTTGCAATGGTGCCTGAACCACCTCCAGCTCTAAAAAACTGACGTACAGTTTCTTGACCTGCACCAATTTCGGCGAAGGTTCCGTAGATGTTTTCATTTAAGTTGATGCGTAAACATTTCGTTCTTAACGACGGAATCTCATCAAACTCTTTATCTCCTTTTAAGGTTATTTCCATTTTGTGGTCTGGGTTTTGTCAACTACACAAAGGTATTAAATTAGGAGGTCAAACTAAAAAAATTAGTTTTATTTTTGTTCTAAAGACATTATACATTGAAAGTAACATTTTTAGGCACAGGTACATCACAAGGTATTCCAGTTATTGGAAGCGATCACCCAGTTTGCTTGAGTACAAACCCAAAAGACAAACGTTTACGTGTCTCTGTTTTAATAGAGTGGGATGATTACGCATATGTGATTGATTGCGGACCAGACTTTAGACAGCAAATGCTTAGAACGAATTGTAATAGGATTGATGGCATCGTTTTTACTCATGAACATGCAGATCATACTGCTGGATTAGATGATATTCGTCCGTTTTATTTTCGTCAAGGTGACATCCCATTTTATGCGCACAAACGTGTTTTTGGTGAATTAAGAAAACGGTTTGATTATATTTTTACTACAAAAGAGAAGTATCCTGGAGTGCCAAGTGTGATTCAGCATGAAATTAAAAATGAGCCTTTTCTCCTCGGAAATGTAACCGTAGTACCAATTAATGGCTTTCATCATAAGCTTCAGGTATTTGGGTTTCGTTTTGGAGATTTCGCATATCTCACAGATATGAAAACCATAGCAGATGAAGAAGTCGAAAAACTCAAAGGTGTAAAAGTTCTTGTTGTTAATGGATTGCGAGAAAAAGAACATCTATCACATTTCAACCTAAAAGAAGCACTAGAGTTTATTGATAAAGTTCAACCAGAAACTGCTTATTTGACTCATATTAGTCATTATTTAGGTTTTCATGACGTGGTACAACAAACTTTGCCAGAAAACGTTAATTTAGCCTACGATAACTTACAAATAGAAATATAGAAAATGAAGCGAGCATACTAATAAGCTTTATGTTTTTTGATAATTATTTTCGAATTCATTTGACAAAAAAAAACAATAAAAATTACCCAATGAAGAAAAGACTGTTTATGTACCTGTTTATTTTCACGTTATTACTCGTGATTTTTCAATTCGTTAACTCCAAAAAAATAATTGAAAGCTATGATAAGAAACTCACAGTTTATATGGAGAAAAACACGAAGTTAGAGGATTCTATAACTTCAATAGAAGACAATTTAACAACAGATTTATATACGTTTAGATTTGATACAAACGATGATGCAATGACCTATTGGGAAAATGAAGGGTATCGTATTTCAGAATTTGTACCATTTATAAAAGATCAACTTATGAACCTAAATGTGTATGATACAGAAGATCATCCTTTAGTGCCTTATGCGTCAATGACAGAAAATAAAATGCTTATTGATCAAATTAGAATGATCAATCACAAATGGATTGTTGCTAGTTTTACAGATGGCACTTATTGGGGAGAAATGTTACTTGATTATGATATTGAAAATAAAGAGAATTTGAAATTTAAGGTGATTAAGTCTGTTTTATATCAGCCTTGATTTTTTGTAAAGCGGTTGAGTATTATTTTTTTAAGCAAGTTTAATGGTTAAGTTGTTGGCATAAGATTCAAATTTTTTAGAATGAAATTCTTTCAATCCACCAAGGCAATCGTTATGAAAATGAGTAGAAACTATCACTTTTAAATCTTTTTTACCAATCCAGTTTATTAATTCGGCAGATGCTATATCATTAACTGGAGTATCAAAAATTATGACGTCGTTTTGATTAAAATAGATGATACCATTGCATGGGACTTTTCCGTAGTTTTCAGTATCTAAATATGAAATATGTTTAAAAAGGTTTTCACAAAGCTTTTCAATTTTCAAATTTTCAGATGAATAATTATAATACACAGGTTTATCAGTATTACAACTGCTAAAAACAACTATGATTACTAAAGCTAATACTTTTTTTATCATAAAATCAATTTTTATTTCTTAGTCCATTCCTCTCGAGTAATACTAAATACTTTATACACGTCAACTTGTTTTTCTAAGGACATTCCGTTTTTGATGGCGACGATTTCCGAAGCAATATTATCAACATGCATCATAGAAATCACATTATCTGTGAAATTATGCTCAAAACAAAAGTCTCTACATTTTTTAGCAGCTTCTTGAGCGTAACCTTTTCCCCAAAATTTTGGAAGAATAGAGTAACCAACTTCTAATCGTTCTTCGTCTTCAACGGTTTGAATTAATAATCCGCTTTGTCCAATAAATTCTCCTGTTTGTTTATCTATGAGTGCATTCATGCCTCCAAGATTGTTTTCATATCTATGCCAAACTTTTTTGAACCAATAGTCACATTGTTCGGTTTGTGATAAACCGCTTGGCATGCCTAGAAATTTATCAACGTTTTTTTCTTTGAATAGTGGTAACCATGTATCATAGTCGTCTTTGGTGACTAATCTATACTGTAAACGTTCACTTTCTTGGTTTGTGAGTAGATATTTGTTCATGGTTCTAGTTATTTAAAAGGTTTGTAGGAAGTAACACTAAATACTTAATTTCTTTATTTTGAAAGATTTCATAAATGTATCAATTTTATCATTATATGAACCTACATAACTAATATAGTAAACTCGATTTTCTTTTTTTATAATCTTCACATGAGCCATTGGTTTTACATCAGGATGCTCCCTTGGCTTAAATTTTAAATAGATACCTTTAAAATCTTTATCTTCAATAGTCTCTATATCACCAAATTTAAGATTTATTGATATACTTGAAATGTAATTTGTGGCAATATTATTTAAAAAATCTTCGTCAGATATATCTTTAAATATTTCAGAAGGATAGTCACGATAATCAACACTAAAAATTTGATGTGGTTCTAAAATAGATTTATAATTAAATACTTGAAAATCATAATCTCCATCCTTTATATTTTCAATATCGAGAAGTGGAACTGAAGGGAATCTAGCCTCAAATCTACCGGAATCAGAAGCATAAGCTCCTGTTTTTGTTTTATAGATATCACCATTTTGATTACAGGATATAAAAAAAACAAAACCGATTAAAATTACGAAACTGATTCTCATAATCAAATTCTAGTTTCCAACCAGCTCTTAAACTCATAAAAGTTTTGAGGTGCAACACCATGACCTACAGGGAATTCTGAAAAGGTATTTTTAATATTGAGTTTGTTTAAAAACACAGGTGCTTTTCTTGCCCAATCTACTGGAATGACTTGATCTACACTTCCGTGGGAACAATAAAAATCTAGATTAGAGTAATCGTTGTCTTCTAAATTATCATTAAGCATATCTTCACTAATATAACCACTTAAAGCGATGATATTCTTAACTTTTTCTGGATAGGTAAGTGCCACAGCATAACTTAAAATGGTACCTTGACTAAATCCTAAAAGTGTAACGTTATCTTTATTTACTGGATACTCAGCACACGCTTCATCAATAAATTGAGCAATATTATCTCTAGATTCTAAAGCTTGTTCAACATCATTCCACTTGTTTTGATTGGCATCAAAATTGATGGCATACCAAGCATTTCCGTAAGGTTGCATTGGATGAGGCGCTCTCACAGAAATGATAAACAACTCTTCTGGTAATTCTTTCGCAAACGAAAATAAATCGTTCTCGTCGCTACCATAACCATGCAGCATGATTAATAGTGGAGCGTTTTCTTTTAGTGAAGAGGGTCTAGTGATGTAGTGTAATTGTGAGTTCATAAATTATTGTCCGATTGTTGAAAAAAGTTTCTGAAAATATGGTCCTAAAATTGGGACTTCGTTCATTTTTTTTCCGGCAGCTCCAATTATTCCGTAGATGAAAAGAGCGAAAAAGAAAATATAGAATGAAATGGATATCATCCAACTATCAAAAGCTCCAATAAAAGAACCTAACATCAATTGTAATATTAATAAACCTAGGGCTTGACGAATGTGAAAAGATACTAACGGGTTTCTTACTTCACGATTCATAAAAAAAGCAATCAAAGTACCAATTAATGTGAGGTATGCTACGATTGCCATGTAATCGTTATTTTTATTTGTAGTGTTTTCCATTTTTTATTTTAAAATCAATTGATTGCTTGAGATAATTCCGTAAACGGTTCCTTTTAAGTCTTGGTTTAAAAACATAGAATTTTTGGAAGTAGAAATGATGTTTTTCGAAGAAAAAGTATACGTGTCATTAGGATTAAACAATGTTAAATTAGCTTTGTTTCCAATAGTAACTGGAGCGCTTTCAACATTAAAACGGTCTTTTCCTTTTGTAAGTAATTCAATAGTTTTTTTAATGGTAAATATAGAGTTCAAAGCTCCAAAAGCACTTTCTAAACCTATTGTTCCATACTTTGCATAATCAAATTCTATCTTTTTATGCTCGATGTCTATTGGATTGTGATCGCTTGTGACCATATCGATTGTTCCGTCTTTGAGTCCGATAATTAACGCGTCAATATCGTTTTGCGTTCTCAATGGAGGCAATACTTTATAGTTAGTGTCAAATGTTGTTAGATTTTCATCTGTAAATACCAAGTTGTGAATCGCAACGCTACACGTCACGTCTAATTTTTTCTGTTTAGCAGCTCTAATTAGTTCCACCGATTTCGCAGTAGAAATGGTTGGAATATGCAATTTACCTTCGGTATACTCTAAAATGAATAAGTCTCTGGCGATTTGTAATTCTTCTGCTAAAGCCGGATTTCCTTTTAAACCCAATGAAGTACTCGTCACGTTTTCATTCATGACGCCTAATCCTGTTATTTTTGATTCCTGCGGAAATGAGCAAACCAAACCACCAAAATTGCTAGCATATTGTAAAGCGACTTTCATCAAGTTTGGATTAGCAATTGGTTTCTGATAATCATAAAAAGCAACAGCTCCTGCAGAAGTCATATCAAAAAGTTCAGCTAAATCAATCCCATCACTATGCTTTGTCAAAGCTCCAATTGGTAATAATTGGACAGCATTATTTGATGATTTAGATTTCAGAAAAGAAATATCTGCATAACTATCAATTACAGGATTGGTGTTTGAATTCACTGCAACAGTAGTAAATCCTGAGTATGCAGCAGTTTTAAGTCCGTTTTCAATCGTCTCACGTTCTTCAAATCCAGGTTCTCCAAAACTTACCGAACTATCAAACCAACCTTGTGACACATGAAGGTTGTCTAAAGTAATTACTTTGTAGTTTTTAGGATTTTGAATGCGTTTTGAAATTTGAGAAATCAATCCCTTTTCAATTAGAATATCAACGGTTTGATTGTGAAAATCGCTTTTAGGGTCAACTATAGTGGCAGATTTTACAAGTACGTTCATTTTAGAAATTTTAAGATGAGCATTTCAATGATTAAGAAAATCACTGCAAAAATAACAAACCATTTCCATAGTTCGTTAACATTCGTCGCACTTTTAATCTCGCTTATTGCAGATGCTACAGAATTATCCAAACTCGTGTTCGCAATAGTTTGAACGTCAAAATAGTTAAGATTACTTTCGCTACGATCAAAATTAAAACTCAAATTTTTAAGAAACGTATCTTTATTTTTTACCGAAATAATACCAGCAATATCTGGATATGTATTTGTGATTAACTCTACTTTGTTATCATAAGTTTGTTGCAATGGAATCACAGAATTCTCACCATTTACCAAAGTCAAAATATCGTCTTGTTGCAATTGTGTAGCAACATCTATCGTGTTTTCTTTTCCTATTGTATAGTATAAATCTCCAGTTTTTAAACTTTGTTTTCCAATGTTATATAGCACAGGAACAATAAGTGGTGAATTCTTAAAATTAGAATTTTTATCTTCTATTGCTGCGGAAAATCGATAGGCATTTCCACTTTGAGCGAGAAAGGATGTACCATCTTCATAACTTAGAATTGAAGCTGTTGAGTTGGTTGCATTTGCATAAAACCCATTTACTTTTGGATACTGAAAATTAGAAACCCGTTTGTCAAAAACATTAGTTAATAATGGATGTGAATAATTAATGGTTGTAATTTTCTTTTCAACGGAATTTAATGTACCAAAACTAGATAGTCCAAAGCTATTAAAAAGTAGGTTATAAGTATTAATTTTAATGTCATTTGAAGGAATAATTAATAGTTTTCCACCATTATCTGTAAACGATTTTAGAGCAGTTGTCAATGAGCTTGGTATATCTTTTAACTCATTTAAAATGATTAAATTTTGTTGTTCTAAAGTATTATAATTGAGTGCGCTAAAATTTGAGGCTGTATATTGAAATTCATCACTAGTATAAATTTTTTGAAGAAATGTATCATCTGCTTCATTTATACTAAGTACATTTATTTTTTCTCGTTGATCAATATTAAAGTATAGGGTATTATCATATTGAAGGTTACTATCATCAATAACGAGTCTACCATTAAATATGGAATTTGCAGGTATAGTAAAGCTTGTCGATGCCTCATCTGTAATGTCAACAGCCGTTTTAGCAATGAGTTTATCATCATTAAATAAAGACACAGGTAAGGTTTCAATGGCATCACCATGATTTTTTAACCGAACTGTGAGCTCTAAATTTTCAACTGTAGTTTTAGAAATGTAAACACTATCAATTGCGATATTATTTCGATTTGATGGTAAAAGTTGTACAAGTTTTAAATTGATTAAGCTATCATTTGTAGCTGTAAGACTTTCGGCTTTTTGTTGAAAATCGGATACTAGAACCAAATTTTTAATAGAACTCTCATCGTTTGAAAACAATTGCTTTGCTTTTAAAACAGCAGCATCATAAGCCAATTGATTTGGAGAATGTTTTAATTGGATTAAATCATTCTTAATTGCTTTTACAGTTGTTTTATTAAAATTAGCATCATTAGTGAAAATTGAAATTTGCTCATTCTCATCAATATTTTCTATAATATCTTGAATAGCTGTATTGAGCAAACTCCCATTATTACTTGGCGATTGCATGCTAAATGAATTATCGAGATAGATTACAGTTTCGCTTTTGGTATTAAAACTATCTGAATTTGAAATATAGGGTTGAGCAAATGCAATAATTACACAAGCTAGAAGCAACATCCTTGTAATTAAGGTCAGCCATTTTTTAATTTGTGAACTTTTACGCGTTTGTATCGTTAGTTCCTTTAAAAACTGAACATTAGTAAACGGAACACTCTTAAATTTTCTAAGCTGAAATAAGTGAACAATAATAGGAATGATGAGCAGGAGTAAAGCGTAAAGAAGTTCTGGATGTTTAAACTGCATTCCTGTTTTTGGGATTGTTATACGACTTACCAATTAAAATTAATAACTGGTATTATATTAATAATTCAAATATAGAAAATGATAAGGGATTTGTGGGTTTTGGTTTTGAGAATTTTAACTTTTCAACAGAAAAAGAAATAATCTACCATAGACTCCATTTTCAGAGTATTAAAATATCTTTTAATTTCAATTTGAGCCTCAGTATTAGCTACACTGACAATACATTGAGGATGATCTAAAGTTTTTAAATGCTCAAAACTATAGAGTAGCTCGTCATAAATATGCTTACTAATTTTTTTAGGATTGTCACAAATCCATATAAATGTTATGCCTTTTTGTTTCAAAAGTTTCGCAACTTTTTTTCCTTTTTGTCCTGCTCCCCAAATTGTTAATGGTCTTGAAGCGTCGTGATTAAGTTCTAAAAAATAATCGACCTTGAGTTCTAGGAAGTGATTTTCGGCATAATGATCATCTGTTCTTGATGCTCTTGTACTATAATCTCTCCAATAATGTAAAAGGGTATGGGTAGGAATGCAGCTCATTTCATGCTTATAAAACCGAAATGTTAAGTCATAATCTTCTGGATAACGATTGGGTGTAAAAGCGCCACATAATTCTAAATCATCACGATGTAGCATCCAACAAGGTGATGGGATGACGCATTCTTTATAGATTTCAGAGTAATTTTTGCCTTTTAATGTTAATCCGTTTAACCAAGATTCATATTTAGCGTAACCGTCACCAATACCATTTTCACTAAAATATTGGACCAAACCTAAAGCAATATGTTTTTTACCATGCGTTTGCAAATCTTTAAGCATCACGCTTAACTTTTCTGGATGCATGATGTCATCACTATCCATTCTTGTGATGAAGGTTCCGTTACTTTCAGAATACGCTAAACGTAAGGCTTCAATAATACCATGACCTGAATTTTTTATCAGTTTTATGCGATTATCCATTTCCGCGAAAGCGAGAACCGTTTTATAACTCTCATCTGTAGAATGGTCGTCAACAATGAGTAACTCCCAATGTGGATAGCTTTGATTGATTATAGAGTCTAAACATTCTGTCAAATACTGAGACGTATTTTTAAAAGGCGTGAGGATGCTAATGAGCGGTTTGTGCATGTTACAAAAGTACCATTTTTAACAAAACCTTAGCTAAAATAGTAGTAACACATTGTAGTTTTGCAAGACTAAAATTGAAAATAAAAACTAATTATTTATAACAATGAAATATATTTTATCAACTTTTGCTTTAGGTGCTTTGTTAATCTCTTGTGGAGGTTCAAAATCTACGGTAAATGATTTGGCAACTGCCAACCCAATTACAACGTCTATTAATTTATCTTCAATACAAGACGATAGAGCTCCTGTGATTATAAATCCAGGACGTTTTACTGTAGAAACTGTAACATATAGAATGCCAAAAGTAGTACAAGGAACCTACTCAATTAGCGATTTTGGTAAATACGTTGATGATTTTAAAGCCTTAGATTACAATGGAAATGAATTAGAAGTAACACGAGTAGATGATAATACATGGACGATTCTTGACGCAACAAAACTTGACAAAATTGAATATTTGGTCAATGACACTTTTGATCAGGAAGCCGTAGGAGGTATTGGTGGAGAACAACCTTTTTCTCCATCAGGAACAAATATAGAACCTGATAATTATGTATTGAATCTTCATGGTTTTATTGGGTATTTTGATTCTTTAAAAAACGCACAATACACATTAGATGTCACTGCACCAGCAAGTTTTGAGCGTACATCTGCTTTACAAACCACAAACACAAAATCTAGTAGTGATGGTACTAAAATCACGACCTCTTATTTTGCACCACGTTATTTTGATATTACAGATAACCCAATGATGTATGGTAAGTTGGATGTTGAAGAATTTATGGTAGGTGATATAAAAATTGTATTGAGTGTTTATTCTCCAAATAAAATACATACTGCAGCTAGTATGAAAGAGACTGTTTATAAAATGATGGAAGCTCAAAAAGCGTATTTAGGTGATGTGAATACAACACCTCGTTATGATATTTACTTGTATTTATCAGATGGAAGCCAAGGTGCTCCTAAAGGTTTTGGAGCTTTAGAACATCATACATCTACTGTAGTTGTATTGCCTGAACATTCTACAAAAGATCAATTAGCAGCCTCTATGGTTGATGTTGTTGCACATGAGTTTTTTCATATTGTAACACCTTTATCTGTACATTCTGAAGATGTACATTATTTTGATTATTACGAACCAACATTTTCTAAGCATTTATGGATGTATGAAGGTGTAACTGAGTACTTTGCTCAACATTTTCAAGTATATGAAGGTTTGATTGATGCTGAACTATTTTTCACTGTTATGGACCAAAAAATTAAGCGATCTATGAGAATGGATGATACTATGAGTTTTACTACAATGAGTGAAAACGTTATTGATGAGCCTTATGCATCAAATTATTTAAATGTCTATGATAAAGGAGCATTAATTGGGATGTGCATCGATATTTTAATGCGAGAAGAGAGTAATGGTAACAGAAGTATGTTATCTCTTATGAAAGAATTATCTGCTAAATATGGTAAAGAAAAACCATTTGTTGATGATAATCTTATCGCAGAAATTACTGCAATGACCTACCCATCTGTTGGTGAGTTTTTAAATACACATGTAGTTGGAACGACTCCAATTGACTATGCTAAGTTTTTTGAAAAAGTAGGAGTAGAGTATAAAAATGTAAAAGTAGAAACGTCTTACATACAAGATGGTAAGGGATTTATCTTTGATGGAGATCGTGAAAAATTGGTAATTTTCTTTTCAGAAGGTGTAAAAAACAATAGCTTTTGGGCAGATCAAGGTGTTTTACCAGGTGATGTTATCAAAACAATAAATGGAGAAGCGTTAACTGTTGTAAATGCTCAGGCTATGCTTGGTGCAATGTATCAATGGGAACCAGGACAAGAGATTAATGTTGTACTAGATAGAGATGGGAAAGATATCGTTGTAATAACAACATTGACACAATCCTATACAATGGTTATAAAATTAGTAGAAGCAGACAATGCAACAGCTAAACAGGAAGAACTTAGAAAAGCTTGGTTAAAGGGCTAATTAAAAATTGAAACGTATTTAAAAAGCCGATAGGCATTAATGTTTATCGGCTTTTTTATTATCAGAGATTTATTCGTTTTCTAAAATGTACAGTTTATTTATTTGGCAAGTATAAAAGAAAACGTGCTTCCTTTTCCTTCGGTTGATTCTACTGAAATGTCTCCACCCAATTTCTCAACTAAATCTTTTACAGTACTTAAACCAATACCAGTACTCGATTTTCCGAAGTCATTTTTAACTGTTTTAAAGATTTCAAAAATGTAAGCTTGTTTATCTTTTGGGATACCAATGCCATTATCTTTTACACTAAATTGATGTTTAAACAAATTTGATGTGTACGTAATTTCAACTAAACGTTTTGGTTTATCGTTATATTTTAAAGCGTTATCAACGAGATTAATTAAAATTTGTGACAATGCAGCTTTATTGATATTATTAACGGTTAGACCTTTTGGAAACTTCAATTCGTCTGTTTTAGAAATGAGAATCAGTTTAATATCTTCGGAAAGATCATCAAGATTAACATCCTCTCTTTTTGATTTTAATAATTCATCTGCTTTATAGTGCAATAAAATACCATCAATGTAATCATTAAGTATCGTTGTAGACTCTTCGATGTAACTGATATATTCTTTAGATTCATCAGAGAAATTGTTTTTGTTTTCATCTCGAATCAAACCCGTTAACGAGATAATATTTGCTAAAGGTGATTTTAAATCATGAGAGACATGACTTGCAAATGAGTTTAATTTATCATTTCGCTTTTCTAATTCTTGCTTCGCTTTTTCGAGTATTTCATTTTTCGTCCGAAGTTCAAAAAGATTAACCACTTGTTGACTTAAAATTTTTAAGGCATCAATTTGGTTAGTGGTAAGAACTCTAGGCTTATGATCAAAAACACAAAGGCTTCCAAGTTGATAGCCATCAGGATTAACCAAAGGCATACCAGCATAAAAGATTGCATTAAAGTCTTTAATTAAAGGATTATCTATAAAACGCTCATCTAAACGAGCATCTGGAATTATTAATATGTCATCTTGTAAAATAGCATGTCCGCAAAAAGAGATGTCTCTAGGTGATTCACTAAAAGGGATTCCAAAATGTGATTTAAAGAAGTTTCGGTTTTCATCTAAAACGGTAATTAATGAAATAGGAACGTCACAAATACTCGCAATTAATTTTGTGATATTATCATAATCACTTTCTGGAAGTGTATCTAAAATACTATAGGATTTTACTGCTTCTAAACGCTGTAGCTCATTTGTTGGTAATTTTGGGCTTTGCATATAATTAATTTATTGATTTGAGTGAATATATTTACGTAAAAAAAAAATAGTTGGTTTTATAAATTTAAAATCCTTCAAAAACGCCTAATCCAAATAGCGCAAAATCATATTTTACAGGATCTTTAGGATCTAGTTTCCGTAAAGCAGTATCGAGTTCAAATAGTGCTTTACCATCATTTTGTTTGCGTTTTAAGAGTTTTAATTTTCTAGCCACATTTCCGGAGTGCACATCTAAAGGACACGATAAAAGGGCAGGAGAGATGCTTTTCCAGATCCCAAAATCTACACCATTATTATCCTGTCTTACCATCCAACGTAAATACATATTGATGCGTTTTGCTGCGGAATTTTTAAGCGGATCACTCACATGTTTTTTTGTGCGTTCTAAATGATCAATCTCAAAAAAGATGTTTTTGAAATTGTGGATAGCGTGCTGAAAGTTTTGTGCTTCAGAACTATTTGAAAACAGAGCTTCTAATCCGTTATGATTTGTATAAATATGTTTTAAACTTTTAATAAACTGAATAAAATCGTTGCCATTAAAGGTTCTATGAACAAAAGGTAGCAGTTTTTCTAAGTCACTATCTTCATGATTTAAAATGAAATCGTGAGGCGATTGATCGAGAAAGTTCATCATTTTATTAGCATTATTGATGATGCTTTTACGATTTCCCCAAGCAATGGTAGCCGTTAAGAATCCTGAAATTTCAATGTCTTCCTTTTTAGAAAATTGATGCGGAATTTGAATAGGATCACTCTCAATAAATCTAGGATGATTGTATTGCTCTACTTTAGAGTCTAGAAATTCTTTTAGGTCTTTTTTGTTCAAATGGTTTTAGGTTTTTATTATTAAAATTAAGTTTCTTTATACTATGAAACAAAATCCATAATTACTGAAAATTCTAGTATTTTTGTCACATAAACTAATTTTTATGAAATCTTTAATATACGTATTTGCTTTTACATTTTTAATGTTGTTCTCTTGTGAGCGCGTCAAAAATAAAACCCAAGAAACCATAAATGCTGGAGGAGAAGTCGTTGGTAAATCGGCAACTGAGTTTGTTGAAGGTATATCTGAAGGGATCGATAAAACCCTTGAAGCTAAAGTTAAATTATCTCCAAGTTTAATAGAAAATGGTTTGTCTACAGGGAAGTTTGAGATTACAGATAATCCATTAGGTGGAACTAATAACTTACTGACCTTATATCTTATTTTTGATAAAGATTACGACGGAATTCTTCGTGTAAAAGTATTTGACAAAAACGGACTAGAAACAGGACGTGCTAAATTAGAGGTCAAAGAAATTAAAGGCAATGCCAATTATTTTGATTTTACGTTTGGAGATCGTGTTAAGATTGAGGCTAGGAGTTTGATTGTTGTGGAGTAAGTTTTTAAATTTGATACATGAAGAAAATAACTGTTTTATGTTTCATTTTATTAGTAACCATAGTTGGTTATAGTCAAGAAAAACAAATAGATCAAAGTAAATCTTTTGAGAATGTTCTACTAGCTATTAAAACGGATTCTATTCTGTTATTTAAAAAATCATTTAGCAGGACTGTCAATAAAAATATTGATGATAATGATTTTTGGAATACTAAATTTAATGAAGTGAAAAAACTATTTCAAAAGAAATTAGGTGATTACAATTTAAATTTATTCACATATCACTTTATTGATTATTATGACAAACTTGTAGTTTACTATAATAAAGAAGAGGTCTTTGATATAGATATTATTTATGAAGATGGATTGTGGAAATTACTTTTAAAATAAATAAAAATTACCCAACAATCTTCCCATCAACCATCGTCAATTTTCGGTCTGCCATATCTGCTAATTCGTCGTTATGAGTAACGATAACAAAGGTTTGACCAAATTCATCACGTAGTTTAAAAAAGAGGTTGTGAAGGTTTTCGGCAGCTTCACTGTCTAGATTTCCTGATGGTTCATCGGCAAAAATCAAACTAGGATTGTTTACTAAAGCTCTAGCCACTGCAACGCGTTGTTGTTCACCTCCTGATAATTCATTTGGTTTATGATGGTATCGATGCGATAATCCCAAAAAGTCTAATAATTCTTTAGCTCGAGTTTCGGCTTGCGATTGCGATTTTCCGAAGATAAACGCAGGAATACAAACATTTTCTAAAGCGGTAAACTCTGGTAATAATTGGTGAAACTGAAATATAAAACCAATATGCTCATTTCTAAATTTTGCTAAAGCTTTATCTCCTAATTTTGGAATAGACACATCATTAATCACCAGCTCACTAGAGCTGTTTTTCTCAATTTGATCTAAGGTTCCAATGATTTGTAGTAAGGTTGTTTTTCCAGCTCCAGAAGCACCAACAATAGATACAACTTCACCTTTTGCAATATTTAAATCGACACCTTTTAAAACGTGTAAATCACCGTAATATTTATGAATGTTTTTTGCTTTAATCATCTAGTAGAAATGAATTTCGAAATTACTACTTTAATCTGAATTAACGTAATTTATAAAAACCGAGATTGTCTCTGATGATTTTGAGACAGACTACTTAGTTTATCAACATTTTTGTCTCTCTTTTTAAAGATGCCTTTGACATTATTATAATCAATAAAATATTGAAGTCTTAATGAAAACGAATGTAAAATAGGTTGCTCAAAAAGGGTGTTTAAACTTTCATTATAACGTCGTAATGCTTCTCTATCACTATTAAATAATTGATTTCTATATAATGCAGTTAAAAAACTTCCTGGTGCAAATTGCCAAGTGTAGTTTAAATCTAAATTCCATGTGCTGAAGTTAACATTAGAACTATCTAAGCCTAAACTGTCATAAGTGTTACCTGTGTTTTGGAGCTGGCCGTTTTCCTCTAAAAAATAAACCTCATCATCATAATCAACGGTAGACCAATAGTTTCTAAATGTCAAACCTAAGGCATGAAACGGATTAAAATTATAAGTTCCTCTCACTTGATTTACAACTGTAGTTTGGTCACGTTGTCCAAATACTATTTCGTCATCTAAACTGTTGGAATTATTAGCATAACCTCTGTCTTTATACACTTTGTTGATGTCAAAAGAGTAGATCACTAAAAACTTATCGCTAATTCTAACTCTTGGGTCTATGCCAATCCAATATTCTTTAGTGTTTCTGCCATCTTCAAAAAATAAAACACCTCCAACATTGATGTCATAAGCAAATACTTTATTGTAATTTGAAGAAAAATAAACACTACCATTCATACGATTTTCATAAACGAAAAAACGGTTGTCTTGTCTGGCTTCAAAATAATCGTATTGCTTTCCTGCAAGAAGATTTAAACTACCACCAAAACCGTGGAGTTTTTCTTTTAGCTGAAAGTTCATGTTACCACCAAATCCAAATCCAGTAAACTCACCTGGATCTGCTAATCTTGTGTAGTTAATGTAGGTGCTCCAACTCCTACTGATGAAATTTTTAGTAGGTTCAAAAATTCTGTGGCTAAAATCAACTCCAAAATTATTGTAATTATTTCTATTTAGAAGTCCTAAATCATTGATGTCATATTTGGTATCTGCATAACTATGATCAAAACTATACCTATAATTTCCATGAGTTTTTCCAACATAAGCAAACGTGCTATATCCAGATGTCGTGCCTTCTAAATGGTTAACATGACTCATTTTAGCTTGACCATATATGTTGTATGTATTTTTTTTATTTGTGATATCAGCAATTAATGCAGTCACATTTGCATCTCTAAAATGGCCATCTCTAGTCACATTTGTATTTACTAAACTTATAGATGAGTTTTGATTAAATTGTTGATCTAAAACCAAAATATTATAATTTGATAATGGTTCTATCAATTGTTCTCTAGATACTCCAGTAATTGTATCTCTAGATGTAGCGAATGTTTTTTCTGTAATGGCATTAAAAAATCCAATTCCTAGGCCTTTTTTTGTTCGTCCAGAAACTTTAGCAGCATTTAGTACTTTAACCGTGTTTGGTCGTTCTGTTGTAACTTCATTTTCATTGAGTGATACGCTTCCTGATGGTCTGCTACCAACACGTCTGGAGAAAAATAGATTTCCTTTACTAAAGAGATCTACACCTTCTGTAAAAAACTGACGTTGCTCAGAGAAGGTTTGTTCAAAAGGTCCTAAGTTTAATGATAGGTTATCAAAACCTGCTTGGCTAAAATCTGGAACCAAAGTCATATCCAACGTAAAATTCTCTGTAATCCCGTATTTAACATCTAAACCAAATTTTAAATCGGTTTCTGTGTTTCCATCAAAACTATTTATGATTCCAGTAGAAAACGGATAAAAAGATAATCGAGTAGGAGGTTCTATGTTTTCAATACCTGTGAGTTCTCCATGATACAAACCAATATTTCCTTTGGTGATATCTATGGGATTCCATGTGTATTGAGAACGATAACGTCTAAATTGTCTGTGAAATTGAATTCCCCAAGTTTGTACTTCTTGGTTAGAAAAACGCAAACAACGATAAGGGATTTCCATCTCTACAACCCAACCATCATCATTAATTTTCACTTTACTATCCCAAACTGCATTCCATCCAAAATCTTCTCCATTACTTGGGTTTGATACAGCATCTGCTTGTGTTCCAGAGCTAAATACAAAAAACTCGGTATCGTTTTGAGAATCGTTGTTTGGGTTGAGTATGAGTCCGAAAAAATCTGATTGTCCAAAATCATCTCTACTCGTTAATTGCCTCATTATTTTTGATGGATCATCATATAAATATGCAGCAACGTAAATCGCTTTATCATCATAAGTCATTTTTATAACTGTACGATTTTCTAAAGAATCCTTAACTCCAGCATCTGGTCTAAACTGTGTAAACCCTTTGGCTTCTTGAGCAGTTTGCCAAACAGCATCATCTAAAATGCCATCTATTTTTGGAGGTGTTGTGGTTCGTTCTATTTGTAATTGCTTCTTTTCTTGTGCATAAGATAATGTGCATAGTAAAAAAAAGGCAGCAAAGAATGATTGAAAATTCATTGATTTATTGATTGATGATTAGTGTCTTATTCTAATAAAGACACCAAAAAATTTAGCGTGTTACAGTCAGGTGTTACAAATCTAATTATGAAAGGGCTTAATTTTCATAAACAAACGTTAAAATGAATGTTATTGTTATGGTTTAGTCCATATGAGTGTAAGTTTTGTGTGATTTTTTTTACTTACTTTTATTAATTATAAATTCTAATAGACGATGCCATATAAAAATTTTGAAGAATATAACATGCAAGTCACAGACGATGTGAAAAAGCGTTACCAGCAAATTATTGAAGATTTGGGAGAAGATACAAAGCGAGAAGGCTTGTTGAAAACTCCAGAACGTGCCTCAAAAGCAATGCAGTTTTTAACTCAAGGTTACAATCAAGATGCTGCCAAAATTTTAAAAGGAGCCATGTTTAAGGAATCCTATAACGATATGGTAATTGTTAAAGATATTGAGTTGTATTCGCTTTGTGAGCATCATATTCTTCCTTTCTTCGGAAAAGCGCACATTGCATATATTCCTAACGGACATATTGTAGGTTTAAGTAAGCTACCAAGAATTGTAGATGTTTTTGCTCGCAGACTCCAAGTACAAGAACGATTGACGCATCAAATTTTAGATTGTATTAATGATACGCTAAAACCTGCAGGAGTTGCAGTCGTTATTGAAGCTTCTCATATGTGCATGATGATGCGAGGTGTTCAAAAACAGAACTCTGTAACTACTACATCAGGATTTAGAGGTGCTTTTGAAAACATAGAAACTAGAACCGAATTTTTAAATCTTATCAACGCTAAGTTGTCATAGTTTCAATTTTGGAATGTTTTTTGCTTTATAGTTAATAAATTACAATACAATTTATGACATTAGAGAACACATCAAAAACAAAAAAATTAGCATTTAGTATCTTATTTGACGCTTTAGGTTATGTTTCATTTATTTTCCCACCATTTGATTTTGTTTGGGCACCAGCATCTGCTTGGTTAATGACCAAACTTTATAAAGGTAGAAAAGGAAAAATAGCTGCAACTATCTCATTCGTTGAGGAAGCTTTACCATTTTTTGACGTTATCCCAACATTTACACTTATGTGGTTATATACATTTGTTTTTTCTTCGGAAAAGGTAACGGAAGAGACTATTATTGATGTTAGTTAAATCATTAATCATTTGAATGAATATTAAACCATTAATCTTTATTATTTTATTTTTGAGTTTACAGTGTTATTCTCAGCACTCAGAAAGATTAATAAATCTAACGTCTAATTTAAAGCCATCAGATACTATTCATATTGACTTAAAGTATAGCAATGGAAACCAAAAAGAGATTGGTACTGTCTATGAATATGAATTTGGCGATTATATTTATTCTTATTACTCAGGAAAACGGATAGAATATTATAGAGATGGATCTATTGCTGTAGAGCATAAATATGATGATTTCGGAATTTTACTTTCTTGTAAATATTATTATGGTGATGGTAATTTATGGTTTGAGACTCAAACACTAAAAATTGATTCAAATGCTATAGATTTGAAATCGTTTTTTGAGAAAGAAAAGCACTTGACTATAACTGTTAAAGACAGTGATTTTAGATATGACAATGTGAAATGTGATTATTATCTAAAAAAAGAAGGTCAGAGAATTAATGGTAAAAAAGTTGGTATTTGGAAAACATATAATACAGATGGAAGTATTAAAAAAGTGAGCTCATACTAAAAATTACTTTCCATAAAACCCCTTCCTAATCCAAACAAATACAAAGATCATCATTGAATACCCAATAAAAAACGGGATGATATAATCCTTCCATCCTAAGACCAAAAAGATTGCAATAAGTAATAGTTGAAATCCTAACCCGAAAGTAGAAATAGCAGTCATGAGCCAATTGGGTGTTATTTTTCCTCTGGATGCATTCTTGTCTAGAGCGTAAATAGCGTTGTCAAAGTTTCCGTAGAGAATTTTATAAAGTCTAAATAGAATATTGACATGACTTTGTTTTTCACCTTCTAAAGCTTGAGGTGTTTTGTTTTCAAAAACTCTGCTTGTCGTATCACCATCAAACTGATTTCTTAAAATCACATAGTAGTAATTGTACAACGTGCCTTGAAGTTGTAAACCAATAAACGCCAAAATAGTCATCCATAAATGCAAATCGGTAATATACCAAACAGCCATTAAAATAATAGCATTCAAAATAATATCTGCAACCGAGTCTAAATAACGTCCTACATACGAAGGTGTCTCTTTTATTCTCGCCAATTCACCATCTGCAGCATCTAAAATAGATTTGAAAATTAAAAAGAAAGCAGCGAGCCAGAAATAACCTAAAAGTATACAAGCAACTCCAATTAATCCAGAAATGATAAATGCAATAGTAACGTGAATAGGAGTGAAGCTAGTGTTTTTTAATGATTTAGCGATACGTTTAGCTATAGGTCTTCCATAATCTGAAAGATCAATGAATTTATGCGCTTTGGGTAATTTTGACATGTTTAATCATGAAGACAATAGTGCTGTGGAATATACCAAGTGAGTATTCAAAAAAAGATTCTTCTAATTCTGTTTTGTAAAGATAAGGTTAATAGAATGTTTAATAACACAATCTAAAACACAAAAAATCCCACTAGTTAGTGGGATTTTTTTATAAGTCAAAAAGAATTACAACGTATAATTCAATCCAAAACTAATATTGCGTCCCATATTTAAAATACCATCGGCTTTTAATCTCGATAAATGATTAATGTATTTCTCATCTGTAATATTAGTTGCAGATACAGAAACCTCTAAATCATTTTTAAAGACTTTAATCGTGCCACCAAAACCAGCACTTAATAGATTATAAGCAGCAGTAGGCGTTTCAAAAGCACTCACATTATTTTGATTAAATGTTGAGCTGTACTTTACAAAAGCATAACCTTGCTTAAACCATTCTTTTTCAAATTCAACACGTAGTGTATTGTGTAATGAGTTTGCAGGAATTAATGGTAAATAACTATCATCTTCTAATTGTCCTGTAACGGTTTCAAAGCTCGTTTCAACATGTAACCAATCTAGTGGATGTGGATGGAAATGAAATCCAAATTCTCCACCATACAATCTCGCATTATCTTGTAGATAAACATACACAGGATCTTCATTAATAAAGTTACCATCAGGACTTAAAAAAATATAATCGTTTATGCTATTATAAAAAGCATTAGCGAAAATCTCGACGTGTTCATTTTTATACTCTAAAGCTAAATCAACTTGAAGATTTTGTTCGTTGTTTAAATCTAAGTTTCCAATTTCATAACGGTTGGTTCCTTCGTGTGTTCCGTCTGATGCTAATTCTGCTAAATTTGGTGCTCTAAATCCGCTAGCCAAATTTAAACGTGCTGTCACATTTTTGAAGAGATTTGTTTTCATTCCGAAGGCACCATTAAAGCTATTAAAATCTTTATTAATGCGATCATTTATAGTAATAGACCTATTGTCAAATCGTGCGCCTAATTGTATGTCAATAGTTTCAAAATGAATGTGAGATGTTGCTAAAACACCAATATCATTTGTAGTAGCATTTGGTATTAACAACTCTTCACCATAATTTGTATTAACTTGGTTCATTCCTTGTACACCAACAATAGTCTCAAATTTACCAATATGTGGAAGATGATATTTTGCATCATAATTAAACGTTTTTAACTTCATATGAAGTGCTGCAGCTTCGTCTTCTTCATGTACTTCCTCTTCATGATCGTCGTCTTCATGTTCATCTTCATCACCATGATGATGATCTTCAAATTCCTTTCTGTCATTATACAAATAACCAATCGTTAGGTCTAAACTAGAATTGTTAAAAAACACTGTAGATTTTGAACTAAAAATATGATTTGTCAATTCCTGAAAGGGCTCAAGAGGAGTTCTATTTGTATTTTGATCGCCAATGTCTTCTGGAATTCCTAATTTAGATTGGTTGATATTGTAGCGTAATTCGGTTTTAAATTTATTTTTTTGATATCCAATACCTGCTTTAAAATCTTGTTCTCTAAAACGCGTATTTGTCACTCTGTAATCTTGAGTTTCATAATCTGAATGCTCTGAAACACTTCCTCTAAAAATGTATTTAAAATCTGATCCAGACGATTTATAACCAGCACTAGTATTGTAACCTTGCGTGTTTGTAAAATAGGTGGCTCTTATGTTTCCTTCGGAAGAATTTTCTGCAGAAAAACGTTCAGGATTTAAATACAAAACACCTCCTAAAGCATCACTACCATAGAGTAGGGAAGCAGGTCCTTTGATCACTTCAACGCTTTCAACTCCTGCATCGTTGAGTCCTAAACCATGTTCATCTCCAAATTGCTGATTTTCTAATCGCACGCCTTGTGCATACACCAAAACACGATTAGAACTCAAACCTCTAATTACAGGTTTACCAATGCTCAAACCTGTGCTCACGCTAGAAACTCCTGCGATGTTTGTAATACCTTCGGAAATGTTTACAGCTCCACTTGCTTTCATTTCTTTAATACTTTGTCGCTCCACTTTCATCACGTTTTCACTCTGAAGTTTATGAAAAGGTGTTGAAATAATAATCTGCTCCATTTCAATAGCAGACGGATTTAATTGAATGATTAAAGGTTCTGACACTGGAAATGAAATCGTTTTAGCAAACGTTTCATAACCAACAAACGAAATGACGAGTTTATGATTTCCGGAGGGAATATTATCAATAGAAAATTCTCCATTTTCATTAGAATTTGTGCCTTTTTCTAACTGCGGAAAATAGATATTTACAAAAGCTAGGCTTTCATTTGTTTGAGCATCTGTAATGTTACCTGTTAATGTATGTTGTGCAAAAAGTGGTTGCATTGCCAGTATACCTAGCAATACAAAGTATGTTAAATTTTTCATTTGTATAATTTATAGTTAATAATAAAAACTGCCTATGTGGTTTTTACCAACAGACACTGTGTATTTAACTATAAATTGGAGGACCTCGAAGTGAGAATTGAAGTCTTTGATAATCACTTAGAAATTGATATTGAGATGCTGTTATTTGTTTGATTTTTATAGGAATGTATAATTCATAATTCTCTATAGAAAACGTGTAATGATTTGTAATTTTGAAATTGTAGAAACTACAGTCGGCATCTAAATTGTGTAGATGTGTTTGAGAATAATCTGTACATACGTCATGGTTATGATGACTAAAAGCATGTGTAAATTTTACAACAGTTGGCAATGCTAACGCTACAATTAAAATGAGTGTTGCAATGCTGTAAGTTATATGTTGTTTGTGTTGTTGCATTAATCTAAAAATCGACCGAGTCCAAAACGTCTTAGCATTTTCTTTTCAAATTCCCAGAAAAATTTAAACTGGCCAAAAAGCCAACCAAAACTAACTAAAAGTATTTGATAGAAAATAAGTCCAATGATAATAAATAATACCCAATACAGAATAGGGTTTAAGTTTTCTTTAGTAATTCCTATGGCTCTAATAATTGGTTTACCTACAAATAAGGAAGAGGATCCTGTTACTGCAAAGACTATAAATATTCTAATGATTTCCCAACGAAAGTCTACAACCCATTTATTTTCTAATTTTTTAAAAATAAATAAAACGAGTTTTAAAAGTGCAATAAAAACAATTACTGCAAGGATAATAGTTGCAATAATATGGTATGTTTTTGTAAAGATGAGCGCGAGTTTATAACTACTGTAGCCCAAACCTATAAACCCAAGTAATGGAAATAGTAATTGCCAATTATGTTGAATCTCCCAATTCTTTTTAAATCCTTTTAACATAGAGTAATTTCTCTGCAAAGATAATTTAAATTCTAGGAACAAATGAGGATAATCGTTGCTTATAGGTTAATTGAAAGTAAGTAAAATAGTTAAATAGTTTATAATTAACATCGTAGCCATAATCTATATTAGGATTATAATCTATTCGTAATTCGTAAAGATTAGGATCATATTTTTGTGGCTGTAAAACTCTATTGTTCCATTCTATAACATTAACAGCGTTTCTAGCTTCCATATAGGATTGAGAATAATAGCCTTCTGGTCTAGCCATAGATGCTAGCCATGTATTAAATCCAGGTTCTATAATGGTGATTTCATATTCTATATCATCGTTTGCTATTCGTACAATATCTTCTTCAGGAACGTTTGTTAAATCGGTTTCTGAAGCTGATTGATAAGAGCCACAACTTACAAGAAGTAGTGTTAAGATAAAAAGTTGAGTAATACGTTTCATTGTGCTATTTATGTTTTAAAGTTACAAAAATCATTCCGAAGCAAAAGGGATCAAAATCATTTCTTTGTTATGAATACCTCAAAAGTATAGCGAAAGTAATAGATAGTAAAACTACAATGAGTGAATGCTACGTATCAATGAGTAACGTGTCAATTTAGGATTAGTTGACACCAAAAACCTATGTTATATAAACTAGAGGGCTAACTGTTTTTTAAATGTGAGGATAAACGTTGTGCCTTCATTTAAAGTACTTTCAACATCAATTGTTCCTCCAAGAGTCTCCATTTGAGTTTTAGTAATGTACAATCCTACACCACGAGAATCTTCTCTCTTAGTACCATGAAACGTTTGGTAGATCTCAAAAAGCTGATTTTTGTATTTATTGATATCAATTCCTATTCCATTATCTGAAACCAAAATTTTGAGTTCATTTTTAGTATGAACAGATTGTAACATCACTTTAGAGCTACGATTGTCTGCTCTGTATTTGATTCCATTTAAAATTAAGTTATAAAGAATACTTTCTAAGTAAGATCTATTAACATTAATAAAATCATCTTTCCTAAGAGAATTGTAAATAGCAATTTCATTATGAGAAATATCCATTTCTAAGCTATTGATCACCTTTTCGGCACAATTGTAAAGATTAATACGTTCATTAAGCTCTTTAGAATTTGATTTAGATTTTATACTTATAATGTCATCTAAATCTATAATTGTTGTGGTAAGTGCTCCGGAAATCGTCTTAAGATGATCTACAAGTTCTATTTTTTCTACTTCGGAATGAGCTTCGTCATAAAACTCTAATATATTTTTGAAATTTCCTATATGAGTCTTCAGGTTGTGAGATACAATATGTGTGAAATTATGTAATCTTTCATTTTGACTGGTGATGAGTTGAAGATATCTTTCCGACTGTTCTTCTTTTTTCTTTCTGTAAGTTATATCGGTATGTGTACCAATAATTCGAGTTGGTTTTCCTTTAGAATCTCTTTCAACGACTTTTCCTTTATCTAAAATCCATTTGTAATTACCATCACGACAGAGAATACGATGTTCGTTTCTATAAACTTCTAATGACCCATTTACATGTGCATTAAAATCGTTAAAATAAGTTTCAGAATCATCTGGATGTACTCTGCGATTCCACTCAGTTGGAGAATTTGTTAGGTCATGTTCTTTAAAACCAAGAATCATTTTTGACTCTTTAGAGTAAAAAACTTCATTATTAATGACGTCATAATCCCAAAGACCAACGTTAGTATTTTCTAGGGCAATTTGCCATCTCTTATCATTAATAGAAGCTTTGTTCTCAATGTTATTTTGAGAGTTTAGTTCTTTTGTTTTCCAAAACATGTCGTAGGCTTTTTTATTAAGACACTTCTTTTTTAATGCCGTCACCTTATAACTTGTAAAAATATGGTTTATTTTCTAGGATGAAGATTTAGAAAGACTTTTTTTGATCAAATCCTATAAAACATTAAAAATTACATTTTATAAAACACTCAATAATAAGTGCTTAAAATGTTATGTGACATTATAGGTAGATATGATTCTGGTAGGAGTAAATAATTAATTTTTAAAATTTCCGAAGAAAAAAAATATAAAAAACACATTATTTTTGATGTTAATTGGTAGCAACGATTTTAAATGTTGTCCCTTTTCCTAATTCGCTTTCTACTTTAATTTGACCATTAAAACTTTCTATTTGATTTTTGATAAGATATAAGCCTACACCTTCTGAGTCTGTATTAGGATGAAACGTTTTATAAAGTCCAAAAATGTCTTTTCCAAATTTATCGAGATCAATTCCTGTACCATTATCAGAGACACTTAATTCAATCGTTTTATGGTCAAACCTGCTGTCAATATTTATGATTGGATCTCTATCTGGATGCTTATATTTTAAAGCATTGGTGAGTAGATTTTGAACTATACTTTCAAAATAGGATTTATTGTATTTAATATATAATTTTTCGTTGACGTTATTGTTGATTGTAGCATTAGATTTTTTTATTACAAAATCTAACATATTTAAAATTCGATCAACTTCTTTAGCGATGTATATTTTTTCTATACGTTTATTCTTGTTGGTTTGTACAGATACAATATTACTTAAATCACTTATTGTTTTACTCAATGAATTTGAGAGTGTAAGCATGTGATTAAAGATGTCATTTTTTTCATTCTCATCGGTTTCTTCTTGATAAAAGTCTAGAAGAATTTCGAGATTACCTGTGTGTTGTTTAAGATTATGGGTTACAATATGTGCGAAATTTTTAAGTCGGTTATTTTGTTTTGAAGCAATGGAAAGAGCGTTATTAATTTTCTTCTCATTATTTTTAAGTTCTGTAATGTCTGTATGAGTCCCTATTACTCTTTTGCATTTACCATTGTTTGTCCACTCAACGATTTTTCCTCGATCTCTAATCCATTTGTATTTACCGTTTTCACATCTTACTCTATGAACATTTTCATACATTGTTTTGTGACCATTGAGGTGGTCTTGAAAATCTTGAAAATATTTAATTTTATCATCTGGATGTACACGATTATTCCAGTCTTGAGGATCTTTACCAAAATCGGGATTTGTAACGCCTATTATTTGCATGGAGCCTTCAGAGAAGTATACTTGGTTTTCTTCGGCATTGTATTCCCAAACACCTATGCTTGAGAATTCTAGAGCAAGTTTAGATTTATAGACCTCTTTGAAGTCTGGATTTTTAGAACCATTTAGAAGTCCCATATTAAAAAAAGCCATAACGATATATTTAAGAATATCGTTAGGGACTTCAATTCTTGGTTAACAAAATGTTAGTTAGAGGATTAAATGTAGTTATTTACCTTTAAAGAAGCAAATTATATAGGATTTTTCTATCGCCTTGGGTGAAATTCCATAAGCGCATCTTTAAGATGAGATCTATCAACGTGCATGTAAATCTCAGTTGTGGTAATGCTTTCATGACCAAGCATAAGCTGTATAGCTCTTAAATCGGCACCATTTTCTAAGAGATGTGTAGCAAAAGAGTGTCTAAAGGTGTGTGGAGAAATGATTTTATTTAAATTAATTGCTTTTGCAAGATCTTTTATAATAGTAAAAATCATAGCTCTTGTTAATTGTTTACCTCTATTATTTAAAAACAGAGTGTCTTTATATTCTGGATGAATAGTAATATGTGTTCTTATGTCTTTCCATATATTAATATACTTTTGAGTATTTAAACCAATTGGTACAAAGCGTTGTTTGTCTCCTTTACCAGTTACCTTTATAAATCCTTCATCAAAAAACAAATCTGAAATCTTCAAATTAGTAAGTTCACTAACTCGAAGTCCGCAGCTATAAAGTGTTTCTAATATGGCTCTATTGCGTTCTCCAATTTTAACACCATTATATTCTTTAGTTAAATCAATAGCGCTAATAAGGGCATCAATATCATCAATAGATAGTGTGTCTGGTAATTTTCTACCAATTTTTGGGGACTCAATTTGATCTAAGGGGTTTGTTTTACGGTAATCTTCAAAAACCAGATAATTAAAAAAACTACGTAAGCCAGAGATAAGTCGGGATTGAGATCTAGAATTTAATTGTTTTGAAACATGGTAAACAAAAGCTTGAACTTGTTCGTGATCTATATGAATAGGAGAGACCGAAATGTCATTAGTATCAAGATAGCTAATTAATTTTTCAACATCTAACTCATAGTTTAAGATGGAGTTACTAGATAAGCCTCTTTCAATCTTAAGGTAGTATTTATAATCGTTAAGAGCATTTTGCCATTTCATATATAGAACCAATTAAAGGTCGCAATGTTTTTTGATAAAAATAAGTAAATAACTGGCAATTTTATAGTAATAAAAGCTAGAATTGGAGCATTTAAGAGCAATTTAATGTTAATAACTTTGTTTTTTACACTACTGAAAACATGGTGATTACAGAGTAATGTTCATAAAATTGTTAATAACATATAAAAATATGTTGATAGTCTGAAAAAAAAGCGTTTAGTTTGTACTAATCAATTTTAAAACTTTTTATTATGAAAAAATTAATGTTATTAGCTGCCGTGGCAGTATTTGGATTATCGAGCGCGAATGCTCAAGAAGTTGCTTTTGGAGCATTGGGTGGTTTATCTATTCAGTCGTTAAGTGTTGATCTAGGTGGAGGTTTAGATGCTACAGATTCTGAAACTGGTTTCCACATTGGTGCTTTTGCTGATATTGGAATTTCTGATGAATTTAGTGTACAACCTGAATTGACTTATTCTATTGCAGGAGATTTCTCTATGTTTAGCGTTAATGCTATTGCTAAGTATTCTGTTTCTGAGGAGTTTAATATTCAATTAGGACCTCAAGTAGGTTTTGCAGGTGGAGATGCTTTTGATGCTTTAGGAGATGATGATATTACTTCTTTAAATTTGCAACTAGCTGCAGGTGCTGGTTACGATATTAATGAGAATATTTTTGTTCAAGCACGTTACGGTTTTCAATTAAATGATCACTATACAGGTGATGGTGATTTTAGCTGGCAAGTTAATACTATTAGCTTAGGTGTTGGATATAAATTCTAAACTAATTATAGTATACAATAGAAGAAGGAAACCTAACAGTTTCCTTTTTTATGCGTAAAAAACGACATTATACCGTTGAAAAGCATAATATTATCGATTAAAAGCTAAAATTAAGTGAAATTTTTCTTGCATAGTATTATGATTAGGTATATTTTTGCCGACCAATTAAAATATTAAATCTCAAATTAATTAAACTTAAAATTAAACTTTATTATTATGAAAAAATTATTACTTATGGCTGCAGTAGCAGTTTTCGGATTTTCAAATGTAAATGCTCAAGATGAAAACACAACAGGTGGTTTCGCAGAAGGAGATGTTTATGTTTCAGGTACAGTTGGATTTACTAGCCAATCTCAAGATGAAGCTAAAACTAACAATTTATCTTTCTCTCCAACAGTTGGTTACTTTATCAGTGAAAACATTGCATTAGAATTTAACTTATTAGTTGGTTCTTCTAAACAAGAATTTGGTGGAGCAGAAGATAAGCAGTCTCAATTTGGTGCTGGTTTAGGTGCAACTTATTTCTTTACACCATCTGAACAATTTTCATTCACTTTAGGTGCTGGAGTTGCTTACGTAAGCTCTAAAGAAGAAGAAGCTGGATTTGACGATGATTACAAAGTAAACACTTTAGGTTTTGCTGTTGCTCCAGGTGTTAACTATTTCGTATCTGATTGTATCGCTTTAAGAGCGTCAATTGGTGCATTATCTTACACGAGCTCTAAAGCTGACGTAGATGGAGCTGAAGCTCTTAATACATTCGCATTAAACTTAGATTTATCTGATATCAACTTTGGTATTACTTACAAATTCTAATTATTAGAATTCATAAAATTTTTAAAAACCGAAGCATAACCGCTTCGGTTTTTTTATGCCCAAATTTTAATATCTTTACTCTATGAAGAAACTTATCATCATTAACGGTCCAAATCTTAACCTATTAGGTAAGCGTGAAACTAATATCTACGGAAATATGACGTTCACAGAATTCTTTGACCAAACCATTAAAAAATTCCCTAATGCTAAATTAGAACATTTTCAATCTAATATAGAAGGCGAGTTGATAGATAAAATTCAAGACGTTGGATTTAGTTATGACGGTATTATTCTCAACGCAGCAGCTTATACACATACTTCTGTTGGTATTGGTGATGCTGTCAAAGCTATTACAACTCCAGTGGTAGAAGTTCATATCTCTAATACATTTTCTAGAGAGGAATTTAGACATCAATCTTATATCTCACCAAATGCAAAAGGTGTTATATTAGGTTTTGGCTTACAGAGTTATGAGTTGGCAATCCAAAGTTTTTTGGATGATTAATTAATACATTAATGAGTTAAAAACTAATCATGAAATACGTCGTTACACTTTTTAGTTTGTTTTTCTTTTTTTCTATTCTGAAATGTAACGCGCAATCCAATGTAGACTTCGGAATAAAAGGAGGTCTAAACCTCACGTTTTTTAAAGTCCCTGAAGCCCAATTTGGAAACACTATTCAAACCGAAACAGGTTATTATGGAGGTGTTTATGTCAATTTTGAAATTAATGATGCTGTGTCTCTTCAGCCTGAACTATTATATGTTCAATTAAATGACTTTAAGTTTATTAATGCTCCCATCTATGCAAAATTTCAATTATCAAATAAATTGAGCTTTTTGGCTGGTCCGAGTCTTAACTATTTTTCAGATTTCTTTATCAATAAATTTAAAGTAAGAGGTGATATTTCTACAGCTTATAACATCACAGAAAATTTTGATCTACATTTAAAGTTTGTTGTCGGTTTCACTGAAGTGGCACCAAATGGATTGTTTATAGGAGCTGGTTATAAATTTTAATACCTTAATTAACATTTTCATAAATTAGACTATACTTTTTTTAAAATATTATAATTATTAAAAGCGATCTCTTTTTAGCAAATGAGTCAATTTTTTGATGAATAAAAAACCCTTGTTTTTATTGGTTATACTATAAATTTTGGCTAAAATTTTAACCTTCGTTAAACCAATGTTAAACATGCCAATGCCTATAATTCTCCTTCCTAATTTTACTGTTATTAACCCAAAAATAATAAACAATGAAGAAGGTAATTTTAATTACAACAGCAACATTATTATCATTAATTAGTGCAAATGCACAGTCAGATTCAAGAGAGGTACAACTAGGAGTAAAGGGAGGTGTAAACTTTTCTACAATAACTGGAGATGATCTTGGAGACTTAGATTCTAGAACTAGTTTTAACGCAGGTTTAGTTGCCGAAATACCAATATCTAATCGTTTCTCTTTTCAACCAGAGGTTTTTTATTCAGGACAAGGATTTGATATTAGAGAGGTAGATCAGGATAATGCTTTTGATACAGATGAAAATGTAGAGTATCAATTAGATTACATCCAAGTACCACTTTTATTAAAAGCTTATATAGTAAAAGGTTTAAGTGTAGAGGCAGGACCTCAATTTGGATTTAAAATTCATGAAGAATTTGATTTTCAGCCAAACAGTGATGGAGGCGATATAGAAATAAATTCTGATGACTCCTATGTTAAAGATTTTGATACCAGTGTTGCATTTGGTGCTTCGTATAAGTTTGACAATGGTTTTTTCTTTAACGGTCGTTATAACTTAGGTGTTACAGATATTTTTGATGACGGTACACTGTTTGAAGGTGTAGATGCTAAAAATGATGTTTGGCAATTTGGAATTGGTTTTATGTTTTAAATACAATTCAAAATTTTTGCAAAAAAAAAGTTCCAGATTATTCTGGAACTTTTTTTTGTATTACTATCTTAAATGTTACAAATGTATCACTTCACCATAAGCAGCTGCAACAGCTTCCATAACCGCTTCACTCATTGTTGGGTGAGGGTGAATAGCTTTTAATACTTCATGACCTGTAGTTTCTAGTTTACGACCTAAAACAGCTTCAGCAATCATATCTGTAACTCCAGCACCAATCATATGGCATCCTAACCATTCGCCATATTTAGCATCAAAGATTACTTTAACAAATCCGTCTTTTGCGCCAGAAGCACTCGCTTTTCCTGATGCAGAGAATGGGAATTTTCCGACTTTAATATCTAAGCCTTGTTCTTTTGCTTGTTTTTCGGTCAAGCCTACACTTGCAATTTCTGGAGAACAATAGGTGCAACCTGGCACATTTCCGTAGTCAAGTGCTTCAACATGCTGACCTGCAATTTTTTCTACACATAAAATACCTTCGGCAGAAGCCACGTGAGCTAATGCTTGACCTGGAGTTACATCACCAATAGCGTAGTAACCAGGAATATTTGTTTGGTAGTAATCGTTTACTAAAATTTTGTCTCTATCTACAGCGATACCAACATCTTCTAAACCGATATTCTCGATATTAGATTTGATACCTACAGCAGATAATAAGATGTCTGCTTCAAGAATTTCTTCTCCTTTACTAGTTTTTACAGTCGCTTTAACGCCTTTTCCAGAGGTATCAACATGAGTCACTTCTGCAGATGTCATAACTTTAATTCCGCTTTTCTTAAACGAGCGTTCTAATTGTTTAGATACGTCTTCATCCTCAACAGGAACTATATTTGGTAAATATTCAACAACAGTGACTTCAGTACCTATAGCGTTGTAGAAATATGCAAATTCTACTCCAATAGCACCAGAACCTACAACAATCATTTTCTTTGGTTGTTTGTCTAGTGACATTGCTTCTCTATATCCAATAACCTTTTTTCCATCTTGTGGTAAACTAGGTAATTCTCTAGATCTTGCTCCAGTAGATATTATAACGTGATCTGCACTGTATTCTTTACCGTCAACTTCAACTTTTTTACCAGTTTTTAATGTTCCGAAGCCTTCAATAACATCAATTTTGTTTTTCTTCATTAAAAACTTAACTCCATTACTCATGCCATCTGCAACACCACGACTACGTTTTACAATAGCGTTGAAGTCTTTGTCATATTCTTTAACAGAAAGACCATAGTCTTCTGCATGTTTTAAATATTCAAAAACCTGAGCAGATTTTAGTAAAGCTTTTGTAGGTATACAACCCCAATTTAAACAAATACCACCTAAGTGTTCTTTTTCTATAACTGCAGTTTTAAATCCTAATTGCGAAGCTCTAATTGCTGCTACGTAGCCTCCAGGACCACTACCAAGTACTATAATATCGTATTTACTCATGAGTTTATTTTTGTCATATAATTAAGGCTACGAAGTTACAAAACCAAATTGTAATATTAAAGGTCATCTGTAAAATGTCTTCGACCTTTTTCTTTGCTAAATTTTTTTGTGTTGTAAGTTGAAGATTGTCCTTTAGGAATCGACAATGATTCCCAATGTTTTCCTTTGGTTAATTTGCCTAGAAAAACAAGCTGTCCAATGTGATAAGCATAGTGTGCTAATTGACGATTTATAGCTTCGGTAACCGTGTGACCTTGGTTTCTAATATATATAATATGATCTAAATCTTTACTGGTTAAAGGTGTTATCGCATTAAATAAACAATCCCAACCTTGATTCCAATAGTTGATTAATTCTTCTTTATTCTGAAATGTATCTTTAAATTCATTGTCGCGATGTCTCCATTCTTTTTCGCCATCTTCAGTTAAAAAATTGGTCCAACGACTTAGCATATTGCCTACAATATGTTTTACTATGATAGCAATAGAGTTGGAGTCTTCAGCAAATTCATGTTGCAGTTCTTCAATTGATAATTGAGCAATAGTTTTGTCACCAAGACTTTTATAGTATTCAAATTGTTTTATAACACTAGTTAAATATGAAGTTTCCATGTATTTGAATTTTGTACTATAAAAATAGCGATACAAAATCTATGACACTATAGTTTATGATAGTTAGAAATTATATCGCTATTATATATTTTTAGTCTGAAGTTTATTCCGCAGGAACAAACGTCAAAGCATCACCATTAATACAATGACGTTTACCAGTTGTTTTTCTTGGTCCATCATTAAACACGTGTCCTAAATGTCCACCACAAGTGGCGCAATGTTCTTCATCTCTGCTATAACCTAGTTTGTTATCAGATCCAAAAGCGACATTACCTTTAATCTCACGATCAAAACTTGGCCATCCTGTACCAGAATCAAATTTATGTTCACTTTTAAATAAAGGAGTTTTACAAGCTGCACAATGGAAAGTGCCTTTGCGTTTTTCATTATTTAATTCGCTACTAAATGGACGTTCAGTTCCAGCTTGCCTTAATACATAATAGGCATCGCTAGATAATTCTTTTTTCCATTCGGCATCTGTTTTACTAACAGGAAATTCTTTTTCTTTTTTAGTTTCTGTTTTCTGAGCAGAAGAATTACAACTAAAAAATAAGGCAATTGTTAATATTGTTATTATCTTTTTCATAGAATAAAAATAGGGATTGTTTTAGTTTTTCCTTTTGGTCGTATGAAATTTTAATTCATTACGAAAACGATTTAGTTTTATCATAAGTATAACATTGTGTAAATCAATGTAATTTTTTCACTAATAATTAGTAAGTTTATAGACTAACATAAAAAAAAAGGAATGAGAATAATGCATATTAGCGCAGAATGTTATCCAGTAGCAAAAGTTGGAGGTTTAGCCGATGTAGTAGGAGCTTTGCCAAAATATCAAAATGCTATTGGAGCCATGAGTAGTGTTATTATGCCTTTATACAATAATGCATTTACCAATAAGCATAAATTTATATCAATACATGATTCTCAAATAAGTTTAGGAAATACTAAAGTAGATTTTAGCGTGTTAAAATTAACTGAATCTATTTTAGATTTTGATATACATTTTATTCACATCAATGGATTGCTTTTCAAAGACTATGTGTATTCAGATAATGATACAGATCGTTTTTTAGCTTTTCAAATAGCTGCTTTAGATTGGATTCTAACGTTAAATGACAAACCAGACTTTATACATTGTCACGATCATCATACAGGTTTAATCCCTTTTATGACTCAAGAAAGTTTCAAATATGAATCTTTAAATAAAACACCTACAATTACAACAATCCATAATGCTCAATATCAAGGATGGATGTCCTACGAGAACTTGTACAAATTACCAAGGTTTAATATTGAGAGAGTTGGATTGATAATGTGGGATGGGATGATTAATCCATTAGCAGCAGCAATTAAGTGTGCTTGGCGTGTAACTACTGTATCTCCTAGTTACATGGAAGAATTAAAGCATAATGCTAACGGACTTGAGTTATTATTAAGAGCTGAAAGTGCTAAAGCAATTGGAATTTTAAATGGGATAGATTCTGAAGTTTGGAATCCAGCAACAGATACTTATATCATTGAAAATTATAAAAAAACATCAATAGAAGCTGGTAAAAAAGCAAATAAGAAATGGTTATGTGATCAATTTAATTTGGATGAAAGTAAACCTCTATTTGCATTTATAGGTCGTTTAGTAGGTGAAAAAGGTGCCGAACTTTTACCTTATGCACTAGATTATGCTTTACGTTCAAAAGATATCTCAGTAATTGTTTTAGGATCTGGATCAAAAGATACCGAAAGACAATTATTTGAATTAATACCTAGACATACAGGGAATTATAATGCCTTTATTGGTTATGATGAAAAGCTGTCACACATTATTTATGCTGGAGCAGACTTTTTATTAATGCCTTCTCGTGTTGAGCCTTGTGGATTAAACCAAATGTATTCATTAAGATATGGAACCGTTCCAATTGTAAGACGCATTGGTGGATTAAAAGATACGGTTGTAGATATTGGTGACAATGGTTTTGGTATTTGTCATAATGAAGTTTCAATACAAGATATTGTTGTAGCAATTAGTAGAGGAAAAGATTTTTATAAACACCAAAAAGAATTTAAAGCAAACAGAAAACATATTATGAGCATAGATCATTCTTGGAAGGTCTCTGCTAAAGCATACATAAACTTGTATAATTCAATTAACTAAACTAAACGATAGCTATGATAAACGATAAAGTATTGTCAATTATACTTGGTGGAGGCCAAGGATCTAGATTATATCCTCTAACTGCTAATAGATCCAAGCCAGCAGTACCAATTGCAGGAAAGTATAGGTTAGTAGATATTCCTATTTCTAATTGTATTAATTCTAATATCAAAAGGATATATGTGTTAACACAATTTAATTCTGCATCTTTAAATCAGCATATTAAAAACACCTACCATTTTAGTTTTTTTAGTAGTGCATTTGTTGATGTTTTAGCGGCAGAGCAAACAATGCAAAGCGATAAGTGGTTTCAAGGAACTGCAGATGCTGTAAGACAAAGTATGCATCATTTTTTGGCTCACGATTTCGATTATGCGTTAATACTTTCAGGAGATCAATTATATAATATGGATCTAGAAGATATGATTGCAAAACATAGAGAAAGTAATGCAGAAATAACGATTGCTACCTATCCAGTAAACGCTAAAGATGCTACAGGTTTTGGTCTTTTAAAAACGAATGATGAAAACGTAGTGACATCTTTTATAGAAAAACCAGCATCAGAATTACTGCCAGATTGGACCTCTGAAGTTAGTGATGAAATGAATAAAGAAGGTAGAAATTATCTAGCTTCAATGGGTATTTATATTTTTAATAGAGATCTATTAATAGATTTAATGAAAAATCCAGATACTAATGATTTCGGTAAAGAAATTATTCCTCAATCCATACATAATCATAAAACATTAAGCTATCAATATGAAGGCTATTGGACAGATATTGGTACCATAGAATCCTTTTTTGAAGCTAATTTAGGATTAACAGATGATATCCCTAAATTTAATTTGTATGATGAAAATAGAGTTTATACAAGAGCTAGAATCTTACCTACCTCTAAGATTTCTGGAACAACAATAAACAATTCTGTAATTTCTGATGGTTGTATTATACATGCTGAAAAAATAGAACGATGTGTTATTGGTATTAGATCAAGAATTGGTAAAAATTCGTTAGTTCAAAACACATATATGATGGGTAATGATACCTATGAGTCTCTAGCAGATATGGAAGCTAATCATATTGAAAACCTTTTAGGTATCGGTAATAATTGTTTTATAAACTATTGTATTGTAGATAAAAACTGTAGAATTGGTGATAATGTTAGAATCGAAGGAGGGAAACATTTAGAAGATAAAGAAACAGATAGCTATCTCATTAAAGATGGAATTGTAGTTATAAAAAAAGGTGCTACTATTCCTAAAGGCACAATAATTAAATAAATTTTATTCCCAAACAATAGATGGCAGAAGTTATAGCACACAGTCTTTTTACAGATTTTGATATCAACCTTTTTAAATCTGGAAAGCATTATCGCTTATACGAAAAATTTGGTTCCCACATTACAACCGTCGATGGTGTAGAAGGTGTTTATTTTGCAGTTTGGGCTCCAAGTGCAAAAATGGTTTCTGTGATTGGAGATTTTAATTTTTGGACTGAAGGCCAACATAAGTTGAATGTACGTTGGGATTCTAGCGGAATTTGGGAAGGCTTCATTCCTGGAGCAGGAAAAGGCACTCATTATAAATACAAGATACTTAGCAGTAATAACGATATAAAAACCGAAAAAGCTGATCCTTACGCAAGACGTGCAGAACACAATCCTAGTACAGCGTCAATTGTTTGGGATGACAATTACAAATGGAAAGATACTAAATGGATGAAAAAGCGAAAGAAGCATAATGCTTTAAACGCACCATTTTCTGTCTATGAAGTACATTTAGGTTCTTGGAAAAAGCAAGTTGAAGAGAATCGTTTTATGTCTTATGTAGAACTGGCAGATGAATTAGTCAGTTACGTAAAAGAGATGAACTTTACGCACGTTGAGTTAATGCCAATAATGGAGTTTCCTTATGATCCATCTTGGGGTTATCAGGTTACCGGTTACTTTGCTCCAACATCACGATTTGGTTATCCCGAAGAATTTAAATTATTAGTCGATAAATTACACCAAAACGATATTGGGATTATTCTCGATTGGGTACCATCGCATTTTCCAGAAGATGCTCACGGACTAGGATTTTTTGATGGTTCTGCGCTTTATGAACATCCAGATAGGCGAAAAGGATATCACCAAGATTGGAAGAGTTTAATTTTTAACTACGGAAGAAACGAAGTCAAGTCCTTTTTAATAAGTAATGCCATTTTTTGGTTAGATCAGTACCATGCAGATGGCTTTAGAGTTGATGCAGTTGCCTCTATGCTATTTTTAGATTATAGTAGAGAAGATGGAGAATGGGAACCTAATATGTATGGCGGACGAGAAAATCTAGAAGCCATGTCATTTCTTCGCGAAATGAATGAAGCTGTGTATTCAGCATTTCCAGATGTGCAAACTATTGCTGAAGAATCTACAGCATTCCCAATGGTCTCCAAACCAACATTTCTTGGAGGTCTAGGTTTTGGTATGAAATGGATGATGGGTTGGATGCACGATACGCTTGAGTATTTTGGAAAAGAATCAATTTATAGAAAGTACCATCAAAATGACCTCACATTTTCTATGACCTATACATTTACTGAGAATTTCATGTTGCCTTTAAGTCATGACGAAGTTGTTTATGGTAAAAAATCTATTTTAGGTAGAATGCCAGGAGATGAGTGGCAACGATTTGCAAACTTGAGATTACTCTATAGCTATATGTTTACGCATCCAGGAACAAATGTATTGTTTCAAGGAAGTGAATTTGGGCAAAGTTCAGAATGGAATTTTGAGCAAAGTCTAGATTGGTTTTTATTAGAATATGCACCACACAAAGGTGTTCAAGAGTTATATAAGGATTTAAATACATTTTATAAATCTCAACCAGCATTATATCAAAAACAATTTTCTGCGGAAGGTTTTGAATGGATCGACTACAATGATCACGAAAATTCAATTTTGACATTCATTAGAAAAGGAGATAAGCCAAAAGACGATTTAATAGTGGTTTGTAATATGACACCAAGCCCACAAGAAAAATACCGTATCGGACTTCCGAAGAAAGGAAAACTAAAAGAAGTATTTAACAGTGATCTAAAAAAATATTTTGGGACTGGAGACTACAAAAATAAATTGTTAACGTCTAAAGCTGTGGCACATCATTTTAGAGATAATTCTGTAGAAATTTGTTTACCACCTTTAGGGATGGTGGCTTTTAGGTATGGGAAGTAGAGGTAGTAGAAGTTTGTGTGTTATCAAGCTTTTATCCAGAAAATCAAATTTTTTTTTAGATGAAAATTAAATCACTCATGATAATAGTTATAGTTTTTACTATTTTCAATTCATGTGATAAAACGCAAAATGATAGTAATACTTTTTTCTTAAAAGGAAAAATAGAAGGTCCCAAAACGGAATATATGGTCTTGCGTTATTTTGATAGCTCCAACGTATATGTTGCTGATACATTGCGAATTAAAAACGGATTATTCTCAACAAAAGGGCATGTAATCAACACTCAAAGGGCTTCATTGTCAAGCAATTTATCGGGTAGGTCTATCGAAGACCCTAACAATTTAATGTTTTTTTTAGAACCAAATGAAATTGATATTGTTGTTAAGGAAGGACAATTTGCAAATGCAAAAATTAGTGGCTCAAAAACTCAAATTGAAAAAGAAAATTTAGATAAATCAATAGACCCTCTTCTCAAAAAATTTGAAATTTTAAAACGTAAAAAAGATAGTCTTTACAATTCCAAGAAAGAAACCAGTAACGAAGATTATGAAAAAGAGATTGAAAATTTAAATGCAGAAATGCTGAAAATACAGGACGAGTTAAGAGCAGTGGAACTACGTTATTCAGCTAATAATCCAAAATCATATTTGAGTGCAGATATAATAGACATATACAAAAGAAGAATATCTCTTGACTCTGTTAAAGCATTATACACCAAATTAGACCCAATAATAAAAGAGTCATCCTACGGTTTACGAATCAAAGACCAAATTCGAGTTGTCAATTCCGGAGATGTTGCACCTAATTTTTCTCAAGAGGATGTAAATGGCAATATGTTGGATCTAAATCAATTCAAAAGTAAAACAGTTTTATTAGACTTTGGTGCAAAATGGTGTGTCCCATGTGTGAAAAATCATCCAGAATTAAAGAGAATGTATGATAAATACCATTCAAAAGGTTTTGAAATTATAGGCGTATCGTTAGACATCGATAAAATTATCTGGAAGGAAAACGTATTAAGTGAAAAATTAAACTGGTATCATGTTTATGAAGGAAATTTTAACTTAGGAAAAGAAGGCACTATTACTAGAGCATACTCTGTCGTGCCTGTGCCTGCATATATACTTATTGATAAAAATGGTATTATTGTTGATCGCTATGTTGGAGCTGATAATGATAATAAAAGCCTAACTGATCTGGAGGATAAACTAAATGAATTACTAACTTCGAATTAATTTTTAAATAGAAAATAAAAACGTTTACTAAAAGCATGTATAATTCATAACTCTTCCTGAATCAACTCAAACATTCTATAAATCTTATTTTCTAGACCAATATACCAAAACATTCCCACCACAACCACATCCTCGAAATCGTTATAGTTAACAAATCCTAACAATAACTATTTACAATACTTTTATACGTCCCTTTTTTTCCGTTTTTTTACATGTTTCATGCAAGAGATATAGCTTATGATTGTAAATACAGAATTAGAAAATAAAGGAAATTTAGTTCCTTCAAAAATAATTAACTTTAAAAAGGACGTAGATACACTCTATTTTTCTACAGAAAATGATGTTGTCCTACAACTCACAGTCCTTAGAGATAGTGTGTTGCGTTTTAGATATACAACTACTGGTACGTTTGATAATGATTTTTCATATGCAATCACAAAATACGCAAGCACAGGTTACAACCATTTAGAAATTGAAGAGACTAAAACCAATTATGTCATCACTACAAAAAAGTTGATCTGTCACATTTCCAAAGAAAACCTAGGTGTCAAAATATATGATGCTATTGATAATGTACTGATTAACGAAGATGAAACAGGTTTCCATTGGGAAGAGAGTTACGAGTATGGTGGTGACGTCGTGAAGATGAGTAAAGTGTCTAAAGATGGTGAAAGTTATTATGGACTTGGTGACAAGCCTAGCCACTTAAATTTAAAAGGAAAACGTTTTGAAAATTGGGCAACAGATTCTTATGCCTACGGAAAAGATACAGATCCAATCTATAAGTCCATTCCATTTTATACAGGCTTACACAACAAAAAGGCATACGGTATTTTCTTTGATAACTCGTTTAGATCGTTCTTTGATTTTGCTCATGAACGTCGTAATGTAACGAGTTTTTGGGCACTAGGAGGTGAGATGAATTACTATTTTATCTATGGTCCTAAAATGACCGAAGTTGTAGAAAGCTACACAGATCTTACAGGAAAACCACATTTGTTGCCACCACTTTGGGCTTTAGGGTTTCATCAATGTAAATGGAGTTATTACCCAGAATCTAAAGTAAAGGAAGTCACTTCAAAATTTAGAGATTTAAAAATACCATGTGATGCCATTTATTTAGATATCGATTATATGGAAGGTTTTCGTTGTTTCACTTGGAACAAAGAACATTTTCCAGATCCTAAACGAATGGTGAAAGAATTGGCAGACGACGGATTCAAAACAGTCGCCATCATTGATCCAGGAATTAAGATTGATAAAGAGTATTCTGTTTTTAAAGAAGCTTTAGAAAAAGACTATTTCTGTAAACGTGCAGATGGTCCATATATGAAAGGTAAAGTATGGCCTGGAGAGTGTTATTTCCCAGATTATACAAATCCAGAAGTTAGAGAATGGTGGTCTGGATTATTTAAAGAATTAATAGAAGATATAGGCGTAAAAGGTGTTTGGAATGATATGAACGAACCTGCAGTGATGGAAGTTCCTAATAAAACATTTCCAGATGATGTACGTCATGATTATGATGGGAATCCTTGTAGCCATAGAAAAGCGCATAATATCTACGGAATGCAAATGGCAAGAGCCACGTATCAAGGGCTTAAAAAGTTTGCATATCCTAAACGTCCATTTGTAATTACACGATCTGCATATTCAGGAACACAACGTTATACGTCTACTTGGACAGGAGATAACGTTGCTACTTGGGAACATTTATGGATTGCCAATGTGCAAGCACAACGTATGGCCATGTCTGGATTTAGTTTTGCAGGAAGTGATATTGGTGGTTTTGCAGAGCAGCCACAAGGCGAATTATTTACACGTTGGGTGCAATTAGGAATTTTTCACCCGTTTTTTAGAGTCCATTCTTCTGGAGATCATGGCGATCAGGAACCTTGGACGTTTGGAAAAGAAGTGACAGATATTGTTAGAAAATTTATTGAGATAAGATATCAGCTTTTACCATACTTATACACTGCATTTTGGAAATATGTAGAAGATGGGACTCCAATATTAAATTCGTTGGTGCTTTATGATCAGGATGATGTACAAACACATTACAGAACAGATGAGTTTGTATTTGGTGACCATATTTTAGCATGTCCAATTTTAGAGCAAAATGCAAAAGGAAGACGTATGTACTTTCCAATTGGAAAATGGTATGACATCTGGACAGATCAAGTGATTAATGGTGGACGCGAAATGTGGGTAGACTCAGATTTGGATTCAATGCCAATATTTGTGAAGGAAGGAGCAATCATTCCGAAGTACCCAATACAACAATATGTTGGTGAGAAAAAGATCGAGACGGTTGTTTTAGACGTATATTATAAAGAAGGTAAAGAGCGTTCTCAATTATTTGATGATGCACATGATGGTTATGATTACACTAAAGGACGTTACAGTTTAAGAACATTTAAATTAACTGGTAAACCTAATGAGTTAATTATTCAGCAGCATAAAGAAGGGAAGTTTGATGCCGACTATGAAACGTTTGAAATTAAAATTCATGGATTGCCATTTGAGATTTCTGAAATTCAAGTAGATAACGTCATAATTCCGTTAGAACGTATTGAAACTAATGGAATTTCAATACTGAGAATCAATAAAGAATTTTCAGAATTACACCTAATTGGTACCATATAATTGGCATCAATTTTGTTTAAAATGTGACAAAATTTAATGTATTGTGTCAAAGTTATATAGAATCATTTTGTAAATTTAGCTAACACAATAAAAACCATTGAAAATGAAAATAAAAAATAATATTGTAGCTGTAGGAATCATAGCATTATTTCTTTCCTGTACTACAAATCCATTTACCGGAAATAAAACTTTGGCATTAGTGCCTAATTCCCAATTATTTCCTACTGCTTTCGCTCAATATGATCAGTTTTTAACTGAAAATAATGTGATAACTGGTACTTCTGATGCAGAAATGATAAAGCGTGTAGGACAAAGAATAGCTGTAGCTGCAGAACGTTGGTTAAACGCTAATGGTCATCAAGGTTATTTAGATGATTACAAATGGGAATATAACTTAGTAAATGATAATACGGTTAACGCTTGGTGTATGCCAGGAGGAAAAATAGTTTTTTATACTGGGATTTTACCTATTGCACAAAACGAAACAGGTATTGCAGCAATTATGGGACATGAAGTTGCACACGCATTGGCTAATCATGGTCAACAACGTATGAGTGCTGGTATGTTACAACAAATTGGTGCAGTAGCAGGAAATATTGCTATTAAGGATGAGCAATCTCGTAACTTATTTAATCAAGCTTATGGAGTTGGTAGTCAAGTAGGTGTGATGTTACCGTTCAGTAGAAGTCATGAAACACAGTCTGACGAAATTGGGTTGTATTTAATGGCTATTGCTGGTTATAATCCTTCAGAAGCTGCAGAGTTATGGAAACGTATGAAGGCAAATAGTGGAGGAGAAGCTCCACCTGAGTTTTTAAGCACACATCCATCAAACGATACAAGAATCAATAACTTAACACAATGGGCTCCAAAAGCCAAAGCTGAAGCTAAAAAATTTGGTGTCGATTCATTTAGACCTTTAGGTAACTTTTAATTGAATCACTTGTAAAGCATAAAAATTATAGTAATTTCGAAGCTGTCCAATAATGGGCAGCTTTTTTATTTATTAACTATGGCAAACCTAGAAAAAGGGAGCAAAAAACTTCTGAATGCTTGGGCATTTTACGATTGGGCAAATTCAGTATATACCTTAACTATTGCGTCTTCGATATTCCCTCTTTTTTATGCATCTTTATTTGCAACTAAAGATGAATTAGTAGCAGCTTTTGGTTATGAAATGAAACAAGAGACTTTAATTACTATTGTGACTGCATTTACCTTTTTAGTTGTTGCAATCTTGTCTCCAATTTTATCAGGAATAGCAGATTATGTTGGTAATAAGAAGAATTTTATGAAGTTCTTTTGTTATGTTGGTTCTGCAGGATGTATTGGTTTATATTTCTTTGATAGAAACTACATACATCTGAGTTTGCTGTTTTATTTTATGGGACTTATTGGGTATTGGGGAAGTTTGGTTTTTTACAACTCTTATTTACCAGACATTGCGCATCCAGAGCAACAAGATAGTATTAGTGCTAAGGGTTTTTCTATGGGATATATTGGTAGTGTTTTATTACTTATAGCAAATTTAGCTATGGTCATGAGCCAAGATACTAAAGAAGGCGCTATTGAGATGATGAAATACTCTTTCATAACTGTTGGTGTTTGGTGGGCCTTATTTAGCCAATATACGTTTTATGTGTTACCAAATGGAACTTCACCAGGTCATAAAGTTACTAAGGCTATTCTTTTCAATGGCTTTAGAGAATTGAAATTAGTATGGTTACAATTAAAACAAAACTTAAGGCTTAAACGGTATCTCTATGCCTTTTTTGTGTTTAGTATGGCAGTCCAAACTATTATGCTTATTGCAACATATTTTGGTGAAAAAGAAATTGAGTGGGCTTCAGAATCTGAGAAAACAACAGGATTAATTGGTAGTATTTTACTTATTCAATTGATAGCAATATTAGGAGCATTCTTGACATCTAAAGCGTCATTTAAATTCGGAAATATTAAAACTCTAATTGTCATCAATTTCATTTGGATGTGTATATGTTTTTATGCATTTTACATGAAATTACCTATGCAGTTTTATTTTGCAGCAGCATTAGTTGGTTTAGTAATGGGAGGTGTGCAGTCTTTGGGACGTTCTACCTATTCAAAATTTCTTCCAGAAACAGAGGATACAACTTCCTATTTTAGTTTTTATGATGTGGCAGAAAAAATTGGAATCGTCATTGGTATGCTCATCTTTGCAGTTGTATCAGAATATTGGTCAATGCGCTACGGAATTTTATTTCTTTTCGTTTTCTTCCTAATAGGAATAGTATTATTATTAAGAGTCCCTAAAGAAGCTAATTAAAATTGTATGTTTGTAGGATAAAACTGTAAATTTATGACTATGAAAAAACTCAACCTTATTTTTTGCCTTGTTATTGTAAACTTAACATTTAACTGTTCTAGTGATTCTTCAGATGGAGATGATCCTATTGATTGTACTGAAGCTACGCAAGCTGTAGCAACAGCGCTTTCAGATTTTAATGATGCTAACGAACTCAATTATGCTGATAAATGCAACGCATATAAAACAGCATTACAAAACTTACAACAATCATGTGGAGATGAAGGTGTTGATATTCAGGCTATTATTGATAATTTAGGAGATTGTACACTTGTAATTTCTAATCCTACAAATGAAGCATTAATGACTGCTAATCTTGATGGTGAGCAGTTTGATGTTATGAAACCAAACGGTTATAACTTATTTAATAGTGCAATTGGTATGGTAACGTATTCTTATGCTAATGATGATGATTATATTCGAATTCAGGGAAATTCTACATACCAAAATATTACACCAAGTGAATTTACAAAAGAAATTACAATTTGGATTCCAGAAAGTAGTTGGAGTGTAGGTACATATAATTTAGCAGATGGTGTCGTATATGATGACAATGGTGTGATGCCAACACCTCATTATGGTATCGTTTATTTTAATAATGATGATTATCCTCAAGCGTTTGAAAATGAAGGGTCAATTACAATTACAGAATTTAATCTAGTTGACAGAGTCATTCGTGGAACGTTTGAATTTACGTACAGAAGATCTGGAGATGCTGGAGAAATAGGACCTTTTAATTGTACTAATGGTACTTTTGACTATTCTTTAGATGCTGACTATTTTGATTAAAGACTATTAACACACATTAAAAAGACCACTATTTATGTTTTAAATAGTGGTTTTTTCATTTCTAAGCCAACTCATATTTTGTTGTATTGCATTCTTAAATATATTAGTATGTTTGTATAAACCCAATTTGAATTTATTATGAAAAAGTTATTTGCGTTATTATTGTGTTCAGCATTCTTAATGGTTCTGTCATGTGAAGACGAACCTTTAGAAGGAGATTTTGGAACCGGAGGATTAACATGCGAAGTTGCAGTTGCTAATACAACACAAGCAGCATTAAATTTTTTATCAGTTAATGTTGATAATTATACACAATTATGTATTGCATATCGTAATGCATTGCAAGAACAAATTTTAGCTTGTGGTGATGCTGATGGTAGTTTGCAAGCTGCAGTAAATGCTTTAGGAGATTGTAGTGATGGTGTAGAAAATGATTGTGATAGTGCACAAGCGGCAGTTGATAATGCTGAATTTGCATTTGATAATGCTACGGCAGATAATTATACAAGTCTTTGCAATGCTTATAAAGTAGCGCTTGAAAATGAAATAGTACAATGTGGAGATGATGATGGAAGTATTCAAGCTGAGATTGATGCTTTAGGTGATTGTATATTCGTAAATCCACCATTATATGAAATAGGAGATATTGGTCCAGCTGGTGGATTTGTTTTCTATGTTGCTCCCAACGGAGGAGGAATGGAAATAGCACCAATTTCAACGCAATTTCAATCACAATGGGGTTGTTATAGTACAGATATAACAGGAACTCAAAGTGCCTTTGGAACTGGTATAAGTAATTCTGAATTAATATTAATGTATCATAACGATATTGATTTTTATAATAATCCAGAGCAATGTCAAGCTGTAGATCCAATATCAGGAATTTTAGTTCAAAGTACAGGTGATGTTGCTGCTAAACATTGTGATGATTTTGTTTTTAATGGATTTAATGATTGGTATCTTCCTTCAATAGACGAATTGCATCTTGCATATGTAAATTTACATACACAAGGCTTAGGAGATTTCTCTACAACGTTTTTAGCGAGTTCTACACAAGACCCTGAAAATCATTGGGAATTCTTAATTGTAGATTTTGATGATAATGGTGTAATTTGGGGAGACGGAAAAAGTGATTTGGTTAATTATAGAGCAATTAGGTCATTTTAATATACATATTTTATGATGTATTGAGAACAATGATTTAAACCTTTTATATAGCTCAGTCAATTTATCTGAGTATTTTAATTTTTTAAATTGAACGTTTAAAAAGCCACTAACTAATTTGTTAGTGGCTTTTTAGTTTAAAGATGTACTTATAGTATTTTCATTTAAATTTAAGATAAATTAGTATGTTTGTATAAACCCAATTTGAATTTGTTATGAAAAAGTTATTTGCGTTATTATTGTTTTCAGCAGTCTTAATGTTTCAGTCATGTGAAGACGAACCTTTAGAAGGAGATTTTGGAACCGGAGGATTGACATGCGAAGTTGCAGTTGCTAATACAACACAAGCAGCCTTAAATTTTTTATCAGTTAATGTTGATAATTATACACAATTATGTACGGCTTATCGTAATGCATTGCAAGCACAAATTTTAGCTTGTGGTGATGCTGATGGCAGTTTGCAAGCAGCTGTAAATGCTTTAGGAGATTGTAGTGATAGTGTTGGAAGTGATTGTGATAATGCACAAGATGCTGTTGATAATGCTGAATTTGCATTTGATAATGCTACGGCAGATAATTATACAAGCCTTTGTAATGCTTATAAAGTAGCGCTTGAAAATGAAATAGTTCAATGTGGAGATGAAGATGGAAGTATTCAAGCTGAGATTGATGCTTTGGGTGATTGTACACAGGTTGTACCACAAGTGGAAATTAGCGTATTTGCTGGTACATTACTAATAGAGTTTGATATGGTAAATGTAGTAATTGATGGTAATATTCTCAAAGTAACAGGAGAAACATCTTTAGCTGCAAATTATATGGTTTATTTTGAAATTGAACAAGGTCAAACTGGAGTTGATGTTATAAATTCTACATTTGAATTGACTCTAACATCTGTTTTCTTTCCTTCAACTCAAGGTTTTGAAGATTATACTTCAAATATTACAGTGAATACAGATGGTGTACTAACTGGAACTTTTGGAGGTGTTGTAACAAATGCAGATGGAGGAGACTTAAGCTTATCATCTGGTATGATTAATATTACGTATTAGAAAAAAGAGATTATTAATACAAAAGCCACTAACAATTTGTTAGTGGCTTTTCTGTTTAGTTATCTGTCGTATGAAATTCAATTAAATAGGGTTTTAAACGAATCCCGTTTTCTAATCTAAAATTGGAGACTAAAAGTTGATAGTTCTTATTTGGTTCTAATGTGATGCTAAAAGTATAGGATTGATTAGCGTTAGTCCATATTCTACTATTATTATCAACTTTAGGATAGTTTGTTTTGCCTAGTGGTCCATAATCAAGACTATTTTGAATTCCATTTAACGTTTCAGAAAAATTAATAGTTATCGTATTGAGAGATGGAGAAACTGTTGTGCTTCCATTTTCAAATTCAGAGATACTCATGACTGTAGGTCTTTTCAGTTCGTAATCGCGTTTAATTTCTGCTAATGTTTTAGGGAAAAATCCCGAAACATCAACTATACGTGCAATTTCTTTTTCATCATAAAAGTCTAATTCAATTAAATCTTTAATAGCTTGTGTTTTATCGCTACAGGAATTATAATAACGTTCACTTATTTCATAACCAACGTAATATCCTAAATCTCTTTCTTTTAATTCGTTTCGATTTTCTCCCCAAAGCCAATTGTAATTATTCTCAGGAGCATATAAATCTTCAATAAATTTATTAATAATAGCCTCAGTGTTTTCTTTTCTAAAAAGAAGAGCAGGAGTATTGGATTTTTCATCAGTAACCTTACAGGAAATAAATTCTGCAATCCCTTCATATAAGCACATTGCCAAAAGGTTTTCTACTATTTCAGTTTGTTGTGTATGGATGTATTCGTGTGTGCACAGTAATGGTAAATTTTCTAATGGTTTGTAATTTTTATAATAGGGTTGTCTCCATTCTGGTAATTCATTTACAATGGTGCTGTCATTACCTAAAGCGAGTTCGCTACCTATTAACACATTATTCCATTTAGCTGTTCCTCCTGTTCTAAATACTCCAACAGTGAAATAAATAGTTGAAGGCTTTAAATCTGGATATGCAGTTTTTAATTTTTTAATATTATCCAAAATTGCAGTTTTGTTGTCCTCAATTTTAGACATGTTAGGACGTATAGATTCCCAAAATTCAGGATAGGAGTGAATGGCTTCTATATATTGTGCTCTAGAATAACCACGAGCATCAATAATATCTTTGAGACCTTGGCTAGCATTTTCGATATAAATGTCTTGTAGAAGTTTATATTGTAATATGGTATCATTGGTTTGTTTTATTTGGTCAAAAGCGTTCCAAAAATTATCAACATCTGTAGTTACAATTTTTTGATGAGGTTCATTTTTACAACTAAAAAATATTAAAACAATTAGTAAGAAAGTTAGATGTCTCATAGTATAAATAATGGTTTGTTGATATAAAATAGCCACAACCTGAAAAACAAGTTGTGGCTAAAGTGAATTATTGATTGATGAATTTAATTTTCTATACTACCAGAACCTGTAACTTTAGAGTCCTCTTTAGTAGGGTTACCTCTATATTCAATATCACCAGAGCCAGTGACTCTTGCTTTCAATTCTCCAGTGCAAACTACCTCTGCATCACCAGAACCTGTTACAGATACGTTTGTATTAACTGTTTTAAGATTAAAGCCGTGAAAATCTCCAGAACCTGTTACTTTGGCGTTTAAATTTTGGGTTGACCCTTTTAGAGTTAAGTCTCCAGAGCCTGCAACACTTCCTGTTACATTTTTAGATTGAATATTTAAAATAACATCTCCAGAACCAGATAATGACGCCTCAAAACTAGTTGAGTTAATTTGATCTTCACTCCATAGATCACCAGATCCAGAAAGTGATACAACATCAATATCCTTAAAAGGAATGGTAATCTTAATAGTTTTATTATTACTAGGATTTAGGTTCTTACCTTTTTCAGTTTTGATTACTAATTTTCCGTTTTTTACTTCTGTAACAATATACTGTATGAGGTTAGATTCTCCTTCTATTTTAATTTCACCTTCAGTTCCAGATACTAAGACGTAATCAAAACTTCCTGCACAATGCACAGCATCGTAATCTGATGTGGTTCTTGTTACTGTTGTCATATTACCATTACCTTTTATTTTTTTTCCGCCCCATTGTGCTTGAGAAAATGTAAAGCTTAATAATGCTGCAATTAATACGATTGATTTTTTCATGATGTTATATTTTTTTTAATACTTGTATTAGTTTCTTTTAAATGTCACACTTCCGTATTCAGATTTTATGTTGATTAGGTTAGGACTGTTGGCATCTCCATGAAAACCTTTGTAATATTTGTCTGACGATTCAATACGTTTCTTGGTGAATTCAAAGTTATCTGCATCACGAAGAGAAGCGTATTCTAAGTCGATATCAAATCTAAAATTGTAAGCAGGTTGATATCCAATTGTGATACCGTTGTAGTCTGATTCTATTTCTATATTACCTGCATTGGCAGACATATTATCAATTTTAATAGAACCATAATCGGCTTTAATATTTACATTTTTATGAATGTTTCCTAATCTAACTGTTAAGTAATCACCATTGCCAGATACATTATTTGCGTTGTTAACTTTTAAAGATCCATAATCACAATTGTAGGTGATGTTTTCTGCTATTTCAATTTCAGATTTAGTATAATCTGCATTGATAGAAAGATCTTTAGTTTTTCCTACGGTATATCCACTATAATCTGCATCAATGCTTCCTCCATTTATATATTCAAAATAAGAATTATTGGTGTAGTCAAACGAGATATCATTATTAGATGCCATGAGTTCCTTAGTTGTAATCTTTCCGTAGTCACAATTAAGTATGGCACGACCTTCTAGCTTGTCTAAATCTATGCTTCCGTAGTCATTATTCAAATCCACATTATTTGTAATCGGCATTTTGATAAAATAATTGATAGACATGTTTACATTATTGTTTTTCCCCCAGTTCCACCAAGAGTTCGATTTACTTTTACTAAACAATGTTTTTGCAGATACCATTGAGTTAGAACTAGAAAACTCTACATCAATATCATTAAGCTTTTCATTTACTTTTTCTAAATCGTCACCGTTTGTTTTTATTCTCACTTCAAAAGTGATTGTAGAACCTTCATAAGTTGTAATATTAATGTTACCGTAGCTATTATCGACTTTTAAAGTCGCATTAGCACTCACATTAAACTCTTTTTTTATCGTTTTTTCTTTGGTATGTTTACCATTGAATTTTTCATGTGTAGTTGCAAATACAAGTGTAGGCACTAAAATAAATGCGAATAATAATTTATATAGTAGTGTTGTTTTCATTTTGGTGTAGTTTAAAATTTTTGACTTCTTCTATGTGTTCTAATACGGTTTGTAAAACATCTATTCTGTTTTGAAAATTGGCAATCATAGCATAAATAACACGCTTGTCATTACCACTTTCATTTAAATCAATTTTTAGAGTTTGATATTCATTCTCTAAAATTTTTAGTTCTTTCATTGCATCGTTAACCATCTCTTCTGTTTCTGGAGAACGAAGTGCTTCGAGAGATGCAACTTCTTGTGCAATAGCAGTAGTGAAAAAGGATTGCGTTTGAGATAACTCTGGAGATACACTTGCCAAATCCATTAGTTCATTACTTTGTTGCTGTTGCATCACAGTAAAAACACTAAAACAAAGTACTATAGATGCTGCAACTGCTAAAAATGGTTTCCAGTAATTGGTCTTTTTAGGAGTATGATCTACAACAGTATTATTTTGTTGTTTTAATTTTTCTAAAAACCTATTCTCATGACCAGCATTTGGCATGTCAACATCAAAGTCACCTTCGAGGTTGTTAAATAGTTTTTTAATTGAATCTTTTTCTTTCATTAGATACTTTTTATAGTCTTTCGACTTATGTTATTAGTGAACCAATGGCTCTAATTTTTTTCGTAAACTGTCTTTTGCTCTCGAGATCATAGTTCTGCAATTTGCTGCGGAAATATCCATAATCTCACAAATTTCATCATAGTCAAAACCTTCAATTAAATGAAGCGTTAAGCAGGTTTGATAATTATCTTTGAGCTTTTTCATGGTCTCCAGAACCTGATTGGCTTTAAGGGTTTTAAATTCATAGTCTTCCGGAATACCAGAATCTTCTTCCACCTTATAAAGAACATCATCTAGAGCAACGTCTTGGTATTTACTATTTTTCTTATAATGATAAATACTGTTGTTAATGACGATTCGTTTTAGCCAAGAACCAAAAGTTTTAATCTCTTTAAGACTATCCAACTTTGTGAACGCTGTTAAAAATGAATCCTGCATGATGTCCTCTGCCTCAAAACTATCTTTCACAATACGAAAAGAAGTGTTGTACATCGCTTTGTAATATCTATTATAAACCTCCATTTGTGCATGTTGGTTTCCAGATTTACATAGTTGCAATAATTGCTCTATATTTTGGTTGGTTAGTGTCAAAAAACAAATGCTTTATTATAGAGATGAGAAGTTAAATACATTGTTACACTTTTATAAATTTTTTTTCTTACTTCGGAAATTTTAATATTTAAGACAATGGCATAACTATTGAAATTAGATAAAGGTATATAATTGCGCACACTTGTTAAGTGTTTGATTTTCAGAATAAAACGCAATTATCGTAATTAATATAAATCATGAATTCTGTCCTTTTAATGACAGAATGACTAAAAAAATAATATGGCGAAGTCTAAATTTTTAAAGCTTGACAGTTTGTCATTTCAGGATTTTGATGAAAATTCAGAATTAATCCCGTTAATGACTCCTGAAGACGAAGAAGAAATAAACAACGAAGTTCTACCAGAAACCTTACCAATTTTATCATTGCGTAATACGGTTTTATTTCCTGGTGTAGTAATTCCAATTACTGCAGGACGAGATAAATCTATAAAACTAATAAACGATGCAAACAAAGGAAGCAAAGTTATTGGTGTCGTGTCTCAAAAAGATGAAACTGTTGAAGATCCTGGAGCAAAAGATATTTTTAAAACAGGAACAGTAGCACGTATTTTAAAAGTGCTAAAAATGCCAGATGGTAACACTACAGTTATTATTCAAGGTAAAAAGCGTTTTGAAATACAAGATGTCGTGGCCGAAGAGCCATACATGACAGCTACAATAAAAGATGTAAATGAAGCAAAACCTGCAGTTGACAATAAAGAGTTTACTGCTATTATTGATTCTATAAAAGACTTGTCTTTACAAATCATTAAGGACAGTCCAAACATTCCATCAGAAGCGTCTTTTGCAATCAAGAATATTGAGAGCAATTCGTTTTTAGTGAATTTTGTATCTTCTAATATGAATCTTTCCGTAAAGGAAAAACAACAATTATTAGAAATCAATGACCTTAAAGAACGTGCATTAGCTACGTTAAAATATATGAATACTGAAGTTCAAAAATTAGAACTTAAAAACGATATTCAGTCAAAGGTTCAAAGTGATATGAACCAACAGCAACGTGAGTATTTCTTGCATCAACAGATGAAAACCATCCAAGAAGAATTGGGTGGAGGCGTGTCTTCTGGAGAAGAAATTGAAGACATGCGCATACGTGCTAAAAATAAAAAATGGGATGATAAAGTCGCTGAGCATTTTGATAAAGAATTAGCGAAAATGCGTCGTATGAATCCGCAAGTAGCTGAGTATTCTATTCAGCGTAACTACTTAGATTTGTTTTTAGATTTACCATGGAATGAGTTTTCTAAAGATAAGTTTGATTTAAAACGTGCCATGAAAATTCTTGATCGTGACCATTATGGATTGGACGATGTGAAGAAACGTATCATAGAGTATCTCGCAGTTTTAAAATTGCGTAACGATATGAAATCACCAATTTTATGTTTGTATGGACCTCCAGGTGTTGGTAAAACCTCATTAGGAAAATCTATTGCAGAAGCTCTAGGTAGAGAATATGTACGTATGTCACTTGGTGGATTGCGTGATGAAGCAGAAATTCGTGGTCATCGTAAAACTTATATTGGTGCGATGCCTGGACGAATTATTCAAAGCTTGAAAAAAGCTGGAACATCAAATCCTGTATTTGTTTTAGATGAAATAGATAAATTATCAAATTCTCACCAAGGTGATCCATCTTCAGCTTTATTAGAAGTTTTAGATCCAGAGCAAAACAGTGAGTTTCATGATAACTTCCTAGAAATGGGATATGACTTATCTAAAGTGATGTTTATTGCAACGACTAATAGTTTAAATACTATTCAGCCTGCATTATTAGATCGTATGGAAATCATTAATGTAACGGGTTATACTATTGAAGAAAAGGTTGAAATTGGTAAGCGACATTTGCTTCCGAAGCAATTACGAGAACATGGATTAACAGATAAGCATCTTAAAGTAGCTAAGCCACAATTAGAAAAAGTGGTTGAAGGTTACACAAGGGAATCTGGTGTTCGTGGATTAGAAAAACAAATTGCTAAATTAGTACGTCATGCAGCTAAAAATATAGCCATGGAAGAAGATTATAATCTTAAAGTTACTAATGAAGATATCATTGAAGTTTTAGGAGCTCCAAGATTAGAACGTGATAAATATGAAAATAATGATGTCGCAGGTGTTGTCACAGGATTAGCGTGGACTAGAGTAGGAGGTGATATTTTGTTTATAGAATCTATCCTCTCTAAAGGTAAAGGTAATCTAACAATTACTGGTAACTTAGGTAAAGTGATGAAAGAATCTGCTACCATTGCTATGGAGTATATCAAAGCAAATGCAGAAGAATTTGGTATTGATCCAGAGGTTATTTCAAAATATAATGTGCATATTCACGTGCCAGAAGGTGCTACTCCAAAAGATGGTCCAAGTGCAGGTGTGACAATGTTAACTTCTTTAGTATCTTTGTTCACACAACGTAAGGTCAAAAAGAGTTTAGCAATGACTGGTGAGATTACTTTAAGAGGTAAAGTGTTACCAGTTGGTGGTATAAAAGAAAAGATTCTAGCAGCAAAACGTGCAAGAATTAAAGAGATTTTACTTTGTGAAGATAATAAAAGAGACATAGATGAGATTAAACCTGAATATTTAAAAGGGTTGACGTTTCATTATGTAAAAGACATGAGTGATGTCTTAAAACTTGCATTAACCAATCAAAAAGTAAAAAATGCTAAAAAACTTTAAATTAATAACTTCAGTAATTTTGGTAACGGCTTCTAGTTTAGGAGCTGTTGCCCAAACTGAAACTCATAAAGATGTCATCTTAGATGGTAAAGCAGCAAAACTTAATGTGAAAACTGGTGAAGTTATATTAGTAGGAGCTGAAAAAGTTACAACTAAAGATTCAATCATTAAAAAAGTTGTAAAGACGAAATCTAATGATGAAGCTAAGACCTCTACTAGTGTAAATGATAAAAAGATAGTTAAAGGCAAATCTGAAATTGAAGCAAATTTATTAACCAATGCCAATTTCAATAAGGTTAAATCAAGTGATGCTTCACAACCAATTTATACAAGTAGACCTGATACTTTAGTTAACTATTATAAAAACAAAAAAGCTCTTGTTACAACAGATGAGGTTATGATGTCACAAGATGTTTATATCACAACTGATTCTGATAGCATTAATTCAACTAAAGCTAACGGAACAACTAAAATGTCTGATAGTGAGCTTCTGAAAATTAAAGAAAAAGCAACAGCAATGGTTTATGAAGTTTCAGAACCTACTACTTATAAAGACAATACTTCAAATTTTCATAAAGTAATTAAAGGAGAAACTTTATATGCACTCTCAAAACGTTACAATACAACTTTAGGCGATCTCAAAAAAGCAAATAATTTAGAAACAACACTTATTAAGATTGGACAAGTCTTGCGAATTAAGAATTTTGATTCTTATAATTTTGAACAAACTTCTGGTGATTGGACAGTTTCAAAAGGAGATACTTTATATAATATTGCCAAAAGAAATAATACAACTGTAGCGTCCTTAAAGTCCTTAAATGGTTTAGAAAGTAATCTTATAATAATAGGACAAACACTTCGTCTAAAATAGAAATTTTTCTTTTCAAAAAATAAAACAGACATACGTTCGTTTTAAACCTGAGTTCAACCAAATATTTGTTTTCAGTTTGAATTAATTTTTATTTACTTTGCACACTTATATGCTAAAGAAAATTACCACGTTTATTTGTCTGTTTTTAACAGCTTTTACTTTTGCACAAGTAGGTGGTGAGTCTACATATCAATTTCTCAACCTTATATCTTCGCCTCGTCAAGCTGCACTAGGAGGAAAGACCATTACAAATTATGATTATGATGTTACAAGTGGATTATTTAATCCTGCATCTATAAATCCTGAAATGGATAACCAATTAGCCCTCAACTATTCAAGTTATTTAGGCGGAATAAGTTACGGGACAGCAGCATACGCATATACTTGGGATAGACATGTGCAGACTTTACACATTGGTATGACCTATATTAACTACGGAAGTTTTGATGGTTACGATCTTAATGGTGTTTCTACAGGAACTTTCACAGGTAATGAAGCAGCCTTATCTGCTGGTTATGCATATCAAATTCCGTATAGTGATTTTTATTTAGGCGCAAATTTGAAATTAATCACATCAAAATTAGAACAGTATAACTCAATAGGTATTGCAACAGATCTAGGAGCAATGTACATTAATGAACGCCTAGATTTTCGTGCTGCATTAGTGGTTAGAAATTTAGGAACTCAAATTGTCACTTATGCTGGTCTGCAAGAAAAATTGCCGTTTGAAGTCTCATTAGGATTATCACAAACTTTAGAAAATATGCCTTTACGTTGGCATTTAACGTTTGAAAACTTACAAGCTTGGCCACTCGGTTTTTCTAATCCAGCAAGAGCAACTACAGATTTAGATGGGAATCAAACTCAAGAAAAAGTCGGATTTCTAAATGAAGTATTAAGACATACTATAATAGGAGCAGAGTTGTTTCCAGAAAGAGGATTTAACATCAGATTAGGTTATAACTTTAGAAGAGCAGAAGAATTACGAATTGTAGATCAACGAAATTTCTCTGGATTATCGTTTGGTGTAGGTATTAAAATGAATAAAATGCGATTTAATTTCACACATGCAAGGTATACAGGAGCTAGTAATGCCAATTTCTTCGGAATACAAATAGATTTGAGATAATGCAAAAAATTACAATAGCCATTGACGGATTTTCATCCACTGGAAAAAGTACAGTTGCAAAACAACTCGCTAAAGCTTTGGGTTATGTATATGTGGATTCTGGAGCAATGTATCGTGCTGTAACTTTATATGCCATGCAAAATGGTTTTATTGAAACCGGTTGTTTTGATAAAGAAGGTCTTATTTCCCAACTAGATAATATAAAAATCAGTTTTAAATTTAATGCAGAAAAAGGCTTTGCTGAAGTGTATCTCAACGGAGAAAATGTTGAGAAAGATATCAGGTCTTTGGAGGTTTCTAGCTTTGTAAGTCCAGTCGCAACCGTTTCAGAAGTTAGAGAACAGTTGGTCAAACAGCAACAAAATTTCGGTAAAGACAAAGGTGTTGTCATGGATGGTCGTGATATTGGTACTGTCGTGTTTCCTGATGCAGAGTTGAAGTTGTTTATGACCGCTTCCGCAGAAAAAAGAGCTCAACGTCGTTATGATGAATTGTTAGAGCGAGGTGATGATGTGAGTTATGAAGACGTTTTACAAAATGTACAATCGCGAGATCATATAGATTCTACACGAGAAGATTCTCCATTAACAATGGCAGAAGATGCGATTAAGGTAGATAATTCTAGTATGAATTTGGAAGAGCAATTTCAGTTTGTACTAAAACTTTCCGAAGAAAAAATAAAAGCTAAATCATAAAAAAAAGCGACACTAGGTCGCTTTTTTTTGTCTTAAATTATGTCAAACCTATAAGTTTGGAATAATTAATTCTTGATCAGGATGAATCACATCAGGATTCTTTAAGATATCTGAGTTTGCAGCAAAAATAGTTTGGTACTTTGAAGCATTACCATAATATTGTTTCGCTATTTTCCCTAAAGTTTCTCCGCTTTTCACTGTATGTCTAGCATACACAGACGTATCTGCTACTTTAATATCTGCCATAATATCTGCTGGGTTTTCTCCACCTGCAACTTTAATAGTATCCCAAAGTAAATCTTTTTCGTATTGTGTTTTTGCTGTTCCAGTTACTTTTAATACACCGTTTTCTTCTTTTACATCACCATTTTCGATGTTTAATTTTTGTCCTAAGTCTAATACGCTTTGGTATTTTGCTCTAACCATAATAATAATTGTTTTTAATTAAGTGTTAATACTAACGTAAAGATACCAAATTATGTGCCAAGAATTAACAACAGGAATATTCATTTTTTAACATTTTTTTATTCTGAAATTCAACAGGTTAGACAATTGTGAAATTATTTTGTTTTATAGTAAATAATATGTATTTTTGCACTCCTTTTTGGCGGACTATAGAAAGACAAAAGGAATACATATAAACTTAAATAACGCTTCTGTGTGTTATCGCTTGATTCTTTCAAAGCATACAGAATACAAATTTTAATTCAGCACATGTCTGAAAAAGAAACAACAAAAGCAGAGGTAGAAACTACCGAAGCAACAACTGCAACTGTAGAGACTACAGAAGCAACAGAAACAACAACTGTTGAAACTCCAAAAGAGGAGAAAGTAAATCCAGAACAATTCTTAAAAGATTTTAATTGGCACAATTACGAAGAAGGAATTGATCCTGTCGATGAAAAGCAATTAGAAGAGTTCGAAAAATTAGTATCAGAGAATTTCGTTGACACATTAGATGACGAAGTTGTTGAAGGTACAGTTATTCATTTATCTGATCGTGATGCTATTATTGATATCAACGCAAAATCTGAAGGTGTAATTTCTCTTAATGAGTTTCGTTACAATCCAGATTTAAAAGTTGGTGACAAAGTAGAAGTATTAATTGATGTTCGTGAAGATGCAACAGGACAATTAGTATTATCACACAGAAAAGCTCGTGTAATTAAAGCATGGGATCGTGTAAACAATGCACATGACACTGGAGAAATCGTTAATGGTTTTGTAAAATGCAGAACTAAAGGTGGTATGATCGTTGACGTATTTGGTATTGAAGCTTTCTTACCAGGTTCTCAAATTGATGTGAAGCCTATTAGAGATTACGATCAGTATGTAAATAAAACAATGGAATTTAAAGTTGTGAAAATCAACCACGAATTCAAAAACATTGTAGTATCTCATAAAGCGCTTATTGAAGCTGATATTGAGGAGCAGAAAAAAGAAATCATTAGTCAATTAGAAAAAGGTCAAGTATTAGAAGGTATCGTTAAGAATATTACGTCTTATGGTGTGTTTATTGATCTTGGAGGCGTTGATGGATTAGTTCATATCACAGATTTATCTTGGTCTAGAATTAATCATCCTAATGAAATCGTAGAATTAGACCAAAAATTAAACGTGGTAATCTTAGACTTCGATGAAGATAAGTCTAGAATCCAATTAGGTCTTAAGCAATTAAGCAAGCATCCTTGGGAAGCTTTAGGTGAAGATGTAAAAATTGGAGATAAAGTTAAAGGAAAAGTTGTAGTTATTGCTGATTACGGTGCATTCGTAGAAGTAGAAGAAGGTGTAGAAGGATTAGTTCACGTAAGTGAAATGTCTTGGTCAACACATTTACGTTCTGCTAACGATTTTGTAAAAGTTGGTGATGAAATAGATGCAGTAATCTTAACTTTAGATAGAGAAGATCGTAAAATGTCTCTTGGTATTAAGCAATTAACACCAGATCCATGGACAGATATTACAACTAAATATCCAGTAGGTTCTAAACATTCTGGTATCGTACGTAACTTCACAAACTTTGGTGTTTTTGTTGAATTAGAAGAAGGAATTGATGGGTTGATTTACATCTCAGATTTATCTTGGACTAAGAAAATTAAGCATCCAAGTGAGTTTACAAATGTAGGTGATACACTTGATGTTGTTGTATTAGAATTAGATGTTGAAGGACGTAAATTATCTTTAGGTCACAAACAAACAACAGATAATCCTTGGGATAAGTATGAAACTGAATTCGTTTTAGGATCAGTACATACTGCTGAAATTGGAGAAATCGTTGACAAAGGAGCAACTATTGACTTTAACGAAGACATCGTGGCATTTGTACCACAACGTCATTTAGAAAAAGAAGATGGTAGCAAGCTTAAGAAAGGTGAATCTGCAGAGTTTAAAATTATTGAATTCAATAAAGAATTTAAACGTGTAGTTGCTTCTCATACAGCAATCTTTAGAGAAGAAGAAATAGCAAACGTTAAAGCAGCAGTGAAGAAGCAAGAAGCTCAAGCAGCCGAAGCAAAACCAACTTTAGGTGATGCTAACGAAGCTTTACAAGCGCTAAAAGATAAATTAGACGGGAAGAAATAAATCCTTGAAATTTTATATATTGAAAAGCCTCTCAGAAATGAGAGGCTTTTTAGTAATAATTTTATTACAACGTATACGTGGTAATGTTTTTTTTATTACTTTTAGTACATGTAAATATTATATATTTACATAAACATCCTGATTAAATTTATTAGAGAAGTTAGAGTTTCTACTAATGTTTTTAATCTTCCAAATTTGAGCCAGAACTTTTTCCAGGGATTTGGCTCTTTTTTTTGTTCTGTCATTTCATATGTACACCTCCTTTCATCGTTTTATTAAAATTACTTATTAGAATTTTGATTAAGCAAAAAAAATAAATATTATTTTCAATGTTATTAACAATATTATTAACAACGTTAAGGCTTTGTATTTAAAGGGTTTTAATGAAAATAAACATTATATTTGCATATACGGATGTGTTTTTTTATAATAAAAAAAGGAAGATTTGATGAAGAAAAAAGCAAAAAAAGAAGATTTAGAAATTAAAATTCGAGTAATTGAAGAGATAGCATTGGATAATAAGCGTCAATTTTTAACTATGATTGATAAAAGGTTGAAAAGCGAAGAATATGGAATGAGTAAATATCAACTTTCAAAGTTATCTGGTGTATCGGAGAGTACAATTAGTAGATATTTTAGTCAAGAGACTGATATAAGTATTACAAATTTTTTCAAGATTTGTCATGCACTAAAGTTTAATCCATACTTAATACCTTTTGAGTTGGATACTGAAGAGTTTAATACCTTTGATGCTTATTATAATGAATATCTAAGAAAGACTTATTTGAAAGATAACTAAGTTTTTTTTGATTTTTTACATTAACTTTGTTAACCAAATACGTTTGGAAATCTCATGAGTCAAAAAGTATTACTTAATGCTAAAGCCATAAACATCATTCTTCATCGATTGGCTTGTCAGCTTATTGAAAACCACAATGACTTTTCTAATACTGTACTTATAGGGTTACAACCTCGAGGAAAATTTCTTGCAAATCGTTTAGCTGAAATGTTAAGAACCGATTATAAAATTAAAAACATACAATTGGGCCATCTCGATATCACGTTTTATAGAGACGATTTTAGACGTGGTGAGAAAATTTTAGAAGCCAATACAACTGATATCAACTTTATTGTAGAGAATAAAAATATTGTATTTATTGATGATGTGTTATATACAGGACGTAGTATTAGGGCAGCTTTAACGGCAATCCAATCATTTGGAAGACCTAATGAAATTGAGTTACTCACATTAATAGACAGACGATTTAGCAGACACCTACCAATACAACCTAATTATAGAGGTAGACAAGTAGATGCTATAAATGAAGAAAAAGTAAAAGTAAACTGGATAGAGAACGAAGGCGAAGATGCTGTTTATTTAATTAATAATTAAAAATTGCAGAATCAACTGAAGACTGCAAACTGAATACTAAAAAAATGAGCGAACTAAGTGTCAATCACTTATTAGGAATTAAATATCTCAATACAAAGGATATTCAATTAATTTTTGAAACGGCAGATCATTTCAAAGAAGTGATCAATAGACCAATTAAAAAAGTGCCTTCGCTTAGAGATATTACAATTGCAAATCTCTTTTTTGAGAATTCTACACGAACAAAATTATCTTTTGAACTTGCCGAAAAACGGCTATCTGCAGATGTGATTAATTTTTCTGCATCACAATCTTCTGTAAAAAAGGGAGAAACTTTAATTGATACGGTTAACAATATTCTATCTATGAAAGTAGATATGGTTGTCATGCGTCATCCAAATCCTGGAGCAGGCGTATTTCTGTCAAAACATGTCAATGCAAGTATCATTAATGCAGGAGATGGAGCACATGAACATCCAACACAAGCATTGTTAGATAGTTATTCTATTCGTGAGCGTTTAGGAGATGTTAAAGGTAAAAATGTCGTGATAGTTGGTGATATTTTGCATAGTAGAGTAGCTCTTTCAAATATTTATGCTTTAAAATTACAAGGTGCAAATGTGATGGTTTGCGGACCAAAAACCTTGCTTCCAAAATATATTAAAGATTTAGGAGTAAAAGTAGAGACCAATTTAAGAAAAGCTTTAAATTGGTGTGACGTTGCAAATATGTTGCGCGTACAAAATGAACGAATGGATATTAGTTATTTTCCATCAACAAGAGAATATACACAACAATATGGAGTTAATAAAGCACTTTTAAATTCATTGGATAAAGAGATTACCATTATGCATCCAGGTCCAATTAATCGAGGTGTTGAGATTACAAGTGATGTGGCAGATTCTGATCAAGCTATCATTTTAGATCAAGTACAAAATGGTGTAGCGGTTAGAATGGCAGTCATTTATTTATTAGCATCCAAAATAAAACATTAAATCATGATTATAGATCAAGACGGTAACACAACCATTATAACGCAACAAAAAGCATCAATTATAGAACTTGTCAAGAAAATTGACATTCTTTATGATCGTTATAAAAACAATAATATCATTGTAAATATTACAAAGTTGGATGATGTAAAAACATCAGATGTTGTAGAGTTTTTACAATTATCAAATAAACACCGAAAAGCGAAGCACTCTTTTGTAATTGTTGCAAATAATGCAAATATTGACGAAATGCCAGATGAAATCATAGTTGTTCCTACAACTAAAGAAGCAAATGATGTTATTGAAATGGAAGTTATGGAACGCGATTTAGGATTCTAGAAAAAAGTTTGGTTGTTGAGTTGTTTGTCGTTAAGCTGTTTCGACTCCACAACAAACAACTAAACATCTTAACAATATATGAAATTAACCATTCTCGGTTGCTATAGCGCTACACCAAAAGTAAATACTAATCCTACTGCTCAAGTTTTAGAGATTAAAAATCATACATTTTTAATTGATTGTGGAGAAGGTACGCAAGTTGAGTTACGAAGAAATAAAGTAAAGTTTAGCAGAGTAAAACATATTTTTATTTCCCATTTACATGGTGACCATTGTTTTGGATTGGCTGGTTTGATTTCTACATTTAACTTGTTAACTCGAGAAGCAGACTTACATATTTATGCACCAAAAGGTCTAAAGGAAGTCATTACAATGCAAATGAAATTATCAGATTCTTGGACCAATTATCAATTGATTTTTCATGAGTTGACTTCAACTTCTTCAGAATTAATTTTTGAAGATGAAAAAGTTGAAGTGTATACTATACCATTAAATCATCGTATTTATACCAACGGATTTCTTTTCAAAGAAAAACTAGGCGATCGTAAGCTAGATATGAACGCTGTTTTAAATGCAGATATTGATGTGGCATATTACCGAAAGCTGAAACAAGGAGCAAATGTTCCAGATAATGATGGTAATTTGGTTGAAAATTCATTGGTTACCAAAGCTCCAAAACCTCCAAAAAGTTATGCGTTTTGTAGCGATACGCTTTACGATGAATCTATAATACCTATTATTAAAGATGTAAATGCGTTGTATCACGAATCTACGTTTTTAGAAAGAAATGCAGCTTTGGCCAAACCCACAAAACATTCAACAGCTAAGCAAGCAGCTACTATAGCTAAGAAAGCTAATGTTGGCACCTTAATTTTAGGACATTACTCTACGAGGTATGATAGTCTCCATGAATTTAAAGCAGAAGCAGAACAAGTTTTCCCTCACGTAGAATTATCTAGAGACGGTAAACAATTTGAGTTTAATTAAACTCATTTAAATCTGTCATCCAAATAATTGCTTCATCTAAACTCATACATCTTTTCATACTTTTCTTAAAAAAATGTTTTTCTAAAGAAGAGTTGAGATAACTAAAATCGGTATAAGAAACAATTGCAGTTGCGATTAAAAAATCATACTCATTATTAAATTCAGCCCATAATTGAGGGTCAAATGAATAGGAATTAATCCGATTTGCTATATATCCAATTTTGATATCATTTCTTATTTCTTCGGAAAAATTAGTGATAATTTCTCCAGCTAGTTCGTGGTTTACATGAATACCTTCATTTAATTCTGAAATAGCAAAATGTTTTGTGATATAGAAATTTCCGAAGGGCAGCTCTACTTTTTTGTAATCTAAAAGTTTAGAGTATTTACTGTTTTCAAAAGTCATTAAATAGGGATTATTGTTTAAATTTATGGTAATTATTTAAACCTTAATAATAAAAGTCAAATTAATCTCAATTCTATTTTCTAATGAATACAGACTTAGGCAATTATAGAAAATCTTATGAAAAGCAAGAACTTCTAGAAACTAATGTGAGTGATAATCCTATGGAGCTATTTCAAAAATGGTTTCATGAAGTCGATGAGAACTTTAATATTGGAGAAACTAATGCGATGACTATTAGCACAATAGGTTTAGATGGCTTCCCAAAGAGTAGAGTAGTGCTCTTAAAAAAGTTTACCTATGAAGGTTTTATTTTCTACACAAATTATGAAAGTGAAAAAGGAAAAGCCATTACAAATAATCCAAATGTATGTCTTTCTTTCTTTTGGCCAGCTGCTGAGCGACAAATCATCATCAAAGGAAAAGCAGAAAAGATTGCAGAAAATTTAAGTGATGGTTATTTTGAATCTAGACCTAGAGGTAGTCAATTAGGTGCACTTGTCTCTAATCAAAGTAACGTGATAAAAAATCGTGAAGTTCTTGAAGATAAACTCAAAACTTTAGAAGCAAAATTAGAAGGACAAGAGATTGAACGACCAAAATTTTGGGGTGGATTTATTGTAAAACCTGTTGAAATAGAATTTTGGCAAGGTCGTCCTAATCGTTTGCATGATAGATTACGTTATCAATTAGATGATGATTTCAATTGGAATTTAGATCGTTTATCTCCATAAAACATATTATAAAAACGTCGACCAAATACATTAATTGTAGGAATTTACGTTAAATAAAATGTATTTCAACGAATAATTACACGTTTAAACTTCTTTTTATAGAATTACTGTGTATATTGTCGATGAAATTAATGATTATATAGATATCCCCAAGTTTACATAATCAGTTTTATTAACAAACCAATTTAGATCCCAAATCTAAATACCTAATTAACCTACGTTATGAGAATTTCAAGATTCTTACCTTTATTGGCAGTATTTACGATGTTATCGTTTTCGTCATGTTCCTCTGAAGAGTTTCCAAGTGAAACAATTGACAGTATGGCTTTACCTGCAGCACCTGCAGCAAAAACTATTGAGATAGAAATTTTAGAGCTTATAAATGCTCATAGAATTAATGAAGGTTTAACTCCTTTAAATAATCATAATACAATTAAGGCTGTAGCTTATACTCATACAGATTATATGATAGAATCAAGCAATGTTGGTCACGATAATTTTTTCCAAAGAAAAAATAGTTTGATTGATAATGCAAATGCAACTAGAGTTTCAGAGAACGTAGCATATGCTTACAGTTCTGCTCAATCTGTTGTTAATGCTTGGTTAAATAGCGAAGGACATAGACATAATATAGAAGGCGATTTTACAGATTTTGATATTTCCGCAGAACAAAACGAAGAAGGTAAATGGTATTTCACAAACATTTTCATTAAAAGATAATTAGTTGACACATAAAAATTGATTAATAGCAAATCATTATTTTTAAGCCACAGTTAGTAATACTAATTGTGGCTTTTTTTTATTCTATATATTTACTGAAATTTGCTTTATGAGAAATCAATGTTTTGTTTTAATTGTTTTATGTACATCATTAGCTATTGCACAATCTACTAAAAAGGACATTGATGATGAGTATCTAGATAAAATGTACATTAAAAGTGATAGTACATTAGCAACTGAATTTCAAAGATTCGCTATAGACTTATTTAAAAAAGGAGGACAACTCAATGATTCAATTTTTAAGGAAACAGAACGTCATAGAGTAGGAGTTTGCTTAATCTATAAAGATAGAGCTGATGTTAATAAGGAAGTTGAAATAACCTTAAATACATTAAGTTACAAAGATCTACGTACCAAAGATTTTCATAAAAGTATTTACTACGGAAAAGGTCGCGAAGGATTTGCAAACTTCTATGTTGATCATGATACAGATGAGCAAATATCTATGATAAATGAAGCTGTTAACTCTTATTTAAAGCAGGATTCTATTCCTAGAGATCATCCTGCTTATCAATTTGCACGAACGTATGTTAATGAAGATGAATACTATGAAAAGTTTTTTAAAACAGATAAACTATCTACGCTAGTTATTGGATCTACTTATGCTTATCTAAGACAAAATGGAAATTATATTATTCAAATTGAAGGAGGTCCTGATAAAACTTTGCATGAAGATACCGAAGAATTGTATGTGACCGATTATTTCGTCAATGATTGGTATACTATAAGTGTATTTATTATTGACGACTCCAATAACAAGGCTTATAATCGGACTTTTAAATATTAAATGATATTACTGAAAATAAAAAAGCAGACTCGATTAACAAGTCTGCTTTTTAGCAAATTTAGATTAGAGGGTACTAATTTTATTCTTTCAAGATATAGAAGTATGAACGTCTATTTTCTTGATGCTCTGCTTCGGTACATTTTACACCATTAGAACATTTGTTAAGCAATTGAGATTCACCATAACCAATAGCACTTTCAATACGTTCTTTAGCAATACCTCTAGAAATTATATAATCCATTGTAGATTTTGCTCGTCTATCAGACAATTTTTCATTGTACTTATCACGACCACGACTATCTGTATGTGCTTCAATTTTAATCACCATAGTTGGATGAGCTCTCATAACATCAACAATATTTTCAAGTTCATATTGTGCATCAGTTCTAATGTTTGATTTATCAAAATCAAAGAAAATTGGGTTGATAACTATTTGACTTTCAAAAAGTAAAGGTTCTAAGTATAAATCAGCTTCAGTAACTTTTTCATGTTCATTATCTGTAGTGATTTTTTTTTGATCATCTTTAAAATCTTCTTTACTACCAATGATGGTATATGTTTTATTACAATCTACTTTAAACTCATAAGCACCATTTTCTGTGGTTACAATTTCAGAAATAACTTTACCAACTTCATTAATAAGTTTTACGGTTACACCTGGTAATATTTCATTATCGTTTTGATTTCTAGAAATACCTTTAATAATTTGTTCACAAAATGAAGCATCAAAAGCATAAATATCATCACTACCTTTTCCATCTGGTCTATTAGATGAGAAATAACCTGTGTGATCATTTTTCTCTTCGGAAATGTTCTTGAAATACGCAAAATCGTCATAACCACTATTGTAAGGTGCACCTAAGTTCTCTGGCTGCTCTTCGTTATCTTCATCTTTTAGTAGATTAGACTTAAAAATATCTAAGAAACCAAGGTTCAAATGTCCATCAGAAGAGAAGTAAAATGTACTATCTTTTGCTATAAACGGAAACATCTCTCGACCTTCTGTATTAATTTTTTCTCCAAGATTTCTAGGTTCAGAGTAGGTGTTACCACCTTCAATATCTACAACGTAAATATCAGTATTACCTAAACCACCTTCGCGATCTGACACAAAATATAGTTGTTTATTATCTGGACTTAGCGCAGGATGACCTGTAGAAAATACATCGTCATTAAAAGGTAATTCCATAATATTTGTCCACAAAGTATCAACCAAAGTTGCCTTATAGATTTTAAGATGCGTCGTCCCTTTATTATCATATTTTACTTTCTTATGACCCTTACCAACATTATCTCTTGTGAAATACATGGTGTTACCATCGTTAGTAATTGCTATTGAAGCTTCATGAAAGTCTGTGTTTACACTTTCCGCAGAAAGAAAATTTGGAGTTCCATAAGTTACACTGTCTGATTTTTTATCAACTTTTAATTGATAGATATCTAAGTATGGTTCTTGATTCCAGCTATATACTTTTTTCTTATCTGTATTTCTAGAGGATGCAAAATATAATTGTCCGTTATGAATGTATGATCCAAAGTCTGCATACTTTGTATTAAAAGGTAAATTTTGAACCTTTACGAGTTTATTTTCTTCGGAATTTGCTAATTCATTATACTTAGCAATATTTTCAGGATTATAACCTTTTATTCTAGAGTCATTATTTTGAATCTCCATGAATTTTTTCATCCAAGAATCGGCTTCATCATATTTCCCTAAACTTCTTAAAGATTGTATATGCTTATAGATATACTCAGGATTAATATCCTTTTCATCATATTTTAAGGCTTTGTCATACCAAAATGCAGCTTTTTCAGATTTAGAATTGTTGTAATAACAATCTCCTAAACGTGTTAAAACGTGAAGACTAGTATCTCCTTTTTTTAGAACTTCTTGATAAAGTTCTGTGGCTTTTATATAACCATAATTGTCAAAAAACTTATCAGCAAGCTTTTCTTGGGCTATCATAACTGTGCTGCTTAGAGCAAATATTAAGATTAAAAACTTTGTTTTCATGTGACTTGTTTTTTAGAAGTATCTAGGGGATTTTATACGTTTGCTTTTAAAGATCTCAAACATGAGTAGTATTTCATGTGTACCACTTGTGTATGCTCTTAAATCTGAAATAGGATACTCATATGCGTAACCAATTCGTAATTGTTTTGATACCTGAAAATCGGCTATTGCTCCTAATGCAGCTGCACGTTCATTAATTCTATAAGCTGCTCCAGCCCAAAATTTTTCATAGAATAAAAAGTTTGCAGTAAGATCAAAAGATAGAGGAGCACCATTAGTTGCTTTTAAAAGTGCAGCAGGTTTAAATTTTGTGTTTTCACTTAAATCAAATACATATCCACCTGTGAAATAATAGCTAATTCTTTCTAAGGCTTGAAACTCAGCATCACCAGTATAATCTGTGTTTAAAATACGAGGAGCTGAAAGCCCTAAATACCATTTTTGACTGTGCCAATAAACACCAGTTCCAATATTTGGTTTCCAACGATTTTCAAACCCAAAAATAACAGGATCATTAGCTTGAGATTGTTGAAAATCGGCATCCAAACTATAACTTGTAAATCCAGCTTTAACACCAAACGCAAGTTTGCTTTTTTCACCAGTTGGAATCGTATAAGAGAAATCTCCATATAGATATGAGAAGTTTTGATATCCAAGTTCATCATTTATAAATGAAAAACCTAAACCAACTCTCTCATTTCTCATTGGTGCATGAATGGACAAGGTTTGAGTTTGAGGACCACCTTCAAGACCTACCCATTGACTTCTATGTAAACCTACAACACTTAGTGTTTCTCTACTTCCTGCATAGGCTGGATTTATTGAAATCGTGTTATACATATACTGAGTAAACTGAGGTAGTTGCTGAGCAACACTCATCCAGCTACTGAACAGTATAAATGCTATTATGTTAAACTTTACTAATTTCATATAGGTTAAGATTTATTTTGTTGAAACGTAGATTGGTCCGGTTTTAGGATTTAATCCACTGTTCTTTATATTTAATACATAGTAATATGTTCCTGTTGGGACAAAGTTTGAATTTCCTACGGAAGCATTTGATGACGTACCATTCCAATCATTTTGATAATTGAAATTCTCGTATATTTTTGCTCCCCAACGATTAAAGATTTGAAGCTCGTAAACGAATCCACAGTCTTCTGTACCTGTAATTGTAAAGAATTCATTAATACCATCAAAGTTAGCAGTTACAGCTTTTGAGATTACTAGGTCATCGTCACCACATGGGAAGACAACACATTCATCGTTAAGCGCAATTGTAACTGTTACTTCACCAGGACAGAAACCACCATAAGTATATGTGAATTCGTAATCGGTTAATTGATCATCAGTAAAATTACCATCTTCATCAAGTAATGAACTTGGGTTAAAGTAACTACCGTCAATAGTGACATCTCCATTAGTTACTGACCAAATACCATCTGGGTCATAATCACCGACTAATAAACTAAAGAGATCAAAATCAAAATCATCACCAATACATAAATCACCATCATTTGATTCAACGTCGTTTTCTACACTTACATTAATAGTTTGAGTGAAAACAGCTTCATTACCACAATCATCTGTGACAAACCAATCTCTAATGATTATATAATCCATGATTGTTCCATCATTTGTTGATGTTTCATTGAACTCAACAGTCATGTTTGTTGAACATGCATCTTCAAACACAAGTTCTGGTACTTCAGGAATATCACTACACACGACGTTAATGTTTTCTTCCAAATCACCAACTAATGTTGGAGCAGTAGTATCTTGTACAGTAATCGTTTGAATTAATAGTGTAGTATTCTCACATTCATCTGTTAATGTCCACGTTCTAGTTATTGTAGAATTGTTTGGACAATCACCTTCTGTAACCATATCTGTAAATGTTGCTTCAAGATTTGTAGAACAGTTATCAGCTTCATCTGTGACATCACCAGTTAAGCTAATGTCATTTATATCTTCATCACATTCTAAAGTCACATCTGCAGGAACTGTAAATGTTGGAGCAGTTGTATCTTGTATTGTTATAGTCTGTACTAATGCTGTTGCATTTTCACAGTCATCTGTTACAGTCCAAACTCTTGTAATTACATATGAATTAATACAACTTCCTTCTTCAATAGTATCTAAAAAAGTAGCATTAAGATCTGTAGAACAGTTATCAGCTTCATCTGTGACATCACCAGTTAATGTTACATCATTAATATCTGAGTCACACTCAAGTGTTACATCTGCAGGAACTGTGAACGTTGGAGCAGTTGTATCTTCTAATGTAATTGTTTGAACTAACGTCGTAGTATTTTCACATGCGTCAGTTAAAGTCCAAGTTCTAGAAATTATAGATTCGTTTGCACAATCTCCTTCAGAAACTGTATCAGAATATGTTGCTTCAAGATTTGTAGAACAATTATCAGCTTCATCAGTAACATCACCAGTTAATGAAATATCTGTAACATCTGTATCACATTCAAGTGTTACATCTGCAGGAACCGTAAATGTTGGAGCAGTGGTGTCTTGAATCGTAATTGTTTGTACTAAAGTTGTTACATTTCCGCAGTCATCAGATAAAGTCCAAGTTCTAGAAATTATAGATTCGTTTACACAATCTCCTTCAGAAACTGTATCAGAATATGTTGCTTCAAGATTTGTAGAACAGTTATCAGCTTCATCAATAACATCACCAGTTAATGAAATATCTGTAACATCTGCATCACATTCAAGTGTTACATCTGCAGGAACCGTAAATGTTGGAGCAGTGGTGTCTTGAATCGTAATTGTCTGTACAAGAGTTGTTGTATTCTCACACTCATCAATTAATGTCCAAGTTCTAGAAATTATAGATTCGTTTGCACAATCACCTTCTGTAACCGTCTCTGTAAATGTTGCTTCAAGATTTGTAGAACAGTTATCAGCTTCATCAGTAACATCACCAGTTAATGAAATATCTGTAACATCTGCATCACATTCAAGTGTTACATCTGCAGGAACCGTAAATGTTGGAGCAGTGGTATCTTGAATCGTAATTGTCTGTACTAAAGTTGTTGTATTCTCACACTCATCAATTAATGTCCAAGTTCTAGAAATTATAGATTCGTTTGCACAATCACCTTCTGTAACCGTATCTGTAAATGTTGCTTCAAGATTTGTAGAACAATTATCAGCTTCATCAGTAACATCACCAGTTAATGAAATATCTGTAACATCTGCATCACATTCTAGTGTTACATCTGCAGGAACCGTAAATGTTGGAGCAGTTGTATCTTGAATCGTAATTGTCTGTACAAGAGTTGTTGTATTCTCACACTCATCAATTAATGTCCAAGTTCTAGAAATTATAGATTCGTTTGCACAATCACCTTCTGTAACCGTATCTGTAAATGTTGCTTCAAGATTTGTAGAACAATTATCAGCTTCATCAGTAACATCACCAGTTAATGAAATATCTGTAACATCTGCATCACATTCTAGTGTTACATCTGCAGGAATCGTAAATGTTGGAGCAGTTGTATCTTGAACCGTAATTGTCTGTACTAAAGTTGTTGTATTCTCACACTCGTCAGTTAAAGTCCAAGTTCTAGAAATTATAGATTCGTTTGCACAATCACCTTCAGAAACTGTATCAGAATATGTTGCTTCAAGATTTGTAGAACAGTTATCAGCTTCATCAGTAACATCACCAGTTAATGTTACATCTGTTACATCTGCATCACATTCTAAAGTTACATCTGCAGGAACCGTAAATGTTGGAGCAGTTGTATCTTGAATCGTAATTGTCTGTACTAAAGTTGTTACATTTCCGCAGTCATCAGATAAAGACCAAGTTCTTGTGATTATAGATTCGTTTGCACAATTACCTTCAGCAATAGTATCAGTGTATGTTGCTTCTAATGCTCCTGAACATAAATCAGTTTCATCAGTAACATCACCTGTTAAAGTCACATCAGTTGGGTCTTGATCACATTCTATGCTTAGATCTGCAGGAACCGTAAATGTTGGTGCTGTAGTATCTTCAATGGTAAGCGTAGCAGTTAATGTTGTTGAGTTATCACACTCGTCAGAAATTGTATAAACAACGGTTAATGTTCCGCTTTGTCCACAAGTAATGACATAATTAGCAAAATCATAATCTGAAGTTACTGTTACAGAAATGTCATCTGCACAAGCTTGTAATGAAACAATGTTATTATCATTCCAATCACTTGCAAGTGTTGAATTTTCATCACCTACACATTCGATAGTTTCATCGTCAACATCACAATTTGTTAAATCTGGGATGGTTTCATCACCAAAAGTTAAAATGGCTGTAAGTACAGTTGAATTTCCACAATCATCAGTAATCGTATAATTCACAATAATAGTACCACAAGGACCACAGGTTGTATTTAAATTAGCAAAGTCATAATCTGAAGTCACTTGACCAGTAAAGTCTGTATCACAAGAATCTACAGCACAAGCTTCAAGTGCAGCAATATTTGCAGCATTCCAAGCGTCAGCAAGTGTTTCATTTTCAGTCTCGTCACATTCTAATGATGTGTTTTCTACTGTACAACCAGTTAAATCTGGTGCAATAGTGTCTTCTAAAGTTAATGTTGCTGTTAATGTAGTAGCATTATCACAATCATCAGTAATTGTATAGATAACAGTAATTGTACCACCAAGACCACAGGTTGTCACTAAATTAGAGTATGCAAAATCTGAAGTTACTTGACCATTAAAATCTGTGTCACATGAATCTGCACCACAAGTTTCTAATGCTGAAATATTAGCAGCATTCCACTCGGTTGCTAATTGTTCATTATTATCGCCAGAACATTCAATAGCTGTATCTGTAACAGAACAGTTATCTAAGTTTGGAGGTATTGTATCTTCTAATGTTAAAGTAGCTTCTAGAGTTGTAGCGTTACCACAATCATCTGTAATTGTATAGACTACTGCAATTGTTCCACCTTGACCACACGTTGTTACCAAATTAGAATAGGCAAAATCTGAAGTTACTTGACCGTTAAAGTCTGTATCACAAGTATCAGCACCACAGTTTTCTAAAGCAGTAATGTTAGCAGTATTCCAATCATTCGCTAATTGTTCATTATTATCGCCAGAACATTCGATAGCTGTATCAGTAACAGCACAGTCATCTAAGTTTGGAGGTGTTGTATCTTCTAGAGTTAAAATAGCATCTAGAGTAGATGCGTTACCACAATCATCTGTAATTGTATAGATGACAGTAATTGTACCACCTTGACCACATGTTGTTACTAAATTAGAGTATGCAAAATCTGAAGTGACTTGACCATTGAAGTCCGTATCACAAGTATCAACACCACAATTTTCTAATGCTGAAATATTAGCAATATTCCAATCAGTAGCTAATTGTTCATTATCGTCACCAGAACATTCGATAGCAGTATCTGTAACAGAACAATTATCTAAGTTTGGAGGAGTTGTATCTTCTAAAGTTAATATTGCAGTTAACGTTGTAGCATTATCACAATCATCAATAATTGTATAGATCACTGTAATTGTTCCACCTTGACCACACGTTGATACTAAATTCGTATACGCATAATTGGACGTTACAGTGACTCCAAGATCATCAGCACAGTTTTCTAACGCAGTAATGTTAGCCGTATTCCAATTGTTTGCTAATTGTTCATTATCATCACCAGAACACTCAATCGCTGTATCTGTAACGGTACAGTTTGATAAATCTGGAATTGTTCCATCATCAAAGGTAAGTGTCGCAGCTACTGTTGTAGTGTTTCCACAATCATCAGTAATTGTATATGTTACGTTTAATGTTCCACAAGGTCCACAGGTTGTGTTTAAGTTCGCAAAGTCATAATCTGAAGTGACTTGACCAGTAAAATCAGTATCACATGAATCTACAGCACAAGCTTCAAGTGCAGCAATATTTGCAGCATTCCACGCATCAGCAAGAGTTTCGTTTTCAGTTTCGTTACATTCTAAAGTTGTGTTTTCGACAGTACATCCAGTTACATCTGGTACAATTGTATCTTCTAAAGTTAGAGTAGCTTCTAGAGTAGATGCGTTACCACAATCATCTGTAATTGTATAGATGACAGCAATTGTACCACCTTGACCACAAGTTGTTACTAAATTAGAATATGCAAAATTTGAAGTGACTTGACCGTTAAAATCCGTATCACAAGTATCAGCACCACAGTTTTCTAAAGCTGAAATATTAGCAGTATTCCAATCAGTAGCTAATTGTTCATTATCATCACCAGAACATTCGATAGCTGTATCAGTAACTGAACAGTTATCTAAGTTTGGAGGTGT
>NZ_JBBMRC010000007.1:0-167581 GCF_038900375.1 Psychroserpens sp. AS72 | reverse complement strand
CTAAACTACTAGCTGAACAAAAGGCCAAAGCACAAGCGGATGCTCAAGCGAAACTATTAGCTGAACAAAAGGCTAAAGCACAAGCGGATGCTCAAGCGAAATTATTAGCTGAACAAAAGGCCAAAGCACAAGCGGATGCCCAAGCTAAACTACTAGCTGAACAAAAGGCCAAAGCACAAGCGGATGCTCAAGCGAAACTATTAGCTGAACAAAAGGCTAAACAAGAAGCTGATGCTCAAGCTAAATTACTAGCTGAACAAAAAGCTAAACAAGAAGCTGATGCTCAAGCTAAACTATTAGCAGAACAAAACGCTAAAAAAGAAGCTGATGCTCAAGCGAAACTATTAGCTGAACAAAAGGCTAACGAAGAAGCTGATGCTGAAGCAACACTGTTAGCAGAACAAAAAGCAAAAGAAGAATTAATTTCAAATGCTCAGGATGATATTAGTAGATCTATGTATGAGATTAGTCAACAAGCAGAAGAATCTAAAAAGGCACAAACTAAATTGTTACAAGATTTTGATGCTATTATAGAAGTTAAAAATGAAGATCTTAAAGATTTAAAGGAAGAAAATGATTTAAGTGAACAAGGAATTACTGTTGGTCCAAAGCCTTTTAAAAGTATTACAGAAGAGAATAATAAATTAGAAATTATAAAGTCACAGTTAGATGATGTAATTAACAACAGAAATAATAAAATCAAAGAACTAAAAGCATTATATGATGATAAATATAAAGCAGACACTATTACAAATGACGAAGTATACCTTTATTATCAAAAAGCATTAAACCGTTTAGAGTCTGAACAACTTAAAGCAACACAAGCAAGAATAGATTTAGATACAAGATTAGCTGAAATTAAAATTGCTACAGAGTTTGAAAGAAGACGTCGTATTAAAAAAGCAGCATTTGATAATGAAGAAGAACGTTATTCTCAAGATAGAGCAATGTTGGAAAACATTAAACAATCAACAACCTTGACTACGACTCCAATTACAAAAGACGATTTTGATTTTGGAGAGGAACAAAGTGGTAATATCCAAATTTTAGAGAATGTACAAAATGTAGATAATGGCTATTACTTAGTACTAGCTGTACATTCAGATATTAGTAAAAGAAATGACTTTATAACTAAAGTTGTTGCTTCTGGACGTTCAAATGTTGATTTCTTTTATGATGTAAAAACGAGTAAGTACTATATCTATTACGATAAATTCGAAAGCATAGATCAAGCAAATCAAGCTCTAGAATCAAAAGGTAATAGACCATATAATCAAAAACTATCTCTTGTGAAAATAGAGAATTAATATATAAAATAAGGCCCTATTCTTAAGTTGATGTGCCCTCATTAACTTCGGAATAACAAAAAATTTAACACCATGAAAAAACCTACTTTTTCAAGATTAGTAATTATTGTTTCACTACTACTGATTGGCCTACAATCTTATGCGCAAAACTATGAACCTTTTGCTCCTCGATTTAATGAGGACCTTAAAGGTGACATTGTTTTAATAGGTAATAATATTTTAGGGCCAGACAATAATGCATTTAATAACAATTCAGTATATAACCACAATGTTAATATGCAATATATTGATATTGATAGTGATGGTTCAACCTTTAGTTCATCTAGTGCAGATTTAGATATACCTAATCCAAATTGCTACAGAATTATTTATGCAGGTCTATATTGGGGAGCTGTTAATCCTGGTGATGAACCGATAACAAATGTAAAACTAAAAGGACCTACTGGAGGATACAATGATATTACTGGTACTATAATTTATGATGCTAACGGAACAACAGTAGATGGAGGAGATAGTTTTTCATATGCTTGTTTTGCAGATGTCACCGATTTTGTAACGAGTTTTGGTTCTGGTGATGATTTAGGAACATATACTGTTGCAAATGTATCTTCTGATGTTGGTGAAACTGCAAATTTCACACCTTACAATGGAACTGGTCAATCGGCTGGTTGGTCATTATTTATTGTTTATGAAGATCCAACACTTCCTGGCAAATCTATTACAAGTTTTGACGGATTTAGTGCAATCAGTGTCGCAGGAAATAACACACAATTGGATATTCCTGTTGACGGATTTAGAACCGTTCCTGCTCCTGCACCTGTAAGAGCAAATTTTGCGTTTGCAACTCTTGAAGGTGATAGTCCAATTTTAGGTGATCGTTTACGATTAAATGGTGTGAGTTTATCTACGGTAGATCGTCCTGTTGCTAACTTTTTTAATAGTTCAGTAACTCAATTAGATGCGACTCCTGTAAATTCAAGAGTACCTAATAGTACAAATACATTAGGATTTGATACTGGAGTAATGGCTATACCTAATCCAGGAAATGCAGTAATTGCTAACGATGCAACTGCTGCAACAATACGATTAGAAACAAGTGGAGATACTTATTTCCCATACTTCTTTGCGTTTGCAGTAGATATTATAGAGCCAAATATTGTATTGACAAAAATTGTTGAGGATGATGCTGGAAATGATATTGGCGGACAAACAGTAGGTTTAGGTTCTTCGCTAAATTATGTCATTGGTTTTCAAAATACCGGAAATGATAATGCTACCAATTTTCAAATTAGAGATATTCTTCCAGTAAATATTATTTATAATCATCCAACAGATTTAGTATTACCTCCAGGTGTAACCGTTGTAAGTTATAATGAAACTACTCGTGAATTAATTTTAGCTGTAGATAATTCTCTTGTTGAAGAAAATGATCCAGTTTACGAAATTCGTATTGAAGTACAAGTTGTTGATGAATGTAATCAATTAGCAGATGCTTGTTCTAATATAATCAACAATCAAGCCTATGCAACATATAATGGGTTCTTTAATCCTACATTTCAAATTACAGATGACCCTAGTTTAAATAGTAATACAGGTTGTTTATTATCTCCTCAAGCCACTAATTTCTTAGCTGATCTTGATTGTCAATTTTCAGAAAACTTAATCCTTTGTGGTAACAGTTTAGATATCACAGCAGCAAATGGTTATGATTCATATTCATGGTCAACAAGTTCTACAGGAACTCCAGTAATTGGAACTGGTCAAACAATCACAGTTACTGAAACAGGAACCTATTACTCTTTCAATACAGCTGTAGCACCTTGTCAATCTATTGTACAAGAATATATTGTACAACTTTTTGGAGGTAATATAGAAAATCCAGTTATTCCTTATGCAGATGAAGTGGTTACGTGTCCTAATGACGGTAAACTTCTCCCAAATATATTTTTATGTGGAGAAAATGATACTAGAGATATTCAAACCAATATTTCAGGAGCATCTTCTATTATCTGGGAAAAATTAGATGAATCGAGTTGTGATGCAGTTACAAATTCAGATTGTGCTAATGAAGATGACACATGTACTTGGAATGAAGTTGCGAATGGACCAAACTATCTAGTAGATACTTCTGGTCAATATAGACTTACAATCAACTATGAAGGTGGTTGTTTTGTACAATTCTATTTCAATGTATATCAAAACTCATTAAATCCAACAGTTATAGCAACAGATATTATTTGTACAACTTTAGGTAGTATTACAGTTTTAGATGTACCATCAGGTTACGAATACAGTTTAGATAATATAACATTCCAACCAAGTAATGTATTTTCGATTGCTACTGCAGGAACGTATACTGTTTATGTAAGACAAATTGGAGTTCCTACAAATCCTTGTGTGTTTACTGTACTAGACGTTTTAATTAGAGATCGTGATTTTACGGTATCTACAACGATATTGCAACCTTTATGTCATGGTGACAAAGGAAGTATTCAATTGGCTGCAAATGATGTTGATCCGCAATATTCTTATACGTTAAGTGAAGGTGGTACATTAGTAAATAGTGTTGGACCAATTTTAGAAAACACATACATTTTCGAAAACTTAAATGCAGGAACGTATACAGCAACCGTAGAAACAGAAAATGGCTGCTTTTATTCCGAAGAAATTATTATCATAGAACCATCATTATTAACAGTTACTGCTGCTATCACAGTACCTTTAACTTGTGATGAAGGAGAAATTACAGTGTATCCTGTTGGTGGAACACCTCCTTACTTCTATTTCGTAAATGGGTCTACAGATTTTCAAACTATTCCAGAAATCGTAGTAACAACTGCAGGTGTTTATGACATTTTAGTTGTAGATGCTAACAATTGTAGTGCAGAAACAACAATTACTATTGAAGCTATTGATCAACCAGAATTTACAATTGATACTACAGATATTGCTTGTGGTGGATCTGGAAATACTGGAACAATTACAATTAATGTTACAGCAACTAATGGAAATAGTCTGACATATAGTATTGATGGTGGAACCACATTTTCAAATTCTCCAGTATTTACTGGGCTAATCGCAGACGATTATGAAGTTGTAGTAGCCTATTCTATTGGATCATCAGAATGTGAAACAGTTGCACAAACTGTAACTATTTTAGAAGCTGATGCAATTTCAGGAACTGCAGAATTAACTGCTCCTTTCACATGTATATCAAACGGAACAATTACAGTAACCACAGTTACAGGTGGTGATGTACCTTATTCTTATAGTATTGATGGTGTTAACTTTCAAGCTAGTAATGAATTTACAGGATTAACATCTGGAACATACACAATCACAATTCAAGATGCTAATGATTGTACCGTAATTACTAATGAGATCATTGTTGAGGCTTTAAATCCGCCTACCGATTTGGAATTTGATATTGCTCCAGTTACTTGCCCATCAAACGCAACAACAGTTACCATTACAAATACAATTGGTGGAACAGGTGTATTAGAATATCAAATTATAGCACCAACTGCAAGTGCAACAGCTTATCAAACAACAACTAGTTTTGCTGGTTTAGAACCTGGAACCTATACGTTTCAAGTGAGAGATGAAAACGATTGTGAGTATACAGAATCAATTACTATCGATCCAATCCCAGCACCAATAGTCAACGTCGTTTTAACGTCTGGACTAGATTGTACGGCAACACCAGATGCTACAATTACAGGTGATATCACAGGAACAGCACCATTTACTTATGCGGTTTCCATTGATGGAAGTGGGTATTCAAACTTAGGTGCAACAGGAACACCATTTACATATAATACATCAACTGCAGGTACGTACCAGTTTCAAATTACTGATGCTAATGGATGTATTGCAGAATCTAGTATCATTACTGTAAATCCAATCACACCTCCAGCATTGAGTTTAGTTTTAGAATCACAGCCAATATTATGTAATGGAGATGAAAATGGAGCTTTAGATATCACGATTGATAACACAGTTGGAACACCTCCTTTTGTTATCAATGTAAATAACGATACAACAGGTACAGATTACGGTACACAAACCTCTGGATTACCAGCAGGAACATATACTGTTACGATTACAGATGCAAACCTTTGTTTTTCTTCGGAAATTGTAACCATCAACCAACCAGACCCAATTGTAGTAGATGTAGATACGATTGACATTACCTGTACATCTGGTGGAATTTCACAAGGATCTGTAATTATCAACTCTGTAATTGGTGGAACAGCGCCTTACAACTATTTTGTAACTGGATCTAACGGCTACTCAAATTCAGAATTAAATAATACAGGTACAACTTCAATTAGTTTTAATGTTGTAGATTTTGGTTTATATGAAATTAATGTTGTTGATGCCAATGGATGTTCTGTCTTAACACAAGATGTTTTGGTTGCCTCACCTCCTACCGATTTAGATATTAATATAACTGCTTCAGTTGATTGTGCCTTAGGTGGTCAAGCTGTTGTGAGTGTAGGTTCTACGTTAAGTAGTGCAGGACCATTCTTCTTTGCAATTTATGAAGGACCAACCACGTCATATCCATCAGTTGGAACTTGGTTATCAGAAGATATGCCTGGAAGTCAGTCGGCTACATTTGATGGTTTAATACCTGGAGTTACCTATACGTTTATTGTTTATGATGCGTCAACTTTATGTAGCTATTATGAACCTGCAACTGCGCCAATACCTACAAATTCTACATTATCGCTTAGTGCTGTAAGTTCTAATAATATAACATGTACAGGAAGTAATGATGGTAACGTAACATTTACAATTAACAGTGTTTATGGATCTGATGTAGATGTGAATTTCGAAATATTCGATTCTTTATCTTTAATCTCAACAGGTATTACAGGATCTGGAACAGTTCCAGCTAATGGAAACTTAACAGTCACAGATTTAGGTCCTTTACCTTTCGGGAATTACTTTGTGTCTATTAGTGAGACTTCTGGTTCAAATTCTGGATGTGGTGTTGTAACTGTACCTTTTAATATTACTGAATCTGCTTTCTTATTAGAATTACAAACGTCTGTAGATCAAAATGCAAATTGTAACGCAAATTCAGGAGTCATTAGCGCTATTGCTCAAAATGGAACTGCACCTTATCAATATCAAATTACAACAACAGCTGCTGCTCCTTTAGATACTGACACAAATTGGGCATCTGCAAGTACATTCAATAGAGATGCAGGAAATTATTATGTGCATGTTATTGATGCTTATGGTTGTATCGTTTCAAGTCCTGTAGTTATTTTACCAATGGATGATCAACCTAATATTTCCGCAGTAATAAATACAACATGTGATGTTAGTGATGGTGATTATGAAATCCTCGTTTCTTTAGGTTCACCTGGAATTGCACCTTACAGCTTTAGTATTGATGGTGGAGCTTTTCAAACTCAATCAACACCTTTTACAATTTCTAACCTATTTTCTGGAATGCATACTGTAGAAATTCAAGATGCTAACGGTTGTGGAAACACAGTAACTGTTGATATTTTAGCACCTTTAGATATTACACCTACAATTTCAGCATCTGCAACATGTAACGATGATGATGGTGAAATTACAGTTATTGGATCTGGTGGATCTGGAACGTATACATATAGTATTAGTCCAAATCCAGCTTCAATTTCTGAAACTGGCGGATTGTTTTCTGGAGTACCATCAGGAATTTACACAGTAACAATTACAGATACAGTGACATCGTGTACTGAGGATGTAACCGTTTCTTTACAAGCTGCTACGCCTCCAACATTTACAACAAATTCAACTTCAGTAACCTGTTTTGGAGACAATTCTGGTTCATTTGAAATTAATGTTATTGGATATTCTGGTACTTATAATTATGAAGTTTTTGATAGTACGTCAACATCAGTTTTTGGTGTTGTAAATGCAAATACGTCAACAAACCCACTAACAGTTACAGGAATGACTGCAGGATCTTTCACAGTAGTGATTACAGAAACTGAAAGTCCGTTTTGTAACGCAACATCTACCGTTATAATTTCTTCTCCTTCTCAAGCGTTAATTCTTGATGCTTCGGAAACATCTAACGTCTCGTGTGATGATAGTCAAGGGACAATTACTGCTATTGCAACTGGTGGTTGGGGAGATTATCAATATGAATTAACAGGAGCTGCAACAGTTGCATTTTCATCTAACGGAACATTCACAGACTTATCTGCTGGATCGTATACGGTAAATGTTATGGATGCTGAAGGTTGCGTAGCTTCAGAAGATATTACGCTTATTGCGCCATCACCAATTGATGCTACTTTTACTCCAAGTGCATCAATATTATCTTGTTTTGGAGATCAAAATGGATCAATTACAGTAACGAATGTGGCAGGTGGTCAAGGTGTAGATTATATTTATACGTTGAATTCTGCAACATCAACATCTGGACCTCAAACGTCTAATGTGTTTACAGATTTAGGAGTTGGTACTTATACGATTTCAGTTAGTGATGGTAACGAATGTTTCCTTTTATCTTCGGAAATTGTAATTACAGAACCTACACCTATTACAGCAAATTTAGTCGTAACCACAACACAAACTTGTGATGTAGAATCTACAATTACCTTAAGTGCTACTGGTGGAACAGGAACGTATCAATATAGTAACGATAGTGCTTTTACAACAGTCTTAGGTTCATTTACAACAGCAACCACATTTTCTGTTCCTGTGGGAACCTATCAGTATTATGTGAGAGATGCTAATGGTTGTGTTGCAAATGTGTCTAATGACATTACAATAGATCCATTATTAGATTTGACTATTAATTTAATGTCAATGAATCCAACAATTAATTGTTCGGGTGATAATACAGGAACGATTGTAGCAGATGCTCAAGGTGGTTTAGGAAACTATGTGTACACACTTGAAGATACCTTAGGAAATACAATTACTGCAACACAAGATTCACCTGGTGTATTTACAGAACTCGTTGCAGGAACTTATGTAGTACATGTAGAAAGTGGTGATTGTGATACAGCCTCTGCTCCTATAACAATTACAGAACCTACTGCTCCACTTACGATTGATTTCACAGTTAACGATGTGACGTGTAGTGGAAATAATGATGGTGTTTTAACCATTAATGCTTCTGGAGGAACAGGAATCATTAAATATGCAATTTCTCCACAATTAGATCAATTTTTTGAAACTAATGTTTTTGAAAATCTTGCTCCAGACACCTATACAGTGATCGTGCAAGATCAATTAGGATGTTACGAGATCTTCGAATTTACAATCAACAATCCTGAACAAGTTATTTTAAGTATTGTACCAGATTCTCTTTTTGAAGAAACTTGCGAAGGCGAAAACAATGCTGAGTTTAGTATTGATATTACTGGAGGAACATTGCCATACAGTGTAAGTTTAGATGATTATGATGGTCCATACACAACAGGATCTGCAACGCAAACCGAATTTGATTTTACAGATTTAGGTGGTGGTGATCATATTGTTTTTGTTCGTGATTCTCAAGGTTGTGAGACTGAATGGAATATTACGTTCCCAGATTCAGTGAGTTTTGATCCTATTATTGAAATAGAATATGCTTGTGAAAACAATGTTTCAGTAAATACAGTAACTGTAATAGTGAATGGAGATTCTGTTGATCTTTCAGATTTAGATTACTCACTTGATGGTGGAGATTATCAAACGAGTAATATCTTTAATAATGTGGTTCCAGGAACAGATCATTTTATAGATGTAAGACATACAGATGGTTGTATTAAAACTACCGAATTTTTTGACATATATAACTTTGATCCATTAGCAATTATCCTACAAGAAGGTAGTGAACCTGGTGAAATAATAGCAGTGACAACTGGTGGAACAGGTGGAAATGAATATACGCTTAATGGCGAAAATTATGGAAACACAAATGTTTACTTCGTTACAGAAGAAGGAACATATAATGTAATTGTAACAGATAGTAGTGGTTGTCAAGCAGAAGCTACTATAGAAATAGAATTTTTAGGACCATGTATTCCAAATTGGTTCACACCAGATGGAGATAATGAAAATGATACTTGGGCTCCTGGTTGTACAGAAGATTTTCCAAACTTAACCTTCGATATTTTTGATAGATATGGACGTAAAGTTGGAACCTATACTGTAGGACAATTTTGGGATGGTAAATATAATGGCAAAGAACTTCCTACTGGTGATTATTGGTATGTTGTAAAACCTAACAGTGCGTTAATTGAAAAAGATTACGTAGGACATTTTACACTTTACAGATAATCAAAAACCCTCAAACTAAATAACGATTCAAATGAAAAAAATTATAATATATCTCGTTTTAGCTTCTTGCACGTTTGGTTATGCACAAGAATTAAATTTACCTGTATGGACACAATATTTAGCAGATAATGACTTTGTGATATCTCCAACCTATGCAGGAATTGGTGATAACTTAAAAGTGCGACTTAACGGACTTACACAATGGGTAGGTATTAAAAATGCACCTGACAATCAAGCATTATATGCCGATTTCAGAATAGCTAAACAATCTGGAGTTGGATTATCATTATACAATGATAGAAACGGAAATACGCGTCAAAAAGGTGTCAAATTTTCATTTGCGCATCACATAATTTTAGATTATACATCAAAACAATACTTATCATTTGGATTATCTTATAACATAAATAGCTTTAGAATTGATATAGAGAATTTTCAGCCTACAGCAGAAATTCCAGTAGTAAATGTTGGAGATGATAGAGCCGTTTCAAATCATAATTTTGATGTTGGTTTCCTATACCGTTTTAACAGGTATTACTTGAGTTTGAATGCCAATAATATTTTAGATAAAGGTATTGATGATTTTTTAGGTACAGAACCAAGTAAGCTTTTAAATTTTCAAGCTTATACTGGATATATTTTCACTAATAAATATAACAAGAATGTTGAGTATGAACCTTCAGCGTTTTTCCAATTTTTTAATAGTGATAGACGATCTGCAACAGATTTAAATTTTAAATACAGAAAATTTAATAGAGATGGTGATTATTATTGGGTTGGTGGATCGTATCGTTTTTTGAATGATCAATACTTAAAGCCTCTTAATTTTGGACCAATGGCTGGCATCATGAAAAATAACTTTTATTTCGCTTATTCTTATCAAATGACAATCAATGATCTTTCAGGTTACAACTCTGGAACGCATAGTATCACTATAGGAATTGATTTATTACAAGGGATTAGTGATTGCCCATGTACAAAAGGAACAAGCTATAGAAAGTATAAAAATAATGGTACTAATTATTAATGACATGAAGGATTTAATATAAAAATACAATCAATCATTTTCTACCTCTGTAACTGTTTCAAAAAGTTGCGCAATTAAATAATGCTTATCCTCTGGTGTTACTTCTCTAAAATAGTGAAGCAAATCTTTACTAGTTGCATATCGATCGATTTTAGTTTTTAGTTTGCCATGATTCGTATTCCAATCTTCAAGAAAACGCCTTAAAGCACGATTCACATTCTCCTCTCCTATTACTTTTTGAAATTCATACATCGTTATTGCTCCTTTAGCATAATACACATAATCTTGATGTTCTACCAAAGCCAATGATGGCTCTTCAATCGCTTCTTTTTGCTGACTTTTTTTATAGGTTTCCTTCTGAAATTCTAAAAACTGATTCACTTTGTCTTCGGAATAATTTTGCTTTAACACCATCAAAGCAGCATACTGCGACATGGTTTCCAAAATAAAATGTTGTCCTTTTACATTTGCAGCTTCTACTTGCATTCCAAACCATTGATGTGCAATTTCATGTGCTGTGATATAAAATGCTATATCCACATCTGTTTTATCATTGATGTCTAAAACAAATCCTATAGATTCTGAAAAAGGTACTGTTCCTGGATACGATTGTGCAAATTTCGCATAACGCGGAAACTCCATAATTCTTAAGTGATTGTATTGATACGGACTAAAATTTTCAGAATAATATGTCAACGATGCTTTCATTGAAGCCATCATTCTTTCAATATTATAAACATGTCCTTTATGATAATGAATCTCCAAATCAACTGGTTTAGCGTTTGAAGTTGACAACCATTTATCTGTCTTCACCTCATAACGTCCAGAAACCATAGCATAGAAATTCATCATTGGAATATTCGATTTATAATGAAAATAACTACGGTTATTTTCGGTCCATTGCTTTAATAAATCACCAGGAACAATAGCCGTTTGATCTATATCTGTACCTATAATCATCTCAAAATTTATACCATCAGAATCGCTTCCAGATCTCGCATTAACCAATTCATTAATATCTTCTCGGTTCGCTTTATTTGATCTTTCAGGTAAATTGTAATCGGAACGTTCGTTACCACTTAGTTCATATTTTCTGTTGTATCCAATTGTTGGAAAATTGTTGTTATTAAAAAATGTACCATTGGCTACAATATTAGAATTTGATTGACCAGACTCAAACCCTTCCGTAGTAAAAGTTTGTTTAAAATTCATTGTAATAGAATCTCCTGGTAGCAAAGCTGTAGTTAATTCGTAGATGTGATAATCAAAAACGTTGTAACTAGTATTTTCCTTCGCTCCTCCTTCAAAATTGATAGCATCTAAAGTGACATTAGCTTCAATTTGCTTCTGAATATGAATCGCATTAATAGCTTGGTTCGTTTTGTTTTTTAGAATGTAATAACCTTCTGCAGTGTAATCTCTTGTGGAAGGATATAATTCCACTTTCAAATTGACATCCACGATTTTTGGCTGTGGTAGATATTCAAATTGTTTCAGTGTATTTTCATAAGCGACTCTAAAATCTGTAGCTTTAGAATTGGTCCAATACTCGTTCAAGATATTGGTGTTATAAAAAATAAAACTTCCGAGGATAATAAACACGGAAACGACACTACTCCCAAATGTTAGCAATGATTTACTAATCCTATGCTTACTCATTTTTAATCGCTTTATAACATTCGTTTCTGTTCCTCTAACTGAAAATAAAGACGCAACGATAAGTAATGTTATTCCGAAGCACAACCAATATGATTTTATTAGTAGGTATGGTTTTAAAAAATGTCCATAACCATTCATATCAGAATAGCTACCAAGTGTACTACCTCCAAACAAATAGAGCTCATGGTCAAAGCCAAATGCACTGAGTAAGATGGTCGAAATAAAAAATATAATAACTAGAATAATACCAATAAATTTGTGATTGGCCATCACTTGAACAAAAAAGGCAATGAATGTATACAAGGTTAAGAATGGCAATATCTCCAAAAAGAAACCATAAAAATAGACTTGAAATTCATACGTATAGTAACCATTTGCTGTTTGAAAGATAATTCCGGATAAAATTAGAGCAAGCATGAGCAACATGTAAATAAGATTGAGGCCAATGAATTTTCCAGCGAGTTGTATAAAATTGGACATTGGTGTGGCATCATAAATTAAGTTGAGTTTCGCACCACGTTCTTTCCAGATCAGTTCTCCAGAATAAAAAACTAAAATAATGATAAAGAAATACATAGAAGTTTCTTGAAGCTCTTCGACGATAAAATACGTTACAGGATAACTATCAACACCATAGACGGTTCCTAGGTTTACAGAATTAATGAGAATGATTATCATACCACAAATTACAATCGCCCAAAATGAAGGTTGCTTACAAATACTCAAAAAATAAAACCCTGAAAAATGCTTGAGTTGTTTCCATTTCGATTTGAGATCATACTGTTTTTCAACATTTGGAATAGCTACGTCGTTATTGGTTATTTCGGGTTTTAAAGTAAGTTTATGTTTCTTTTTAAATCGTTTTGTTTGTACAACATTAAAATTGAACTTCTTGTAGCCATAACCCAAAACAAGTATACCAAGTGCAACCCAAAATAGTTTGTTATATAATAGAATACCAATCATTGGAATGCTCTGAGTTGTTTTCTCAAGAGTTGACCATGATTCTGTGGCTAATGATAGTGTTGTTAATGAAAATGGATCTAATAACGCTTGAATAGTGTCATTAGTAATCGCTTTTGTAAGCATAAAAATCACAAAAAAGATAATCCCTTGTGTGTAGACAACGACTAGTTTTTTGCTCAAAGCACCAGTTACAAAAAATAGTGCTGCACCAAAGAACAAGATTGGTAAGATTACAATTAGAAATGATTTTAGATAATTAAAAACATTAAAAGGAACCAAGTCTTCTGGATGATACCAAGGCATGAATTCCCCTAATATCATTCCGAAGAAAACACCAGAGAATACAAATAAAAGTACTGTAAATGAGCCTAAAAATCGACCAATGAGATAGTCTTTTTTCTTAATTGGATTCACAAACATGAGCGACTCAATTTCATATTCGAAATCGCGCAATACAGAAACTCCCATAATCATTGAAGCCAAAATCATAAAAATACCTGTAATTGCTCCCATGGTTTTTGCGATAACAATTGGTGAGTTTTTTTTTATTCCGCCTAAATCCGCACCTTGAAAAATAAATTCGACTCCTGCAATTGAAAATAAAAACAAGAATAAAAAGAAAATGTAAGTGTCTGCACGTCTAATTCTATAGGCAATTTCAAACTTAAATATTGGATACCACATAACTAAGCAATAGATTTAAGGTTAGACTGATTACCAAAAATTTGCGAGAAATACACATCTTCTAATTCGGCATTAACTAGTACAAAGCCATCTCTTGGATTCGTATCGCTTAAGATATGAATGGTTGGTTTTCCAAGAAACAGCTTTTCACTAATGACTTGATAATTTTGTTTGTAATCCTCTAATTCTAGCTTGGAAATCGTTTTTTGATACACTTTGTTTTTGAGGTTGTCTATGAGTTGTAATGGGTTTCCTTTTAAAGACACTCGACCTTTATTTATAATTGCCATATTGGTACATAATTCTTTTACATCGTCTACAATATGTGTTGATAGAATAACTACGGTTTGTTCTCCCAATTCACTTAAAATATTGTAAAACCGATTTCGTTCTACAGGATCTAAACCAGCAGTTGGTTCATCTACAATAAGGAGTTTTGGATTATTTAGCAACGCTTGCGCAATCCCAAAGCGTTGTTTCATACCTCCAGAAAACCCACTTAATTTTTGGGTTCTTACCTCATAAAGATTGGTTTTATGTAAAAGTGCATCAACTAATTCTTTGCGTTGATTTTTGTTTGAAATGCCTTTAAGAACAGCAAAATGATTTAAAAGAAATTCGGCAGATATTTTAGGATATAAGCCAAATTGCTGAGGCAAATATCCCAATACCTGTCGCAACTCGTTTTTTTGTTGCAATACATCAATCTTTCCTAAAAACACCGTTCCATTATCTGCTTCTTGAAGCGTTGCTAATGTTCGCATAAAAGTTGATTTTCCTGCACCATTTGGGCCAAGCAAGCCAAACATTCCAGTTGGGATTTCTAAGGAAATATTTTGTAATGCCTTGATGCCATTAGAATAAGTTTTTGATAGATTGTCAATAATGAGTTCCATACTGTTCGATTTTTGATTGCAACAAACTTATCTAGGATGTTCTTAACAAAAAAAGATTTGGGATATACGACTTCTAGTGAGTGACATAAACACGGTTGCATCGCATTAAAACTTTTTGTTTCATATTTAAGAACGTTCATCACGCCATACAAACTGTTTGTCAACTAATTTGTTTGAGGCTTATTATTTAATTAATATTGACTATGAAACATCTACTAAGCAAATATGTAAAGCGAATTCCAAAATGGATTTACACATCCTTTCTTGTGTTATTCGCTTTATTGATTATCATTTTTAATGATGCTTTTGGTGATAATGAACTATTTTCGATACTCGCCTTCATTTACTTTTTATTGGTCTTTCTACTTATTATTAGATGGATTTTTAAACAGATCAAATCTATAATCAGACTCAAAACTGAAAAAGCACAAACTGAATTACTGCATTTAAAAAGTCAGGTGAATCCGCATTTCTTTTTTAATATGCTGAATAATCTATATGGTTTGGTAGATAAAGATTCGAAAAAAGCACAAGAACTGATCTTGAAACTTTCTGACATGATGCGCTATAGTATTTACGACGGACAAAAAGAAACGGTTCAACTTTCCGAAGAAATTAGTTATTTGCAAAACTACATTGAACTTCATAAAATGCGTTATCACAAGATGATAGACATTAAATTTAAAATAGATGTAGCTGATAACGATTATGACATCATGCCACTTCTTTTTATAATTCTTTTAGAAAATGCATTTAAACATGGTGTCGAAAATTTAAGAGAGAATGCTTATGTTTATATCCATATGAAATCTGAAAACAATGAAGTTCATTTTAATATTGAAAATAATTTTGACAAAACACTAGAGAATGAACAGGAAGGGATTGGTTTAAAAAACCTAAAACGACGATTAGAATTGGTATATCCAAAACGACATAAGCTTACATTTTCTAAACAAAATGAAGTGTATAAAGCAGAACTCACGATTAGCAAACTATGATAAATTATATCATTATAGACGACGAGCATATTGCTCATGATATTATAAAAGGATATTGTGATATATTGCCAAATATGCAGCACATGACCAATTGTTATGATGCTATTGAAGCTTTGGAGTATTTAAGTCAGCATGAAGTCGATCTTATTTTTTTAGACCTTAATATGCCTAAATTAAAAGGTTTTGAATTTTTAAAAACCTTAAAATCGCCTCCAAAAGTCATTGTAACAACAGCTTATAGTGAATTTGCTTTAGAAGGATACGAACTTAATATTGTTGATTATTTATTAAAACCATTTAGTTTTGAACGCTTTTTAAAAGCTGTTAATAAAGTGATTGGTTCAAATCATTCTAAAACACAAGAACTTTCACAAGACAACAAATCAACTACCAATCAAATATTTCTTAGACAGAATAAAAGCTATATTCAGGTTGATATCAATTCAATTTTATTTATTGAAGCCTCTGGTAATTATACCAAAGTGATTACTACAAATGACACGATTACTGTGAGAGAGAAAATTTCTGATATGTTAGAATCCTTACCTTCTGAAGCATTTATGCAAGTACACAAATCATTTGCTATTGCTAAAACACATATTGGAAGTATTGAAGGTAACAGAATTCATATTGCGGATTATGTCGTACCAATTGGTAAATTGTACAAGATGAATATCAACACCTTATTGGAGTAAAAGCTTTTAATCTACTTCTAATTTATAGCCAACACCATGTACATTTGAGATTCGTATAGAATCATCATCCTTTAATATTTTACGTAGTTTTGAAATATACGTATCTAAACTTCTGCCTACAAAAACACCATTATCCTCCCACACTTTTTTAGTGAGTTCATCACGTTTTATAATTTGATTTGGGTTTGCAACAAATATTTCTAAAAGTTCACATTCCTTTTTTGAGAGGCTAATTTCGGTTGCCGATTTAACGAGTTTGTTCTGTTCTGGATAGAACTTGAAGGTTCCAATTTCAGAATAACTACTCGTATTTTCTTCGGAAATGGGCTGCATATTTCGTTTCTGCCAATATTTAAAACCTAGAAACAACAACACTCCAAAAACTAAAACGAAAGGTGTTAAACGTTTTGTGAAACTACTTGTTGGTAGGATATCTAAAAATTCAACTTGAATTATATAACATGCTTCAGGAAGATTTCGTCCACCACAAGGTATGATGGTTCGCTCCTGCTCTACAAACATTTCATAACTATAAGCAACTTCTCCATCTGTACATTGTATAACTTCTACACGATAATTTTTAGAAATGCTTGCTAAATTTAAACTACTATCAATTACTGTGACGATATCACTTGGTTCAAAAGAGATTTGCTTTTCAAAAGATAAGCTGTAGATATAAGGCTCTATTTCTTTAACAGGAAGGACGAGTGATGTGGAATCCAATTTTCGAAGTAATAATTGATGTCCTGCTTCTCGTAATGCAACTTTTGTTGTACCACTAATATCATTGGTATTCTCTTTAGTGCATGAGGTCATCACGACTAAAAAAACAACCATTGCTAAAACAGTTTTATAATAAATAGATTGATCATTCATAATTGAGTGTAAATAACACAATAATTCATGACTTTTTGCAACTGTTGACACTTCTTTTACATTTTTTTGACATTCTTCACATGACCTACATCTAGTTTTACATCATAAATAATTCAAAAAACAAAAACTGATGAAAACACGTATTTTAGTATTAATCATAGCTATAGCTCTATATTCTAATAGTTATGCACAAGAAAAATTAAACATTGACACTGCAAAGAGTGAAATGAAATGGTCTGGTGAATACACCTTTTATTTTGGTGGACATTTTGGTACTATAGATTTTAAAGAAGGCTATTTTGTTAAAACTAATGATGTGATTTCTGGTGGTGAATTTATTATAGATATGAATTCAATTATATGTTTAGACATAGAAGACGAAGAGCCAAATGAAAGTCTTGTTAACCATCTTAAAGATCCAGATTTTTTTGATGTTGCAAATTTTGAAACTGCAAAATTAGTCATTACAAGTGTCCAATATCATGATAATTCTAAGATGAAAATCTTTGCTGACTTAACAATTAAAGGTGTTACAAACCCTATTTCTTTTCAAGCAGAAGTTAATTATGAAGATAAAATAATGACGACAAAATTTAAAATTGATAGAATGCTTTGGGGAATTAGTTATAATAGCAAAATGAAGGATGGAGCCATTTCTGACGGAATTGGATTTGAAGTTAAATTAAGTTTATAAATTTAAAGAATGAAAAATAGAATCTTAACAACAGTTCTTCTTTTATGTACTATACTCGTTTTCGGACAAGATGAAGCAAAATTAGGCGTTTTAGAATCTGATACTACATGGTTGAAGGAGATTATTAAATTCCCTATTGGGTTTGCACCAGAAATTAAATATGAAGGTTATGAAGACCTCAGGTTTGCTAAAAAATGGAGAGATTCTGCTCACGATGATTTTTGGGCTTATATGTTTGCTTGGCATATAAATAGTAATGAACAGCAAACAGTGGAAACTTTAGAAACAAACATCAAATTCTATTATGATGGTATTATGAAAGCTGTTAATAAGAAGAAAGATTTCGTTGTCCCAGAAACAACTGTGCTATTCATCAAAACTGAAGCTAACAAAGACACAGATTTTATAGGTAAATTATATGTTTATGATTCTTTTACTTCGGAAGCTATGATGACTTTAAATGTGAGAGTTAAGTCATATTATTGTATACAAACAGAATCTTCTACTATCCTATTTAAATTATCACCTCAAGGTTTTGATCACGAAATTTGGAAACGATTTAATGAAGTGACATTTATTGATGATTTGTGTGAGAAATAACAAAATAGATTTTGTAAAAAGTAAATTTATAATTGTCTAACTGAGCGCAGTCTAAGTTTTAATATTTTGAAAGACAAAGTATTTCGACTACGCTCAATGTGACATTCATGCTAAATACTTACTTTTCATATTGTCACTTTCATAAACTTATAATGGATTTAATCTTCCCAACCCCAAGGTTCAGTTGGAGTATTGATAGTTTGAGTTATATCCATAACAACTTTAAAAACACGATTTGTACCTAAGCGTCTTAAATTATATGTGAATGTAGTTTCGTCAATAGTAATCCACCACACATTGGTTGCTGCACCAGGAATCATTTGTTGTGTATGTGCATCTGCAGAGAATATTTGAATATCTGCTTTACCTGAGTTGGTTGTAATTCCTCCATAAAAATTGACGTCATCTTCTGTTCCATCTTTGTGTCTGTGATCGTGTTTTAGTGAGATACGATCATTTTCATAGGTTAAAATCCAAGTTCGAGATTTATCTTCTCCAACAAAAAAAGGAATTTTTATTTCATTTTTTGTGCATTTACGAACATGCATTACCAAAGTCTTGCCTCCAAAATCTTTATCCTCTTTTGGTAATTCTAATTGTCCTTGATATGCTTTACCACAATGTGATTGGAGCGTATTCCAGAATTGTTTAGAAGGTGTTTCTGTTTCGGTCTCTTGAGCAGAAGTCGCAACAGATATTAATAAGCAAAAGAATAATGATTTTATTGTTAAAGACATAGTCATGGTTTTAAGACAAAGGAAAGTTACTATATATTACTCAATAAATGACTATCTTCAACTTCATAAAAACCTAAATATATGCCTAGTATCCCTTGTCCGAATTGTAAAACGCAAATTGAATTTGATTTAAAAGACATTTTAAATAGTAAGAATTTCACTTGCACGACCTGCAATATAAAAATTACGTTATCTTATGAAGACAACAAAGCAGCTCTAAAAAATGCTAAAGAAAAATTAGATGAGCTTAAAGATAAATTAGATATTGATTAATTAAGTTGTTCTAAACTGAAATCTTATATTTGAGAATACCTTAATTATATGAAAGACCTTACGTTTGACAAAAACCGTGTTATAAATTTTAGTGATGCAGTATTTTCAATCGCTATGACTTTATTAGTTTTAGAAGTTGGAATTCCATCAGTAGAAGCAATTACCACCTATGATACATGGGAATTATTACAATCTCGAATTCCAAATTTCATAGGCTTTGTAGTTAGTTTCTTGGTAACAGCTTTATATTGGGTATCTCATTTAAGATCAATGAAATTTGTGACTACAGTAGATTCTAAACTGTTATGGCTTAATATATTTTTATTACTTTTTATTGTGCTAATGCCTTTTTCTACTGGACTATACGTTGGTGGTTTTGATTTTGTTGGTCCGTTTGCTTTCTATTGCTTCAATTTATCTGCTATAGGAATATTTAATTTTCTATTAATTAGATATATCATTAAACAAGAAAAAGACCATCCAGAATTAACACCAAATGCAATTAAATGGTATAAGTTCACAGCTTTAAACGCTTTGATTATTTGGATATTGGCAGGAATATTAGCATTTATATTTCCGTTAGTGGCAAGAATGATATTTATTTTAATTTTTATAATTCAGTTTTTTATAAACCGAAATTACAGAGTAAAAGAAAATCGATTAATAGTAAATGAGTAGTTAGTTCGCTTCGGAAATTGGACTCACATAACCAGTATATCTAATTGGAAAACGCTTTGCTCCTTTTAGTATGATTTCACTTCTAAGGTTTGGATATAAATGAATAATCACATCAAAATTCTCTGAGTGACTTCTTGCATCAAATCGTATCGTATAACTGCTATTATCATTCTTTACAACTCGATAATTTTTTAGTTCTCCATCAAAACTTATGCTATTATCTGATCCATTATATCCTGAAGTAGATTGTACTTCACCAAAGTAAGGCAGTTGAGACGAAACTGTTTCATTATCTATTTTAAGTTCGTTAGGATTTCCTGAAAGACTAATACGACTAGCACTATCACCTGTTGAGAAAAATCCAGCATTTTGTAAAGCCATTAACGTGTTGGTCGTTTGAGGTAAAGCCCAATCTGACTCAATAACGAAAGATTGGTTTTCTACCAATTCATCTAGTGCAGCAATTTGTGATGGTGTTGCTGTCGTTTTTGAAGCGCTACAGTTTAGGAACAATCCAAAAGAGAGCAAAAACACTGTTATATAATTTTTCATAATTAATCTCTTTTAATAGAACTATAAGATACGAAATTGTTGATTTAAACAGATGTTAATTAACATTTCAGAATAAAAAAATCGCAAACTAAGTGTTTGCGATTTTAAAAATTAGTTGTGAGATGTATTAATTTATAATATCTCCATTTTCTTTAAACTCTACATCCCTATTTTTACCTTTTCTTTTGAACTCTACATCATAAAAGAGTCCTTTAGAATGATGCTCTACTTTTTCTATTTCAGTAATATCTTCACTTCCGTAATCTGCTTTGATTATATCTCTTATGGCTTTTGGTAAGTCTTTGACATCTATGCTAGTTTCTGTTTCAATCCAATTTCCGTTAGGAGAAAAATCGGCTCTATATTTAATTCCGTCAATTTTAAAATTGGATTCGTAATTACCGTTGTCATCTTTGTGCCAATCTGGATCATTTTCTCCAGGATACATATTCTGAAATGTGGCTTTAACAGCATCTGGTGCTTGAGCATTAATCGTGTTTTGACAAGCAAGTACTATAATTGTAAATATGGTGACTAAAATTATGTTTTTTTTCATATCAATTTTTTTATTCATGTAAATGTATTGTTCATTGACGCATCACTTTTGCTCATAAGCTATAAATTATAACCGTATCAATTATTTTGAATTACGTCAAAATTATAAGCATATAAGACAAACGAACATCCTGACTCTCTGTATATTGGAATAGAAATTAGTTGAACCATTAAAACATTATAAAATGTCATTACTTACAATTATATTAAGTGTCCTTTTACCACCTGTTGCAGTATTTATGAAACATGGAGTTGGTAAAAATTTATTAATAAATATTATACTTACAATTCTAGGATGGGTTCCAGGTGTAATACATGCACTAATCGTTAACAAATAAAATAGTTATTATGAAAAAGACAGATAAAAAAGAAAAACTAGATTATAATCCAGAAATTACAGAAGACGATAAGAAAGCTTTAGGTGATAAAACTGGGAATCTAAAAACAGAACTTAGTGAAGACGATATTTTAAAAAATAGAGAACGACCAGCAGATTTTACTGGTAAAAATCTAGATATTCCAGGTCGTACATTACCTAAAAACCGTTCTAATTCTGAATTAAAAGATGAGGAAAACCAATTGTATAGTCAAGGTGGAGAATCAAATGAAAGTCTTGAACAAACAACCGAACATCTTAAATAGTAATAATCATATTACTACTTAAAAGAAAAGACTGCTAAAATTAAATTAGCAGTCTTTTTTTTATGTCAACATATTATAGGTTAGAACAATGATTCTAGTTCTTTTCTATATACAGATTGACCATATAGCTTTTGATTAGGACTCATAATAGTTATTTGTTTAAATTAACAACATTATGAGCATCAAATTTCACAGATTTTCCTCTGGTTCATTTTCTTTTACTAACTTAGACCTAGCCAACGCAACTAACCATACATGAACACGTTAGCCTTTATAATGACAACCAATAAGATTCCCGCTTTCTCGGGAAATAAATATGATAAAATTCTTTAGAAAAATTAGACAAAAAATGCTAAATGAAAATAAGTTTAGTAGATATTTGATTTATGCAATTGGTGAAATTGTTCTTGTAATTATTGGAATATTAATAGCCTTACAAATAAACAATTGGAATATTAATAAAAGTAATTTAAAAGAATCTAGTGAATTTGTAAATCGGCTCAAATCAGAAATACAGAGTAATATAGGTTTTACCAATGAACAAATTAAACGTAAAGAAAATCAAAAAAAGAGTTCGTTGGCAATTTTAAAAATGTTCAATGAAGACATAACCAAACTCTCTTCTAGAACATTGGATAGTCTTGTTATGATATGTATGGCAAATGGTAATATGGGTTTTAAAGATGGAACTTTGAACGAAGGATTAAATACGGGAAAAGTAGCACTTATTAAATCCGATTCATTAAAAACGCTTTTGTATGGATTACCATCTTTAGTTGAAGAAGTTAGAATAGGAGAAAATTATTTTAATGATGACCTTAACGAATATTTCTATCCCTTTATTTACGATCATATAAGTTTTAGACAGATGGACTCTGAACACTCTGAATATGCTGAACAAATTGGACCCTCAAAATTTAGCAATCATAATAATTTAGATGTGCTGAATAGTTTAAAATTTGAGAGCTTAATAGATAATATATTTTATAATTCTAATTTTCAAATTGGTAATTATTTACAACTTAAAAATGAATTGGAAAACCTCTATAAGTTAATGGAGGAGTACGACTAGAATAACGAAAGCATAACAACGAACAAAAACACCAACCAATATGATTCCCACTTTCTCGGGAAATAAATATGATAAAATTCTTTAGAAAAATTAGACAAAAAATGCTAAATGAAAATAGGTTTAGTAAATATCTACTTTATGCAATTGGTGAAATTCTACTAGTTGTTATTGGGATACTTATAGCCTTGCAAATCAATAATTTAAACCAATCTAGACAAGACCAAAGTCAATTAAAATCTTCACTTGAATTTGTAAAGCAGAATCTTAATGAAGATATCAAAAATCTGAATAAGCAGATTGAATACAACGAACATATTCAGGAAGCAATTGATATTTCATTTAGAATTATTTTTTTACCAGAAGATGAAAATTACACAATTGACCAAATAGGTGGCATCGTTAAAGAAAGAGATTTCTACACTGTTAAAACAGCATTTAAATCTATGGAAACAGGAGCTCACTTTAAATGGATTAAAGACCAAAATCTAATTGAAGCTATTTATTTATATTATGCTGACACAGATCGAATGTCAAAAATGGTAGAATATAACAACCAATTTGCCAGAGAAAAGATAGAGAAATTTGTTTATGATGAATGGGAATTAGGAACTTATTTCTCCGATTTAAACCCATATGATGACCAACGAATTCCTAGAATAGATAATACCACTTTAATTAAAGAAAGTATTGTTTTTGAAAACTTACTTCTAGGTAGAAAATCAAAAACAATGTCTGAAATAAAATGGTCAAAACGCGCCATCAATAATGCAACAAAATTGATTAATCAAATTGAAGTTTATTTGATTGAGCAGAATAAATAACGAAAGCTCAAAACACGTGTATAATTAATTATTGAGTTCTCGCCTACTCGGAAAACCCTAAACATTCTCCTCTACTCCAAATATCATCAATCTTCTGGTGGATGACCATGAATTTGCTCAAATACCTCGTCAAAATTAGCACGTAAGTAACTATTTAATTTTTTACGATAATCATCTCGAAGCCAGCTTAAAAAATTATAGGTGCTCTTACTGATACATTTTGCATACACATCAATTCTCACATCAATATCGCCTCCTAATAATTTTGCCAATGCTAAAGCATCATATAGATCTTCACTATTCTCTATACAAATTTTAGCATGCTGTTCAATAGAACGCTCTAAGACAACTTTTGAAGATTCTCCTCCAAATGTAGCGTCTTTATATACTTGTTTTACATCAAAATAAACATCCTCAGATTTTGAGAATTCTGCACGAAGTTCTTCTGGCATTTCATGTTTAAAGTCACCTTCAATAGCTTCGTCATCCTTAAGTCTATCCATGAAATAATTTGGCGATCTAAAAATAGTTTGCCAATCTAGATCTGCTCCCCAAGGACCAAACCTATAATTATTATTTCCTAAATCTATAACTGTAAATTTAGATTTGTTGTTTAAGATTCTCGACCCTCTACCAATCATTTGGTAATATAAGGTGAGTGATTTTGTTGCTCTGTTAAGAATAATCGTATCAATAGTTGGTTCATCAAAACCTGTTGTTAAAATACTTACAGACGTTAAAATAGCATCTGGTGTATTTTTAAACCATTTTAAGATTTCTTTACGTTGTTTTTTTGTTGCTGTATTATCTAGATGCATAATTGGTAAACCTGCTTCTCTAAAAGTGTGATACACCATTATTGAAGTATTAATACCATTATTAAATATCAATGCTTTTTTGCCTGCGGAATGCTTTTTATAAGCTTCTAGCAACTTATCTAGCATGGCAGGACTTGTATATAAATCTTCAGATGATTTAACTGTATAGTCTCCATTACTACCAACCTCAAGAGATGTTAATCCCATATCATATTGAAACACTTCTGCTCTAGCCAAAAACTCATTCTCTATCAATGACTCTATAGTTTCTCCAGCAATAAGTTCGCTGTAGTTACCTTTCATTGGTAAATCTTTATTAGAACTTAAAGGTGTAGCAGTAACTCCTAAGATAAAGGAGTTTTCAAAAAACTTAAATAATTTTGTAAATGAGTTGTAATGCGCTTCATCAATAATGACTAAACCTACATCAGAAATATCGAGAATATCATCATTAAGTCGGTTGTTTAGCGTTTCTACCATCGCAACATAACAACTAAAATCTTCTTGATCATCCAAATTAGCTTTACTATCAACGACTTTATTAGTCACACCAAAACTTGTAAGCATCACAGAAGTTTGCTTACATAGCTCAACTCGGTGTGTCATAACAAGTACTTTTTTCTTGTGTGTTTTTAAGTATTGACGTACGATTTCAGAAAAAATAACCGTCTTACCTCCACCTGTTGGAAGTTGATACAATAAATGGTAATCATCTGGAGCAGTCTCAAATTTTTCGAAAATTTGGTCTATGGCTCCTTTTTGATAACTATATAGTTCTTTATCGGTTTTTTTTTCTTGAAGTGCTAAATTATCTTGGCTCATACTATATTTTAAGTTTTGCAAAATTAAAACCTTTATAAGCGTTTATCGAATAATTTTAAAAAAAATAAATCGAAAATCATAAAACCAAACTAGTATAAAAAAGCGAACTCCTTGGTGACCATACCAAGGAGTTCTAGTTTGTGTAATACCTAAACAAGTATTGCTACTCATTTAAGTGGCTGCGAAAGTACGCTTATTAAATGATTACAGACGTCATTTTTTAAATAATATTTTAAAATGTCATTTGCTTAAACTTAATATCTAAATCTTTTTGAATTTTCTGAATCTCTTGTTCTTCTCCAGATATAATAAGTGCAATAGATTCTCCCGTTTTTCCTGCTCTTGCAGTTCTTCCACTTCTATGCGTATAATATTCTAATTGATCTGGTAATTGATGGTGAATTATAAAAGCTAGATTATTGACATCAATTCCCCTTGCTGAAACATCTGTTGAAATCAAATATTGCAATGAACCATTTTTAAACGCTCTCATCACTTTATCACGTTCTTTTTGTTGCATATCACCTTGAAGTGCATCTACCGAAAACCCTTCAGCTTTCAAAGTTTCAGTCAATTGAACAGTTCCTGCTTTAGTTCTGCAAAATATAATCCCTCTATCATCGTCATATTTATCTAATAAACGAGCTATTATATTTGCTTTTTCTTTGATTGATGTTACAATATAGTTATGACTAATATTTGCATTGACTAAGCTGTTTTTATCAATTTCAACACGAACAGCATTTGGAGACATATACGTTTTTACCAAACTTTGAATCTCCTCAGGCATTGTCGCAGAAAACAACCACGTATGTCTAGATCCCTTTGTATGTGCTAAGATTTTATTCAAATCCTGTTTAAAACCCATACTCAACATCTCATCGGCTTCATCTAAAACCAATGTATTGATGTTTTTAATATCTATTTCACCACGCTCAATAAAATCAAGCAAACGACCTGGAGTTGCCACAATAATATGAGTTGTTCGTTGTAAGCGTTTTAATTGTACATCCATTTTTTCACCACCATAAACACCTTCTGCAAAAATCTTGTGATCACTATATTTTGTGAACCTAAACAATTGTTTTTGTATTTGCTGAACCAACTCTCGCGTTGGTGCTAAAATTAAGGCTTGTATATGGTCTTTTTTCGGATTGATATTCTGTAAAATTGGCAAACCAAAAGCAGCAGTTTTTCCAGTTCCTGTCTGTGCTAAGCCAATAAAATCTGTTTTGTTTTTCAATAACACAGGTATCGCTTCTTCTTGTATTTGAGTTGGCGTTTTTATATTGAGTTCTTTTAATCCTTTGATGAGATTTTTAGAAATTCCTAAGTCAAAAAATGTAGTATCCATAATCAATTTAATTGTCTGCAAAGGTATTGTTATTCTTTAGAACTCATTTAAACTTTTTCAATTTGCTAAAAAATCAATTTTTTCCACTAAATTTTTGGCATTTTTTACTTCCGTAGCAATGCTATGCAAGAAAAAAATGACTTCAACTTATCACAAAACCTCTAATTTTCGCTAAACTCAAAAAGTAAAATGAGTTCTTAGGTTTTCAGAATTAAAAATCAAAACTTATTCGTATTTTCGATTTTATATGAATTTAAGTCCGCAACATCTCCAAGCCTTATACCAAGCCTATTGTAAAACACATTTACTTTGGAAACGTGCCGATGTTAACAATCTCAAGCAATTTAAAACACCTAGTGACTATGATTCTGTTTTTCTTCGGAAATTGGAGAAACGACTCCGTTTAGGTCAATTGGCAGAACAGTTTGTCTTCAACCAATTAGAAACTTGTGAGTCTATTGAGTTACTGGCAGAAAACATACAAATCCAACAAAACAAACAGACATTAGGAGAATTAGATACCTTATTACTTATAAACAATCAACCTGTACATTTAGAAATTATCTATAAATTTTATGTTTATGATGACCGTTTGGGAGATTTAGAAATTGAAAAATGGATTGGTCCAAACCGAAAAGATAGCCTCATAGAAAAACTAAATAAACTTCAAGAAAAGCAGTTACCTCTACTCTATTCTCAAGATTGTAAATCACATTTAAAACAATTAGAGTTAAATAGTTACAGCTTTGAACAGAATGTTTTGTTTAAGGCACAACTTTTTGTGCCATATCATAATAATGTAGAATTTAAACTAATAAATAAAGAGTGTGTCTGCGGATTTTACATCAACTTATCACAGTTAGAAATATTACAAAATCATCTTTTCTATATTCCGTCAAAGTTGGATTGGTTTCTAGAGCCTCATGAACAAGTTGATTGGTTGGAGTTTTCAAATTTCCGAAGTGAATCAAATGGATTCTTAGAGAATAATCAATCGCCTTTATTTTGGATGAAAACTGAAGCTGGAGAATTATCTAAAGGCTTTTTGGTGTGGTGGTAGTGTTTTAAGTCCGTAAAAAAATGAATACAGTTAAGTATTGATGAGAATTCGAGGTAATTTTACTATAATAAAATATCGACTCTATTGAAAACATTAGCAATAATAGGTTTAGGTCCTCGAGGATTATTCGCATTAGAAAATTTACTTCATAATGTATCAGCTTCAAAAAAGGAGTTACAAATTTTGATTTTTGAACCTTCAGAATTCCCTGGAGCTGGATCTGTGTGGCATTTGGAACAAGTAGATTCTAATTGGACAAATATCACAGAGCGTGCGCTTATTGACTTAAAAGGGAGAACTGAGTTTCACTATCTGGATTTTAAAATTCCAGCCTTTCCATCCTATCATGAATGGGCAAATTATAAACAAAAAGACACCGAACCAGATACCTTTCCTCCTAGACATAAAATCGGACAATATCTCAATGAGAGATTTGAATCGTTGCATACTATTTTAAAATCTAGTCCTAACTATAAATTCATCAAATCAAAAGTCGTTTCCTTAGAATACATCAATGATGATCTGGTTGTGAAAACTCAAAATGAATCTTATACATGTGATGAAACTTTACTCACAATTGGACACCAACCTACGAAGCAGTCTAAGCAATTAAAGTCGTGGCATGAACATGTAAATACAACTAATGGGTTATTGGTTTTTGACGAACCTTATCCAGTTTCAAAATTTGATGACTTAAAAAATCAAACGAATAGAACCATTGGATTGAGAGGATTTGGGTTGGCAATGATTGATGTGATGCGAGCTTTAGTTATTAATGACTTCGGAAATTTTAAAATTATAGATCCTTCAACTTTTGAATCTATATATTATAAATCAAAAATTCAGAATTTAAAATTAATTCCCTTTTCTCTTGATGGCATGCCTTTAATTCCGAAGCCATTGAATCCTGAAATTGATTCTTGGTTTCAACCTACAGATGATGAACTATCATTTTTTAAATCGGAAATAGAAAGACATGCACAAGGTAATTTGCAAACAGATTCTATCGATTTTCTTATAAAACCAATAGCTAAAATCATCTCCAGAATTTATGAAGATTTAGGTTCAAAAGCGATGCCTCATAATTTAGACTCTCAACAATTAGAGGCTATTGTTTTGGCTTGGTTAAAGAATCAAGATTATAAACATACACTTATTCAAGATAGAACAATTGCTACTTATGATCTTATAAAATCATACATTAACATGGCTTTGGGTAAACAATCTATTAGTCTCGATTTTTGTATCGGACAAGTTTGGAGACATTGCCAACCTACATTATATACATCATTTTCTCATTCAAATTTAGATGATGAACTCATTGAAGAAGTAATTGCTTTAGATGAAAGCACAAAGTGCTATTCTTATGGACCACCAATTGAAAGTATGCAACAAGTTCTAGCTCTTGTAGATGCAGATGTTCTATCATTAGATTTTACAAATGATCCTGATATTGAATTTATAAATGAAGGTTGGTATTTAAAAAACACTAAAGGTGAAAATATAACGACCTCAGTAATGATCAATTCTGTATTAGATTCACCTAAGTTATTAGAAGTTAATTCTTCAATTATTGAAAATTTGATTGTAGATGATTTAATCCAGCCTATTCACACAAAACTAGGAATTGAAACAAAAAAGAATGGTATTGTTATTTCTTCGGAAATTGAAAAACCAATACCTATTGCTGTTTTAGGACGCTTAGCAAAAGGAAGTGTTATTGGTGTTGACGCTATTTTGGAATGTTTTGGAGATAGAATCAAGGATTGGGCAATATCCTTTGTAGAGCGACTAGATTAATCAGGTTGTTTCTCGCTTAAATATTTCCAATACCGTTTTGGTACATGACGAATGTGGAGTTTCATATTTTTTCTAGATTCTATATTGGTACTTTTAAAATAGTCTTTCCATAATCTTTGAAACTCGAACTCTTGCTCAGCAAAGTAATCACTATCCGTTTTTGTAAAATCAAAAAGTTTAGGAAAATCCATATTGATTATTTCAACTTTTTTTAAATCATAGAACAAACCATAATGCCTTTTAATATCATAAATCATCCATTTTTGATCAGCATAACGTCGTTTAAAATGCTTTGATATTAACGGAAGCACATTAAAATCTGGTTCAACACTAGCAAAATAAATATCATCTTTTGTCAATCTAAATCGTACAAATGCTTCCATGCGATGTTTTTCTCGACCTACCATTTTAGCAATTTGTGCAATTTTTAATACAGAAGGATGTGAAAAGTCTTTATCTATTTTTTTATTAGATTTAGTAAACGCATATCTCATATAATCAAGCAATATGTTTTCTACACCAACTTGTTCACTTAAAAAAGTATAATAGAGTTGAAAACTTCCTGTAGATGATAATTTTAATTTAAGTCCAGTCCAAACTCGATTGGCTTTATCATTTTCTGTTGTAATTATGATATCTTCGGAAAATAGACCATTTTGCACAACAAATTCATTTTCAATACACACAGCATTTAACTTGTGTTCAAACACATAAAATACCGCACATAAAAAACCGTCAAAAGTTCCATCGTATATGAGTTTCTTTTCTTGCATCTATCCAAATAAACTCATTTGATTACTTAATGTTTTTGTGTACTTACTTGTTGAATTTTGAAGAATCAAACCTTTAATTTTTTCGGCAGAAAGATCCCGTCTTTCAAATTGATTACTATCACAAATCATAAAATATTTAGCTCTGTTTAAAGCAATTCCTATCTTTTTAAGGTGATCCCAATTTAATCGTCTAAAACGTCGAGCATTTATTATTTTGTAAACAGATTTCATTCCTAAACCAGGAATTCTAGCCAGCATTCTTTTATCTGCTGTATTGACATCTACAGGGAACTCATGAAGATTTCGTAGAGCCCAACTCAATTTTGGATCAATATCTAAATCTAGATTTTGGTGCTGTGTGTTTAATATTTCGCTCACATCAAAGCCATAAAAACGCATGAGCCAATCGGTTTGATAAAGTCGGTTTTCACGAAGCATTGGGACTTCACTCCCAATTTTAGGCAATCTATTATCATAACTAATTGGTACATAACCAGAATAATAGACACGTTTTAAATTATAAGATTTATAAAAATGATTTGAGGTTTGCATAATTTGAAAATCATTTTCTCCACTAGCTCCAATAATCATTTGCGTGCTTTGTCCTGCAGGTGCATATTTTGGAGTGCTTTTAATGAGTTTCTTTTCTGCTTTGTATTGAATGATCTCATTTTTAACCTTTACCATAGGTTTGATAAAGTCTGCTCTATTTTTATCTGGAGCTAATTTTTTGAGTCCAGCTTCTGTAGGTATTTCAATATTAACACTTAATCGATCTGCGTATAAACCTGCTTCTCTCATTAATTCATCTGAAGCTCCTGGAATAGATTTTAAATGAATGTAGCCATTAAAGTTTTCTTCTAGTCTGAGCTTCTTAGCCACAGCCACTAAACGTTCCATAGTATAGTCTGCACTTTTAAAAATCCCAGAACTCAAGAATAAACCTTCAATATAATTACGTCTATAAAAATTAATGGTTAAATCGACAACTTCCTGAACTTTAAATGCGGCTCGCTTGATGTCATTACTTTTTCGAGTGACACAATATGCACAATCAAAAATGCAATAATTGGTAAGGAGAATCTTTAAAAGTGAAACACAACGACCATCCTCAGTGTATGAATGACATATTCCCATTCCTGTAGAATCTCCCAAGCCTTTGTTCTTGTTAGCGCGATTGCTGCCACTTGAAGAACAAGAAACATCATATTTTGCTGCATCTGCTAGAATCTTTAATTTTTCTTGGGTACGTTCAAATGACATAAGTAGGATTATTTAGAATGCAAATATCGTCATTATCCACACATTTTACAAACTATATTCAAACATATGTTTTAAATTATGATACCATATGATATGCGTTAATAATTGCATTAAATCTTACAATGACTGACTTAAGATTTAATTAAACTGTATTTCAATGAAATCAACCTTACAAACTCTAATTTTTATTTCTTGCCTATTTATGAATTCACAACACATTATACCAGATTCAATTAATAAAGAAGTCGAAACAGCATTATCCTTTTATCCAGAATTGGATTCTATTAACATTGAATTTAGATTCAAAAAAAATATTAAAAAATCTACAATGCAAGCTCGACCAAGGTTTGGAAGTTTTTTCCGAAGTAAAAAGAATCGTAAATATGTTATTTTAATAAGTGAAACTTTTAAAATTTCTGACACAACATTTAGAACACGTGATATTCCATTTGATATTTTTACGGGTTGGATTGGTCATGAATTAGGACATATAATGGATTATCAAGATAGAAGTAAACTTAATCTCATTTGGTTTGGCATAAAATACGTGCTATCAGACAGCCACATTGTTGAGGCTGAACGTGCTGCAGACAGCTTTGCAGTTTCTCATGGCATGGAAGATTACATCTTAAAAACTAAAGATTTCATTCTCAATCATGCAAATATCACAACGTCATATAAAGACAGAATAAAGAAGTATTACTTGTCACCTGAAGAAATTATGGAACTCGTTAAAACTCGAGATTTAAAAACAGTTGAAGATTAATTCTTAGACACAAAAGCTTCCCAGTCTGCAAATTTATCTTCTCCCATGACTCGTTCCATTTTTACTTGTCCGCCTTTTTTCTTGTTATTAGCATTCCAATCATAAAAACTGTCTGGAGATATTAAATTAACTACGACTCCTTTTAAAGCTTTACTTCTTGCTACTTTATAGTTTTTGTTTGCTTCTTGCAAACTTTTATCTAAAGCTTGAGCTACTTGTTCTTTATTTTTATTCTCTAACTCTGTTCCTAAATACCAATAATGGTAAAATTCTCCATCCTCACCTCTTTTAGCACATATTGTATATTCTGGAATTGTTGTATCAAATTGGTTCTCTAATTCTCTAATAGCTGTATCCATTTTATTCACAGACAATTGAGAACCTACTGTATTTAAAAAGAATTTTGTGCGACCCGTAATTTTTATTTCAGCACGTTCAATTTCAGTAAATTCTATAGTATCACCAATCAAATATCGCCAAGCACCACTTACTGTGCTTATAATTAAAGCATAATCTTGATTTAATTCTACTTCACTCAGTGTTAGCGCTGGAGCATCATCAGTTAGAGATCCATCTTCATTTATATACTCAGGTTTGAAAGGGACGAACTCAAAATAAATTCCGTTGTCTGTATTAAGTTGCATGGCATCTGTTTCTGGACGCACTTGAGTTGCAATATATCCTTCAGAAGCTAAATATGTATCAATCACAGTCACTGGTTTTCCCATTAACGCTTGAAAACTCTTTTCATATGGTCCAAATGCGACTCCACCGGAAGTGTACACTTGCAAATTTGGCCAGATGTCATGAATAGTATTGAGATTATGATGTTCAATCACTTTTTGCAACATGAGTTCAATCCAAGATGGAATTCCGCTCAAAGCACCAATATCCCAATCTTTAGCACGTTCTGCAATACGTTGCACACGATCATCCCAATCGTCTATTTTAGCAATCTCTTCTCCTGGTTTGTAATAACTTCTAAACCACGACGGAATTCTGCTTGCACTTATGCCACTAATTTCTCCTTCTAAATGGTCCTTTTTTTCATCAAGATCTGTTGAACTTCCAAGCATCATAATTTCTTTTTCAAAAAAATCAGCAGGTAATTCAAAATTATTTAATGCAAAAACCTGCTTAATTCCTGCTTGACGAATAGCTTCAATCATATCATCTGTAACAGGAATACGTTTACTCGTTTTTCCTGTTGTACCAGAACTTAATGCAAAATAAGACGGGTTTCCTGGCCAAGTCACATCTATTTCACCCTCATGTAGTTTATACCACCAATCTTCATTCATTTTGTTATAATCAAAGAAAGGAATTAGTTGAGCAAATGTTTTTGCCGGATTATCAGAGTTTAAAATCCCTTCAAAATTATAGAATACACCAAATTGGGTGTTTTTTGCTTTTTCAAGCAATTGTTTTAATACATCTTGCTGAGCTTCTCCGTGGATGATTTCCGAAGAAAATGTGTCTTTTAATTGTATGAAGCTTTTGATAATATTTCCGAGGATTGCCATTTATGTTTTTTTTTCAAATATCATGTAAACAAACAGTCTATTTTAACCTTATTAATAAAAGGTTTGATTCAAATGACTTAATCATTTGTGATGTTTATTGATATTATTTACTTTAAACAAAAAACAAATTATGAAAGAGTGGTTTACAATATCTTCGGAAAGTTTAATAGCAATTATACTTACTGCAATTGGCATTTACATTGCGCTAGTCATTATGACGCGAATTAGCGGAAAACGTAGTTTTTCAAAAATGTCGAGTTTTGATTTTGCAATAACTGTTGCCATTGGATCAATTTTAGCAACTGCAATTGTATCGAAATCTGTCTCACTACAACAAGGTATTATTGGATTACTGAGTATTTATGTCATTCAAATATTTGTTGCTTATGCCAGACGATGGAATTTTATTCAAAACCTTATGGACAACAAACCAACGTTATTAATGAAAGATGGAGAAGTTATTGAAGACAACCTTAAAAAATGTCATGTGACAGCATCTGATTTAAGAGCAAAATTACGCGAAGCTAATGTAATTCAATTATCTGAAGTTAAAGCTGTTGTTTTTGAATCTACTGGAGATATTTCTGTATTGCATGGAAGTGATGACAAAGAATTAGACGATTGGATTATGGATTTTTGATATTCACTTAAATCTAACACAAGCAATTTAGAACTTATTGAGCTACATTAATATTCAATTGTGTCAATCTATCAATGTCCTTAGTTATTTATTTGTATCAAGACTAAACTATGAACTTTATCACTTGCTTACTCTTAGGATTTATTATTGCTGCTTCAGGTAGTTTGACTCCTAGTTTTTTAAACCTAACTGTTGTTAAATTTAGTTTAAAAAGCGGAAAGAAATCAGCCTATTATTTGATTGGAGGTTTTGCAACAGTATTGTTTTTCCAAGCGAATATTGGTGCTTATTTATCAAGTATTTTAATGAAAAACTCTGAATACATCACCACTATTCAAAAAATAGGTACTGGAATACTTATCCTTTTATCTATCAACTTTTTCAGATTACATTTTTCGTCTAAACATCAAACAAAAAAAGTGGAAGTCAAAAAGTCTAAGGCTTATTTACATGGTATAGGTATGTCGTTATTAAATACATTTGCTATCCCATTTTATTTTACAACAATATCTTTTTTAATTGGTCTAGATTATTTTGAATACTCTATACTAAATAGCTTCTATTTTTCAATTGGTTCTACTATTGGTTCATTTACAATTTACGCATTGTTTGCAACTATTGCTAGTAGAATTGAGCATAAGCTCACTTATGTAGCTACCAAAATAAATTTTATTATTGGTTGTTTAACAGGTCTCGTTGGGATTGGTAATTTGATTTATTTGCTGTAAATGCATAGAAAATAGTAATATTAAATTTATTATCTATTTACATACCTAGAGATTCATAAACGTAACAAATTCCGTTTTCATAATCTACAAAGTAACGTGAACAATTCAACTTATAATCGGAAGCCTTATAAATCGTAAATTTATCATCTGGCTTAAACCAAGCGAAATCATTATCGAAAGAGTAAAATTAGTTTTTGCATCGAGTCATATTTTATGATATCAAACACTGTTTCAAAGTATCCTCATATATGGCTTCGTATTGTGGTACAATCTCATGAATACCAAATTTTTTGGCCACCTCTTTTGCATTCTTTTTAAACTCAGCTAATAAAATAGGATCTTTTAAAATATGAAGTGCATTTTTAGACATATCATCTACATCATTAATCTCGCTTAAAAATCCTGAAACTCCGTGTACATTAACTTCTGGAATTCCTCCTGTATTACTAGAAATAACAGGAACTCCTGATGCCATGGCTTCTAAAGCTGATAATCCAAAACTTTCCGTTAAGGATGGTAACAGAAATAAATCACTAAAACAGAGGATTTTGTCTATTTCATTACTATTTCCGAAGAAAATAACTTTATCACTTATTCCTAATTCTTCACATAAACGTTCTGCAGGTTCACGCTCTGGTCCTTCTCCAACCATCATGAGTTTTGCTGGAATTTCCTTTTGGATGTTATAAAAGATTTTTATCACATCTGGAATTTGTTTAACCTTTCTAAAATTACTGATATGTGTGATGATTTTCTCATCATCTGTTGCCATCATAGCACGTTGACAGTCGGTAAATTTAGGTGCATATTTTTCTAAATCTATGAAGTTTGGCACCACATGAATCTCTTTCTTAACATCAAATAAACGCAAGGTGTCGTCTTTTAAACTTTGAGACACTGAAGTGACAGCATCAGATTTGTTGATGCTAAACGTTACTGCAGGTTTGTAATGTGGATGACTTCCAACAAGAGTAATATCTGTTCCGTGGAGCGTGGTTACAATTGGGACATAAATACCGTCTTCTTGTAGCATTTTCTTTGCCATATACGCAGCATAAGCGTGAGGAATCGCATAATGCACGTGTAATATTTCAATCTTATGTAGCTTCACCATATCTACCAATTTACTGGATAGTGCTAACTCATATGGTTGATATAAAAACAATGGATATTCTGGAACGTTAACTTCGTGGTAATGCACATTGTGGCTCAATAATTCTAAACGCACAGGCTGACTATACGTTATAAAATGAATTTCGTGACCTCGTTTTGAGAGTTCTAATCCTAACTCTGTAGCAACAACTCCACTTCCACCGAAGGTTGGGTAACATACTATTCCTATTCGCATTCTTTTTTTAGATATGAGAAAAAAGAACAAAGAAAAAAGACATTTTTAGCTAGTTCATAAATTGCATAATGAAACAAACCTCTATACTTTTTTCTCTATTTTCTATTTTCTAAATTATAACTTTAATTACTATGGGTTATTACTGAAGTTTCAGCTTCATCCTCAACTATAATCGCTTCGTAAATTAGTCGTTGTATTTCTGTTCTAATATTTTCTCTTAGCAATAAATTTTTACCTGCTTTTGGGTAGGTTCTATTGGCTAAAAAGATATATACAATTTCTTCATCTGGATCTGCCCAAGCATATGTTCCTGTAAATCCTGAATGTCCAAAACTCTTCATTGACAAGCAACCACATGTTGGACCTTCATCTCCTAGTTGTGGTTTGTCGAAACCAATTCCTCTCCTTACATTTTTATGTTTATAATAGGTGGTATTGAATTTATCTACGGTTTCAGTTTTTAAATAGCGCTTGCCACCATAAAATCCTTTTTGCAAATACATTTGCATGATTTTGGCAACATCATTAGCATTACTAAACACTCCTGCATGACCACCAACTCCGTTTTGCATTGCTGCTCCCATGTCGTGTACATAACCACGAACCTCTTTATATCTAAAATAATCATCTATTTCCGTAGGAATTAAATTGCGATCAGAAAACTTTGGTGACGGATTATAAGTTGTATAATTAGCACCTAAAGATTGATAAAAGTGTTCTTGTACCAACTCATCTAATGGCTTTTTATAATAGCCTTCTATATACTTTTTTAAAATGTAATAAGGTAAGTCACTATAGCGATAACGTTGGGATGAAAGTAATTCGGTTTCTCTAATTATTTTTTGAATAGAATCTGGATAATCTGAACGTAAATACATTTGCTCTGCAACTTTAATATTAAATTTTGGTGTTGCTGAACGTCTGTAATATTTAGGATCTGGTTTTCCTGTTGTAGAATCTAGTGTTGCCACATAAAAAGGAACCCAAGGTTTTAATCTTGCATAATGCGATAACATTTGCTTGATGGTGACATTCTTTTTGTTTGTTTTTGCGTATTCTGGAAGTATTTGCGATAACTTAGTATTTAATGACAAGGCTTTCTTTTCTTCCAGCTCCATTAATAACGGAAGTGTTGCTAGAATTTTAGTTAATGAAGCGACATCATACATGTCTTCAAATTTCACTTCCTCCTTACCATCATAAGTATGTTTCCCAAAGTTTTTGTTATAAATCACTTTGCCTTTACGAGCTACCAATAATTGAATACCTGGTGTCATTTTTTGATCAACAGCATATTGTGCAATAGAATCTAAGCGCTCTAATTTTTTAGAATTCATTCCAACACGTTCTGGCAATCCGTAGCTAAGTGATTGCAAAGCTGTATATTTAATTCCATCACCAACTTTAAAATGTTCGCCTAAAGTAACTGGTATTGTTCCTTTTGCAGCAACTCCTCCAAAAATTGTTTGAGCAGATATTTGCTGAGCAATGTCACTATTTTGGTAACTCATCACAACGCCTTCAATATTCTCTATCGTTGTTAGATCAATCATAGCATAAGGTCTTGCAAATACATCAAGAATTACCGTATTCGTTCTTGCAATTTCATATAACCAAACCATTTCTTTATCTGTAAATTTATAACCTTGCCAAGGGTTATCATTCTTTTTATGAAAACCAACAATAACCGTATTGTAGTTTTGAAGTTTGGTAATGAGTTCATCTAGTTTATCGGCTTCGATCTTATGAACTTTAGTATATTTTTTAAGTTCATTATAAAATGTAGTACCTGAGCTATCACCTAATTCAACGTAAGCAATTTTCTTAGTTTCTAAATGACGAAGTGGTAAAATATTTTCTTTGTTTTTAAGAACAGTTGTTGATGCTTCCATCAATTCTTCATACAACACATCATCTTGCAAACGATTTAAATCGGCAACTAATGTCGTTGTTCCAATAGGTTCGTAATGATTTAAACCTACTTTATATTTAGCCATTAATATTTTTTTGACTGAATGTGCAAGACGTTCTTCAGAAATATCTTTGCTATTATAAGCTTCAATAATTTTCTCGATAGCTTTTGGTACGTCTTCGGAAATGAGCAAGACATCATTCCCAGCTTTTAAAGCAGCCAGGTCGATTTCACCTGGTGTGCTATAATTTGAAACACCTTTCATTTCCAAAGCATCAGTAAAAATAAGTCCTTTGAATCCTAATGTATCTTTTAATATATCAGTTACAATATGCTTTGATAGTGAAGATGGAAATCCGTCACGTGGCTCTAAACTCGGCACATTTAAATGTGCTACCATCACACTCGATAAACCTTTTTTTATGAGTTCTCGATAAGGATACAACTCAATAGAATCTATACGCTTTTCGTTGAAATTAATTGTTGGTAAGGTTTTATGAGAATCACTATCTGTATCTCCATGACCAGGAAAATGTTTTGCATTTGCCAATACTCCAGCGTCTTGCATCCCTTTCATAAAGGCCAACCCTTTATTAGTCACGTTATCTCTATCTTCTCCAAAAGAGCGATTCCCAATAATTGGATTTTTAGGATTTGTATTAATATCAACAACAGGAGCAAAATTAAAATGAACACCTATACGTTTACAATGTTCACCAATATGATAACCTGTTCTTTCTACTAATGAATTATCGCTAATGGCTCCTAAAGTCATATTCCAAGGAAAAGCATAGGTAGAATCTAAGCGCATGCTTAAACCCCATTCTGCATCCATACCAATTAATAACGGTGTTTTAGAAATGGCTTGATATAAATTATTTTGTTTGGCTTGTGCAATTGGACCTCCTGTTGAGAAAATTAATCCACCAATATGATATTCATTGATGAGATTTGCAACGGTCTTTTGATTAGACTTTTTTGCATCTGAAAACGCTCTTACCATGAAAAGTTGTCCGACTTTTTCTTCAATTGTCATTTTACTATAAACACTATCAACCCATTTTTGTTGTGCTTGTAAATCTTTATGGGCTAACGGATGATTAGCATCTTGTGCAACTAAGAATGGTATTAAAGTAAAACATAAAATAAGGGACAATATATATCGCATAAAAGAAAGGTCTTTGAGAGTTGTTCTAATAAAGAACTAAAAACTATGCCAAAATAGTATTTTTGAGTAGAAGAATAAAGACTTTAAGATAGATTTATAAAGAAGTTTGTGAACAAATATGGCAAAGTGAGGATGAACCTTTCAATCTATCCAAAAATGACCAGCTGAATATGTTTTAGCTTTACCAGAAATAAGTACCCTATCACCTTTATCTTGGCATTCTAATTTTCCTGTTCGTTTTGAGACCTGCTCAGCTATAAGTTCATTTTTTTCCAATCGAGAAGCCCAAAACGGAATTAAAGAACAATGCGCAGAACCCGTTACTGGATCTTCTAAAATTGAAGCTTGAGGTGTAAAAAATCGAGATACAAAATCACTAGTATTTCCTTTCGCTGTAACAATAACACCTCCTGGATCAAGGTTTATTTCATCAAATTTAGCTCTGTCTATTTTGATATTTTTAATTTGCTCTTCAGAATCATAAACTAGAACATAGTCTCTAGATTTTAATATTTCCGTAGGAAGTATGTTTAATGATTGTTTTATATTCTCCGGTAATTCTGAAGGTATAGGCATTCTAGAAGGGAAATTCATAACATAAGAATCTCCTTTGGCAATAACAGTTAATTCGCCACTTCGTGTTTCAAAAACGATAGTATCTTTAGGATAATTGAGAATAGTTTTTAAACAATGAGCCGTTGCTAAAGTTGCATGACCACATAAATCCATTTCAGTTTCTGGTGTAAACCACCTCAAATGTATTTTATCGCCTTTATCAATAAAAAAAGCAGTTTCTGCAACCGCATTTTCTCTTGTAATCTCTAATAGAATCTCATCTGGTAACCATTCGTTTAGAGGAACTATACAAGCAGGATTTCCGCTGAATGTTTTATCTGTAAATGCATCTATTTGATATAATTCAAATTTCATTGTTTATAGTTTATACTCTAAACACATTTTGAGAAATGTCATCAATTTTCACCTAAACAAAGGCTAAATCAATGCGTCTATTTAATCAAATCAATATGCCTATCATGATAGCCTAGCAAATACAGTACACCATCTAATCCAACACTAGAAATTGAACTTTGTGCACTATCTTTAACTTTAGGTTTTGCATGAAAAGCAATGCCTAATCCTGCTAAATTAAGCATTGGTAAATCGTTTGCACCATCACCAACAGCAATGGTTTGATCTATATGAATTCCTTCTCTTTTGGCTATATCTTTGAGGTATTCTGCTTTTCTATTTCCGTCTACAATATCTCCAAGATAACCTCCAGTTAATACACCATCTTTTATTTCTAATTGATTAGCATACACGTAATCAATACCTAATTCTTTTTGAAGATAATGTCCAAAATAGGTGAATCCACCAGAGAGGATTGCAGTTTTAAATCCGTAACTTTTTAATGTATCAATCAATCGTTTTGCACCTTTTGTAATCGGTAAATTAACTGCAACATCATGAAGTACGTCTTCACTCAATCCTTTAAGCAACTGCATTCGTTGTTTAAAACTCTCGTTAAAATCAATCTCACCTTGCATTGCAGATTCTGTAATCGCTTTTACTTCATCTCCAACACCAGCAAGCTCTGCTAATTTATCAATAACTTCGGCTTGGATTAATGTAGAATCCATATCAAAACACACGAGACGTCTATTTCTTCTGTAGATATTATCTTCTTGAAACGCAATATCAACATCTAAATCGCTAGATATTTGCATGAATTTTTTAGTCACTTCTTCTTTACAATCAATTTTACCTCTAACAGATAATTGGATCGATGAACGAGGATAATCATCATTGTTTGTCAATGAGATACGACCAGTAAGTCTTTTGATAGAATCAATATTCAGGTTGATTTCTGAAATGACTTTTGTGACTTCGGAAATTTGCTCAGCAGATAATTTTTCGCCTAAAATGGTAATGATGTATTTGTCTTTACCTTGTTGAGTCACCCAATTTTCATAGTTTTCTAATGTAATTGGGCTAAATTTTGCAGTTATTCCTAATTCATAAGATTTAAACAATAACTCTTTTAAAACAGAAGCTGAATTTGCTCCAGATTGCACTTCAAACAAAATCCCTAGAGATAAAGTGTCATGAATATTTGCCTGACCAATATCTAAAATTTTAGCATCGTATTGTGCCAAAACACTTGTTAAGCTAGAGGTTAATCCTGGTTTATCTTGTCCTGATATATTTAATAAGAAAATCTCATTAGACATGATATTCTCTTCTAATTCTTTTAAAACAGCTTCTTTACTCTTATTCATCAACAATCCTTTTCAATACATTATTTTAAAAAACGACTATGCCAGCTTTCACTTGCAGGTACTTCCCAATTTTCTTTAAACTCAGCTATATTATTGACCATATTATTAAATACAATCGTGTTTTTTGAAACCGCTTTATCTTTAGCCATCTTCCTAAAATCAATTAATGTTTTATGAGCAACATATTCACCTTGCTTGTAAGAAACATTCATTTTATCCATTAAATCAACATTATAGTCTTTTTCTAATTGCTGTATAAAATGTACTGAGGCATCAATACTACAACCTGTAGCATTATTTAAGTTTTGATTTAAAGCAATAACTATAAATCGTTTATATTCAATAGTATATCCAGATTGCAAATCACTACCATGAGCCGTCCAATTCTCAATAAAGATATCTAATTTTTCTTTTATTTCTGAAAGTTCTTCATCAGAGAATGATCTATTAGCTTGGTAGATCCAAACGCGAGATTCTTCGGGAAGTGTATTAAAATCAACTAACATTTTTTTAATTTTTAGGTATTGCAAAAATACAATTTCTATATGGTTTTACATCCAATCTCTATCTTGAGATTCTACCTTAAATAACAAATAATCATAAATATATTGTGCCTCACTTTCTGAAACATAAGGAATTTTAACAGCTTTAGATGCCGTATATATAATGACAGATGAAATTTGTCGTCGCTTCTGAAAAATAGACTGCTTTAATTTAACAGCTTGGATCTTATGAATTTCTAAAATATTGGTTGTGGTATCAATGAATCCACTTCCTATAGTAATAAATTCATCATCAATCTTATAATAGGATTTTCTATAGCTTGTTATAATATATAAGATAGAAAATAACAATAAGACGAAATTGATGTACCACATCCTATTTCCGAGGATAAGAAAACCAGGAATATTAATCATTGAGACTAAAACTAACGCTTTTAAAGCCAATATGCGTTTGTAATACGGTCTTGGCTTTGATTTCTCTATATCACTACTGTAATTGGTTAAAAGCTTATCAACTAAATGTTTTAATTGGTCTTTCTCTAAAGCAATAATCTCAAAGTTTTTTTTCTGTTTGGCATTGACCATTGCTTGTTTTACAGAGAGTGTATGCAGACCAAAATAATGCTTGATACGATTAGTTTTAATGACAATATTCTGAATTCTGCTAGGCGTCAAACTCAATGAAACCTTATTAAACAACCCTTTATTGATCTCAATTGTTTTTTGGTTTTCAACAACTTCTAAATTAAAGTTTGTAACCACTGTTTTGAGAACAGAAAACAATAAAGAAATTAGAATCGCAAGAATAATAAATACAGCATTTAGAATGATAATATTGAGTATACTCTCTTTATCTAAATTAATAAAACCTTCAATACGTTGCTTCAATTGTAAGTTTCTAAAATAATCCTTGAACTCATAATACAAACCAAAAACGAACGAAGCAATAACAGCAAAACTTTGTAGGTGATTTTGAGAAATACCTTCTAAGAATAGTCGCTTTAAGGAGACTCTAAAAAAAACAGTATTGGTTTCTTCGGTAATTTTAGTTTGCTCTTCTGTGAGATTTGATTTATTAAACAGTTCTTTTTTTAATCTCAAAGCAGTAGGCTTATCTAGAGCTTTGATAGAAATTTCAGATTTGTTATCACCTGCTGTTTCAATATTTAAAGAAACGACATTGATAATTTGTTGTAAGAAATTTTGATTAATGTAAACGTTTTGAATTTTTGACTTCGGAATAATAGTGTTATCCTTATTTATGATACCAGTAGATAAGTGAAAATCATCTTTACTTAAATGGAATTTAAAGTTTAAATATTTTAAAATTGCGATAATAAGAATCACAATTAAAAGACCAATAATAATTAAAAGAAGTGTTTGAGTTGTTACACTAGCAAAGGTTTTCTTTCTAGCCAATGACACCCCAAATGCAACAAAAAGAACAAAGAATCGCTTAAAAAATTTGTAAGCATTCAACGCAAAAATGATAATGATTCCTTTTGACGATTGCCTAATCGGTTGTGAGAAATCAGTTGTTTCCATCGACTCGTGTACTTAAAAAATCATTTATTTGTTTAGCCTCTTCATGTGGCAAACCATCAATTTTTAAATCACTTCCAGATTCTCCAGCTGTAAAAATTTTTAATGTAGCAAGATTTAATTTCCTAGCTAACCAGCTTCGGGATTCTTCTATATGCTGGATTCTTGAAATTGGTACTGTAGTGATAGAATTTACAATAAGTCCTTTAGAATAAATGACATCTTTATCTCTTATTGCATATTTTCTTTTATTGAAAGCTAAATATGCAATACCAAAATTTAATAAACATGCAATTATAAAGATGCCTAATATATATATAAAGTTATCTTGGAACTTTTCCTTTTCAATTATGAATTTACCAACAACTAAAATCCCTGTAAAAACAGCATAAACAAACAGTTTATTTAAGATTATTATCTTAAAATAATGTTTTGATATAGGTTTGAGCTCAACAGAAGAGATCTTAGGCAACGTATCAATCTCAATTTGTTGGTTTATAAACATTGTATGGGTTTGAGTTTAGTTTTCTACTAATTCAATAAAAGTAATTACTTTCTTTTTTACGTAACGACTCTCACTTAAATCATAAAAGTGATCTTCTTTAAAGTAAATTTTAAAATCCTTTTTCAAATTTGATTTCTTTAAAAGTTTGGCACCTACAAATTGTCCGTGAACTAAAAATATATGCTTTTTATCAAAAGAATCTACAACTTCTATATAAGAAATAGCATCGTTATTTAAAGATACTATTTTACCTTCTATATTCAAATCATTTTCTGTTGGTGGTGCTGGAGGTGGTGGAGGAACATCATTAAACTCATTTTCCTCATCGTCTTCCTCAATAAAATCTATCAATTGATCTTCTGAAAACAAAGCCATGAAATCATCTAAACATGTTGTTGTCATCAACATACCTACTTCTTCTCCAATAGACTCAAAATCTTCTAAGCCTTTACCTGCAAACGCATTTGATTTTGCCTTGTGATTGTTGTAACCTTTAAGTAAACAAAGGCCTAAGGCCATTTTCTTTTGGTTTAAAGATTTACCTTCTGTGAACAACGTTTTATCTTCATTAATACAGGTACATGTATCATCTGTTATTAATTGAAGTACTTCTTCTTTTGATAGATCTTGTCCAAAAGCAAAACCCATTGTTAAGAATAGGCAAATTAGAGTATATTGTTTTTTCATGATTTTTTATTATGTTTTTTAAAATTTCTGTAAGTTAAAAATCCGTACATCAAACAACCAAATATAAAGTAAAATAAAAGTCTTGGCCAAGAAAATCCTCTTCCGAAGAAATAATCAAAGAGTGTTACTATTACAGAAAATATTGTTCCACCTATAAGACCTGTAGTTATGATTCGTTTTTTGCTAATCTCTGCCATTTTATAAATCTTGAGCGTTAGCAATTAATTCTGCTATGTCCATAACTTCGATGTCTCCTTCTTTTTCTTTATTTTTTACACCATCTGTCATCATCGTATTACAAAACGGACAACCAGCAGCAATAATTTGAGGTTTCACTTCTAAGGCTTGTTCTGTACGCTCTATATTAACTTCTTTAGTTCCAGGCTCTGCATCTTTAAACATTTGCGCACCTCCTGCTCCACAGCATAAACCTCTGGATTTACAGCTTTTCATTTCTACCAGTTCAGCATCCAGTTTTCTAATTAAATCTCTTGGAGCTTCATAAACATTGTTAGCACGACCTAAATAGCAAGGGTCATGAAACGTGATACGCTTGCCTTTGTATTTTCCGCCTTCAATAGTTAGACGACCTTCTGATAATAAAGATTTTAAAAACTGCGTGTGATGCATCACTTCATAATTACCACCTAATCCTGGATATTCATTTTTAATGGTATTAAAACAATGCGGACAAGACGTCACAATTTTTTTGACCTCGTATGCATTCATGACTTCAATATTAGTCACTGCTTGCATTTGAAATAGGAATTCGTTTCCTGCTCGTTTTGCAGGATCTCCTGTACAACTTTCTTCAGTTCCTAAAACTGCAAATTCTACGTTTGCTTTGTTTAGTAACTTAACGAATGCTTTAGTTATTTTTTTTGCTCTGTCATCAAAGCTTCCTGCACATCCTACCCAAAATAATACTTCGGGTTGTTTTCCAGCTGCCATAAATTCTGCCATAGTTGGCACTTTGAGTAATTCGCTCATACTTATATTTTTAAGTTCTTATCTAACAACAACACAACTTGTTTTTGTTGATAGGAGATCTGTTTAATTAATAGTCTTCTTTAATTGCTGCAAAATCCTTTTTAGCAATTCTTATGTAAATGGCGAGTTTTTTATCGCCTTCTTTCATTCTGTTTATTGGATCATAACTTTCCAACTTTGCTCTTCGCATAGCTTCAATACCAATAGCTTCCTTTTGTATGTCTGTACAATAATCACAAAGTACTTTTATTAGCTTAACATCTTTAACTTCGCTTTGACGATATTCTATAAGTGTATAGGATTTGATTTGCAATGAATCCTTTTTATAAGATTGCGCACTTGAAGCTATAGTATTTATTAAAAAGACTACAAGACATAAGAGTTGATATTTCCGAAGAAAAAAGCTCATATCTATTCGTCTTTCCAGTTTAAACGATCCATTTGATTATAAGGCCAAGGTGCACCATTATTTTCGATATTGGTCATCATATTATTGAGTTCCATAGGTGCTGCACTTTGCTCCATAACCAAATATTGTCGCATTTGCATGATAATATTTAAAGGATCTATACTCACAGGACAAGCTTCTACACAAGCATTACAACTTGTACAAGCCCAAAGTTCTTCGTTTGTGATATAGTCACCTAACAATTGTTTACCATCATCATTAAACACACCTTTATTTGCATCTATATTTTTACCAACTTCTTCAAGACGATCACGTGTATCCATCATGATTTTTCGAGGTGATAACTTTTTACCCGTTTGATTTGCCGGACACTCGCTTGTGCATCGTCCGCATTCTGTACACGTGTAGGCATTAAGCAAATTAACCCAACTTAAATCTTGCACATCACTAGCTCCAAATTTTGCAGGAACATCATCTTCGGCACCTTCTGGAGCAGCTGCAAAAGGATCAGCATTTGGATCCATCATCATCATTACTTCTTTGGTCACAGCATCTAGATTTGCGAATTGACCTTTAGGTTTTAAATTTCCGTAGAACGTATTTGGAAACGCTAATAAAATATGTAAATGCTTAGAAAAGTATAGGTAATTTAAAAAAGCAAGGATTCCTATAATATGTAACCACCAAGCAGTTCTCTCAATAATAATTAGAGTTGCATTTGATAAACCATCAAAAATTGGTAAGAACCATTGACTTATTGGAAATGAACCAGCTGTGTGGTAACCTGCAGCTCCATTGAGTTGTAATTGTAAATCTGCTCCATTCATGGTTAAGAATAAACACATAAGTACGACTTCAAAATAAAGAATGATATTACCATCACTTTTAGGCCAACCTTTCATTTCTGAACTCATAAAACGCTTCAGTTTTATAATATTTCTTCTAATCCAGAATACAATAACTGCAACAAGTACAGCAAAAGCTAAGAGCTCAAAAGTTCCTATTAAAATATCATATGTTTGACCTGCTCCCGAAAATATACGGTGTGTTCCTGCCAGACCATCAATAATAATTTCTAGAACCTCAATATTGATAATGACAAATCCTACATACACAATGATATGTAAAAACCCAGCAATTGGTCGTGTGACCATTTTGCTTTGACCTAAGGCAATTCTTGCCATGTTTTTCCAACGCTGAGGCTTGTTATCACTAGTATCTACATCTTGACCTAGTTTGATGTTACGTCTTAGTTTTCTAACGTTATTGGCAAAATATCCAATACCTATAAAAAGTGCTATGGCAAATAAAATTTGTGGTATATATTCCATATTGCAATTTAATTATTTTGGTCTTCTTCTTGTGGTGGTGTGTACGGTATTTCTTTTTTAGAAAGTATACGTCTGTATCGAGCAGGATGAAGCTTAATGTCTCTAATTAACTCTTCCATTTCTTTAGAAGCAGCTTCTAAATTATTGTATAAACTATCCTCTTTAAGGAGTTTTCCTAAAGAGCCTTCGCCATTATTAACACTTGACATTACAGAATTAACTGATGCTAGAGTATTGTCTAATTTTGCTACTATTTCAGAAAATTCAACCGTTTTTAAATTACTAGTAATAACAGATAAATCTTTAGTTATAGAATCAAAATTTGTTAGCACTGATGCTAATTTATCGTCATTTTTACTCACTAAAGAATTAATAGAATACGCAACAGATTGGAAAGACTTCATCGTAGCATTTAACTCTGCAATTGCATTTTTTATTCCGTTATCAGATTCATCAAGGACTAAACCATTAAGATTGATTAATAATGAATCTGCAGATGACAATGTAGAATCGAGATTATCACTTACACCAGAAAAACTAGTAGAAAGACTAGATACTAAATCTACTTCAACTTCTGAAGTTAGAAAATCGCCAGGTTTAGCAGCTTCACCATCATTACTTACAACAATTGCTAAAGCATTTCCACCCATTAAACCCGTTTTATATAGTCTGACTTTTGATTGCTTAGAGAATTTTAATTGATCATCTACAGTAAACGATACTCTTGTTTTGCCAGTGTTGAAATCATAGACAATATCCTTTATTTTACCAACACCATTTCCTTTTACAGTAACTGGTGACGCTTTAGTTAAAGCATTGTAATCAAACTCTGTGTAATAGGTGTCATCAGAGCTAAATAGATTTTCTCCACTAAGATAATTGATTAAAAAATACATTAACAATAAACCCGAAAGTACGAGTACTGCTGCTTTTACTTCTCTTGAGATTTTCAAATTTTTCAATTTTGGGTTATAGAACTCGTTTAATCACAAAAGTTAAAATGAGTTCATAACAAAATTAATGATAAAAATATAAAGAATGTTTCTAATTAGAAATAAAGAACCCTTCTAATTAGTTGCTTATTTTATGGCTTCGGAAACATCAATTTTAATTCCATCTTTATATGCAACAATGAAGCAGTCTTTATAACCTTTTGAAACGGCTTGCTCTTGCATTTGTTTTACTGCATTATAATCTGAAGTATAACCATAATAATACTTGTAGATATTACCTACTTTCTCTCTAGAGATTTCAGATAGACCTTTAAAGTTATAGGACTTAGGAGCTATTTCTCTTGAGCCTGCTGCAATTTGTACTTTAAAAACCACATTTTCTATGATTTGAGGTTCACCAACAGTCTCAACAGTTTCAATTTCTGTACCTTGATAAATATCTTCTCCTACATTTTGCTCTATATAAGATTTATATCCCAATATCGCTTTTTTAATACCAGTTGCCATTTTAGTTTGACCTGCTTTTGTGTTAAGAAACTTTCCTTCAGAATTATTAGTTAAGAAACCAACCTCAATAAGCACACTTGGCATATACGTATTGTGTAAAACCCATAAACTCGCTTGTTTTAAGCCTCTACTCTTACGTTTGATTTCTTTTTCAAAATTATCCTCAACCATTCTAGCGAGCTTGATACTATTCTCAGTATATTCTTCCTGTAGGAAACTAAGCGTAATTAGTGATTCTGGCGAGTTTGGATCAAAGCCTTCGTAATGTTTTTCATAATCTGCTTCCAGAAAAATAACTTCGTTCTCCTTTTTGGCAATTTCCATGTTACGTTTTGTATTAGCAACTCCAAGCACAAAAGTTTCAGTTCCTGAGGCTTGGGAGTGATGTGCATTACAATGTACAGACACAAATAAATCGGCATCTGCATCATTTGCGATTTTAGCACGTCCTCTTAAGGTTACAAAAACATCTTTGGTTCTTGTATAAATAACTTTAATGTCTTTATCCTTTTCTAATTCTTTACCAACTTGAAGTGTAATTTTTAGAGCTATATCTGATTCCCTGTGTCCATTTCCTTTATTACCAGAATCATGACCACCATGTCCAGCATCTAAAACAACAACAAACTTGTCTTTGTTTTTTTGAAATGCATGCGCAGATGTTAAAATACTGGTAAATAAGAAGCTTACCAATACGAATATATAATGAGATGTCGTTTTCATACGTGTTTAACGTTTTATCAACTCGTTTTATTTTAAGTATCACCACATTAGGATTTCTAATGTTTTGACGCTTTTTATAAATTGAATGAATTATAAATTAATCATAAAAAATCTATGTAATTTTGGGAATTCAAAAACCGAGCCATACTTTAGCAAAAATACATTTAAAAGCGTTGCGTACAAAAAGCTTACACATACTTTTTACCCTAAGTTTTACCATGTTTATTAACATGTTTTGCTTGGCTCAAGAATTGCCTAAACCTAAGGAACCGATTAAGCCTACAATAAAAAATGACACAACTGTTGTTAGCATTGGTAATATTCTAGACACTCCAAAAAACATAAGGGAAACTGATAGCACGAAAACAGATTCAATTCCGAAGAAAAAAGAAACGCTTGAAAGCATTGTAAAATATAAAGCCACAGATTATGTGCGTATGAATCAACGCAAAAATACCACAACCTTATATAATGAAGCCGAAGTAAATTATGGCGACATGAACATCAAAGCCGGTATTATTGTGATTAATCATGGTAAAGATTTGGTGTATGCCGGACGAGTAAAGGATAGTTTGGGTAATTATTCTCAAGCGCCTGTGTTCACACAAGGACAAAGTGTTGTGGAGCCAGATTCGGTTATTTTTAATACCGTGACAAAAAAAGCCATCATTTTTAATTCTACAACAGAACAAAGTGGCGGAACCATTATAGCTGCAGTTACTAAACGAGAAAACGACTCCACCCTTTTTATAAAAGATGGGAAATTCACTACTTCAGAGAATCTCGATGATCCGGAATATTATTTTTTAATGCGTACAGCCAAAGTAGTACCTGGAGTAAAAGTAGTTACTGGTTTAACCAACTTATTTATTTACGATGTACCTACTCCAATTGGTTTACCTTTTGCATATTTTCCAATGTCTAAAAAACGTACATCTGGTGTGATTATGCCAACACCTGGACAAGAATTAGCAAATGATAGAGGTTACTTTTTACAAAATGGTGGTTACTATTTTGCAATTAGTGACTTTGTGGATTTAGCTGTTTTAGGTGATTATTACACCAATGGAAGTTATGGTTTACGTTTTGAATCTAATTATGCATTGCGCTATAAATTTAAAGGCAATGTAAGTTTAAGGTATGAAAACTTAATTAATAGTGAACCTGGTTTTCCAGATTTTGCTAAATCAACAATTTACAACATTCGTTGGTCTCACTCTCAAGACACCAAAGCAAATCCGAGTTCTAGATTTTCTGCTTTTGTTAATTTAGGTAGTAGTCAATATTATAGAGAATCAATTAATCAATTAAACTTATCAAATACACAAAACAATACGTTATCATCCTCCATTTCTTACTCTAAAACGTTTCAAGGTGAGCCTCAAGTAAACATGAATGTGACTGCAACACATTCTCAAAACACAAATACTCAAGAAGTAAATATGACGTTGCCAACAGTACAAGCAAGTGTTGGCAGAATGTTTCCATTTGCGCCAAAAACCGGAACGAAAAAAGGGATTATTCAAAATATAAACTTTCAGTATAATGTAAGAGGTGAAAACAGAATTCAAACAACAGACTCCTTATTTTTTAAATCTGAAATGTTTGATGATGCGCAATTAGGCGCTTTACATTCTATTCCTGTCTCAACAAACTTTAAAGTATTTAATTACTTTAGTATGAGTGCTAGTATGAATTTTGAAGAGAATTGGACATTTAATACCATTAATAAATATTATGACCAAGAGGAAGACATTATTGTTACTGAAGACCTAAATCAATTTGATCGCTTTTTTACGTATAATTTTAGTACAAGTATTGGAACGACTGTTTATGGTATGTTCGATTTCAGAAAAGAAGGAAAAGATCCTACCATTCAACAAATACGACATGTTTTACGTCCATCTATAAGCTACAATATCAATCCTGCTTTTGATCAATACTACGATACATTTGAAATTATTAATGCAGATGGAGATACTGCAGATGAAGTAGAGCGACAAGAATACACGAGATTTCAAGGTTCTTTATTTGGAACACCAAATAAAACATTTTCTAGCTCAATGGGAATTTCTTTAGGGAATAATTTTGAAGCAAAAGTAAGAGACAAAGACAGTACAGCTACAGAACCTAAGAAAATTAAACTACTAAATAATTTAAATTTTTCTACCTCTTATAATTTTGCTGGTGATTCTTTACAATGGAGTCCTTTGCGTGTTTCTGGTGGTACAACCATTTTAAAGGATAAAATGAATATCAATTTTGGGATGGTTTTAGATCCTTATGCATTAGATAACAACAATAATAAAATTGACGCTTTCAACATTGATAATGGAGGAAGTTTGTTTAGGTTAACATCTGCCAATTTAAATTTGAGTTATTCAATTTCTAGTAGTGAATTTGACGGTAAAGGTCAAGAAGATGATCCTGCCATGTTAAATAATTTAAGAAGTGGTGGACGAGCAGATGACTTATTTGGTAAACCACAAGATTTTGCAGACCAACGATTATCTGATGACGAAGACGAAAAGGATAAAAAGGAGGTAGAATCTGATCTATATAATTATAAAATACCTTGGAGTTTACGATTAGCTTATGCTGTTAATTATGGGAATTCTGCAAGACAAAATGCAATTACTAGTAATTCACTTATGTTCTCTGGAGATATAGAAATATCACCAATGTGGTCTGTAGGCGCATCTTCTGGTTATGATTTTGTGGGTAAAGGTTTTACACAAACACAACTACGTTTTGAACGTGATTTATTAAGTTGGCGAATGAATTTTACTTGGGTTCCTTTTGGACCATACAACTCATGGAACTTTTTCATAGGTATCAAATCGAGCTTACTTAAAGATCTTAAATACGATAAACGTAAACAAAGAGATCAACAATTATAATTTATTAAACCATGAAAACGATCATCAATACACCAAATGCTCCTGCTCCAATTGGACCTTACAATCAAGCTGTTTTAACAGGTAATACGCTATATACATCAGGACAAATTGCAATTAATGTGCAATCTGGTGAATTGGTTTTAGATTCTATTTCTTCGGAAACGGAACAGGTCATGCAAAATTTGAAAGCGGTATTAAAAGCTGCAGATATGACTTTTGAAAACGTCATTAAGTCTTCAATCTTTATTAGTGATATGAACACCTTTGCTCAAATTAATGAGGTTTATGGAAAGTATTTTGATGCAGATACAGCACCTGCTCGTGAAACTGTTGAGGTTGCTAATTTGCCAAAATTTGTCAACGTTGAAATAAGTATGATTGCTGTGAAATAATCAATTTCAAAAGTTATAAACAATCATTTCTTAAAAACTTCATTGCACAACTGTTTTATAAGTGTTTCAAGCCATTACTTTTGAGACAAACTAATAATACACCTAATTATGCTTAAAAATCTACTTATTACTGCCCTACTTTTCACAACTACTATAGCTATTGCTCAAAAAGATTTTGAAAAATCATTAGATTCTATTCAAACTTTAGATGATGTGACTATTTTCTTTAAAAAGAACAAAACAATCAAGGGCAAAGTCATTGTTTTTAATGAAGAAAAACACAAAACTCGTATGGCTGAAGACATCCTAAATATGAGTTTAGGTTCTAAAAAATATTTTAAAGATGCACCTCAAAAAACCTACTATAAGGTGATTGAAAAAAACGAGATTCCTTACTATAGAGTGAGCTGTGTGTATTTAGATGGTAGCAAAAGTTCAGTTAAAGACATTAATATCGTTAGAAATCAAGTTATTGCTAAATACCAAGATGGTTATCGTTTTACTGATTTAGCAAAACAATATTCCATGGATAATACAGCCAAACAAGGTGGTGATTTAGGTTGGTTTACAAATGGTGATTTACATCCAGAATTTGAAAGACAAGTTATTGAAGGAAACCATTCTAAAGATGATATTTTCACAATAGACATACCAGAGATTAATGCGTATTATGTGGTTTTAATAACACAAAACAAACGTTTAATCAAAGAATCTAAAGTTCTAAAAGTCACTGAGCCAAGAAAATAATGCAACTCTTCTACAATAAAGACTTAACGCAAAACGATACAGAAATTCGCTTTTCTAAAGAGGAAAGCAAACATATTGTAAAAGTGCTTCGTAAGTCTATTGATGATATTTTGCATATTACAAATGGTGAAGGTTGGTTGTTTACTGCAGAAATCACTTTGGCTGAAATAAAAAATTGTATAGCTAAAATAACATCTAGTGAATTACAGCAAAAAAAAGAGTATAAACTTCATTTAGCTGTAGCACCAACAAAAATGAATGATCGTTATGAGTGGTTTTTGGAAAAAGCTACTGAAATTGGTATTGATTGCATTACTCCTATTTTTTGCGATAATAGTGAACGTAAAGTCATAAAAGCAGACCGTTATGAAAAAATCTTACAGTCTGCAATGAAGCAATCTTTGCATTGTTATTTACCAAAACTTAATAACGCTATTTCATTTAAGGAATTAATGAAACAAGAGTTTGTTGGACAAACATTCATTGCGCATTGTGAGGAAACCGATAGAAAGTCACTAAAGCAAAGTCTAGAACGAAATCAAAATGTTACCATATTAATTGGTCCAGAAGGTGATTTTAGCACTAAAGAAATTGAGTTAGCAAAACAACATAATTTTAGTCCTGTAACGCTTGGAGACACTCGATTACGCACAGAAACAGCAGCAATTGTTGCTTGTCACTCTGTCGTCTTTACTAATGAATCATAAATAGGTTTTCTTATTTATATAAGTCACATTTCAGAATAAAGGGAAGAAATTAACTTTATTTAAACGCTTTTCATTTATTTTAATTTCTATTTTTGAAGTATGAGGTTTAATTCTAAATATTTTAAAATGCTTACAGTTGCATTAACGCTTGTGATCGGTTTATCACCTATCACAATTAATGCTCAAGATTTAGCAATTGTAAAATATAAAGGTGGTGGTGATTGGTATAGTAATCCTACTGCGCTTCCAAATTTGATTAGCTATTGCAATGCTAATATTAAAACGAAAATGGAAAGCAAACCTCAAGTTGTAGAAGTTGGCAGTATTGATATATTTCAATTCCCAATGTTGCATATGACAGGTCATGGTAATGTGTTTTTTTCTGATGAAGATGCTGATAATCTTAGAAACTATTTAACATCTGGAGGTTTTTTACACATTGACGATAACTACGGAATGGAGCCATACATCAAAAAGGAGCTCAAAAAAGTATTTCCTAATTTAGAATTATTAGAATTACCCAAAAACCACGAAATTTTTAATACAGCATATAAATTCCCAGAAGGCTTACCAAAAATTCATGAGCATGATGGTAAACGACCACAAGCTTTAGGGATTTTTTATAAAAACAGACTCGTATTACTCTTTACTTTTGAAAGTGATCTTGGTGATGGATGGGAAGACCCAGAAGTTCATAACGATCCAGCAGACGTAAGAGAGAAAGCTCTTAAAATGGGAGCAAATATTGTTAAATATGCTTTTGAGAATTAAATAAGATGAATAGAAAAAACATACTTTTCAAAGCTTTAACTATTTTAATGGTTACCGTTTTCTTAATTACACTATTAACAGAGATTAATAGTCATACATATACAACTGGAATTTGTAATTTTAATTCTTATAAACCTAAAGGCATTACAGATTGTTTTGGTATATATAATGTTAATTCTTTATTCAATTGTGGACATACATTCCATATTAACTAAACTTTTTAAATTAAATAATTTTGCGCTTTTGCGAGAAACATAAATGCAACTAGACCACTATTCTACTATCTTTAACAAACAAACATTCCCAGTCACAGTAATTTGTGAGAATGTTACCAATGCACCAAATATTGGTAGTTTATTTAGAACTGCTGATGCCTTTGGAATTGAAGAATTGATATTTTGTGGAGAACATATACCTTTAGGTAGAAAGATGACAAAAACATCTAGAGCTACTGAAAAGATTGTAAATTTCAGACAAGAAAATGATGCTATAGAAGTCGTTTCAGAATTAAAAAAGAACAACTATTTTGTAATAGCTCTTGAAATTACATCAAAAAGTGAAGCATTGGTAGATTTTAAATTTCCGAAGCAAAAACCCATCGCATTACTAATTGGAGATGAAAACTTTGGAGTTTCAGAAGGTGTTTTAAAATTATGCGATACCGTAATTCATATTAATATGTTTGGTCAAAATAGCAGCATGAATGTTGTACAAGCCACAAGTGTGACTTTATATGAATTAACAAAACAATTAAAACAGTCTTAACGAAAGTCTTTATATATTTACTACATGAATTCTAAAATTATAGCACATGGAATATTAAGAGCAGTTGGCGTAATAGTTGCCATTGCGCTAGTTTTATATTTTTTATACGAAATACAATCTGTTATTGTTTACATCCTTATTGCAGGTGTAATTTCTCTTATTGGAAGACCAATAGTTTTGTTTTTAAGACGACGATTAAAATTCAATAACACTATAGCTGTTGTTGCAACAATGCTGTTTATAATAGGCATTTTTGCAGGTATTGTAAGTTTATTAATTCCTCTTTTAGTAGAGCAAGGTCAAAATTTATCATTATTAGATATAGATCAACTTAAAACCAATATTGAGTCTTTATATGCTGAAACGATAAGTTATTTAGAACTCAACCATATTGACGCAGAACAAGCGATTAAAGAATCTAAAATTTTGTCAAATATGGATTACAGCATCATACCAAATTTTCTCAACAGCCTTGTATCTGGACTGGGATCTTTTAGTATTGGTTTGATGTCTGTGTTGTTTATAGCTTTTTTCTTTTTGAAAGATAGCAACTTATTTCAGCAAGGTATAATGACTTTTGTGCCAAATACAAAAGAGTCAAAAACAAAACGTTCGATTTCTAAAATTTCAGATTTATTATCTCGTTATTTTGTTGGGTTATTCTTTCAAATATTTATTCTATTCGTTATTTACACCATAGGATTGTTAATTATTGGCGTTGAAAATGCAGTAGTTATAGCCTTTTTGTGTGCGCTAATAAATCTAATCCCTTATTTAGGACCATTGATTGGAGGCGTTCTAATGATGCTTTTAGTCATGACTAATAATCTAGGCGAGAGCTTTAGTGACGTTGTTTTACCTAAACTTTTATATACATTTATTGTTATTGCAATTGCGCAATTGGTTGATAATTTCTTTAGTCAGCCTTATATATTTTCTAAGAGTGTGAAATCTCATCCTTTAGAAATTTTCTTAATTATTATTATTGCTGGACTTCTCTTTGGAGTTGTTGGAATGATAGTCGCTGTACCATTTTATACTGTTATTAAAGTGATTTTAAAAGAGTTTTTATCAGATAATAAAATGGTCAAGAAGCTAACCCAAGGATTATAATTTTTTGAATACTGAAATTTTAAATAACGACATCCAAGAGTTTATTTCTAATAATCTTACAGAAGAAGTGTCAAAGATTTTATTAAAAGGCACCAATTTCAAAACGGTATCAACAAAAGAAATTATTGAACAAATTGAAGCTAAAGTCAAATGTAAAAAGAAGCTTCCTACTTGGTTTTCTTCGGAAAAGATATACTACCCAAACAAGTTAAATATAGAACAAACATCATCTGAAATTACAGCCAAGTACAAATCCCAATTATTTAAAGGGAGATCAATTATTGATATTACTGGCGGTTTTGGTGTGGATTGTTTCTATTTTTCTAAGAAATTTGAAAATGTAACCCATTGCGAGATTGATGAAAACTTATCTGCAATAGTAAATTATAATTATTCCCAACTCCATGTTGACAATGTAAAAACAATTAGTCTAGATGGAATTCATTATTTGCTCTCAAAAGAAGATACCTATGATTGGATTTACATAGACCCTTCTAGAAGACATGACAGTAAAGGAAAAGTCTTTTTCCTAAAAGATTGTTTACCTAATGTTCCTCTTCACATAGATTCATTATTTAAATACACGAATAACATTGCAATTAAAACCTCTCCTTTATTAGACTTAACTATTGGTATAAATGAATTGAAACATGTCAAAGACATTCATGTTATTGCTCTTAAAAATGAAGTAAAGGAACTTATTTGGATATTAGAAAATGGTTTTGATGGTGATATCACCATCAAAACCGTAAATATATTAGACAACAATTTAGAAAATTTCATATTTAAATTAAAGGATGAACCGCTAAGTAATGTTACCTATGGTAATCCTTTAAACTATTTATACGAGCCTAATGTTGCTATTCTAAAATCTGGTGCTTTCAATAGTGTTTCAGAGCAATTAAACGTTACAAAATTACATCAACACTCACATTTATATACAAGCAATGAGTTATTAGTTTTCCCTGGAAGATCTTTTAAAATTGAATCAATAATTGATTATAATAAAAAAAATATAAAAGCGCTTAATATTTCAAAAGCGAATATTACAATTAGAAATTTTCCTGAGACTGTTCAACAAATCCGAAAGAAACATCATATAAAAGATGGAGGAAGCACCTATATCTTTTTTACGACCAACTATCTTAACAATAAAATAATGATTGTTTGTACTAAAACTGACTTATAAGTTATCTGGAGAACCAGAAACTAAATAGTTATCAGCTCCAATTGACATATCATAACTCATGCATTGATCCATTGTATACACAACTTTATCATCTTGGATTCCTGTTGTATTTTTAGAAATATTAAAAATAATGTCATCAGGAGCAAAAGTTAAAAACCCAGAAGCATTACCTGGAGCAATATTTTCTACAGTATGTAAAACTGTACCATCAGTGGATACAATTTGTAACGTAATAGAAATAGTTCCATTATTAGTAATCCTAGCTTGAGGATCTTGATTAAGACAATCTGTTTGTGCATTAGGAGTAACTAGAAGAGATTCTTCTAATTGCTCATTTTCAATTGATTCATTTGAACAATTAAAAAGCGTAGACATAACAATTGCGCATGCAATTGCATTTTTAAGTAGGTTTTTCATCGATTTGGGGTTTAATGAAATTCAAGACAAAGATATGGCTAATATTAAATAATACAAGCTACTTTATCGATTAAATATACAAATTATTCGATGAAATACACTTTTTTATTAATTAAACCGATGAACTACATCTGTGTTTTACTGTAAACCAATATATTAATCTTTAATAATACTTTCTCTATGTACTATCCGAAAGCTGAGACAATCTCAAAAAAAAAACACCAATTAACATCACTGCTAATTGGTATTATAACTTTAAACATTAGTGAAATAATAGATTATAATTAACTAATTATAGTCTGTCACTACTATATTATCTACTCTTAACTATTCTAGTTTCTTGATTATTAACAGACTGAATGTTTTTTAAGTAAGTTGCTAATTTTAAAAGATCTAATTCTTTAGAGTCATCAATTTTTTGAGATTTGATATAAGTAAGTATTTCATCAGAATTTTTCTTATATAAATTTTTGATATCTTTTCTTTTTGTAGATAGTGCTATTAAATTATCTTTATTATCAACATAAAAATAATTGACTCTTTCCTTATAATATGAAGGTTTCGACTTATCATAACTAGTTTTAGCAACCTTAGCCTTAACATAAGTATAGGAAATTCTTTTTAAAAGCAGATCATTACCATTAGGAATACTAAAATAATCAATCATTTGTTGTCCAAATTGGTTTTTATAGACAACTGCTTTATAAGATTCATTTGTATTAGTAAATGTAATTTTAACATTTTTTATCCTATTAATATTGTAAATAATATCATCTTCTCCTTTAATTTCAATCTGATTAGATATAGGATTATATCTTGTTAGATATACTTTTGATTGTCCCAAAACATCTATTGAAGCTGTTTGAAAATCATTTATTATTTGTTTATTAGCTTCGGTCTCAGGGAAACTAATTGCTCTACTTGCAGAATATACATTGTTGTAATCGTAATTCTGACCAACTCCTACTTGATCATAACAACCAGCTGCAGCACAAGCAGAAATTGGCTGTTCAACAGGCATAACTCCTACTCCTGATTGAGCAGTTCCAACTGTTACAATTGTTACAATTGCAATTAATAAAAGTGATTTTTTCATAATTATTTGGTGTTAGTTTATTTAAAGAACCATTCTTTAAATCTAATTAATATACATCAATAATTATGCCTATTGTTAAATATTTTAACAAATATCACATGGATTATCTAATAAATAATATTAAATACTTATATATTACTAAATAAGAAAGTTCTAACACATTATAAAACAAAAAAGTCTTACCAATTAAGGTAAGACTTTTTGTGAGCCCTGAAGGATTCGAACCTTCGACCGCCTCCTTAGAAGGGAGGTGCTCTATCCAGCTGAGCTAAGAGCCCTCAATAAAAGTCGGGGTGGCAGGATTCGAACCTGCGGCCTCCACGTCCCAAACGTGGCGCGATAACCGGGCTACGCTACACCCCGAATTTGGTTATCTAATATTTCAAGAATAATATAAAACTCTCAAAATTTCGAGGTGCAAATATATATCTTTTCTTTAAAAATTGACAACTTTTATTATTAAATTTATACATAAAATTTATTTTCATGAAATTTCTAATGCAAACTTTAATTATTAGTGGCTTATTGAGTTTTGTTGCTTGTGCACAAGATAAAAATCCAATTAATAAGGAACACTCCTATGAACTAGTTGTTTCAGAATTAATTAACCCTTGGGGATTTGATTTTTTACCAGATGGTTCTATGCTTATTAATGAAAAAGAAGGTAGAATTATTCGTTTTGAAAACGGAATTAAAACAGAATTAAAAGGAGTCCCAAAAGTTTACAATCGTGGGCAAGGTGGATTATTAGATATTAAACTGCATCCTAAATTTGAGGACAATGGATGGATTTATTTAACTTACTCTTCATCTGAAGGTAAAGACAAAGGTGGTCACACTGCTTTAATGAGAGCAAAACTTGTTAATGATTCTTTAATAGAAAAGAAAGTACTCTATAAAGCAACTCCAAATACAACTAAAGGTCAGCATTTTGGGTCTAGAATTGTTTTTGATGATAACGGTTACTTGTATTTTACAATTGGTGAACGAGGAAACCGTGATGAAAACCCACAAGATATCACTCGTGATGGTGGAAAAGTATATCGGTTAAATGAAGATGGTACTATACCAACAGACAATCCATTTGTAGACAAAGAAAATGCCAAAACAGCTATTTACTCATATGGTCATAGGAATCCTCAAGGCATGGTCATACATCCAGAAACAAGAGAAATCTGGACGCATGAGCATGGCCCAAAAGGTGGAGATGAAATTAATATCATAAAGCCTGGATTAAATTATGGGTGGCCTGTAATAACTTATGGTATCAATTATATTGGGACAAAAATTACCGATGAAACAGCAAAATCAGGAATGGAACAACCTTTACATTATTGGACTCCTTCAATCGCACCTAGTGGAATGGAGTTCATTTCAAGCGATAAATATAAAGGATGGGAAAACAATTTATTAGTTGGCTCTTTAAAGTTTCAGTATTTAGATAATTGTTATATCAAAGATGGTAAAGTCATAAAAGAAGAACGTCTTTTGGATGGTTTAGGTCGTGTGAGATCCATAAATCAAGGACCTGACGGCTATATTTATGTTGGTATAGAAAATTTAGGAATCGTAAAACTTATTAAAACAGACTAATGAGAATAACTTTTGTAGCATTAATGACACTCTTATTTGTGTCTTGTAATTCTTCGGAAAAAAAGAAAGAACTTTCAATAGTTAATAGTTCCGAAGAAAAAATAAATCAGCAAAACCCAAAGTTAAAAGAAAGTATGGTCCGTGGAGAAGCTATCTATAATGACTTTTGTGTGTCATGCCACATGCCAAATGGAAAAGGTGTGCCTAAGGCATTTCCGCCTTTGGCTAGTTCAGATTTTCTAATGAACAATCGTGAAAAAAGTTTAAAAGCTATCAAATATGGACAATCTGGTGAGATTACTGTAAATGGTCAAAAATACAATAGTGTCATGTCTCCTCTAGGTTTAGAAGACCAAGAAATTGCAGATGTAATGAACTTTATAACAAACAGTTGGGGCAATACTAATGATATGTTTACAACTGCAGATGAAGTTTCGAAAATTGAACCTTGATTTTACATCATTATTATTAAATTTGTTGACTCAATATTAGTCTTTAACATATGCTTATTATAGGAATTGCTGGTGGAACTGGTTGTGGAAAAACAACCGTTGTAAATCAAATACTTAACGAATTACCTGAGGGTGAAGTTGGGATTATCTCTCAAGATTCATATTACATGGATACATCACACTTAAGTTACGATCAACGTATTAAAATTAATTTTGACCATCCAAGATCTATAGATTTTGAATTATTGGAAGAACACTTAAGAGAACTAAAAGCTGGTAATACAATAGATCAACCCGTATATTCATTTGTGAAACATAATCGTACAGGAGATACTATACATACTCACCCTAGAAAAGTTATGATAGTTGAAGGTATTTTAATACTTACACATCCAGAATTACGTAAAATGTTTGATATTAAAATTTTTGTTCACGCAGATAGTGATGAGCGTTTAATTAGACGATTAAAACGTGACATAACAGAACGTGGACGTGATATAGATGAAGTTTTAACTCGCTACCAAACAACGTTAAAACCAATGCATCAGCAATTTATTGAACCCATGAAAGAATATGCAGATATTATCATACCAAACAATAAATATAATACTGTAGCAGTAAATATCGTTAAGACTATCATTAATGAAAAACTAAGTTAGATATCAAAAAGTTTAGAAACATATTCATAATTGTATTGTTCGTTTTTGCGATCTGGATGCTGTTTATTGATTCTAATTCACTTTTAATTCATCGTGAACTCAATCAAGATATAACAGATTTAGAGGACGAGAAAGCATATTATAAAAATGAAATAGAAAAAGATAAAAAAGCAATAAAAGAACTAAGCACAGAAGATGGTATTGAAAAACTAGCTCGAGAAAAATATTACATGAAGAAAGAAAATGAAGATATTTACATCATTGAATATGAAGACAGCTTAAAATTAGAAAAGAAAGATGAGTAAAATACTATTTAATAATTTTACCAAAGTATCTTCTAAACAATGGAAACAAAAAATCCAAGTTGATTTAAAAGGTGCAGATTACAACAACACCTTAATTTGGCACACCAATGAAGGGATTGACGTCAAACCCTTTTATCATGAAGACGAACCAGACACAAAACCTAATTCGCCTTTATCAAAAGCTACCGAATTTAAAATTTGTCAATCTATTTATGTTGCACATACCGAAAAGTCTAATGCAAAAGCAATTGACGCGATTTCTAGAGGTGCAGAAACTATAGAATTTATTATTCCTTCAGAAGACATATCCACAAAAGACCTTTTAAAAAACATAGACACGTCTTCTACTCCAATTACTTTCAAATTGCTTTTCTTATCTTCGGAATATATTAAAGCTATTCCAACAGAACTTTCCGTAGAAATCCAAACCGATATTATTGGTCAGTTAGCTAAAACCGGAAATTGGTTCAACAACCTTAAAGAAGATCACAAACAGTTTGAAACTATAGTAAAACATACCAATACTATTACTGTTAATGCTAGTTTATATCAAAATGCTGGTGCAAACATGGTACAACAACTTGCATATAGCTTAGCACATATAAATGAATACTTCAATCATTTTAATTCATTTTTAGAGGATTCTACAAAAGAAAAACTTGAGGTTGTCATTAACATTTCCGTAGGTACAAACTACTTTTTTGAAATTGCAAAACTAAGAGCATTACGAATTTTGTTTCAAACGCTCTCTAGTGACTATGGATTTAATACTAATTGTAAAATTAATGTTACACCTACAAAACGTAATAAAACCATTTACGATTATAACACCAATTTATTACGCACAACAACAGAATGTATGAGTGCCATTTTAGGTGGTGCAAACACCATTACAAATTTAGCTTACGATGCTATTTACCACAAAAACAATGAGTTTGGCGAGCGTATTTCTAGAAACCAATTACTTGTTTTAAAAGAAGAAAGTTATTTTGACAAAGTTGACAATCCTGCAGATGGAGCGTACTACATAGAATCTTTAACAACTCAATTATGCGATAAAACTTTGGAGTTATTTAAGGATATTGAAGCCAATGGCGGATTTTTATCACAGCTAAAAGTTGGCACTATTCAGAAAAAAATTAAAGAGAGCGCTACAAAAGAACAAGCTCAATTTGACGCTGGAGAAATTACGTTATTGGGTACAAACAAACACCCAAATCCGCATGATAAAATGAAAGACAATTTGGAGTTATATCCATTTGTAAAAATGAATCCGGTAAAAACATTAATAGAGCCAATTATAGAAAAGCGATTAGCTGAAACTATAGAACAACAACGATTACATAAAGAAAAATCAACCGAAAAATAATACAATCATGAAATTCAAATTAGCATTAGTTGCCCTTTGTTTATGCCTTTTTAACTGTAAAGAGGATGCTAAAACAGAAAAACAAAGCCAATCTCAAATTGTAGATTTTGACTACAAATTTCCAAGTGTTCAAAAACTTGTGGACTGCGAAGGTTTAGATAATGGTTTATATCAAGAAGCGATGCAATCTTTTGAAGAAGATTTAGCAAACTTTTACACACCAGGAAAACCTATTCTCTCACGTGCCTATAGTTTATTTGTAAGTCAAGCAATTGCTGGAAAAGCAGATTATTCAAAGATGGTTTCAGCGCATTCTAAAAAAGTATTAGAAGCTCTAAAACAAGACAAAACGTTATGGACTACAAATCCTGATGGTAGTAAAGTAAATTTTAGTCATCCTATATTTAAATGTATTGGTGAGAATATCAAAGACGAGCAATTACAAAAAACATTTAGTGCTTTGGTTGAAACCAATAGTATGAGTTTAAGAATGTTTGGTGATCAACTAAAACGTAAAACTTTTGGCATGAAAGACGACAAGTATTTAGCAACATATGTCGCTTTAGAGTTGTTCTACGGAAAAATTTACGATAAAGATTTGAGTGCCAATGCAGAAAGTACAGGCGAGATGAATTCAGAGGAAGACCACAACAATCATGATGGTCATAACCATTAAATAAATGAAATTAAGCTTAATATTCTTATGTTTAGCTTCTTTACTTTTAACCTGTGAAGAAACAAAACAACCCAAAGAACGAACTGACGTTCCAGGAGAATATTTTGCTTTAGATAAAGATAATATTGATGTTTTTCTTCCAGCTTATTTTAGAGAATTTTCTGAAAATGAGTATAAGTCTGCAATTGATAAAATGCCAGATTCTGAACAAAAGAGAATAGAACAAACACGTTTTGACTATTTGAAGTTTTCAAAAGGCAATATTTATTATTTTAAAGATCTAGCCTCTTCTACTCTAATTAGTGTAAAAATGGGCGAGTATGTTAATTTTACGAAGGAAGAATCTTCATATTTATTAGCAATGATGTCCAATGATTGTAGCAGTTATGCTGAAATGCTAAATATGAATTGCGAAAAATTAAATGCTGGTTATTCTGGACTTACCAAAACAAAAGTGTTTAAGGCATCATATAAGGTTACAGACGGAAAAGCTTATAATAGTTACAATACAATGTATATCATTTCATCAAATTATAAGACATTTTCTATTAGCATTTTTTCTAATAGTAATAAAAATTACAATTCATTTATTGAAAAAATAGTCGTTAAATAATGCGTAAAAACATCCAACATATAACCATAAAATCAAATTCTGAAGATCAAAAGTCAAAACAAAAAAAGACTTTTAAAACTGCTGAAGATATTGATATCCAATCCTCCTACTCTAAAGATGACATTGCTAATGTAGAGCATATAAATTTTGTAGCAGGAATTGCACCAAACCTACGTGGACCTTATTCTACAATGTATGTTCGTAGACCTTGGACGATTAGGCAATATGCAGGTTTTTCTACTGCAGAAGACAGTAACGCTTTCTACAGAAGAAATCTTGCAGCAGGACAAAAAGGACTCTCTGTAGCATTTGACTTAGCAACACATCGTGGCTATGATAGTGATCACGAACGCGTTGTTGGTGATGTTGGTAAAGCTGGTGTTGCTATAGATTCGGTTGAGGATATGAAAATTCTCTTTGATCAGATTCCACTAGATAAAATGTCGGTTTCAATGACCATGAATGGAGCAGTATTACCAATTATGGCATTTTATATTGTTGCTGCGGAAGAGCAAGGTGTTGACACAAAAGATTTAGCAGGAACTATTCAAAACGATATTCTTAAGGAGTTTATGGTGAGAAACACATACATCTATCCTCCTACACCTTCCATGAAAATCATATCTGATATTTTTGAATACACGAGCAAGAATATGCCAAAATTCAATAGTATTAGTATTTCAGGATATCACATGCAAGAAGCTGGTGCAACTTGTGATATTGAATTGGCTTATACTTTGGCTGACGGACTAGAATACATAAAAAAAGGATTAGAAGCAGGAATGGATATTGACACCTTCGCTCCTAGATTATCTTTCTTTTGGGCTATTGGAATGAATCATTTCATGGAAATAGCAAAAATGAGAGCTGCTAGAATGTTATGGGCAAAACTAGTAAGTCAATTTAATCCTAAAAATCAAAAATCATTAGCACTACGTACACATTGCCAAACCTCAGGATGGAGTTTAACAGAACAAGATCCATTTAACAATGTAGCAAGGACAACAATTGAAGCTGCTGCAGCTGCTTTTGGAGGTACACAAAGTTTACATACCAATGCGCTAGATGAAGCAATTGCGTTGCCAACAGATTTTTCTGCACGTATCGCAAGAAACACACAAATATTTTTACAAGCCGAAACAGGCATCACCAAAACAGTTGATCCGTGGGCAGGAAGTTATTACGTAGAAAAACTCACACATGATATTACTCAAAAAGCGTGGACTCTAATTGAAGAAGTTGAAGAGCTTGGCGGAATGACTAAAGCCATAGAAGCTGGTATTCCAAAATTACGAATAGAAGAAGCTGCTGCTAGAAAGCAAGCACGAATAGATTCTAATCAAGATGTTATTGTTGGTGTTAACAAATACCGTTTAGAGGAAGAAGATCCTATTTCTACATTAGAAGTCGATAATCAAACGGTAAGACTAGGGCAAATAAAGCGCTTAGAGCATATTAAATCTACAAGAAATACAAAGGCTGTTACTGAAGCTTTATCAAAATTAACCGAAGCTGCTCGCTCAAAACAAGGAAATTTATTAGCTTTAGCTGTAAATGCAGCAAGAGAGCGTGCAACTTTAGGAGAAATTAGTGATGCTCTTGAAGACGTGTTTGGACGTTATAAAGCACAAATAAAAACATTTTCTGGCGTGTATAGTAAAGAAATAAAAGACGATAGTAGTTTCCAAAAAGCAAGAGAACTCGCAGATAAATTTGCTGAGCAAGAAGGTCGTAGACCGCGAATAATGATTGCTAAAATGGGACAAGATGGTCATGATCGTGGAGCCAAAGTTGTGGCTACTGGTTATGCAGATGTAGGCTTTGATGTTGACATTGGTCCACTCTTTCAAACACCAAAAGAAGCGGCTAAACAAGCTGTAGAAAATGATGTTCACATTCTAGGTGTATCTTCTTTAGCTGCAGGACATAAGACTCTTGTACCTCAAGTTATTGAAGAGCTAAAAAAATATGGTCGTGATGACATCATGGTCATCGTTGGAGGTGTGATTCCTAAGCAAGATTATCAATATTTATTTGATGCTGGAGCTGTTGCTGTTTTTGGTCCTGGAACTAAAATTAGTGATGCAGCTATTAAAATTTTAGAAATACTTATTGATGAATAAATCTATAAAACTCGTACTAATTTTATTTATAAGTGCAAATACTCTGTATGCACAAAACACTAAAGAATTAGAAATTAATATCGAAAACCTCTCAAAAAAATGGGAAGTAATTAATATTATAAATCCAAATGTAAGTACAGAAGAATTAGAAGAAACACTATCCATGTTGGAAGGCACCTATCTTTTACTTAACAAAGACTTTACCTATACATTTAGTTTTATTATGGATCTGGAAGGTACATGGCAACTTAAAGATAATGTGATTCAAACAAAAGACAGTAGAGGTGAAAATAAATGGATCATTCATAGCTTAGAAGAAAACAGTATCATACTCTCACGAAATCAAGCCAAGCAAAAATTAGTTTTCAAACCTAAAATATAGACTTTGCTTCATTACATCTACTCTATTTAAAACCTTCTTTTTTATTTAAAATTTCATTGAAACATAACCACTACACATTAGAAAACAACAAACTTACATTACACGTTAAACCCTCTCCCATCTTCGTTAGAGTACTGATGTTTATTTTTAGTTTCATGTTATTTATTTTACCAATTGTAGGTATGATAAGTTACATTTCCGAAGGAAAAGGAATTCATGCAGGATTTTTTGTAACAATTTTCATCTTTAGTCTTTTAAGTTTCTATCTTTTACGTGTTTCGCTTTGGAATACCTATGGAAAAGAAGAACTCGTATTCTCAAAAAACCAATGCACTTACCTTGCTAATTACAGCTGGTTTAAAGATGGCGTAAAAACAGAAACGTTTAACACGATTAACTTTGCTAAAAATCCAATAGGTTATTTAGAAGACAACAATTACACACTTGTTATTGAAGACTTTAACGCAGATAATGAAATTGTGTGCGTCACAAAAATGCCAGAAAAGGAATTAGAAAAATTGATTCGTGAATTGAAACAACTACAAAATCATTAATAGTTAAAACCTGTTAAAACTCTAAGTCCCAACGCTATGTTTTTTTAAATTAGTACAAATTATAAGAAAATTAGTACGACATACAATTTAAAACTAAATACTTAGTTGTACTTTTATATTTATTCATTTAATACTAATCACAAAAAACAAACTCATGAATCAAAAACCATCAACTATTAAAATGCTGAGTGTTATTTTGATCTTCTTTTTCTCACTTGGGAACTTTGCTCAAGATGTTAAATTGAAAACAAAAGACATATCGGCAACAGAAAACATTCCTTTTAATCCAGAAGTAAAAAAAGGTGTATTGAGTAATGGCCTTACCTATTACATCAAAAATAACGGAAAACCAGAAAACAAAGTAGAATTACGACTCGTAATAAAAGCAGGTTCTATTCTCGAAGATGAAGATCAACTTGGTCTTGCTCACTTTATGGAACATATGAACTTTAACGGAACCAAAAACTTTAAAAAGAATGAACTTGTAGATTACCTTCAAAGTATTGGAGTCAAATTTGGAGCGCATCTTAATGCGTACACAAGTTTTGATGAAACAGTTTATATTCTCCCAATCCCAAGTGAAGATCCAGAAAAATTAGAGAAAGGATTCCAAATCTTAGAAGATTGGGCTCACAATGCCTTATTAACAGATGAGGAAATTGATAACGAACGTGGTGTTGTACTAGAAGAATATCGTTTAGGCAAAGGTGCAAACGAGCGTATGATGCAAGAATATTTACCTAAAATGCTTTATGGGTCTAGATATGCAGATCGTCTTCCAATAGGTACAAAAGAAAACCTTGAAAACTTTAAATACGAAAGCTTAAGACGCTTTTATAAAGATTGGTATAGACCAGATTTAATGTCTGTAATGGCAGTTGGTGATGTTGATGTGGCAACTTTAGAAGCAAAAATTAAAGAGCACTTCGGAAATATTAAAATGCCAGAAAACCCTAAACCTCGACCAGAATATGACTTGCCAAACCACAAAGAAACCTTTGTTGCTATAGAATCTGATAAAGAAGCATCCTTCTCTCAAGTACAAGTTATGTTTAAAGATGAAGATAATGCTACTCCAGATAAAACACTTGCTCAGTACAGAAAATCTATTGTAGAAGGGTTATTTTCTCAAATGCTTAATAATCGTTTACAAGAATTAACAAATGGAGAAAAACCTCCTTTTGTATTTGGATATAGCTATCATGGTGGTACATATGTCAAAAGCAAAGAAGCTTACCAAAGTGTTGCTATGACTAAAGAGGACGGACAATTAAACGCTTTCAAAACCTTATTAGAAGAAAACCAACGCGTAAAGCAACATGGTTTTTTTGAAGGTGAATTTGAACGTGCTAAAAAAGATATTTTGGCTAGAATGGAAAAATCATTCAAGGATAAAGACAAAATGGAATCTAATAGAATTATTGGAGAATATGTTAGAAACTTTCTTTCAGAAGAACCAATGCCTGGTATTGATTGGGAATTTGATTTTTACCAAAAACAACTTCCAACAATTTCTCTAAGCGAAGTCAATGCACTTGTTGACGATTATATTAGAGATGAAAATCGTGTGGTCATCTTAACTGGTCCTGAAAAAGAGGGTTTAACTAAAGTCACTGAGGCTCAAATAACAGAAGTTCTTAACGACGTTGGAAACAAAAAACTAGAACCTTACGTAGATGAAGAAGTTGCTGCGTCTTTAATAACAACCATGCCTAAAGCTGGTACAATTACAGATTATAAAACTAATGACAAATTAGGAACAACTACCTTAACTTTAAGTAATGGTGCGAAATTAACCTATAAAGTAACCGACTTTAAAAACGATGAAATCCTCTTTGACGCCTTTAGTTATGGTGGTACGTCGTTATATTCTATTGACGATTACAAAGCAACTGTTAATGCAAATGGAGGATTAACCGAAGCTGGAATCAACGGGTTTGACAAAACACAAATGGACAAAATGATGTCTGGTAAAATAGTCTATGTGAGACCTAGTATTGGTACATACAGTGAAAATATGTCTGGTTCTGCGACACCAAAAGATTTAGAGAGTCTTTTTCAAATGGTGCATTTGTATTTTACAGCGTTAAACAAAGATGATAAGGCATTTAACTCATATCTAGAAAAGCAAAAATCCTTTTTAGGTAATATGATGTCAAATCCGCAGACGTACTTTTCTGTAAAAATGGGAGAATTTATGTATGGAGAAAACCCTAGATATACAGGATTCCCTACACCAGAAAAAATGGATGAGGCAGATTATGATTTAGCGTATAAAAAATATCAAGAACGTTTTGAAGATGCTGGAGATTTTCACTTTTATTTCGTCGGAAATATTAATGAAAAACAATTGGTTGAATATGCAAGTACATATTTAGCTAGTCTTCCAGGAAAAAATTCAAATGAAATGTATGTGGAGTCAGATTTTAGACCACTTACAGGACAGCACGAAAAAATTATAGAAAAAGGCACAGATCCAAAAAGTGCTGTACGTATCACATATCATGGACCAACAGACTATGATGCAAAAGAAGATTTTGCTATGAAAACATTGGGTGAAATCTTAACAATTAAACTCATTGAGCAATTGCGTGAAGAAGAAGGTGGTGTTTATGGAGCTGGAGCTAGAGGAAATATCAGTAAAATGCCTTATGGATGGTACCGTTTTAATATTAGTTTCCCTTGTGGACCAGAAAATGTTGACAAACTTAAAAAAGCAGCATTGGCAGAAGTTGCTAAACTAGTTAATGATGGTCCAACACAAAAGGATTTAGATAAGGTTAAAGAATCTTATATCTTAGATCACAAAGAAGATATGAAAACCAATCGTACATGGTTAAGCCATCTTAAAAATGCAGATTACCAAAAGAACGATCCAAATAAAATTTTAGATTTTGAAGAAAATGTTCAGAAATTAACGACTGAATACCTTCAACAAGTCGCTAAAAAATATTTAGATGGAGATTATATTATAGGAATTCATAATCCGGAAAAATTATAAAATTTCCGAAGAAAACATTAAAAGCAGTTCGAAAGAGCTGCTTTTTTTATGCAACACAATGTAACAAACTGTTAACAACTTCAATTTCCAAAACTCACAAATAATCGTATTTTTACGCTGGAGAAAATTTAAATCTCACATGAGCTTATTTAATCTTTTAAGATTTAAGCGAAAATTAGAAGTTTTTAGTTTTTGTAGAAGTCATTTTTGAGTTGCATAGCTAGTCTACGGAAGGAAAAAAAGACAAATACAGGGTTGAAAACAACAATTTTTAAGCAAATTGAAAAAGTTTAAATAAGTTCTATAATTAAACCAAATCATTTAATGGGTAAAATCATTGCAATTGCCAATCAAAAAGGAGGCGTTGGTAAAACAACAACTTCTGTCAACTTAGCAGCTTCTTTAGGTGTATTAGAAAAGAAAGTCTTACTTATAGACGCAGATCCTCAAGCCAACGCTACATCTGGTCTAGGGATTGATGTAGAACAAGTTGAAGTTGGAACCTACCAATTACTAGAACATACAGCAACAGCAGAGCAATGTATCATTGCAGCAGATTCTCCAAATGTAGATATCATACCTGCACATATTGATCTCGTTGCCATAGAAATAGAACTTGTAGATAAAGAAGATCGTGAGTATATGCTTAAAAAAGCAATAGCTCACTTAAAAACATCTTATGATTACATTTTAATAGATTGTGCTCCTTCTCTTGGATTACTAACATTAAATGCTTTAACTGCAGCAGATGCTGTTATTATTCCAATTCAATGTGAATATTTTGCATTAGAAGGTTTAGGTAAATTATTAAACACAGTAAAGAGCGTTCAAAAAATACATAATAAAGATCTAGACATCGAAGGCTTGCTATTAACAATGTTTGATTCTCGTTTACGTTTATCTAATCAAGTGGTAGAAGAAGTACAAAAGCATTTTAGCGATATGGTTTTTGAAACCATCATACAAAGAAATGTGAGATTGGGTGAAGCGCCTAGTTATGGAGAAAGTATTATAAAATATGATGTAAGTAGTAAAGGTGCAACCAATTATTTAAGTTTAGCTAAAGAAATTATAAATAAAAACGCATAATGGCGAAGGCAACAAAAAAACAAGCACTTGGTAGAGGTTTATCAGCATTGTTGAAAGACCCTTCTAATGATATACAATCTGCTCAAGATAAAAACGCTGATACTATTATTGGCAACATCGTTGAATTAGATTTGGATGCTATTGAAATAAATCCGTTTCAACCAAGAACTAATTTTAATGAAGAAACGCTAAGAGAATTAGCCTCTTCAATTAAAGAACTTGGAGTTATTCAACCAATTACTGTACGAAAATTAGATTTCAATAAATTTCAATTAGTCTCTGGTGAGCGACGTTTTAGAGCATCAAAACTCATTGGTTTAACTACAATTCCTGCATATATTAGAATTGCTAATGACCAAGAGTCGTTAGAAATGGCATTGGTAGAAAATATTCAACGTCAAGATTTAGATCCTATTGAAATAGCCTTGTCATATCAACGTTTAATTGATGAAATAGCGCTTACTCAAGAACAAATGAGTGAACGCGTTGGTAAAAAACGATCAACAATTGCTAATTATTTACGTTTATTAAAGTTAGATCCTATTATACAAACTGGAATGCGTGATGGTTTTATCTCTATGGGTCATGGTCGTGCTATGATTAATATAGAAAATCAAAATGATCAATTAGACATCTACGAGAAAATTATTACAGATAAATTATCGGTTAGAGCAACTGAAGCATTAGTTAAGAATTACAACAATCCTTCAACTAAAAAAACTACCGAATCCCAACAACTGCCTAAATTTGTTAAAAAAGGCATAAAAGAATTTTCAGAATACTTTGGCCACAAAATTAACGTTAAAGTGTCAAAGAATGGCAAAGGACAAATTACGATTCCGTTTCATTCTGAAGAAGATTTTAATCGTATAAAAAAACTAGTTCAAAGTGCTAAATAAATTAGTCTATACCAGTCTTTTCTTTCTCCTTTTCAGTACTATAACATTTGCACAAGATGATAAAAAAGCTGACGAAGTAGACACAGGTTTAATGGTCGTTCAAGACTCTATTTCAATGAAGAAAAGAGCACCTTTAGATGTACTAGCACCTTCAAAAGCAGCCTTCTACTCTGCTGTGCTTCCTGGTTTAGGTCAAGCTTACAATAAAAAATATTGGAAAATTCCATTGGTTTATGCTGCCATTGGTATTCCGGTTTATCTCTATATCCAAAATGATAGAGACCTCAATTTATATAGAGATGCTTATAAAAGACGTTTAGCTGGATTTGATGATGATCAATTTCAAAACATATCTGAAGATGGACTCATTAGAGCACAGCAAACATTACGTCGTAACAAAGAACTAGCATTATTGGTTGCCATAGGAATGTACGCGTTAAACATTATTGATGCTAATGTAGATGCACATTTACTCCAATTTAATGTTGATGAAGACCTATCTTTTCGACCACATTTTAAGTACAACCAAATGGAAAATAACACCAATTTAGGCTTAACGCTTAATTTCAAATTCTAAAGTATGAGAATTGCATTGTTAGGCTACGGAAAAATGGGTAAAGCTATTGAAACCATTGCGTTAGAACGTGGTCATAGTATTATGCTAAAAGTATCAAGTGCTTCGGAAAGTATCGAACTCCAAAATTGTGATGTTGCTATAGATTTTAGTCTGCCAACATCGGCTGTTGCTAATATTTCAAAATGTTTAGAGCAAAATGTTCCGGTAATTTCTGGAACGACAGGTTGGTTGGACGATTATGAAAAGATTGTATCGCTTTGCGAATCTAAAAAAGGCACATTTTTGTATGCTTCAAATTTCAGTTTAGGTGTCAACATTTTTTTTGAACTCAATAAGACGTTGGCAAAATTAATGGCTAAACTGCCAGATTATAAAGTTTCCGTAGAAGAAATTCATCATACGCAAAAACTAGATGCACCTAGCGGAACAGCTATTACACTCGCAAATGGAATAATTGACGCATCTAATTATGAAAAATGGACTTTAGATACGCCAAACCAAAATGAGATTGGTATTTTTGCAAAACGTATTGAAAATGTTCCAGGAACTCATGAGATAAATTATGACTCTGAAGTTGATAGCATTCAAATTAAACATACAGCACATAGCAGACAAGGTTTTGCTTTAGGCGCTGTAATTGCTGCAGAATATGTACATGATAAAAAAGGTGTTTACACCATGAAAGATGTATTAAGTATAAATGATTAATGTAGATTGATTAATGATGAATAATTTAAAAGAGCGCACAAAAACATTTGCTCATAATTGTATTAAATTGTCATTAGAATTTCCGAATTCATACTTAGGTAATCATATAAAAGGTCAATTAATTAGATGCTCAACATCTGTCGCTGCAAATTACAGAGCTGCTTGTTTAGCACAATCAAAAAATAGCTTCATTGCAAAAATTAGTATCGTTGTTGAAGAGGTAGATGAAAGTCATTTCTGGATAGAATTTGCAATTACTGAACAATTAATAAGTGGAATCAATTGTAATTCTATGTTAAAAGAAGCAGACGAACTTACAAGAATTTTCATTTCCTCAAGAAAAACAGCTAAATTGGGCTCCAATAATTAATCAATAATCATTCAACATTAATCAATCACAAATATGTCAATTACACAATGGTTAATCTTTATTCTAGTTATCCAAATCATTCACGGACTTGGGACTTGGAAACTATACGTTAAAGCTGGACGTCAAGCTTGGGAAGCTTTTATTCCTGTATATAACGCTGTGATATTAATGAAAATCATTTGTCGACCTTGGTGGTGGACTATCCTACTCTTTGTACCAATTGTGAACTTAATTATGTTACCAGTTGTTTGGGTTGAAACCGCTAGAAGTTTTGGCAAAAATCAATATTTAGATACGTTTTTAGCAGTTATTACTTTAGGTTTCTATAATTTTTATCTCAATTATGCTACAGATGTTGAATATATCAAAGATAGAGACATAAACCCTAAATCGAGTTCTGGTGACTGGACGAGTTCTATTTTGTTTGCAATTGTTGCAGCAACTATTGTTCACACATATTTTATTCAACCGTTTACAATACCAAGTTCGTCTTTAGAAAAATCTTTACTAGTTGGTGATTTCTTATTTGTAAGTAAGTTTCATTATGGAGCAAGAATCCCAATGACAACGGTTGCAACTCCTATGGTTCATGATACAATTCCTGGATTAAATGTTAAATCTTACTTATTTGACGATAATTTTGAAGAACGTAAAACCTCATGGAAAAACAAATTACAGTTGCCATACATGAGAATTCCTGGATTTGAAGATATTGAACGTAATGATATTGTGGTTTTTAATCAACCAGCAGATACACTTCTGGATATGAATAAATTTTCTCCAGATCGAAATTACTACAAACCAATTGATAAGAAAACAAATCTAGTTAAGCGTTGTGTAGGTGTTCCTGGAGATTCATTAGAGGTTAGAAATGGATATGTTTACATCAACGGAAAACTAAATGAATTACCAGATCGTGCTAAACTTCAATTTGCTTACCAAGTAGAATTAAAAGGCACCTATAGTAGTGAACAAATTTATGGAGGTTTTAAGCGTTACGATATTACAGATGTATATCCAACGTCACAAAACTCACTTATCATTGAAGCTACAGTAGAAGCTGCAGCTCAAGCTAAAAATCATCCAAATGTTGCTAGTATAACCAGAAGTGAAACACCTAAAGGGATAGATCACAAAGCACTATTTCCTAGAGCTGCTGGATATGATTGGAGTTATGACAATTTTGGACCTATTTATATTCCGAAGAAAGGAGAAACCATACAATTAACTATGGAAGTGCTTCCACTCTACAAACGACTTATTGGCGAATACGAAAGAAATAATATCGTTACCAGAGGTAATCAAATCATTATTAACGATCAACCAGCAACATCATATACCTTTAAACAAGATTATTATTGGATGATGGGAGACAATAGAAACAACTCTATTGATGCTCGTGCTTGGGGTTATGTACCGTTTGATCATGTTGTAGGTAAACCTGTATTTATTTGGATGAGTTGGGATGGTCTTAAAAATCCGCGTTGGGAACGTTGGTTCACCACAGTTGGTGGATCTGGAAATCCTGTGTCTTATTTAATTCCGTTTTTAGTCTTATTGGCTGCTTGGTTTGGATTTAATGCATGGAGAAAGAAAAAGAAAGCTTAATTAGATTTTTCTTAAATTTATATTGAACTAGAAGACTATCGATACTTAAAATTTCGAATGTTTCTAAATGTCAATTATGCCACTAATTCTCTCTAAAAATTATAATTATGAAAACTAATTTATCTGATGTCAAAGCGATCTTAGAAAGCTACGCAAGTAATTCTAATCTTTCTGAAACTGAAGTCGTTGATAAACTTAAAAACTATTATTTTAATAAGGAAGTCACTAAAAATTTGAACCTCTATAAAAAAGGAAAGAAAAAAGTTAGAGACATTACTAAAGACTTAAAAATCTCTCATCGTAAATTTTATGCTATTTTAGAAAGTAAAAACATAGCACATAAAAAATATAACAAAGAGAATAAACAAGTAGACCAGGACAGCTAACGCTATAATGCAACAAATCTAAAAGTGAATAGCGTACTTCATCCAACATATTTCCCAAATGTAGCACACTTTGTCGCTATGCTAAACGCAAATCATATTGTATTTGAAGTTTGTGATAACTATCAAAAACAAACCTATCGTAATCGTGCATCCATTTATGGAGCTAATGGAAGACTAGATTTAAATGTTCCTGTGATTTACTCTCAAAAAAACAGACAACTCTACAAAGACGTAAAAATTTTTAATACTGAAAACTGGCAAACCCAACACTTAAAATCTTTAGAGTCTGCTTATCGTACGTCACCATTTTATGAGTTTTACATTGACGACTTGATGCCTTTATTTACTTCGGAATTCGATACCATCATGGCATTCAACTTTAAATGTCTTGAGCTAGTTTTTGAATGTATGCAACTTCCGTTTGAGTATTCAACAACTACAACTTTTGAATTAGAACCAAAAAATAGTTTAGATGCTAGACCATTGTCAAATAGCAGAAAAGAAATTCCGCAGCACTTCAAATCATACGCTCAAGTATTTGATGACAAACATGGGTTTTTATCCAATCTAAGTATTTTAGACCTCTTATTTAACGAAGGTCCAAATACAGAGTTATATCTTAAATCTCAACCCCTAAACCTGTAATGTTGCAACCAATCCTCCATTACGGAATTCATTTTCTAGTCCCAATTCTGGTTGCTTATCTTTTCTTTAGAAAAAACTGGAAAATTGCTGCATTAATTATGTTATCGGCAATTATAATCGACTTAGATCATTTGCTAGCCAACCCAATTTTTGATCCAACACGTTGCAGTATAAATTTTCATCCACTTCACACCTATTATGCCATTGGTGTTTATGTTGTTTTGACAATTATAAAAAAAACAAGGGTTGTTGGATTAGGATTATTGATCCATATGTTGGCAGATTGGGTAGATTGTTTATTGATGTAAAAATAAGTATTCAGTCGCAGTCGCAGTTTTCAGCTCTTACTCTTGTGTTAGTTGTTTATGGAATACTTTTTTCTCGCAAAGGCACAAAGACGCAAAGTTTACTCAAGTGTGATTAATTTTTCCTTCAGAAATATTAATTTTTAAATAGATACTAAATATTTGAAATTAAGTGTTTCGTGTTCGCTTTTTCTTGAAATTGATTTTGAGTTATAAAATTTCAGAAGAATAACAAAATAGTTCATTTCCGTAAGAGTGAGCTTTGTGACTCTGCGCCTTTGCGACTTTGCGAGAAAATTAAAACTAGTGTAAATACTGAAAACTTTACACTGTTTACTACTTTACCTTCACCTTAGCCATCACAGGATAATGATCACTATACTTGACATCAAATGTCTTAAAGGCATTAATCTCAAAAGCATCATCAACTAAAACAAAATCAATACGCACAGGAAAAAACTTAAAGTCAAAAGTTCTTCCAAAACCATTTCCTGCTTGTTTAAACGCATCTTTCATGTCTCCTTTTATTTCTTTGTACACATAAGAATAGGCTGTATTATTGAAGTCGCCAGAGATGATTGTTTTATAAGGCGATTTATTTTTGTGAGCTAAAAACTGTTCGGTTTGCGACTGTTGCATTTTAAAAGTTGAGCTCACACGTTTGAATAAGTTTTCAGAGTTTTCTTTTGATAATTTCTCAACCGTTGGATCAATTCCAGACGATTGTAAATGCACATTATATATACGTAAAGTATCTACACCTTTAACAACATCTACAAAAATGGCGTTGTTTGACGTATGCGGAAATTCTATGGATCCAGAGTTTATAATCGGAAACTTGGTGTATATCGCTTGTCCATTTTTCACTTTATTTCCTGAAAGTTCGATATACTTATAAGGGAAGATTCGAAGGTTAACATCATGATCAGTTCTATATTCTTGCATGCAAAGAATATCTGGATTTTTCTCTGAAATAAATTTAGATATGTTTTCTTTTAGATTTGGATCTTTAATCCAATCAAACACATTAAATAAGCGTACGTTATAATTCATCACAGAGATGTTTTCATTATCATCCACATTTTTTGAAGAAGACAACTTATAAAGCGAAAACACATAGCTATAGCCTAAAGCCAAAACTACAAGAGAAACTAATAATTGCTTTTTCACTTTAAGCAACCAATACACTACAAATAAAATATTAACGATTATTAAAAACGGAACTGCAAGACTAAGAACAGATAAAAATGCGAATTTTTTAGGCTCAACATATGGTAAGATATAAGACAAGAGCAATGCAAAGGCAACCAACGAATTGATAACAAATATGAATTTCTCGTAAAGCTTAAGCTTTCTCATATATTTTAATTCTTTCCAGCTTTAAATAAAAATGCTTTTTCCTCTTTTGTTAAACTTTCGTAACCACTTTTACTTATTTTATCTAGAATAAGATCTATTTTCTTTTGATTATTAAACTCGTTGAATTCTTCTTTATTGTGACCTGCAATTGTATTTTTCTTACTTCTATGTACTGTTTTTAGTGGTGATTTCTTACTAAATAGATTCGTAATACTATCCATAAACTTACCAAAACCAGTACCTATATCATTACCTTTTAGTAATTGTGTTGCGTAGAGATAACCTATTAAACTTCCACCTAAATGAGCAACTTTACCTCCTTGATTAGCTCCAAATAAACCAATCACATCAAAAATAACTATGGCTACTCCAATGTGCCAGAGTTTTATAGAGATCAAAAAGAACCTCGTTTCTCGATTTGGCATATAAGCACATAAAAAAATTAATAAGGCATTGACACCTGCAGATGCTCCAACCAAAGAACCAACAGTTAATGACATTGAATTAGGCAATACATTATAGACTAATAAAAAAGATAACCCTCCAGCTAAAATCCCTAAGAAATAGATAGACAAGGACTGTTTTGACGGAAACAAATTAACCATACTTCGTGATACAAAATACAAGACCACCATATTAAATAACAGATGGAAAAAATCGTAATGTGTAAATCCGTAGGTAAATAAAGTCCAAGGTTTGACTATAAAATCAGAAAGTTCTTTTGGCAACTCCAACCAAGATAAGGTGTATGATCTCGGAATTTTGCGAATTACTTGTATCAACCATCCAATAATAAAAATCAAGACATTAACAGCCATGATTTTTTCAAAAACATTTAGATTTTTGAGTTTGTCTTTTACGTCGTTATTTAATGAGGTCATCTATCCCAACGATTTTTATTAAACTGTGTTTTTTTCCAATACCACATGATAAGGAAACCTGTAATTGCTCCACCAACGTGAGCCATATAAGCTGTATTACTAGGACTAAAGAATGATTGTCCTGTTAACGCAGAAATAATATCAAGTATTATAATACCAGGAATAAAGTACTTTGCTTTTATTGGTATAGGTAAAAATATCAACATCAACTTAGCTTCAGGGTTCATCATCCCAAAAGCAGCTAAAATTCCCATGATACAACCGGAAGCGCCAACCATACTTGCATTATAGGCTGTATAAGCATGTTGTGCTGCACTCATTTGTGAACTAGTCAACTCACCTACTACTTTATTGGTTTTCAACATTTCCATCACTTGACCATCAGTAAGTCCAGAAGCTATTAACTCTGAGTATGAAGGGAAATAATTGAAATAATAATAGCCTAACTGAAATAACATTGCTCCTAATCCAGCAGAGATGTACAAAAATAAAAATTTCTTTGAGCCCAATTGGGTTTCAACTGCTGTACCAAACATCCATAACGCAAACATATTAAACAAAATATGAGTTGGACCTCCATGCATAAACATATGAGTTATAATCTGCCAAGGCTTAAATAAAACATTCTCTGGAAAGTATAAGGCAAACCATTCATAAAACAATTGCCCTCCTCCAACGGTAAGTGTACCAATAAACATTACAACATTTATAATAATCAAATGTTTTACTGTATCTGTTATACCTCTAATCATAATTTATATAAATTTTTTATCAAAGTCATCAACACTCATTGTTATAAACGTGACTTTATTAGTAGGAGAAACTGTTGGTTCTTTACAAGCAAACAAACTATTTACCAAATGTTCTTGTTCTAATCGCGATAAGCTTTGACCTGTTTTTATAGCCAAACTCTTAGCCATTGATTTTGCTAACAAATCTGTAGCACTAAAATGACTATCTGGCACTTCTTGTTCTACATCGCTTATGAGTTGTTCTAAAATAATTGAGACTTCACTTTCAGGCACATTAATTGGGACTCCTGTGATTTCAATGTTGCCTTCGGAAAATGATAAAAACACAAAACCTGTATGTTCTAAATCTTCCTTTAAATTTTGAAGTATATCCATTTCAGAAGCTGTAAACTCCAAACGCAATGGAAACAAAAGCTGCTGACTTACAGACTCTTTAACCGTTAAATGTTTAAGTAACCCTTCATATAGAACTCGTTGATGCGAACGATGTTGATCTAGTATCATCATACCAGATTTTATAGTACTAATAATGTATTTGTTGTGTAATTGATACGTGGTTTGTTTGTTTTCTACGTGCTTATCACCATTAAACAAAGAAGCGTTTTCGGGCTGACTTTCAAACTGAACTTCACTAAAATCGTTATCAGTTTTTGTACCTTTAGATTCTAATCCTACATACAAACTTTCCCATTGTTTCGCTGGTTCTTTTCTGTAATTTGAAGATGAACCTGATCCACTAGACTTGCTCTGAGTTACTGTTCTATCTTCTTGAAAAGGATTAAATGTACGATCAACCTCTACAGTTGGTGTTGACGCTCGTTTATTTTCATAATTATAAGGCGTATCTAAGTTTCTATCGCGATCAAAGTCTAAAACTGGTGCAATATTAAATTGACCTAAACTATGTTTTACAGCAGAACGCAAAATAGCATATAATGTATGCTCATCATCAAACTTAATTTCGGTTTTAGTAGGATGAATATTGATATCAATGCTTTTTGGATCAACCGTGAGATTTAAAAAATAACTAGGATGACTACCATCTTTCATTAAACCTTCAAAAGCTGAGTTTATAGCATGATTGAGATACGGACTTTTTATAAACCGATTATTGACAAAGAAAAATTGTTCGGTTCTAGTGCGTTTGGCGAACTCTGGTTTGCCCACAAATCCGGAGATTTTTAAGACTTCAGTTTCTTCTTCAACAGGAACCAGTTTCTCGTTGGTTTTATTTCCGAAGATATTAACTACGCGCTGTCTGTAATTACTTTTTGGAAGATTAAAACTCTCGCTGCCATTGTGATACATTAAGAATTCAATATCTGGATGTGCAAGAGCGACACGATGAAACTCATCGACAATATGTCTAAGCTCAACGTTATTAGATTTTAAAAAATTACGTCGTGCAGGAATATTAAAAAATAAGTGTTTCACGCAAAGCGAAGTTCCTGTTGGTGTAACAGTTACTTCCTGATTTTTGATCTCGCTACCTTCAATTTCTATGATTGTACCTAGCTCGTCTTGATCTTGTTTGGTTTTTAATTCTACGTGAGCAATGGCTGCTATACTTGCTAAAGCCTCACCTCTAAACCCTTTGGTGTTGAGACTGAATAAATCTTCTGCAGAACGTATTTTAGACGTTGCATGACGCTCAAAACTCAATCGAGCATCTGTAACACTCATACCTTTACCATTATCGATAACTTGGATAAGTGTTTTACCAGAATCTTTAATAATTAATTTAATAGAGTTTGCGCCTGCATCAATAGAATTTTCTAGTAATTCTTTTACAACTGATGCTGGTCGTTGTACAACTTCACCTGCTGCAATTTGGTTTGCAACATGATCTGGTAACAATTGAATAATGTCTGCCATTAGCGTTTAAGGGAGAATATTGATAAATCGAAATCTATGATAAATAAAAAAACTAGAATTAAAGCAGCTATGATGTATAAAATACGACGATTTGCGCCAGTTTTGTCACCATTGTATTTATAATCATCAATAGCATTACCGAATTTATTTTTTAATCCGTTGTTATTTCCAACGGTTACTCGATACTCATCAAACTTGTGTTTTAATTCAAAAGGACTGCCTTCACCTTTGTAATAACGTGGTTGATAATCAAATTTCTTGTTTTTTCTTTTGCCTAAAATTCCCATAATCTACGTTGTTTGATAATGCGTTAAAAGATACCATAATGCAATTATCATTCCTAAAAAAACTATCAATAAAGGTAGTGAAATAATACGTCTATTTTTAAGTTTCCCTTGGCGTTTAACAGATTGCCATTGTGTTTTAAGCTCTTCATCTTCATTAAGAGATGATTTTTCATTTCTTGGAATGTAATTAAAACCTCTACTTTTTCGTTGCTTAAATAAACTCACTGTTTTACACGTCTTAGTATATCAAAAGTACAGAATTTACTAGGAAAACAGGTGCTTTGAATGCTAAAAATTGTTAACATTTTGCTGACTCTTACTCTTTGGAGTTTACAGTCGCAGTCGCAGTTTTCAGTATCTCACTCGCATGGCAATTGTTGTGTTGTACATATTCGGAATAAAAATGCTCTCGCAAAGTCGCAAAGACGCAAAGCTTACTCAGATATTATTAATTTTTCCTTCGGAAATATTAATAATCCAAAAGTTGCTAAACGATTTAATGAAAAAATAGTGATATGTTATTTTTTCTTATCATAAATGTGGTTTTTAAAATTTCCGAAGAATACAAAAATAGTGCATTACCATAAGGGTGGCTTTGCGTCTAGGCGACTTTGCGAGAAAAAAAAGATACGAGTAAACAGATAAGAGTAAGCACTGAAAACTTTGTAAAGCGCAAGAGAAAGAAACTAAAAACTGAAAACTGAGACTGAATACTACTTTCTACGCAAGTCTGCCATCTTAATAGCAGCAATACCAGCTTCGGTACCTTTATTACCATGCTTTCCTCCAGAACGATCAATAGATTGTTGCATCGTATTATCTGTAAGCACACAAAAAATCACTGGAGTATCTGTAGTGACATTTAAATCTTTAATGCCTTGTGTTACACCTTCGCAAACAAAATCAAAATGCTTTGTTTCGCCTTGAATCACACATCCAATAGCAATAACAGCATCGACATTTTGTTCGATCATTTTTTTACTTCCGTAGATCAACTCAAAACTTCCAGGAACATACCAAGTGATGATGTTTTCTGGTAATGCACCACAATCTTCTAAAGCATCTACTGCGCCTTTTAGGAGTCCGTTAGTGATGGTATCATTCCACTCAGAAACAACAATCCCAAACCGAAAGTTCTTCGCGTTTGGGATTGTGTTTTTATCGTAATGTGATAAATTATGATTTGCGGTTGCCATATTAGTTGCTAGCTTCTGCTCTACCTATAAAGATATCAATATTTTTTGCCTGATCTGAAGTCTCAAACTCAGATTTAATACGTTTGTAATATTCTAAAGCTTTTGCACTATTTCCTATAGATTGTGCAACGTTTGCAGCTTTTAAAAGATACATTGGTGTTGTATAATCATTAGTTGAAGCAGTAATTGCTTTTTCATAATATTCTAACGCTTCTGGTAATTGGTTTAATTGAACAAACGCATCACCCATTCCTCCTTTAGCAATTGGTCCAAGAACAGCATCATCTGTACTAAAATCACCTAAATACTTTACAGCATTCGTATAATCCTTAAGATTTAAGTAAGCCATACCAGCATAATAGTTTGCTAAATTTCCAGCAGGTGTAGAACCATATTGATCAACGATATCTGTTAAACCAAGTTTTCCACCAACACCATTAAGTGCTAAAGTGAATAAAGAATCTTTATTTGTACCAGCTATAGCTTCATCAAAAGATTTTTGAGCAGAGTACATTTCATTCATTGCTTCTTCAGCTTTTGGCTCAGCAATAAATTTCTTGTAACCTAAGTAACCAAGCATAATTAATGCAGCTAAACCAATGATAATAAAAATACCTTTTTGGTTCTTTGCAACAAAATCTTCAGCTTTGTTAGCACTTTCATCAAGTGTATTAAATACTTCTGCAGTTGTAGAATCTTGTTCTAAACCTTCAATTGTTTCAGCTTTCTCCTTGACAGCTTTTGGTTTATATCCTCTTTTCTTATATGTTGCCATAGTTCATTATTTGTGGCGCAAAAATAAAATTTTTATTGGGATTTAAAAGGTAAATTATTTGTTATTTTTACTTCCACGTATAATAATAGCGACCAAATACTCATATTCCCTTTTAAATTTATGATTTTAAACACGTTAAGCTTAGTTAATTATAAAAATTTCGAGCAACAAGATTTCGAATTTGATACTAAAATTAACTGTTTTGTTGGTTCTAATGGTGTTGGAAAAACAAATGCATTGGATGCAATCTATCATTTATCCTTCGGAAAAAGCTACTTCAACCCTATTGCATCTCAAAATATTAAGCATAACGAAGCCTTTTTTGTTGTGGACGGAATTTTCAATAAAAACGATAAAACCGAAAAAGTAGTTGTGTCTTTAAAACGCGGACAAAAGAAAGTCATAAAGCGTAACGGAAAAGCTTATGATAAGTTTAGTGATCATATTGGATTAATTCCATTAGTGATTATTTCTCCTGCAGATCGAGATTTAATTATTGAAGGTAGTGACACACGTCGAAAATTTATTGACAGTGTGATTTCACAAAGTGACAAACTCTATCTCAATAATTTAATTAATTACAATAAAATTTTAACGCAACGTAATGCCTTATTAAAATACTTTGCATTAAACAATACATTTAATGCGCAAACACTTGAAGTCTATAATGAACAATTAGATACCTACGGAAGCGCCATTTTTAAAACACGAGATGCTTTTCTAAAAACTTTTATTCCTATTTTTAAAGCACGTTATAAAGCGATTAGTAATGATAATGAAGACGTCAATTTAAATTATAAGAGTGATTTATTTGAAGCTGATTTAAAAACCCTACTTGCAAAAAATATTAATAAAGATAAAGTTATTCAATACACGAGTGTTGGGATTCATAAGGATGATCTAAATTTTGAAATTGAAACTTATCCTATCAAAAAATTTGGAAGCCAAGGTCAGCAAAAATCATTTTTAATTGCATTGAAGTTAGCACAATTTGATTTTATAAAACAACAAAATGGTGTGACTCCTCTCCTATTATTAGATGATATTTTTGATAAGTTGGATGAGAATCGGGTTGCTCAAATTATCAGTTTGGTAGACAATGATGATTTTGGTCAATTATTTATAAGTGATACACATGCAGAGCGTACAGAAAATGTGGTGAAGCAAATTCATCAGTCGTATAAAATTTTTAAATTATGAAAAAACTAGTTTTAGCTATTTTATTGTTTTCGGTTTTTAGCTGTTCCACAAATCCTAATGAATTTATTCCTCATATTTCAGGTTATTGGGAAATAGATGAAGTGACTTTAAGTGATGGCACAAAAAGAGACTATAATTTTAATGATATGATAGATTATATTGAAGTCTCTGATAGTTTGTCAGGTTTCCGAAGAAAACTAAAACCAAACTTATTTGGATCCTTTGAAACGTCTAAGAGTGAAGAAACTTTTAGTATAAAAATTGAAAACGACAGTCTCAATATTTATTATAAGACACCTTATGCAAATTGGAAGGAAACTGTTTTAAATGCCAATGAAACACAATTGGTAATTCTTAATAATACCAATAAAGATGTGTATATTTATAAACGTTATGAATCTTTAAATTTAGAATCAGAAACCAAATAATTCCAATTTCAGTAGATATAGTACAAACAAATAGATCTCCGATTACTCGGAACGTAAACATGGCAAAGCGACACAACGATAATTTACCAATTAGCGATATTCTCAAAGAGTTTGTTGAGGCTAATAGATTACAATCTGGTTTAGACAAAGTAGATGTTAAAGATGCATGGGTAAAAATGATGGGAAATGGTGTAAACAATTACACTACAGATGTCACATTGGATAAAGATGTGCTCTATGTGGCATTAAGTTCTAGTGTGCTACGAGAAGAATTAAGCTATGGAAAACAGAAAATTGTTGACATGCTTAATGAATCTATTGGTAAAAAAGTGGTTAGTAAATTGGTGTTGCGATGATTTTTTCTTCGGAAATATTTTAACATCATAATTTTTATGTCAAATACATCAAAAATCCTTTTCGTTTGCTCAGCAAATAAACAACGTTCAAAAACTGCTTCCGATTATTTTTCTGAAAAACTATCATCTTTTGAATTTGATTCCGCAGGAACAAATCATAAAATTTGCAATAAAGAAGGCACACAACCATTAACCGAAAACTTAATGGAATGGGCAGATTTGGTTATCGTTATGGAAGAAAAGCACAGACAAATTATCACAAAAAATGGAGGTTCTCATTTCCGAAGAAAAATAAAAGTGTTACACATTCCAGATCATTATTCATATTACCAAAAGGAATTAATTACATTATTAGAGGAAAAAGCTGAACCATTAATTGAAGACAGCTTTTAAATAGTTAAATTAATTTCAGTAATTTCAAAAACTAATTCCAACCACATGAAACGAGCATGTTCAAAAATCTTACCACCTAAGAAAATGATTAATAGCGAACAACATGTGACCATTGAAAAACAATAAATATAACCACATGAAATACATCAAACTCCTCATAACTTTTGTACTCACAATTGTTGTGTTTTACGCACTCAACACAAAACTAGGTGCTGTGCCTCCAATTGGTAAATTTTTAGATCCTGCAGGTGGTGTGTGGCAAAATGAAACTAATGAGGTTATTGACGGAAATGTGAATATTAAAGGCTTGTCTGCTCCAGTAACCATTCATTATGATGCACAATTAATTCCGCATATTTTTGCTCAAAACGACATTGATTTATACAAAGCACAAGGTTACATAACAGCAAAACATCGCTTGTGGCAAATGGAATTTCAAACGCATGCTGCTGCAGGACGTATTTCTGAAATTATTGGAAGTGACGGACTAACTTATGATCAAACTGCTCGCAGACGAGGTATGGGATTTGGTGCAGACCGATCATTAGAAAAAATGCAAGAAGATCCAGAAACTGTTGCTTTTTTGGAAGCCTATCGTGATGGTGTTAATAACTATATAGAATCATTAGATACTAAAAACTTACCCGTAGAATATAAATTATTAGACTATAAACCAGAACCTTGGACCACAAAAAAAACAGCACTTTTACTCATGTATATGACAAAAATGCTGGCTGGAGGAGACGATGATTTAGAATATACCAATATGTTACGCAAATTTGGCAAAGAGCGATTTGACCTCCTATTCCCTGACTTTTTTGATATTAATGATCCAATAATCCCGAAGGAAACAGATTGGAGTTTTATTGACGTTAAAATGACCAAAACGCCTCAAGGTGAATTACCACAAGACACGATTGCACAAACCATTGTAAAACCACATCCAGATAATGGTAGTAATAATTGGGCTGTGTCTGGAGCTAAATCTACAACCGGAAACCCAATTCTTGCTAACGATCCTCATTTAGGTTTGAAACTCCCTTCTATTTGGTTTGTCATGCAATTGAGCACACCAGAGCACAATACTATGGGAGCAACACTACCTGGAGCTTTAGGAGTGATTTCAGGATTTAACACACATATTTCTTGGGGAGAAACTAACGCAACTCGTGATGTTTTAGATTGGTATAAAATTGAATTTAAAGACGACACTAGAACACAATATAAATATGATGGAGGTTGGAAAAACACAACAGTTCGTGTTGAAGAAATTAAAATTAAAGGTGCTGCAACCGTTTTAGATTCTGTGATTTACACACATCATGGTCCAGTAACTTATGATCATAATTTTATGAGTGATAATGAGAAATCTGGCTACGCTATGAGATGGATAGGTCATACAGGTGGTAATAATCAGCGACCATTTTTAGCATTAAACAAAGCAAAAAACTATGATGATTATGTCAACGCTATAAAAAACTACACTGCTCCAGCTCAAAACTTTGTATTTGCATCTACAGAAGGTGATATCGCTATTTGGATACAAGGCCTTTTTCCTAATAAATGGAAAGGACAAGGGAAATTTTTATTGGATGGCTCTAATCCGGATCATGATTGGCAAAGTTACATTCCGCAAGCGTTTAATGCACATTCTAAAAACCCTGAACGTGGTTTTGTGAGTTCTGCAAATCAGCATCCTGTTGATGAGAAATATCCGTTTTATATATTTAATGATGGATATGAAACGTATAGAAATCGTGTGATAAATGATTTCTTTAGATCAAAGAATAAATTTTCGGTAGAAGACTTTAAAAACCTTCACAATAATAACTACAATTTAAAAGCTGCTGAGTTATTACCTTATATGTTTAAGACTATGGATGTGAGTAGCTTGACTTCCGAAGAGAAAGAGATTTACAATCAAGTGAAATCTTGGGATTTTAATAACGATATTGAAAAGCTAGGACCTAGTATTTGGAGAGCTTGGTGGTATAAATTGTACCCAATGATTTGGGATGAATTTGATAGCGAAGCAGAAGCGATGATGTCTCCTTACACCTATCAATCTATTTATTTAATGACCAATCAGCCAAACGATCCCTTTATGGATATTATAGAAACACCAGAGAAGGAAACTGCTCACGACTTGTTTTTACTAGCATTTAAAGAAGCTGCAAAAGAACTTATAGACTGGAAATCTTTAAATGGTGATTATAATTGGCAAGCTTACAAAGCGACTCGTGTTGGTCACCTTTTGCAAGGTTTACCTGCCTTTTCTAGATTTGATTTACCCATTGGTGGAGATGCAAGTATTGTTAATGCAACTTCAGAAACACATGGTCCATCTTGGCGAATGATTGTAGAAATGAGTTCGCCTCCCAAAGCTTTAGGGATTTATCCAGGCGGACAATCTGGTAATCCAGGAAGCACCTATTACGATAATTTTGTTGATGATTGGGCAATTGGCAAATATCATGAATTAAATTTCATGCAAAATGCAACTGCAACAGATCAAATTATAGCAACACAAACCTTAACACCTAGCAACTAATTATGAACAAGCAAATTATTTTAAACTTCGTTGTTACCATGATCATAGCTGTAATTTTATCGTTGACGTTACCTTGGTGGTCTGTGATGGTTGCAGGATTTGTATCTGCATTATTTTTTAATCTGAAACGTGCTGCTACATTTGTTGTGCCTTTTCTTGCTATATTTTGCTTTTGGGCCATCTATGCGTTTATCATAAGTAGTGCTAATGATTTTACTTTAGCTAAAAAGATTGCTATACTCCTACCTCTTGGCGGAAATCCCTATGCGTTGATTTTAGTCACAGGTTTAGTTGGAGGATTTGCAGCAGGTGTTGCTGCTATTTTTGGAAATATGCTTGGCAGTTTAGTTAGGAAGTAGTTGAAATACAAAGATTTGTTGTCAATATATCATTTATTAAAATTAAAGATTTGCTATCTTAGCACATAATGTGGATATAGTTAATACCTATATCCAATTGTTGGCGGTAATAAGAAAAAACCATAGAACAAATAAAGAACATATGAAAATATTAAAGCAAATAGGAAAGTGGTTTTTGATTTTACTGGGAGCAATTGTTGCGTTTACTTTAGTTGTATTACTAATAATTCGAATCAATAGTTCTGGAAACGAAGAACCTTTTTTAGACCAAAACGGTAATGTTCTTCCGAATAGTATCGCTCTGCACGAGGATATGACAATAAATGGAGTACCTCAAAGGATTACCATTAGAGGAAAAGACAAGAATAATCCCGTATTACTTATAGTTCACGGAGGACCAGGAGCGCCAATTTTACCTGTAATTTACAAACTCACAGGTGTTGATTTGGAAGATATATTTACAGTTTGCTATTGGGAACAAAGAGGCTCTGGTCTAGCCTATAATGATAGTATACCTGATTCGTCCATTACTTTAAACCATATAGTAGATGATGGTTTGCAACTATCAGAACACTTAAAAAAGACTTTCAAAAAAGACAAAATTTACATTGAAGGTTTATCGTGGGGAACAGCGGTAGCAGCTTACATGGTTCAAAAACAGCCTGAATTATATCACGCCTATATTGGTAGTGGTCTTATGGCGAATCTATCACTTTCAGAAGAATTATCTTATGAATTTGCAATGTCGGAATCACAAAAACACAATGACACCATTTCAGTCAATCAATTAAAACAAATTGGAAGACCACCTTATGTGAAAAACTCAAAAAATTCCGTAGCTGAAGCCTTTGAAATAGAACGAAAGATTGTAATGAAGTATGCTCCGATAAAATTAGAAACCGATTTTAATTTTATTAAAAGTATGTTTTTAGATAATGGATTAACGTTTAGCGAAAAATTTACAGATATGATAAATAGTCCAGAATCCTACTATCCTGCAGCTAAGATTTTACAACCTACTGCAATCGATATGAATTTAATGCGTGATATTCCTGAATTGAAAGTACCAGTTTATATATTACAAGGAGACAACGACCATTTTACCGAAACGTCCGTAGCAAAAGCATATTTTGATTCACTTATTGCGCCATCTAAAAAATGGTTTTTATTTGAAAATGGAACACACGGAGTACAAGTTGAATATCCTGAAAAATATCGTTCAATTTATATCAATGAAATACTTGGAAAATAATTACTACCGCCAACACCGTATATAGTTTATTGCTAGTTCTAGCCTACTTACGAAAATCCTTGCGGATTTTCTTGGTTGGTAATTATTTACTAAATTAGTTGCTTAAAACACGCAACAAACCATATACAACAACGTTAGCCTTTATTATGAAGAAGTGCCTTTTATGCCAAGAAAGAGAAGCTGATAAAACAGGTTCTCACATAGTACCTCACTTTTTATTAAAACGAATTGACAACCAAATTGGAGCAAAAGGGAGAGATAAGGAGTTAGGATTTGTTATTGGTAAACTTGAAACAAAAAGCTATTTTGGAAGAAACGTACTTCCCGAAGAATTAGAGAAAGTTTACGGAGAAGTTAATGACGAATTAATTGAAAATAATGACATTTCTTTTATTGTAGACAACTTCTTTTGTTCTACTTGCGAAACAGAATTGGGAAAGTTAGAAAGTGAATATGCCTTAAGTTTAAAGAAAACTGCAAAAAGGAACACAAATTATACTAGTGTTAAAAACAAAGCAATAGGATTTATATTCTGGATATCAATTATTTGGAGAATATCAATACTGGAAAACAGTGGATTTAAACTTAAAACGAAAGAAGAAAATAAATTAAGGAGAATTTTAAAAAAATATTTAGCTAATTCAATACTAGATAATAACGACCAAGATTTAAAAAACATAGGATATAAGTTATTAAGGTCACCTAATTATCCCGAAGGTTTAGCTACATTTCTTCATTGTTCACCTTTTAACGTTAGACCGTATTCATTTATAATTGACGAGTATATTTTATTTTTCTATTTTAAAAGCACATATTTAAATGCAATGCCATCAACATTTTATGGTTCAGAAATTTTAATAAAAGATGCAGAATATAATACACCTTTTACGTCAGAAACAATATTATCAATCAGCGATATTGACTTAAAAAAAATAATTCAAAATTTTGTAAATCACGGAGCAAGTATTAGAATGAATGAATATGTTGAAATCCTTGACGAATTACATCGAAAACTAGGTGGAAAAGGTAAAATGGATGAAAAATTAAAACAAAAAATATTAAATAACATAGCTTCAAGTACTGAACCAATAGGAAAAAAAGATAGTATGGAAAATATTAGAAAAATTATAATTACGACAATGATGGAAAATAACAAAGGCTAACACCGTATATAATTTATTGCTGGCTTCTCGCCTACTTACGAAAGTCCTCGCGGATTTTCTATCTAGTGATTATTTGCTAAATTAGGTACTTGAACACGCCACTAATCTTATACAATTCCGTTACCCACAATATTGACCCGTCCTGAATAAAGGCGACATAATTCTATTTTACAAGAATATTGGTTACATTTTTGCAATTCCAAAAAGTAAGTTTTTAATAACTGATTTAAAACATAAACTCTAATGTTATAAAATAAAAACCTTAGTAATAAAATTACTAAGGCTTTTAAATAAAACTAACTATTCAAATAAAATTAATGTGCGTTTTCGTAGATAGTAACAGTACCACTATCTTCATTAGAAACTACCAATAAGGCCTTTCCACTTGGACTATCTTCAGCATTTATAGCTAATAATCCTTCTGGACCTTCATCGCCTGTATGAGATAAAAGATTTAAAAATTGAGGTGCCATTGGATTAGTAATATCATATACCAAAACTTGATCGTTACGTTCTAATCCTACAAATAATACATAGCGTTCATTGCCAATATTCAAAACCTCTACACTTTCTGGCTCAGCTCCTTTATCATCACTTCTATCGTCATCGTCATTAAATCGATCTGGCGTTGCATTTAAAGTTTCAATAGCAATACTATTACCACTATCATAAACCAAACTTCCACTAGTTGACCAAATACTAAAAGAACGAGCGCCATAGCTATAAACAACATCATAATCACCATCATTGTCTGTATCACCTAAAGTTGTTGTTGTTTTTAATCTTCCAATGTTTATTTCATTTTGATAATCTTCAGATACAGGAAAAGCAGTTTCATCTAAAACTAAATCATCAACACGCTCCTCCTCACTAAATCCATCATAATCTCTAGCATCACCTTCATTTGCCGATATTATATAATTAATTCCGTTTATACTTACGCTTACAATAGCATCAGGTTGAAACATTCCATAAACAGGCCAATTTTTAAGTTCTTTTATACCATCTCTATCACTTGCATCAATTGCATTTCCTGCTATACTATAATCTTTATACCCTAAAGGATAAATATTTGTTATTGTTTTAGTCACTAAATTTATTTCGGCTATACCATTATTTTCTTGCAATGATACCCAAGCTGTATTTGAATCACTAGAAATAGCAACATATTCTGGTTCAACATCCTGTGCTAAATTTGCATTTGGCCCAAAAACTCTAAACCCCTGATTTTCAAGCGTGCTCTCTTGACTATTAAAAGATGAAAAATCTAATGTAATCACAGAAGTATCTGTAAGGTCAATAATACTTATTGTTCCTTCTGGATCGTTTGTATAATCGTCGTTGGGTTCACCTTCATTTGCTGAAATAATTAAATTACCATCGTTTGTAAACGTAACCATATCTGGCAAAGCACCAACAGTAAATTGATTAAGTATTGTATTGTCTACTGTATTAAACACTAAAATTTTTCCAGGATTTTGTTTTGGGTCAGCCTCTACTGCAACTGCTAATCTTCCGTTATTAATCGCAACACTATTTGGCGCTCCAAAAGAATTTAAATCAATTGGTTGCTCTTGAACAGGTGCATTTAAATCTGAAATATTTGTGATAGATATTTGGTTGGACTCAACATTAACGGTAAATAGTTTTTTTGATATTGGATCATAAGCTGAAATCTCAGAAGCACCTTCTCCTCCAACATTTATGGATGTTTTAAACTGAAAATTAACTGTAGTATCTACAATTGGGTTTTGGGTTGTATTGTCATCATCATTATTACAACTCATTACTAAAATAAGGCAAAATGCCATAATTAATTTACTGAAATTCTTCATTTTTGGTTCGATTTTATTTAGTTACAAATATGGTTTTTAAGTATGATGTTAGTGTTAATGAAATATGATGTTTCTATTAGGATTTGCTTTTGATTGTAAACTAAACATTTCGTTATCCAATAATTACCTAGTAAATCTTTTAGTTACTTAAATTTTCGATTAACAATAAAAGTGAAGTCTGAATTAAACGTGTTACAACACCGTGTATAATTAATTGCTTTGGCAAGTGCTTATTTGGAAAATTCCTTCGGAATTTTCTCTGGTACGTATTTGTTTACTAATTTAGTTGCTAAATCACGCAACTAACCATACACAACACGTTGTAATTCATTATCAGAAACCGCTAACCAATGATAAAATTCTTTAGAAAAATTAGACAAAAACTACTTTCTGAAAATAAATTCAGTAAGTATTTGATTTATGCAATCGGAGAAATAATTCTAGTTGTTATTGGAATTTTGATAGCACTTCAGATTAATAATTGGAATGAGAACAGAAAAAGTTCAAAAATTCGGAATAATTACTATGAACAGGTGTTACAAGATTTAGCAAAGGACACTATTTATATTAACAGAAACATTATAAATCTCGACTCGCGTATTTCAAAGTATCAAAATTATTTAGAAAAGTTACCTAAAGCAGAAAGTACTAATGATGTTATACCTCTTATGGGTGCGCTAGATTGGACATTTGGATATACCAATTTTAATACAAACACCATAGAATCTTTAATATCTACAGGAGACATTAAGTTAATGCCAGATGAAATTAGGAATGCCCTACTAGATTTGAGAACTATTCAAAACGAAATTATTAAAATTACATCTGGGAATAATGATGTTTATTTAGAGGATAGCCAAAAAGCGATTGGTCTTGGACCTGCAAATTTTACTTTAAATGTTAATCCTAAATTATTAAATCAATTAATTAGAGAGCAAGATATTATTTCAGCTATTAATATCACAAATGGAACTTTTATACTAAAAAATTTTACAGAAAAGAACTTATTAAAGGATATGCAAAATTTATTAGAATCCACAAAAGAATTATCTGAATTAATCGGCGAAGAGTTAGAAAAATAACAAAAGCACAACAACGTGTATAATTCATTGCTAGTACTCGCCTACTTGGAAATTCCTTCGGAATTTCCTCTAGTTCGTTTTAGTTTACTAATTTAGTTGCTGAAACACGCAATATACCATATACAAACACTTTGTACTTCATTACCAGAAACCGCTAACCAATGATAAAATTCTTTAGAAAAATACGCTACGACCTTATGGGAAAAAATAACGCTGGAAAGTATATAAAGTATGCTATTGGAGAAATTGTATTGGTCGTTATTGGAATTTTAATTGCGTTGAGTTTAAATAATTGGAATGAATCAAGGAAAAATGAGATAATTAAACAGCAGTTAATTGAAGACTTAATTGTAGAATTACAATCATCGAGGGTTATAATAAATGATGCTATTGCCCTTGGTGATTCTCTAATTGCAGACGGTCAATTGTATTTAAAACATATTGGATCTAAAGAATTGACAATTCAAATAGATTCACTGAAAAAACTTGGAAATTTTATAACATATGGTATTCCTTATGATCTCAATTTACCAATTTATGAAGATTCAAAATCGTCAGGCAGGCTTAGTATGATTAATAATAAGAAAGTACTCATACTTTACGCTGAGATAATGTCTGCCGACATTGGTGGATCCATTCACCGTAAAATTAGTAATGATATGTATTATAATGGTTCTGACTGGGAACTAAGAAAAGAAATAGGATTAAGCGAAATTTTATCTACGCCTAATGAAATGATACCTGAAAGATTTAGATTAACTGAAAAAGAATTTTTGGAAATCCTTGCACGTCCTTCTACGTTTGCCACGTTAAATAATTCTTTACAGATGAAAGTTGTAAGGATTAATTATATGAATAGAATAAGCAATGGAATGACAGAAGTTATTGGATTACTTGAAGAAGAAAAAAAATAATCTTAAGTTATAAAAAATAACGAAAGCACAACACCGTGTATAATTAATTGCTTGGTCACTGCCGACTTACGAACATTCCTGCGGAATATTCTATCTGTGTTTTATTTGCTAATTTAGTTGCTTAACCACGCAACAAAACATACGAACACGTTGGCAAACATTACACAACTCACTTAAATAAAAATAGTGTTTAATATGAAAAAAACTATTGGAATAATAACAATAATTATTGGTTATTTAATGAGTTGCTATAGCATTCTTTTTATAACTGCTAATGATTTAAAAAAAGCAAGCATTCATTTTAATCGTCAAATTGAAGTATTGGGAATTGGACTTTTGGTTTTAGGAGCTATATTATTTACAATTGGCTTATTATTAATAGTATATAAGTCAAAACTGGAAAAGCAATAAAAAAGTAAATTGAAAATAACTGAGTTTAGTTAATTCTGGAATTATCAGTCAGACAGAATTAAACTAAAAGTAACAATCTATATCTGAATTCGTAACTTCTTGTTCAATTCAAGAATGATTTGGTAGTTACTGTTCATAATGCAACTGAATAAAAAAAACTATTTTCAACAATGGATGAAAGTAAATCTAATAAAGAAGAAATAGATATTTATAAATCATTCAAGCACTTAACCTTGATTTTAGGAGTTTCTGGTTTATTATACGAATTATATATATTAATTTGGAGCATTAATGAGGCTGTAAAAGGAATGGAATTGACAGGTTCAGGAAGAGCTCAATCTGAATTTTTCTTAATGCCTATGCTGTTTTATGGAGGTTCGATAGCATTGACAAGCTTAGTACTTATTTTTATAAATGGCATCATTGATTTAATTAGAAAAAATAATTTTTATCAATGGAATTTGAAATTATATCTACTTTTAATTCTGATTTTTATAATTCCTGTTTTCACATTTTTCATACTACCTAGCTTAATGTATTTAGGATGGAAATAAAAAACGATTTGCCAACAACCTGTATAAAAAATTGCTAAATTAGTGCTTAAACAAAGGTAGTTGCATTTTTGTTACGTCTGAATTTCCTTCGGAAATTCCTCTCATTCAAAATCGCAACTAGCCATACTCAACACGTTGTGCTTCATTACCACAAACCGCTAACCAATGATAAAATTCTTTAGAAACATTAGACAAAAAACTCTGAATGAAAATAAGTTCGGAAAATATCTGACTTATGCAATTGGAGAAATAATACTTGTAGTCATTGGAATTTTGATTGCATTAAGTATAAACAATTGGAATAATAATAAGCAATTACGTAGTACAGAACATGTGTATTTGTTATCACTACAAACTGAATTTAAAACAAATCTTAAAAAGATAAATGACTGTATAATAGAAAATGAAGCACGAATAAATTCCGTAGAAAAAATGCTGACTTTATTTGATGTTGATGTTAGTGACACTACAAGTGATAAAACAATATCAGATATTATGTTTTCTATTTTTGGTGGCGAAGCAACCTATCAACCTTCAAAAGGTGTATTAACTGATATTATCAGTTCTGGAAACCTTAATTTAATTCAAAATGAACATTTAAGACAAAGTCTAGCTTCATTTGAAAGCACATTGGTCTTTTTGAAATTGCAAGAAAATAATATAAGATCTTCTAAAGAGAAAATGCAAAACTTATTGAATAAAAATGGTAGTGTCAGAAAAGTGCTAATACATAGAGGTATTAATTTTGAACATCCATCAATTTCCGATACGGCTAACAATAAAAATTTATTCAGTTTGATTGAATTTGAAAATGAACTCTTAAATTACTATTTGACTACCAAAGCAACAAACGGTCCAAGGTTTTTTGGTGGAATAAAAGAGCATATAGAACAAATTTTAGTTGAAATTGATGCTGAATTAAAAAAATAACGAAAGCACAACAATATGTTTAATTAAAAGATCAGTCTATCTATACTTGTAAAACCCTACAGACTTTCCTAAGGTTCGTTTTCTTTTATTAACTTAGTTCTCGACAACACAACTAACCATAAATAACACGTTAGCAAACATTAAAGATCAACAACTATGAAGAGATACATAATTATAATATTATTAATAATTAATAGTGCTTGTTCTTCCCAAACGCCAATTATTGAAGCTAATTCAAGTTTAGTTGATATTAGAGATGGTGAAATTTGGAAAAAAGGTGGTTGGTCATTAGCACCAGAAGTTAAACCAGATATTTATAAAACTGATGTCATAACTTCAAAGAAAGTAACATTTTATACAGATTTAGATTCTATATCGTTTACTGTGGAGCCTAAAAAAGAATATGATTTTATTATTTTATTAAATAAAAAAGATACGTGTTGGACTCAAATAAATACAATACCTCATTTTGATTTTAATAATAAATATATTCAGAAAAATAGCGGAAATTACAGCTTTGAAATTCCAGAAGTTCAAGAATTAGTTCATCTTATTTTTGCTTTAACACCTACTGGAATGGATGATAAAAATATGGTAAATCATCGTACAGCATACTATGAAGAAATTTTAGAAAAATTTTCAGCTTATAAAAACGAACCTATAATACTTAAATTAGATACTTTATTAAAACAAGGTTATTATTCAAGGTTAAAAATGGACGCTTGTGGATTTTATTTTGAAGAAAATCAGATAAAAAAAGATTCAGTTTATAAAAGACTTAGTTGGAATGGTGTAAATCAAATTGAACCTTATATATCTGAAATAGAAAGTTTTGGAAAAAAAATAAAATTTAGAAAATTCTACGCTGAACATAAAGAATACTACTCTAATCTTACTTCAAAAATTGAAAAACAAATGCCAATTAAAAAACAATGGAATTGGCTGGAACGACAATTTGATTTGAAGTATGATAATTATAGAATTACATTTTCACCTTTAGTAGAAGGAGGTCATTCAACTAACAATTTTATACAAAATAATTTTAAACAAACCGTTATGTTCGTTTGCGGACCAACAGAAAGCACAAAATATAACGAAGAAATTATTGAGGGATTAATGACTCGGGTTGTATTTACCGAAATAGACCACAATTATGTAAATCCAATATCCGATAAATATCAGAATGAAATTAATAATAGCATGAATGACCTTTCAAAATGGACTACAAAAGATGCTTTAAGCAATTATGGAAATTCATATTTGGTGTTTAATGAGTATATGACTTGGTCAATATTTACATTGTATGCTTTTGATAATTATAAAACTGAAAATTTTGAATTTATCAACAATCAAGTTCAGTTACAAATGACAGAACGTAGAGGTTTTATAAAATTTGAAGAATTTAATAAGAAAATGTTTGAATTATACAAAGAGAAATCACATGATGAAAGTATTAAAGATTTATATCCAAAAATTCTTTCTTGGTGCCATGACCAGTAGAATAACGTTTGCTAACACAATAAATAATTTATTGCTGGCTTCTTGCCTACTTGCAAAAGAGCTCGCAGACTTTCTATTAGGTTTGTATTTGCTAACTTTATTGCACAAACAGGCAAAGAATTCATACACAAACACATTATGCTACATTAAAACCAGTCATTAACCAATGATAAAATTCTTTAGAAAAATACGATACGATCCTATGGAGAAAAACAAAACTAGTAAACCTGCCTTGCCGGCAGGCAGGTATTTAAAGTATGCCATTGGTGAAATTGTACTTGTAGTAATTGGAATTTTAATTGCGCTTCAAATAAATAATTGGAACGAGCAAAGAAAAACTAAAATTGATGAAAAAGAATTATATGGTCGTATTTTAGTGGATTTGCAAATCGATGAAAATCGAATAAAAAGAACACATTGTATATTATAATGAAGATCAAGAAATTCTTAATAATATTTACCAAGAAACCCAGAGTCTTTTAATCAATGATTCTATAACTGAATTCAGTACCATTAGAGCTGCAAGAATATTTGATCTGATCCTAACTGTAAATTATTCAAACTTAACCAAAGAAATCAAAAGACGCCAAATTTTAGATAATATTGACCATTATTTTTTACTAGAGCAACATGTAAAGGACGCATTTAAAATGATGTCGGAATTTAAAGAAGAACATTTAAAACCATATCTAGCAAAACATGGAATCAATGATACTAAAGAATTATTCAACAATCACCAATTAAGCTATTATGAGCTTAGAGAAGAAAGTGTGTTTTCCTATTCAAAATTTAAAGAACAATATGGTACAGTGGAATTAGATCAAATGCTGTTCGATTTAGGCATAAGAACATCTTGGGCTAAAACAGCACTAGAAGATCTATTAAAAACAAATAAAAACCTTCAATTGGATTTAACAAACGTATTGAGAACAGAACCATTTAATTGATAAAAATTAACTAAAACTCAACAACATTTGTAATTTTCGCCAAAATTAACACCTCACGCTACAGCGTAATACACTTCAAAATCAGATTGGAAATATATAATACTACCATTTCCTAAAGCATTACTAATTGATGAGATAAATCAATGATCATCTAAATTGGCATCTACTAAAAAGTAAATGCATGTACGACCATATGCACGAGAATCTATATAAAAACTAAAATAGTATTAATGAATAGAATACATTCGTTCTTCGGAATGACAAAAAACAATAAATTGACTATTCTTTAAAAATTGTTCTTATCGTGATTTCCCATAACTTTGCAATCAAATTGCAAAACCATTTGAAAGAACTACTCAAACAACTAGAATTATTTTTTAAAAGCTCTAACTTTTACAAAGGCATTCGTTTAGGTGTAGGTATTGTGGTTCCTTTTATTGTATTCTACTTTTTTGGTTATTTTGAATATGCGTCTGCAATAGTAGTAGGTGTTTTTTTAAATGCACCTGGTGATATTCCTGGAAGTGTAAAACGTAAAGTCAATGCTATATTAATCAGCATTGGATTAACGATGGTAATTACAGCCATCATTTTACTCTCAAAACCATTTCTTCCATTATTATTAATTGCCATTGCTGTGATTTCATTTGTGGTTTCGCTCATTTCAGTATATGGATTTAGAGCGTCTATGGTATCATTTTCTGGTTTATTAGCTATGGTATTAGCGTTTGCAATTCAAAAAGAAACTGCGCAAGATATCTTCATTCAGGTTGGTTTAATGGGACTTGGCGGACTTTGGTATTTGGTCGTATCATATGTATTTCAAAAATTAGCACCAAGAAAGGATCAAGACCAGTTATTGTCTGACACACTGCTTTTAATTGGTGAATATCTAAAATTACGTGCCAAATTATTAACTAAAACTACTAAGCGAGACGAGATTATTAAGCAAACTTTTGTGCTTCAGAATCAAATCAACGAAAAGCATGAAACACTTCGAGAAACCTTATTTACTGAACGTAAGCGTTCAGGACGTTCTCGCTATGAAGAAAAACAATTACTAATTTTTATTTCTTCAATTAATATATTCGAATTAATAGAAGCTACGCATTTGGATTATAAAATGATAGATCGAATTTTTGGTGAGCGAAAAGAATTTTTAAAAGCATCAAAAAAATTGAATAAAACTATGGGAAATCATCTCATACGTTTATCGGAATTATTAATTCAGAATGATAAAATACCGTCTAAAGATGAACTTTTAACTGCCTTATCAAATGCTAATAACTCTATAAATAATTACATTGAAACGGTCAAATTACCTAAAGCACGCGAAGGCGCTTTAATATTGAAAAACTTATACGATTACCAAGAACATCTGTTGCAAGAAATAAGAGCTATAAGACGTGTGATGGCTAATGTTAAAGATGCTTCTAGAGTTTCGGTTAAAAGGCAAGATTCGAGTCAGTTTTTAACGCTACAGGAATATAGACTTAATGTTCTAATTCAAAATTTAAGTTTAGATTCTACCATATTTAGACATTCATTACGACTTACAATTTCTATTGTATTTGCATATCTGTTAGGTTACTTTTTAGACATTCAAAACACTTATTGGATTCTATTAACCATTATCGTTATCATGCGACCAAGTTATGGTCTTACCAAAGAACGTTCTAAAGATAGAATCATCGGTACACTCATTGGTGCTGTAATTTCTGTTGGAATTGTATTGATTACTCAAAATGTAGTCGTCTATGCTGTATTGGCAATAGTCTCATTGATATTAGCTTTTTCATTAATTCAGCAAAATTATAAATCTGGAGCTGCATTAGTGACCATAAGTGTTGTCTTTGTATATTCTTTACTTAATCCTAATGCTTTTGAGGTTATTCAATATCGTGTTATCGATACCATAATTGGAGCTACAATTGCAGTTGTTGCCAATTATCTAATTCTACCAAGTTGGGAAGCTAATAATCTAAAGCTGGTTATTTGTAAAGCTATAAAAATGAATAATAATTATCTTTTAGCAACACAAATGCTTTATCAAGATAGTAAAGCACACAAACACGCTTATAATTTAGCAAGGAAAGAAGCGTTTTTAGCTATTAGTAATTTGAATGCCGCTTTTCAAAGATTAACACAAGATCCTAAATCTAAGCAGAAAGAATTTCAACTTATTTATAAAATTGTAACACTCAATCAGACCATGATTTCTGCAATTGCATCTATAGGTAGTTTTATTATTAATCATAAAACAACTCCTGCATCACAAGAGTTTAATGTGCTTATTAATAAAGTGTCTAGTACATTACAAATGACATATGGTTGCTTAGAAGATACTGAAAATAAAAATACAATTGAAGTAGAACCTGTTGAAGATGCTCAAGAGAAGTTATTTGGCAAATACCAGCAATTATCAAATTTACGCGATGAAAACATTAAACAAGGTCATACAGATTTAGACACTGAAACACTTCATAACCTACAAGAAGCCTATTTGATTGCCAATCATATGGATTGGTTAAAAACACTTTCGGAAAGTCTGAAACATGCAACTGAGCAATATCATTCTGCTTTAGTGGACAATTAATGACAGCTTTATCATATTTAATAATAAATGATTAACTTAGTTTGTGTTACATTTCAGCAAATGAAAACCGTAAATTAATAACACATAACTTTTAGTATGAGTACCACAAGCCACCATGACGAGCGTATAGCAAATATGAAATTCTTCTCAGTGTATCCACATTACGTCACAAAAGTTGAAAAGAAAGGCAGAACCGTTGAAGAATTACACCAAGTCATAGAGTGGTTAACTGGTTACAACGAAGGAGACTTAAAACAACACATTGAAGATGAAATTACGTTTGAGACCTTTTTTAAAAATGCAACAATTCACCCAAATGCGCATCTCATAAAAGGTGTTATTTGTGGGTATCGTATTGAAGATATCACAAACACATTAACAAAACAAGTACGATTTTTAGATAAACTAATTGAAGAGTTAGCGAGAGGTCGTAAGATGGAAAAGATTTTGAGAGTTGAGAAATAGACACATAAAAAAAGCGCAACCAATGGTTGCGCTTTTAATATATTATAGAAGTTTTAATTAAAACATCTCTCTTCCTGAGAAATGAAAAGCACCTTCAATAGCTGCGTTTTCATCGCTATCACTTCCGTGAACTGCATTTTCTCCCATAGAAGCTGCGTATAATTTTCTAATTGTACCTTCTGCTGCATCATCAGGATTTGTAGCACCAATTAAAGTTCTAAAATCTTCAACTGCATTATCTTTTTCTAAGATAGCAGCAACAACTGGTCCTCTTGTCATGTACTCAACTAATTCACCGTAAAAAGGTCTTTCACTGTGTACTTCGTAAAATGCTTGAGCATCACGAGTTGTTAAGTGTGTTAATTTCATTGCAACGATTCTAAATCCTGAAGCAGTGATTTTTTCTAAAATTGCACCAATATTCCCTTTTTCAACAGAATCTGGTTTAAGCATTGTAAATGTTCTATTTGTAGCCATTTTATTCTTTGTTAAATTTTGTGCAAAAGTAATGTATTTATAAAGAAATGCAAGTTTATCTTAATAGGTATTTATGGATTTTAAAATCGTCATGATTCAGGTAATGAGATAATCTAAGCCTGTTTAATTTCAGCTTACAAGGATTTTAAAACCTTGTAAGTATACTTTATATTCAAAAAATATGCAGAATAACAACAAGTAAATTCTTTATAAATATTTAGAAGGTTTTTAAAACCTTGTAGGATAATTATGAAGATGAAGCAAAAACAGTTAACATAATTATAAAAAATAAACATTCAAAAGAAGTTAAAAAACAAAAAAATGTATCTTCGTAGCCTATGAATAAAGAAGACATTAAAAACATAAAAGAACTCTTAAGTTCTCCAAAAAAAATTGTAATAATTCCACATAAAAATCCAGATGGTGACGCTATTGGCTCAACACTTGGATTGCTACATTATTTAAACACATACAATCATGATGCTGTCATAATTGCTCCAAATGATTATCCAGATTTTTTAAAATGGATGCCTGGAGAAGATTCTATTTTAAAATATGATCATCAAAAAGACGAGTGTGATGCATTACTCATTTCCGCAGAACTTATCTTTACTTTAGATTTTAATTCTCTAGGAAGAATTGGACAAATGCAAGATGCTGTGGCAAACACTAAAGGCATAAAAATCATGATTGATCATCACCAACAACCTGATGATTATGCTAAATTCATGTACTCTGATGTGGCCATGTCTTCTACTTGTGAAATGGTTTATAATTTCATAGATATGTTAGGTGATGCTGATAAAATTGATGCTGATATTGCAACATGTTTATACACAGGAATCATGACAGATACTGGATCATTTCGTTTTCCATCAACGACAAGCGCAACACACAAAATCATAGGAAACCTTATTGAAAAAGGTGCTAATAACTCCCAAATTCATAACAATATTATGGATACCAACAGTTATGAGCGTACGCAATTGTTAGGTAGAGCGTTGAGTAATTTAAAAGTTATTCCTGAATATAGAACTGCATATATTACGCTAACGCAAGAAGAACTCAACAGTTTCAACTTTAAAAAAGGTGATACAGAAGGATTTGTAAATTATGGTTTATCTCTAAAAGGGATTATTTTTGCTGCTATTTTTATAGAAAGTCAGCAAGATAATATCATCAAAATCTCGTTGCGTAGTAAAGGTGATTTTTCTGTTAATGAATTGTCTCGCACTCACTTTGAAGGTGGTGGACATACCAATGCTGCTGGAGGAAAAAGTGATTTAAATATGAGCGATACCATTGATAAATTTATTAGTATCTTGCCTCAATATAAAAAAGACCTCAAAGCCTAATGAAATATATAACTCTTCTCATAATAGCTGTGCTATTTTTTAGTTGTAAAACGCCTGAAGCGCGTCAACCAGAGTCTGTTCAGTCTGGTTCTTTCTATAAAGAATCTGCAGAGCGTAATAAAAAACTAAACGCACGAGAACGCACAAAAATTGAAGCTATAATGGCTCAAAATCCCGAATATGATTATGTTGCTTCCAATAGCGGATTTTGGTATAGATACCATACAAAAGTTGAAATAGATACTCTGACTGCAGGTTTTGGTGATGTCATGGACTTTAATTACGATGTCAAAGACCTTGATGGTAACACCATATATTCTGAAAAGGAACTAGGTGATCAAACTTATATCATGGATCAACAAGAGATTTTCACAGGTTTACGTGAAGGTTTAAAATTGATGAAGCCTACAGAAACTGTAACCTTTCTTTTTCCGTCGCAAAAAGCATATGGGTATTATGGTGATAAAAATAGAATTGGAACAAATATTCCATTAATAGTAAAAGTAACTTTAAATAAAATAACACAAAAAACCAATAATTAGAATGAAATTGATTAGTAAAACACTTCAAATTTTAATGCTATGTCTAATAGTAACTCTAGTCTCTTGTAAAGAAGAATATCCTGATTTAGAAGACGGACTCTACGCAGAAATAGTAACAAGTAAAGACACAATGATCGCTAAATTATTTTACGACAAAGTGCCTGTAACTGTGGCAAATTTTGTTGCATTAGCTGAAGGAAACCATCCAATGATGGCAGATGAATTTAAAGGAAAACCTTATTATGACAGTTTGACATTTCATCGTGTGATGGATAAATTTATGATTCAAGGTGGTGATCATACTGCTACAGGTGGTGGAAATCCAGGATATAAGTTTACAGCAGATTTTGACCCAACATTAAATCATGATAAACCAGGAATGTTATCTATGGCAAATGGTGGTGGATTTAACACAAACGGAAGTCAGTTTTTTATAACAGAAGTTCCTTACCCTAGTTTAAACGCTTATGATGATGATGGTAATTTAAAACCTTGTGAGCAACGTGGTGTTAGCTGTCACTCTGTATTTGGTGAGTTAGTAAAAGGTATTGAAGTACAAGATGCAATTTCTAATGTAGCTGTAGAACCAAGATCAAATAAGCCACTTGAACCTGTATATATTTATAAAGTAAATATAATTAGAAAAGGATCTGCTGCTAAATCATTTAATGCTGCAAAAGTTTTTGAAACTGAATTACCAAATGTAGAAGCTGGAATTAAACAAATTCAAGAAGATCAAAAAGCAAAAATTGAGCAAGAAAGAATAGAACGTGAAGAGAAAAGTGCAACAGCAGCAGCTGCAACAAAACCTATGTTAGATGACTATGCAACAAAAACAACGGCTTTAGCTTCTGGACTTAAAAAATTAGTATTGAAAGAAGGAACTGGTCCAAAGGCAAAAGCTGGAGATTCTATAAGAGTTTTCTACGAAGGTTACTATACAGATGGTCGTTTATTTGATAGTGATCGTGTTGAAATCGCTAAAAATTATGGCATGTTTAACCAAAGACGTGCAGACGCTAATGCTTATGGTCCTACAAAAATGTTAGTAAGCCCAAATGCTCAAATGATTGCTGGATTTAAGGAAGCTTTAGCTGGTTTAAAAACTGGTGAGAAGGCATTCTTTTATATGCCATCACATTTAGCATATGGAGAAAGAGGTAATAGAGGAATACCTCCAAATACCGACTTAACATTTATTGTTGAGATGATTGATATTGTAGAGAAAAAATAAATTATTACAATACTAAAAAAAGGCGATTTCTAATAGAAATCGCCTTTTTTTATATAAACTATCTGATTGTTATTTCTTCGGAATGTTCTTTAATATTTCAAGAACAAACTCCCAATATTTTTGAGCCGAAGAGATCTGTGCTCGCTCATCTGGAGAATGTGCTCCTTTTATATTTGGTCCAAAACTAATCATATCCATATCTGGATAATTAGTTCCTAGAATCCCACATTCTAATCCTGCGTGACAAGCAGCAACATGTGGTTCTTCTCCATTATTTAATTTTTTATAAAGTGGTACCATCACTTTTAGAATATCGCTATCCATATTTGGTTTCCATCCTGGATAATCGCCTGCAAACTCAACCTCGCATCCTGTTAATTCAAAAGTTGCGCGTAACATATTTGCCAAATCCCATTTAGAACTCTCAACCGAACTTCTCGTTAAACATCCAACCTTAATTGCACCATCTTTTACAATTACACGAGCAACATTATTAGACGTCTCAACCAAATCTTTAATGTCTGCACTCATACGATGCACACCATTTAAAGCCGCATATAATGCTCTAGTCAAACCTTCTTGAACTCCTAAATCCATGATATGTGTAGGCGTCTCAGTTCTTGACACTTCAATCACCATATCTGGTTCCATGGTTTTATATTCTGTTCTAATTTCTTCGGAAATAGCTTCCATATCAGAAACGAAAGCTTCTTCATGAATAGCATCTACAGCAACAATAGCATTGCTTTCTCTAGGAATTGCATTACGAAGACTTCCACCATCAATTTCCGAAATACGCAAACCATAATTCTCAAAACCATCAAACAACACTCTATTCATGATTTTATTGGCATTAGCTAATCCTTCGTGAATTTGCATTCCGCTATGTCCTCCTTGCAATCCTTTTACTGTAATTTTAAATCCAATTTTAAACTCAGGTGTTTCCTCCTGCTCATAGGTTCTTGTTGCAGTAACATCTACGCCTCCTGCACATCCTACTCCAATTTCATCATCTTCTTCTGTATCTAGATTTAAAAGAATTTCACCATTAAGCAAACCTCCTTTTAATCCCATTGCTCCTGTCATTCCTGTTTCTTCATCAATTGTAAACAAAGCTTCAAGAGCTGGATGAGCAATATCTTTACTTTCTAAAATTGCCATAATAGTTGCAACGCCTAATCCGTTGTCTGCTCCAAGTGTAGTTCCTTTTGCACGAACCCAATCACCATCAACATGCATATCAATACCTTGAGTATCAAAATCAAAAACAGTATCATTATTTTTTTGATGCACCATATCCAAATGCGATTGCATGACGATAGCTTTACGGTCTTCCATACCTGAAGTCGCAGGTTTTTTGATAATCACATTACCAACTTCATCTTCTATAGTTTCTAAACCTAAGCTTGCTCCAAAGTCTTTCATGAATTTAATTACACGCTCTTCTTTTTTAGAAGGTCTTGGTACTGCGTTTAGGTCTGCGAATTTATTCCAAAGGGCTTTTGGTTCTAGTTGTCTTATTTCTGCACTCATATATTGTTAATGATTTTAATAATTTAAAATTTTGAGATTTTCCACTTCGGAAATATCAACTCAATCTTCTATTTTGCAAAGTTACAAATTGTAGGATAATTAGACGAGTTTGGTCTGTATGTATTTATCGTTCTCATTGTTTGACTAAAAACCCTCCTAATTCAGCATAGCTGAATTGTCCTCCCTTCGAAAAGAAGGAAGGAATTTGATATGGATCAAGATATTTCTGATTGTCAATTCAATTTAATCATAGATAACAATGTTAATCAAGTTCAAATAGATTCTATTAAAACCATTCTGAAAACAACAGGAATAACTAGTATGTTTAGAATCTATAATAATGATGATATAGATTACTCAAAAACAGATTGGTTATCAGATTTTGAATGGTATGGTATTTATGAGGAGTAAACTATTTGAGTCAGTTTACCAAAGCGTAAATTCCGTAAAAAATGAATTGCAGTGAAGGCTTAAACAAAAATCGTAGTAAGATTAATTGATTTTAAAATTCAAAAAACTTAAATACTTACTAGATGAATCTAAGTATTACTACTCCTTATTATTGTGCCGAAGCAAAAGAAATTTTTAGAAATATACGGTTCAGTTTTGATTTTTTTGGTTCGTTTTTTTATCAAGAAAAAAAATGAACATTAATAACTAACTAAACAAAACAACCACTCTCGCTACTCCTGATTGTAGTGATAGCCTTTTGGAACAAAAGCTATAACGAAAAGCAGGAAACCAAATTCACTAAAAACAACATTGAAAAGGTTCTAAAAAAAACCTATTTTTGAATCATGCTCAAACACAAAAAACTCATCATTGCTTTATCTATTATTCCTCAGATTATACTTCTGAAAATTTTAGCGCACTACCCTGCTTTTGTAGAGTCTGTATATAGTCATGGTATTTATATTTGGATTTCTAAAGCAATGCGTTATGTATTTGGCTGGTTACCATTTTCGGTTGGTGATGTGTTATATACGTTGTTGAGTTTATATATATTGAGGTGGTTATATCTCAATAGAAAACGCATTATTAAGGACACCAAACATTGGTTTTTGGATGTATTGGCTGCAGTTTCAGTAGGTTATTTCGCATTTCATATGCTTTGGGCTTTTAATTATTACCGATTACCACTTCACCAATCTTTAAAAATTGATCACGATTACACAACCGAAGAATTGGTAGATCTAACCCAACAGCTCATTATTAAAACAAATGCATTGCAACTAGAATTAGCTAGAGTTGATTCTCTTAAAGTGATTATGCCTTATTCCAAATCTGAGATTTTAAAAATGATTCCAGATGGATATGATAAATTATCAAAAGTGTTTCCATATTTAGAATATAAACCTAGAAGCATCAAAAAGTCGTTGTACAGCGTGCCTTTAACTTATATGGGTTTTTCTGGATATTTAAATCCGTTTACAAATGAAGCACAAGTTGACGGATTGATTCCGTCGTATAAATTCCCAACTACAGGAAGTCATGAAGTTGCGCATCAATTAGGTTATGCAGCCGAAAATGAAGCTAATTTTATTGGTAGTATGGCAGCAATGCATCATCCTGATGTGTATTTCAATTATTCTGGACATGCGTTTGCTTTACGTCATTGCCTAGGAGAAATATACAAAAGGGACAAGACCATATATGAAGAATTATTGCCACAACTACACAAAGGCATTTTAAAAAACTATCAAGAAGTGAGAGACTTTTGGGATGGTTATCAAAACCCAACAGAGCCTTTATTTAAAGCTACTTACAATAACTTTTTAAAAACTAATAATCAAGCTGGAGGCATGGAAAGCTATAGCTATGTTGTTGCTCTTTTAGTTAACTACCACAAGGAGCATCCTTTAGATTAGTAGTTATCATCTTCGGAAACGTTAAAACTCCAAATTTTCTTACGTCATATGATGTTAATTTTTATCTTTAGAAGGAATAATTAATCAACCAATTATATGACTAAAATCAAGTTTGCAATTGCGCTATGCTTTTGCAGTTTTGCATTATTTGCACAAGACTATTTCCCCAAAAACGATGGTGTAAAAACCGAAAACACCAATTATCAAGCCTTCACAAATGCCAAAATTTATGTGACTCCAACTCAAATTGTTGAGAATGGAACACTTTTAATAAAAGATGGTAAAGTTGTGGCATCTGGTAATCAAGTGAGTATTCCTAAAAATACAACTGTAGTAGATTTAAAAGGCAAAAGTATTTATCCGTCTTTTATTGATATGTACTCTACGTTTGGTGTTGAAAAACCCAAACGTTCTTCTGGTCGTGGGCAAACTCCGCAATATGGACCAAGTAGATCTGGATACTATTGGAGTGATCATGTGATGCCAGAAAATAAAGCTTTTGACAAGTTTAACTTTGATTCTAAAACAGCAAAAGAATTAATGAATGCTGGTTTTGGAGTCGTTAACACACACATGGAAGATGGAATCGTAAGAGGAACAGGAACGTTAGTTGCACTCAACGCATCTGATGGTAACGACATTCGTATCATTGATCCAAACTCTGCACAATACTTTTCATTTGATAAAAGTGCTGCTTCCAGACAGTCGTATCCAGGATCTATTATGGGAAGTATGGCTTTACTACGTCAAATGTATTCTGATGCCAACTGGTATGCTAACGGAAACAGTAAAACTAAAGACTTATCATTAGAAGCTTTAAATGCTAATAAAAAACTAGTTCAAATTTTTGGAGCTGGTAGCAGAGCAAATGGAATGCGAGCAGATAAAGTTGGTGATGCCTTTGGGATTCAATATGTGATTCTTGGTGGAGGAGACGAATATGAGCGCATCTCAGATGTTAAAGCAACGAACGCTTCTTATATTATACCTCTAAATTTTCAGGATGCATATGACGTAGAAAATGCCTTTTTGAGCAATTCTTTGTCATTAAGTGATATGAAAGCATGGAATCAAGAGCCTGCAAATGCTAAGATCTTAGCAGATAATGGAATTAAATTTGCGTTTACAACTCACGATCTAAAAGCAACAAAAACATTTATGCCCAATCTTATTAAGGCTGTAGAATACGGACTTTCAAAAGAAAAAGCATTACAAGCCTTAACTACTATACCTGCACAATTATTAGGTAAATCTTCGGAAATTGGCTCACTCAAAAAAGGGTCTTATGCTAATTTCTTAATCACATCTGGAGATATTTTTGAAAAGAAAACCACGCTTTATGAAAACTGGGTTCAAGGTCAAAAAACAGTTCTTGAAGATATGAACACTCAAGATCTTACTGGTGATTATGAATTTAAATTGGCTGGAGAATCTTATAAAATGAGTTTAAAAGGGAAGCCTAGTAAATTAAAATCTGAAATTACTAGTGACGACAAAAAGAGAGGTTCTAAAGTATCTTTTACTGATGATTGGATTAATATCACAATGACTACAAAAGATTCTACTGAACAAAAATTTATTAGAATAGTCGCAAATGCTTCCAACGGAAATACATTAAACGGAAAAGCCGTTTTTCCTGAAGGCAATGAAGTCTCTTTTTACGCTAAGAAAAAGGAGAAAGCTGAAAAACCTTCCGAAGAAAAAGATAAAAAAGTAGAAAGTGAAGACAAAGACGATGATGAAAAAGAAAATGAAGACACAACCACTTCAAAAGAAATCATGCCTATCACCTACCCAAATATGGCTTATGGATTTGCAGAACTTCCAAAACAGGAAACGTTACTTTTTAAGAATGCCACAGTTTGGACCAATGAAAAAGATGGAATTCTAGAAAACACAGATGTACTTATCAAAAACGGAAAAATTACTAAAATTGGTAAAGATTTATCAGATGGTAACGCAACAGTTATTGATGCAACAGGTAAACATTTAACGTCTGGTATTATTGATGAACACTCTCATATAGCTGCAGCTTCTATTAATGAAGGTGGTCATAATTCGTCTGCCGAAGTGACTATTGAAGATGTGATTGATGATGAAGATATTGATATCTATAGAAACCTTGCAGGTGGAGTAACGTCTATTCAAATTTTACATGGATCTGCGAATCCAATTGGTGGACGCTCTGCAATTATCAAATTAAAATGGGGAGAATCTGCTGAAAATTTGATTTATAATGATAGTCCGAAATTTATAAAATTCGCACTAGGAGAAAACGTAAAGCAATCTAATTGGGGAGACAATGCACGAAATAGATTTCCGCAAACACGAATGGGTGTTGAACAATTATATATTGATTATTTCACAAGAGCAAAAGCGTATGATGCTTTAAAGAAAAGTGGAAAACCTTATCGTAAAGATGTTGAAATGGATGTTCTTGCTGAAATTTTAAACAAAGAACGTTTCATCTCTTGTCACTCTTATGTACAAAGTGAAATCAACATGCTAATGAAAGTTGCTGAAAAATTTGATTTCAATATCAATACATTCACACATATTCTTGAGGGTTATAAAGTAGCAGATAAAATGAAAGCACATGGTGTTGGAGGTTCTACCTTTAGTGATTGGTGGGCTTACAAATATGAAGTTAATGATGCTATCCCTTATAATGCTGCAATTATGCATAATGCTGGTGTTCTTGTAGCAATTAATAGTGATGATGGAGAGATGTCTCGTCGTTTAAATCAAGAAGCAGCAAAATCTGTAAAATATGGAGGTATTAGTGAAGAAGATGCATGGAAGTTTGTGACTTTAAATCCTGCTAAATTATTACACATAGACAATCGTGTTGGTAGTATTAAAGTTGGTAAAGATGCAGATGTTGTATTGTGGTCAGATCACCCAATGTCTATTTATGCAAAAGCAGAAAAAACAATTATTGAAGGTGTGACTTATTTTGATTTAAAACGTGATGAAATGATGCGTGCTCAAATCAAAAAGGAAAAAAGCGAACTCATCAATGCGATGATGAAAGCAAAAAATAAAGGCCTAAAAACACAGCCAATAAAGAAGAAAGAAAAAGTACAGATGCACTGTGATTATTTAGACCATGAACAACACTAAATCAATACAAATGAAAACATATAATATAAAATTATTACTAATTGCTGTACTCAGTTTTTCTATAAGTATGGCTCAGCAAACACCTGCTCCTAAACAAAGCAAAACAATTGCAATAACAGGAGCTACTGCTCATATTGGAAATGGTAAAGTCGTTGAAAACAGTATTATCATTTTTGAAGATGGTAAACTGACTTCTGTTGCAGATATGACGACGATAAAAATAGATATGACTGGTATGGAAATCATTGATGCCAATGGTAAGCATATTTACCCTGGATTTATAGTTCCAAATTCTACATTAGGATTAGTAGAAATCAGTGCTGTAAGAGCTACAAATGATGATTCGGAACTTGGATCATGGAATCCTCATATTAGAAGTTTAATCGCTTATAACGCTGAGTCCAAAATTGTAGAATCAATGCGACCAAACGGAGTTCTTTTAGGTCAAATCACACCTCGTGGTGGACGAATTTCTGGTACATCCTCTGTGGTTCAATTTGATGCTTGGAATTGGGAAGATGCTGTAATTAAAGAAGATGATGGTATACATATGAATTGGCCAAATAGTTTTTCTAGAGGTCGTTGGTGGTTAGGAGAAGATCCTGCAATGAAACTTAATAAAAACTATGACAATCAAGTCACTGAAATTACAGACTATTTAACTGCGACAAAGTCATATATGGCTGGTGATAAATCATCAACACATTTACCTTACGAAGCTACAAATGGATTGTTTGATGGATCAAAAACCTTATACATCCATGTAGATGACGAAAAAGGAATTACAGATGCAATTAATTTCACTAAAGCTAACAAGGTATCAAAAATGGTCATTGTAGGTGGCTATGAAGCTCATAAAGTTGCCGATATGCTCAAGCGTAATAACATTGCTGTTTTATTACAACGTGTACATTCTAGACCTAATCAAACTGATGATGATTATGATATGCCTTTTAAATTAGCAAAACTCTTAACAGATAAAGGTGTAACTGTGGCATTAGAAACAAGCGGACAAATGGAACGCATGAATTCTCGTAACTTACCTTTTTATGCAGGAACAACTGTAGCACATGGTTTAACAAAAGAACAAGCACTACAATTAATAACTTTAAATCCAGCAAAAATTCTAGGTATAGATAACATGTATGGCACTTTAGAAGTTGGCAAGAGTGCAACTTTGTTTATTAGCGAAGGAGATGCTTTAGATATGAGAACAAATATCATAACACATGCATTTATTGATGGCAGACTAATTAGTTTAGAGACACATCAAACCGAATTGTGGCAACGCTATTCTAATAAATACGAGACACAAAACTAATATTAGAAATTATTCAATAAAAAACCTGTTAGCTCTAAAACTAACAGGTTTTTTAATAAATTTATGTTTCTACTTACTCTTTTACAACCTCAGCTCTATCAGGTTTTGCGAATGATGATGCTCCTTTAGAATCATCTGTTAAAACAACGTTTATAAAGTCTAGATCGTTACGTTTTGTTGTTGGCATATTGTTTTCATAGTTATACCAAGATAAGCGTTTAGGAAGTTTTAATCCATTAATTGTTTGCCAATCACTATACTTAATAAAATGAAACTCTTTAGCTTTTTCACTGGTGAAAAACGTCACAGTATAAGCTAACCAAGCCATTTCTCCTGTTGTAGAATCGTAATATAAAATGTATTCATCTTCTGGTGATTCTCCTACTCCACTTTCGTAAGAAATTTTAATTCCAGGATATGATGTTCCTTCAAATCGTAAAGGTTCTACATCTTCATAAATAATCCCATCATCTGCTAATACAAAAGGCATTGCATAGAAATAGAACATTAAATTGTAGTAAAATTTAGGCTTCAAATTACCTATGTCATCTTTTTTCTTGAGTAACCAGACGTCTTCACCATCATAACCTAAATTATAAGCTGGCGTCTCAATTATAGAATATCTATTATGAAGATCTGTAGTTGTAATTTCTGTTCCAGATTCTTTTTCCATTGTAAATTTTAGAGTATTCATTTTACGCCAAGCGTCAATGCCTCCATGAGCATCAAAAATATTAGAGATGTTTTCTGGATAGACACTCGTAGTAACATCTAATTTTTCTTCGGAATAATTGATAGACTCTACATTATTGGTCGTTTTGTTGTCTTTACAAGATGTAAAAACGAGTAAAGTAATTAGTAATAAAGATGGTAATTTCATTAGTTATTTTTGTTTTGGTTAAATATATTCTAATAATCAACTTCTGACGAAGTTACTAAGAATTGCTTACAAAAAAAGCCTTAGAAATTATCTAAGGCTTTTTTTAACATCGAACTTATTTTACTTTATATAATTCAACTATTCTATAATCAGTTTTTTAACTAAGCTCTTATTATTTACATTCAGTTTCACAAAGTATAAACCGCTTTGTAAATCTGCAATATCTAATTCAAGATTATTTCCTTCGGAAATGTGCTGCTCTAAGATGAGCTTTCCTTGGAGATCAATAATATTCACTGTTACATTTCCGAAGCTATTAGCATTCAAACGAATCGTCACCACATCTTTTGCTGGATTTGGAAACATTTCAAACGTTATAAAGCTAGAATCATCAACAGAAAGTGCATCTTCTACAAACTCAGTATCAAATCTATTTGTGATAACTGGTGCATTAAAATCAAAGAAAATTGATGCTGTATTTGGGATGATATCACCAATACCATATCCTGATTTTGGCTTAATCCTAAAATACACAAAACCTTTACTAGCTTCAACATCATCTTGCTCTGCAACTAAATTGATGTCTTCAAAAAACCATTCTAAATCTGAATCTGTTCTTGTCACCACATAATCATGACTTGATCGCAACATTTGGAAAGTTGTTTCATCTAATTGGCTATCTAAAGCATCATCAATCCTTACAAAATCGGCAGCTGCTGTTCCTAAATTCTGGAAGCGTATTGTGTAATATAACCATTCATCTGATACTACAAAATTATCATAATTTACTCGTGGTCCATGAGATTCTCTCATATCGTTTGGATCCCAAGAACCAACAACCATCTCAGACAACATTGAGTAATTATTACCAGCCACTAAATCATTACTATCTGTAAGATAAATTGCAGTATTAGTGACAATATCACCTAATTCTGCTGTTGCAGGACAGGTTAATGAAATATCTATATATTCTGTAGTTCCAGGTTGTAAGTTTACAAAGTCTACTGTAAATCCTGTTGCAGTTGTATTAATTGTATAGTTAGGATTTACATTTGTAACACCATTATAAATTAGTAATGGGTCAACTATAAATTCTACTGTACCAGATATAATTGTTGTAAACCCTAAGTTTTCTAACACGAGGACATTTTCATGACTAAAACCAGGTCTTGGAGGTGTCCAATTATTAATAAGATACACAGCAAGGTCTTCACAACTTTGTTCTTCTACAACTGGGAAATCAACAGTTTCTGTTGCACCATTAGCAACAGTTATATTACTAAATGTACTTGTAGTAATGTCATAACATCCTGCAGATTCTTCGTATAAATTAAACGTGATTTCGTAACTATCTGTTTCGTTTGTAGTTACAATTTGAAATGAACCCGTTGAAGAATTTACAATATTGATATTTCCGTCGTTATTGGTTTCATAAGTAAAGTAACCGTTAGAAAAGTTAGGCTCTGCTGTATCAAAAATTGAATTGGCATTAGCATCTACAAATGCGTTAACATCTATTATTCCCACGGAAGTTGAGCAAAACACATCAAAGTCAAACTGCACTGTACAGCATGCGTTACCTGTTGAGCAACTCACTGTCCCATCAGAATCAAAGGCAACTGTAATTGTTCCTCCAGTAGATGTATAACTTAATCCTGAAAAATCGCCATTATTTCCATACGGTAAATTTGAATTTAATACAGAACCATCTGAATCCAATATTGAAACTTGATCATAATCAAATTCGGTACTTCCTGCATTAAAGAAAATTGTTAAAGGTTCTCCATCATCACTTTGAAAGTTAAACTCTGTTGTATCATCATTATCATAGCAATACAATGTATTTACACCTCCATCATCACACACTATTGTTTGATTAGGGTTTGGTCTTATAGTAAAACTTTCTTCGGTACAATCAATAGCATCTCCATTATTATTATAAGCTACGATTGATACATAATATGTTGTTTCATAATCTAGAGTACCAATGTCATAGGTTAAAACATTTCCTACGTCTTCGTTATCAAAAACTTCAGTTCCGCCAGATGTAATGCCAACAGATAACTTATAACCTGATACTAAACCAGAAGACATTGTCCATGTTAAATCTATATTTTCATTTACATTATCATCACCATTTACAGGAGTTGTTAACACTGAAGTACAGTTTGGTAATGCTGTAGCATCAAAGCAACTGACATCATAATCTATTGGTAAATAATTTTGATCTGCACATGCAAAAACTTCATCAGAATCTACGTAAATTGTAAGTCGGTCGCCTGAAGATTGAAACGTTAATCCTGTAAGATCTCCATCATTTCCGTAGCCACTATATATAACAGTTCCGTCAGAATCTATAACAGTTAATTCATCCCAAGTGTTTTCAACTTGTCCAGAATTAAAGACGACTTGCACAGGTGAACCATCTGTACTTACGTAAACATATTCATCTGCAGAATTAAGTTCATAACAATAGGTTGTATTTATTGGATCTTCTCCACAATCTACTTCTATAGGGCAATCTTCTGATATGATATTAAAAGCTTGAACAGAGAAACATGTATTACTTATATTTTGTACGTTAACAAAAATTGTTTGAGGATTTGCGTTTGCAGTGTATTCTTCTGGAATGGCAATGGCATTAATTTGATTATAAGCATCATTAATTGACTCATGAAAACTAATATTAAAATTAGTTGAATCTTCTCCATTTAATAATTGTTGATATACAGATGTTAAATCAAAAACTCCATTTGAACCACAAGAAATCAAATCTTCTGGTTGATATGTAATTGGAGTATCTCCTTCTTCAACTAAAGTTTCTCCATAACCAGAACAACCAGTAATTGTATCTGTGACAGTAACAGCATATAATCCAGGTTCAAAAACTATAATTTCTGGATCTGTTAAACCATTACTCCATAAATAAGTTAAGTTCCCTCCAGAAGCTCCATTTACAAATGGAGTTAAAACAACTTCTTGTCCAGTACAAATAGTATTTGGTTCATTAAAAAATGAGACTTCGGGATTTATATTAAAATTCACATATAATTCTTCAATTGTATCATTTCCAGATGAATTTTCTTCAATTCTAACATAAATTGTAGTTGAGTTAAAACTCATACTATAATTCTCAGGGTTGGTTATTGGGTTTATTTGAACTTCTGCATTTGTAATTGAATTGTAATAACTAAATGTATAGTCTGTTATATTTTGACCATTAATCATATTTGTTTCTTGTGTTGTTAAATCAACATCAACAATATCATTAGGATTATCTGCACATATATTTAAAATAGCAGATGAAGCAGAAACACAATTAACATCAACAATAAGTTCCATAAAACCTACAGTTGAGCAGTCTCCAAATATAGTAGACACTCTAAAATAAACTATTTGACTTGATTGAGTGATATTACCATAAGGAGAGACTAAAGCATCAACATTATTATATGCATCAGCTTCTGTTTCATGAAACGTCACAATTAATGTTGCGTTATCAACTCCATTTGTAATCTCAGATATTTTACTTTCTAAATCAAAAAGTGCAAAACCATCGTTGTCATCATCACAAACTACAAGAGGTGTAGGCTGAGAGATAAAACTAAAATCATTAATAACAACTTCAAAATCTGTAAAAGATTCACAAAAATTTCCACTGGACACATAAAATTGATAATAACCTGTTTGAGTTACTTCTAGTGTTGGCCCATTCTCTTCTGGAAGTATAATCCCATCATAATACCAATTGTAAATATAGTTAGGATCGTTTAATCCAGAATCTACAATAATTGATGTACCATTACAAATTTCATACACATCTAATAAGTTTGGCATTGGACTCGAATTAACAATAAGGTCAAATGAAGTTTGCTCTAAATTACCTGTTGAAATCTGTAATACATTGGCATAGATTGTTTGTGGATTGGTAACATTAGTATAAATAATAGGTAACGGATTTACTTGCGCATCTGCATCTTGTAATGAAGCATAGTATGAAACAGCGTAACTACTTGGATCTAATCCTCCTAAAATTTCTTGATCTTTTTGTGATAGATCAAAATCAAAATAGCCATCACCATTTTCATCACAAACCAGATAATCACTTGGCTGATTGATTATAAATGCTTGTTCAACACAAAATACTTCTGCAGACCATCCTGTTGTTGTTCCTATATCATTACTTGTAAATCTTAAGGTTAAACAACCAGATTGATTATCTGCTTGTATAAAACCAGGATTGTTTGTTCCAGAGTATGAACCAATTAAAGGACTAGTGTTTGATGGACCATTATAAATAGTTAGAATATCTTCGTTTAACTGTGTAGAAAATTCTAAAAAATCTATAGTTACATAACCTCCATCAGTAGGTGGACATAACGTTAAAGTAAGATCTTCATTGCTGTCATAATTAGCCGTTGAACCTCCAGAATCTGTTAAAATAAAATCACACTCAGTCCAAGAACCATTTTGCATGGTAAGATCTTGAGCATTTGTAAAAAATGTAAAAAAGAGGGCAATTAGCGGAATGAGTAATTTTGCTTTCATAGATAAGAGTTTGATTGGTTGTTACAAGTTACAAATCTATATCGATTGATAAAAATTTGTATCACTATTATAACAGTATAAGTCTAAATTTTCCTACCCTCTAATTAAAGTCCTCTAATTCTCTACATAGAATAACGTACTATATGATTGATAAAATGTAAATTTGTTAATTTTTAATGGCACTCAATTTTAACACAATGCACCACAAAGAAATTACGAGCACACAAAACCAACTGATAAAGCAAATTCATGTTTTAAAAGAAAAATCTCGTGAGCGTAAAAAAACAGGTCTTTTTATTATTGAAGGTCAGCGTGAATTATTGCTAGCCACAAAAGCTAATTACAAGATAAAAACAGTGTTATTTTATCCAGAATTGGTATCTGATGAAGATTTAAATACACTTATTTCTTCGGAAATTGAACGCATTCAAATCTCGAAAGATGTTTTTGAAAAATTAGCTCACAGAAGTTCTACGGAAGGCATTATTGCAATTGCAGAAATGAAACAGCATCGTTTGGAAGATTTAAAATTTCCGAATAACAACCCATTAATACTTGTTGCTGAAGCTCCAGAGAAACCTGGAAATATTGGTGCTATTCTTCGAACAGCAGATGCAGCCCATGTAGATGCTGTAATTATTGCCAATCCAAAAGGAGATTTATACAACCCAAATATTGTGAGATCTAGTGTTGGTTGCGTATTTACAAATCAAATAGCAATTGGTAGCACAGAAGAGATTATTACATTTTTAAATGAAAATAATATAAACATTTACAGTGCTATTTTGCAAGATGCAGTTAATTATCATGAGCAAGATTACACACAATCTACTGCAATTGTTGTTGGCACAGAAGCTACTGGTTTAAGTGATGCTTGGCGACTTGCGTCTACTCAAAATATTAAAATCCCAATGCAAGGCGAGATTGATAGCATGAATGTATCTGTCGCAGCAGGAATATTAATTTTTGAGGTTAAGAGGCAACGCGATTTTAAGTAGTTTTCTCTTTCTGGTTATTTAAGGATGCGTTTGTAAACACTTCCATTTTGCGAAGTTAATTTCACCAAATACAGTCCGTTACTTAAATTAGAAAAATCAACCGAGATTCTTTCATCTTCAATAGTAAATTGAGATAACAAAAGTTGACCATTCATAGCATAGACTTCTACATTTTCTATTTGCGATGCATTAGTATCTATAAATAATTGATCTATAACAGGATTTGGATATAGTGCAATTTCGCTACGTTCTAAATCTTCAAGACTCAATAAATTTGGGTGAATTGCAATCCTAAAATCACTAATTACTTGCTTACCTGTATAGGCATTTCTCATACTTACATAGATGTTTTGCACATTTGACATATTAGTATAAGCTTCTGGATTACTAATTGCATTTATACCTGCTTCAGCATCGGCTTGGGTTAAGTAGTATGAGAACAAAAATGAATATGTAGCTGTATCCACAGCACCTAACATAAGAGCTTCATTGAGCGTTAAATCAAAAGTTTCAAAACCATTTTCATCTGTATCTTCTACAACTAAATCTTCTGGTTCGTCGTCTATTATAGGAAACGCTCCAAATGAACTGTTTCTAACAAATAGCACACTATCAAACGCTGAATCTGATGCATCTGCAATAGCGATTTTAATAGTATAAGAACTCCCAATATCTAAATCACCCATAAGTACAAATACCTTTGTTTGTCCATTCGCGTTTATTGGAGAATCGGCTGTTGGAATTGAAGGAGCACTACTGTTAGTGTTTTCAAAATTATAACGCTCAAAATACGCTTCATTGATGGCAACACACGATCCTTGTACTTCATAATGAACTGTTGTTACTGCAATTGGTGTTGATGTACCAGGCACCAAAGCTAAATTTTGAGAAACACCTGTGTTATTATTAGTCAGAATAAATGCAAATGAGTCTGCAAAATTGCATTCAAACGCAGAACCATCATATTCTTCTGAAGCCATTAAAAAATCTAAACTTATCATTTCAACTTCGGCAGTAAAATCAAATTGTAATAATGATGCATTATAAGTTTGTGTATTGTTAAAAAGAAAATCTAAATCTGGATCTCCAAACCAGTTGGAACTACCACTAGATGAATTCATAGTATTAGGTCCTGGCACATCAATTACATCTCCTGTAGATAAAACTAATCCTTGAGCAAAGTCAAAATCTGATCCTACATAATTAAATGTTCCTAGTCCGTTGACGTCACCAAAACTATTTCCAGTAACTGATATATAATTTGATGAAGGAAAATTTGGATTACCAATAAGGTTATTTAGAATTAAATCCTCTGCGTCACTATTTGGAGTAACCGTCATTTGAGACCACATTATATTAAAAACTAATAAGCATGGAATGAGTAAAGTTCTTTTCATAATTGTTGAGCGATTATATTTAATGTAAATTTGTTTTCTGCTTAAAAATAGGCATTTTTTTATATTATATGACTTCAACAGACTTATTCTACATCATCATTTTTATAATCCTAATAAACTTTATTATTGATAAAGTTTTAGATTATCTCAATGCAAAAAATTACGATAATCCCATTCCTAATGAATTACAAGATGTCTATGACGAGACAGAATATAAGAAATCGCAAGCCTATAAAAAGACCAATTATAAATTTGGGATTTGGAGTTCGCTATTTTCTTTGGCGCTTACTTTAGGGTTTCTTTTTTTTGACGGATTTGAATACGTTGACAATATCGCAAGACAGTATAGTGATAACTCAATTGTGGTTGCTTTAATGTTCTTCGGAATCATTATGCTTGGAAGCGATTTAATTTCAACACCTTTTAGTTATTATAAAACCTTCGTAATTGAAGAACGTTTTGGATTTAATAAAACCACCAAGAAAACATTCATACTCGATAAAATAAAAGGTCTGTTCATGATGGCAATTATTGGAGGTGGAATCTTAGCACTCATTATTTGGTTTTATCAGCAAACACAAGAGTTGTTCTGGTTATATGCTTGGGGAATTGTAACTGTGTTTACAGTATTCATGAATATGTTTTATTCTAAATTGATTGTTCCTTTATTTAATAAACAAACACCTTTAGAAGATGGGACTTTGCGTGATAAAATTTCAGCGTATGCTAAATCGGTTGGCTTTAATCTAGATAAGATTTTCATCATTGATGGCTCAAAACGTAGCACAAAAGCAAATGCGTATTTCTCTGGTTTTGGTAGTGAAAAACGGGTAACACTTTATGATACTTTGGTCAACGAATTAGATGAAGAGGAAATAGTCGCAGTTTTAGCTCATGAGGTTGGACATTATAAAAAGAAACACATCATTTTCAATTTGGTGGCTTCTATTGCTTTGACAGGATTAACGTTGTTTATATTGTCTGTGTTTATTTCAAATCCGTTATTATCAAATGCGCTTGGTGTTGACATCGCGAGTTTTCATGTAGGATTGATTGCTTTTGGTTTGTTGTATTCGCCAATTTCCGAAGTAACAGGTTTAATTATGAATCAACTCTCACGTAAATTTGAATATCAAGCAGATGATTATGCAAAAAACACTTACAAAGCAGAACCATTAATAACATCACTTAAAAAATTGTCTAAAAACAGTTTAAGTAATTTAACGCCTCATCCTGCATATGTGTTGATGCATTATTCTCATCCTACGTTGTTAGAAAGGGTTAGGAATTTGAGGAAAAACAATTAATAATACAAACCATAAAAATGGTACATTATGTTTAAAACAATTACAAAAATTCTTATTCTCTGTTTAACAATTGTAAGTTCTGCTCAAGAGGTAGAAGTTGTGGATGGACTTTTAAATCCGTTAAATCTTGCAGTACATAATGATGAACTTTACATTTGTGATCATTCGGGCAATAATATAGGACAAGGTACAATTTCAAAAATTGATCTAACTGAAGAAAATCCTGTAGTGATTGATTTAGTTACAGACTTAATTTACCCAAGAGCAATAGGTTTATATGGTAATGATCTTTATTTTTCAAATGGTTCTTTAAGAAAATTTGATATCACAGATGCAAACACAGTTGTTGAAGACATCATGTATGTGAGTTCTACTTATGCTTTGATTGAAATTGATGACTTTCTTTATATTGCTGGCGATAATTCTATTTCTAAAATTGATTTAACGAGCTCAAATCCAAGTCTTATTAATGTAGTGAGTTTACCTGTAAGACCTTTAGCGTTTACATATCGTGACGGTTTTTTATATTTTGGATATGGAACAAAAGTAGCCAAGATAGACCCAACTCAAACGAATCCTGTTCCAGAAATGGTCATTGAAAATCTAGAATCTAATATTTACTCGTTGATTTGTTATGAAGATAAACTTTTAATTGGGATGAGTTTAATTTTTAAAATATCTATGGTAGATTTTAGCCAAGACCCACTAGTTTTAGAAGACTTTATGGATACCGAAACTGGACGTCCAGCAGCTTTTGCTATTTATAATGATGATCTTTATGTTGCAGGAAGTATTGCAAATAATATATTTAAAATTGAAGACTTAAGTATGCTGTTAAGTGTTGAAGAAGTTCAACCATTTATAGCAGTTAAAATGTTTCCAAATCCGTCACAAAATGTGATAACCATTCTCGGAATTCAAGAACCATATACTTTTGAAATATTAAATTATAACGGACAACAAGTACTAAAAGGAAAGAAGTCTCAAACAAATAGTATTGATGTTAGCAATTTAGCTACTGGACTTTATTATATTAAAATAACTAGTGCAACTACAAGAGCACATGTTTTAAAATTTATTAGAGATTAATAAATTGTGCAATTAATTTTAATTAACATCGTATTCTGCTAATCACATATTGTATTTAATGCTTACACGTCGTTAGATTAAGTTAAAGATTCTAGTATTGAAAAATGTTAAAGCATAAAAGAATGTAATTTCTTACGCAACCTTTTCGTATTTTTTGTATCTATTAGATAATTACCAGCCAATGCAGATCAAAATTACTATTATACTTTTTTGTTTTCCTTTCCTAATGATGACTAGATGCGAAGACCCATTACCTGCAGGCATTGAGACTACAGTTAGTGGTAATATTGTTGATGAATATATGGACATTCCATTAGAAGGAATTAAATTAAGATTACGCGAAAATCTACAAAATATGCCATCAAGATATATTGATTCTACACTAACTGATATTGATGGTTATTATACTCTAAATTTCACCACCTCTGGAGAAGGTGTTAGATACTACATTGAAACTGTCCCAAGTGATTCTGCGTTAATACTTTCTAATACAATCAAAGAAATAGATCATATTGGTCAATTTAATACAATTGATTTTAATGGCATAAAATTATACCCATTTACCTTCAATATTACAGGAGAAAACTTAATTGACGGTTCGATAACTTTTAGTAATGTATCTTTTGACAACGATGACATAGAGCCACTTTTTGGATCTAATTTTGTGTATACAAGATATTTGAGAGCAAATCCACTTTGGACATTCTCTATGGTTTTTAAAAGAACTTTGGAGGACGGAACTAATCAAGAATATTTTTACGGACTATCACCAACATTAAATTTTGATCAAAATGAATTCAATATAACATTAACCAACGACTTATTTGAAACTATAAACTAAGCAAAAACGCCAACTGCTATGAAAACAATTATAAAATTAATCGTACTTTTTTTAATTGCATTTACGTTTCAAAATTGTGATAACGACGATGATATTTCTCAACAAAATGACGATCCAGGTTTAAATGCCAACGACATCATGTTTCAAAATGAAAACTTCGGAAATGTAACTACAGGAAAATTCATAGGTCTCATAAAAAATGAAGATGGCGAAAAACTCTCAAATGTTCAAATTACAATTGGAAACTCCATTGCTTTTACTGATCAAAACGGCTTTTTTATTATAAATGATGCAGAAGTTTTTGAAAATTTCGCATATATAAAAGCATACAAAGATGGTTATGTTAATGGATCTAGAGTTGTGGTGCCAAAAACAGATGGTGTTAATAGGATAAATATAGTTTTACTAGAAAAAGAGGTTACAGCAATAATAAACTCTGGTGAATCTTCAGTTGTTTCATTACCTAATGGTGTTAAAGTTGGTTTTAATGGCGATTTTATGACATCAGATGGAAGTCCCTATAATGGTCAAGTTGAAGTTGTATTGCATTCAGTAGTACCAAATAGTAATTCAAATTTTGCACAAATGCCTGGAAGTTTATTTGCGCAAACAACAACTAATGCAGCTGTTGGATTAGAGTCTTATGGCATGTTTTCTGTAAACTTATTATCACCTAGTGGAGAACAATTAAATATAAGTGAGAACTCATCTGCTTCAATAACATTCCCAATAGACTCAAACCAGTTAGATAGTGCTCCAGATACCATACCACTTTGGTATTTTGATGAAACTGTTGGCTATTGGAAAGAAGAAGGCCAAGCCATAAAAAGTAATAATAAATATTTTGGTTTAGTAAGTCACTTTTCATGGTGGAATTGTGATCTCCCTTATGATTATGTGAACCTTTGTTTTACTATTAATTCTGGCACTACAGATGCATCTACTCCTTACGTTGTTGAAATAAAGCATAATAGTAATCAACTTATATTTTCTGGAGATGTGTTGTCACAAGACGGAGAAGAATGCGGTTTCATTCCTCAAAATGAAGACATCACGATATCCATTTATAGTACAGGACCAGAATGTAATTATGAACTAGTTCATGAACAAGTATTAGGCTCTTTCAGTTCAGATTCTAGTGTTAACGTTTCCTTTTCCGAAGAATTTCAAACCACTACACTTTCTGGGACAGTGACCAATTGTAACGGAAACCCATTAACCAATGGATATCTCTACATAGATCAATATAACGCTTTCAGTATTACAAATGGAATAATAGATGTTGCCTTGCAACACTGCTCACCAAGTACAATACCATTTCAAATTTTCGATTTTGACTCTAGTCAGTGGACTTTACAAACTGATATAACATTAAATGGTGAAACTATTGATTTAGGTTCGCTTAGTACTTGTGAAGATTCTGGAGGCATCTACAATGGTGATGTGACTTTATCAACTCAAGATGAAGTTAATGATTTTGGATTATTTAATTACAATGGTATCAGTGGTAATCTTAGAATAGGTAACTTAGATGGAAGCGATATCACAAATTTAACTCCTTTAGAAAGTTTAGTAACAATAAATGGTCGATTAAGTATATTTAATACAGATTTACAATCATTTACTGGACTCAATAATATTGAAACTATTGATGTAGGTTTATATATAGGTGATAACAATTCATTAATTTCTATTTCAGGCTTTGACAATTTAAATAGTATAGGAAACTTAAGCGTATATAGTAATCAAAATTTAGAGTCTATTGGATTAAATTCTATTACAGAGATTACTGAATCAGTTTACATTGAAAATAATGATAATATGACAACATTAGATGGATTAAATAATGTGTCATCTTTTATAACTTTAAATTTAAAAGACAATGAACAACTCAACTCCATTAGTGGATTAAGTAGTTTAACAAATCTGTTTAGGCTATTTGTACTTAATAATAGTTCTTTAACCAATTTTGAAGGATTAGAACAACTGACGTCTTTAGACTCCTTATGGATTTTAAATAATGCGATTTTATCTGATTTGAGCGGATTAGAAAATATAACCTCGATGACTCCTAGTACTGGTTTTCCAAACGTATTAATTGGATATGGTATTATAACTGACGTTTATGAGAATGCTCCAAATCCTAATTTATCAGATTTCTGTGCTTTAGAAAACTTGTTCCTCAATGGTAATGGTTCATCCCTAGAACAAGGTGTCGATTTTGTAATATCAAACAATGCTTACAACCCTACAATTCAGAATATTCTTGATGGTAATTGTAGTCTTTAAAAAGAAGTTATAGGGTTTTGTAAACTTCCCAAACAAAACCCTAAAAACCCGTTGCACAATACATATCTTATGCTTACTTTAGTTCTATGACAGAGGAAGCCATAGAAAAAGAAAATGCAGAGATTGCAAAAGCCTACAAAAATCTCCTTAAAGTAAGTTATCAAACGCTCACCAAAGAAGACAAATTACTCATTCGCCAAGCGTTTGAGGTGGCTTTAGATGCTCATAAAGATCAACGTCGTAAATCTGGAGAAGCTTATATTTTCCATCCAATTGCTGTGGCAAGAATTGTGGCAAGTGAGATAGGATTAGATGCTACAAGTATTGCTGCTGCTCTACTCCATGATGTTGTTGAAGATAGTCCAGATTACACAAAAGATGATATTGCGCGTCTCTTTGGAGAAACAATTGCTCGTATTGTTGATGGGTTAACAAAAATCTCATCCCTTAGTAAAGAGACAGATGTTTCTACTCAGGCAGAGAATTTTCGTAAAATGTTATTGACTCTTAATGATGATGTACGTGTGATCATTATTAAAATTGCAGATCGTCTCCATAACATGCAAACTATGGACTCGATGCGACCTGATAAGCAAGAGAAGATTGCTTCGGAAACCTTATACATCTACGCTCCTTTAGCTCACAGAATAGGTTTGTATAATATCAAAACCGAACTCGAAGATCTCGGCATGAAATATACAGAGCCTGAAGTTTACAACGACATCTTAGAAAAGATGCATGAGAGTAAACAAGAACAAGATGAATATATAAAATCGTTTTCTAAGGTTATTGTTGATTCTCTAGATAAAGAAGGACTAAACTATGAAATAAAAGGACGACCAAAATCTATTTATTCTATTAGAAAAAAGATGTTAAAACAAGGTGTTGATTTTGATGAAGTCTATGATAAGTTTGCCGTTCGTATCATCTATAAATCAGATTTTAAAAACGAAAAGTTTCTCGCTTGGAAAATTTATTCTATCGTCACAGATCATTTTACTCCAAACCCAACCCGTCTTCGCGATTGGATCTCATCACCTAAATCTACAGGATACGAAGCGCTTCATATTACGGTTATGGGTCCAAAAAACAGATGGGTAGAAGTACAAGTTCGAAGTGAGCGCATGAACGAAATTGCTGAAAAAGGATATGCTGCACATTATAAGTATAAGGAAGGAAACGCAGAAGACGCTCTAGACACTTGGATTAATAAATTACAAGAAGCTCTAGAAAGTAACGAAACGAATGCTGTTGATTTTGTTGAGCAGTTTAAACTTAATCTGTATTCAAAAGAAATATTTGTATTCTCTCCAAAAGGAGATATAAAATCATTACCAAAAGGTGCTACACCTCTTGATTTCGCATTTAGCGTTCACACACAAGTTGGTATGAAAACTAGAGGCGCAAAAGTTAATGGGAAACTCGTCCCATTAAGTCATGAGCTTAGCAGTGGAGATCAGGTAGAAATACTAACGTCTGAAAACATTAAACCCAACCGAAATTGGCTTGATTATGCAACAACTGCGAGAGCATTAAGCAAAATAAAATCTGCACTCAAAGCAGACAAAAAAGAGCTTGCTGAAGATGGCAAAGAAATCTTAAGACGAAAACTTAAACAACTCAAAATAGCACTAGACGAAAAATCAATTAATGAAATGGTAACTCATTTTAAATTGAAAACAAGTTTAGATTTATTTTATCGCGTTGGCATTGGCACGATTGATAATCCTATGCTCAAAGACTATGCTTCATCTCGAAGCAATATGTTTATGAGTTATATTAAGAATAAAATTCGTAGACCTTCCGTAGCACCAGATATTGACAAAGACGAGATCACTTCTAAATTTGATCAACTTGTTTTTGGTAAAGAAGAAGAAAAATTAGATTATAAATTATCAACCTGTTGTAATCCTATTCCTGGTGATCCAGTATTTGGGTTTCTAACTATTAACGACGGCATTAAAGTTCATAAAAAAAACTGCCCTAATGCACTCAGTATGCAGTCTAATTACGCATACCGTGTGATGATAGCAAAATGGATAGATTCTTCACAACAAGAATTTGCAACACAAATAAAACTGTCTGGTATTGATAATTTAGGATTAGTAAATAATATCACTCAAGAAATATCCTCAAATATGCATGTGAATATGAAAAGCATCAGTTTTGAGTCGGATGATGGGATTTTCACTGGAAAAATTAATGTTGTTGTTACCAATAGTACAATTCTAAAAAAACTCATTGATAATCTTAAAAAAATTAACGGAATTGATAAAGTAACTAGAGTTTAAAACCAAAAACAAATGCTTCCATTTTTTAGCTAAAATTTATAATTTATTTGGTATAAAAATGTGTAAATTTGAAGCTTGATGAAATGAAAACTCCACACGAGTTAAAAATGAGTAAGAAAACAGAACAGACTAACCAAGAGATTGTAAAAAACGTTTTTACAAAGTTTTTAGAAGATAAAGGTCATAGAAAAACACCTGAACGCTACGCGATACTTCAAGAAATTTATGAAAATGAAGAGCACTTTGATATAGAATCTTTATATATCAAAATGAAAAACAAAAACTATCGAGTTAGTCGAGCTACACTTTACAATACCATTGAAATTTTAATGGAATGTGCTTTAGTAAGAAAGCATCAGTTTGGTCAAAACCAAGCACACTACGAGAAATCCTATTTTGATAAGCAACACGATCATGTGATTATGACAGATACTGGTGAAGTTATCGAGTTTTGTGATCCACGTATTCAGTCTATAAAAAAAACAATAGAAGAGGTTTTTGATATTTCTATCTCTAACCACTCTCTTTATTTCTACGGAACAAAAAATAAACCAACTAATTAATTACACAATGGCAGTAGATTTACTACTAGGATTACAATGGGGCGACGAAGGCAAAGGAAAAATTGTTGATGTACTCACCTCCAAATACAACATTATTGCTCGTTTTCAAGGAGGACCAAATGCAGGTCATACTTTAGAATTTGACGGAATCAAACATGTATTGAGAACAATTCCATCTGGGATTTTCCATACAGAATCTATGAACGTTATTGGTAATGGTGTCGTCATTGATCCTGTTGTATTTGTACAAGAATTAGATGGGCTTGACCAATTTAAATTAGACTACAAATCAAATTTAATTATTTCTAGAAAAGCGCATGTTATTCTTCCAACACATCGTTTATTAGATGCTGCATCTGAAACGTCTAAAGGAAAAGCCAAAATTGGTTCTACACTTAAAGGTATTGGTCCAACATATATGGACAAAACTGGTCGTAACGGAATTAGAATTGGAGATTTAGAACAAGATAACTGGAAAGAAAAATATAGAGCTTTAGCTAACAAGCATGAAGCGATGATTGGTTTCTATAATGTAGATATCCAATATGATTTAAAAGAAATGGAAGATGAATTCTTTGCTGCTGTAGAACGTTTAAAAGAATTACAATTCATTGATAGCGAAGAATATTTAAATCAAGCCTTAAAAGCAGGAAAGCCAATTTTGGCAGAAGGTGCTCAAGGGTCTCTTTTAGATATTGACTTTGGAACATATCCTTTTGTGACATCATCAAACACTACTGCTTCTGGAGCATGTACAGGTTTAGGTGTTGCGCCAAATAAAATTGGAGAAGTCTTCGGAATTTTCAAAGCCTACACAACTCGTGTTGGATCAGGACCATTCCCTACCGAATTATTTGATGAGGTTGGAGCAGAAATGGCACGCATTGGTAGAGAGTTTGGAGCAGTTACAGGGCGACCAAGACGTTGTGGTTGGTTAGATCTTGTTGCGCTTAAATACGCTTGCCAAGTTAATGGTGTCACACAATTAAGTATGATGAAAGGAGATGTACTTTCAGGTTTTAAAACTTTAAAAGTATGTACAGCTTATAAATACAAAGGTGAAACGATTACACATTTGCCTTTTAACATAGAAGAAGAGAACGTCACTCCTATTTATACAGATTTTAAAGGTTGGAAAGAAGATTTAACCAAAATGAGAAATGTATCTGAGTTTCCTTCGGAATTAAATGAGTATATCGCCTTTCTAGAAAAAGAATTAGAAATTCCTATTACGATAGTTTCTGTTGGACCAGATCGTACACAGACGATTAATCGATAAGATTTAAATTATATATAATAAGTAAGAGGTATTCAATATTGGATGCCTCTTATTTATTTAATCAATAAACGCTGTGAATCTACGCAAAATCTCAGCGCAACTCTTTGTCACAACTCCTCCATCTCAATTTCTCTACTAAAAATCTGTTAACAGTTACATTTCCGAAGAGATAATAGTTATTTTTGGAGCAAATTAATTTGACCTTGAATCTAACATTTAGATATATACTCATTCTTCTTTGTTGTTTTACAACAGCACTCTCCTATTCTCAACAACCAAAGAAAATCTATATAGAATACTCTGGATTTACTGTTAGAGACTCTTTAAAAGGGAAAAACGTGACGACTTTTGTGCGTAGCGATCAAGGACAAATTCACATCATTCATGAAGGTATTGATATGTGGTGTGACAAAGCTTTGTATTACCAAAATGAAGATTTCATTGAAGCTTACAGCAATGTGAGAATGAAACAAGGTGACACGATTAACATGACCTCTAAATATGTTGAGTATAGTGGCATCACTCAATTAGCATTTGCTGCTGGTGACGTTGTGTTAACAGAACCACAATCTACACTAACTACAGATACACTCTACTTTAACCGAGTAAGTCAACAAGCCTATTATAAAAGTAAAGGAAAAGTTGTTAGAGATTCTTCTGGAACAATTACGAGCCAAATAGGACGTTTTTATATGAACGAAAGTAAATATCGTTTTCTAAAAGATGTGGTTTTAGTAAATCCGGAATATACGCTAGAAACAAATCAGCTCGATTTTTATTCTGAAACAGGCCATGCCTATATGTATGGTCCTTCTACAATTACTGGTGATGTAAGTAAAGTATATTCTGAACGTGGATTTTATGATACAAACAATGACTATGGTTATTTTATAAAAAACTCAAAAATTGATTATGACAATCTTCAAATAGAAGGCGACAGTTTATATTTTGATCGCAACCGAAGTTTTGCTTCCGCAGATAATAATATTACAGTAACAGATACAGTAAATAAGACAATAATTAGAGGTCATCATGGAGAAGTCTTTAGAGCTAAAGATTCTTTGTTTATTACAAAACGTGCATTAGCAATAACGGTTCAAGAAAAAGATTCTCTTTATATCCATGCAGATACTTTGATGGTTACAGGTAAACCAGAAAACCGTATTACCAGAGCATTCTATAATGCCAAAATGTACAAAAGTGATATGAGTGGAAAAGCAGATTCTATCCATGCAGATCACAAAACTGGATTGACACAACTTATCAATCTAAAACGTTTTAATACAGGAGATGCCTTTTCTGTACAAAGAAAACCTCTCATTTGGAATCTAGGTAACCAAATGTCTGGAGATTCTATACATCTCATTTCTAATGTTGAAAAAGAAGAGTTAGATTCTCTTAAAGTATTCAATAATGCGTTTCTAATAAGTAAAGACACTTTAGGTGACGGTTTTAATCAAATAAAAGGTCAGCGGTTAATAGGCCTTTTTGAAAACAATGAGCTCTATAATGTTGATATTATTAAAAATGCCGAAATCATTTTCTACAGTAGAGATGATAAGGACACTTTAGTTGGTATAAACAAATCTAAATCTGGGAGCATCAATCTTAAGTTTGATGGACCTTATAAAATTATTACGCTATTAAATCAAGTAGATGGCGAGATATATCCGGAGAGCAAATTTCCGAAGAATGCCAGAAAATTTAGAGGTTTTGATTGGCGAGGCGATGAACAGCCCACAAGTGTTGAAGATTTATTTAGCGAAGATCCACCTTTGAATCTACCTATAATAAAAGGTTTAGATCCTTATTTAGAAGATGAAGAGTTTATTAATGAAGCTCTTTTAAAACGTGTTGAAAAAGCTGGTGAAAAAGATAAAGATGACGTTAATAAAGCAGGACGACAATTGCCAAAACCAACGACATCAAAGCCAAAACCTAATCAAAAGTTAATTAAACCTTTGGTAAAAAAAGGAAATTAGATGACTTCAGATTTTTTCAAATATCAAGCGCAAACGACTCCTCATCCTTTGGCAATGAAAATTTCTCATGCCGAAGGGTCTTACATTTATGACACCAATAAAAAAGCCTATTTAGATTTTGTTGCAGGAGTATCTGCATGCAGTTTAGGTCATAGACATCCTAAAGTTGTTAACGCGATTAAAGATCAACTAGACAAGTATATGCACGTGATGGTTTATGGAGAATATATCCAAGAACCTGCTGTAGAATTGACAAAATTATTGGCTGATCATCTTCCTAAGCCTTTAGAAAAAACATATTTAACCAATTCTGGTGCAGAAGCAATTGATGGTGCTTTAAAATTGGCACGACGTGTTACGGGAAGAAGTGAAATTATCTCAACTCATCACGCTTATCATGGGAATACCATGGGAGCATTAAGTGTTATGGGTTTTGAAGAACGCAAGCAACCGTTTAGACCTTTAATTCCAGATGTAAAGTTTATAAGGTATAATGCTTCGGAAGAATTATCGCAAATTTCTACAAAAACAGCGGCTGTTATTTTAGAAACCATTCAAGGTGGAGCTGGTTTTATAGAACCTAAAGATGGTTATTTAGAAAAAGTACGTAAACAATGTGATGCTGTTGGTGCATTATTAATTTTAGATGAAATTCAACCTGGAATTGGACGTACAGGAACATTATTTGGATTTGAGCACTACAATTGTACACCAGATATTTTGGTAACCGGAAAAGGTTTGGGTGGAGGAATGCCAATTGGAGCGTTTACTGCATCATCTACACATATGGATGTACTACAGGATAATCCTAAGCTTGGTCACATCACAACATTTGGAGGTCATCCAGTAGTTGCAGCTGCAGCTTTAGCAACATTAAAAGAAATTACAGAAAGTGATTTAATAGCTCAAACCTTAGAAAAAGAGCAATTAATTAGACAACATTTAAAACATCCGTTGATTTCTGAAATTCGCGGAAGAGGATTAATGTTAGCCGCAATTACACCTTCTGCAGACATCACAAATGAGGTCGTTTTAAGATGTCAAGATCAAGGTTTAATTCTATTTTGGCTTCTTTTTGAACCTAAAGCAATCCGAATTACGCCTCCCTTAACCATCTCAAATGATGAAATTATTAAAGGTTGTATGATCATAACTCGTGTTTTGGATTCTATTTCAGGATAAAACTTTTAACATACGGTAATCGATAAAAATCTAATTTTAAGATCATTATACTACTCCACTTTAATGTTAACTACAACTGTTAACTACTTTGTTAAAAACATTGAAGCAAAAAAAACAAAACCCATACTTGATAACTGTACATTTATTTAAATAAACAATGCTATTTGCTTATGGAGTTTGGTCTACCTGAAGACAATAACAATATCTCGCTTAATAAATTTGAATCGATGCTCAAAACGAATAACGTTTTGTTCTTTGATTCTAATGAATTTGAAAACATTATTCACCACTATTTAGAAATAGGGAAAATAGCGTTAGCAAAAAAAGCGATTAAATTAGGTCTTGACCAGCATCCTTCATCTATCAATTTAAAATTGTTTCAAACTGAAATTCTTGTTTTAGAAAATAAGTTTGATGAAGCAAATAAAGTTCTAGAAACACTACACATCTTAGAGCCTAATAACGAAGAAGTTTATATTCAAAAAGCAAATGTGTTATCTAAACAAGATGAGCACGAAAAAGCTGTGAGTACTTTATTGATTGCTCTAGATTTAGCTGCAAATGATGAAGGCATTGGTGATTTGTACGCCTTAATAGGTATGGAATATTTGTTTCTAGATCAGTTTGAAAATGCTAAACTATATTTCAAAAAGTGTTTAGATATTGATTTGGAAGATTATTCAGCATTATACAACATTATTTATTGCTATGATTTTTTAGAAGAAAATGATGATGCTATTTCATTTTTAAATACATATTTGGATCAAAACCCATATTGCGAAGTCGCTTGGCATCAACTTGGTCGTCAATATGTGACAACAAATGAATTAGACAAAGCTCTTGCTGCTTTTGAATTTGCCATAATATCTGATGATAGTTTTGTAGGTGCTTACCTTGAGAAGGGGAAAGTTCTAGAAAAGAAAAAACAATATCTTGAAGCTATTGAAAATTATAGAATCACTTTAGCTTTAGATGAACCAACATCTTTCGCTTTGCTTAGAATAGGTCATTGCTATGACAAGTTAGAGCAATATGATTTAGCTGTACAATATTATTATAAAACAGTACATGAAGATCCTTTATTAGATAAGGGCTGGATTGCAATTACTAAATTCTATAATAAACAGAAAGATTATCAAAAAGCCTTATTCTACATCAATAAAGCAATTAATATTGATAGTGAAAATGCTGTGTATTGGAAACTCTATGCCCAAATAAATTCTCGCCTCAACTTTTTAGAAGAAGCAGAACATGGTTATAAGAAAACCTTAGATTTAGGGAATTATGAACTTCAAACATGGTTGTCACGTGCTGATATTCTTATCGCTTTAGGCGAATATGAAGCTGCTATTTTAAACTTAATACAAGCATCAGAATTTCATCCAGAAACTGCTGAGATTGAATTCCGTTTGGCAGGATTAAATTTTACACTTCATGAGCATAGTAAAGGTCATTATCATCTAAAAAATGCAGTGCTTTTAAATTGTGAGTTTGAGTATATCATTGAAGAGCTATTCCCAAAAGTGATGCAAAAGCCTACTGTTAGAGAAATTATCTTAGCAGCAAAAAAGTAGTCTCTCCTCCTATTTTCCTTTTGTTTTATTAGTTTAAAAAACGTTTGGTATTTCATACCTTTACTGCTTGTTATCAAATTTAACTATGCAAAGACAATTTAAAGATTACTTCATCATCACACTTAAAGGAATTGCTATGGGAGCAGCAGATGCAGTTCCTGGAGTATCAGGAGGAACAATAGCTCTTATATCTGGAATTTATGAAGAATTAATTTCTACAATTGCTAATGTCAATTTATCATTGGTAACAACGCTAAGAAAAGAGGGTTTCAAGGCGTTCTGGACACAAATCAATGGGAATTTTTTATTAGCATTATTAACAGGTATTGGTGTTAGTTTTGTTGTGTTTATGCGTATTGCAAAATATTTGTTAGAGCAACACCCAATATTGATATGGTCGTTTTTCTTCGGATTAATCATTGCAAGTATCTGGTTTGTTGGAAAGCAGATTAAAAAATGGAATATTGCTAATATTATTTCTCTCATCATAGGTGTTATTGCTGCATATTATATATCTACTTTACCATCGTTAGGAGCAAATGATAATCCGTATTTTCTGTTTTTAGCTGGAGCTATTGCTATCTGTGCAATGATTTTACCTGGAATTTCAGGCTCATTTATTTTAGTTATTCTAGGAGCATATAAAACCTTAAGTGATGCGCTTCATGATTTTGATATAAAAAAGATTGCCATTTTTATGACTGGTGCAGTCCTTGGATTGTTGACTTTTAGTCGCGTTTTAAAATGGTTATTCAAAAATTATTATAATACCACTTTAGCGCTACTTACTGGATTCATAATTGGCTCACTTAATAAGGTTTGGCCATGGAAAAAAACGATCTCTGTTTTAGATGATAAAACTGGAGCCGTTGAAGAGTTTATTAAAATTTCAGATGTTGGTACTTTATCTATTTACCAACAACAAACCAATGATTTTGAAACCTATAAAACCGTTTTAGAAGAAAGTATCTTACCAAGTTCTTACTCAGGAGACGCACAACTATGGCAAGCTATTGCTTTGATGATTTTTGGATTTTCAACCATTTTTATTCTTGAAAAAGTAGGCGCTAAAAAACAATAAAATGCAAAGCACAAGAACTCTCAAAGATCGTATTTTCTTAGTCATTAAAGGATTAGGAATGGGTGCTGCTAACAAAGTCCCTGGAGTATCTGGAGGTGTGGTTGCATTTGTTGCTGGTTTTTATGAAGAGTTTATTTATTCGCTTCAACGTGTTAATAAAACGGCGCTCAAACTGTTATTAAACGGTAGATTTAAAAGTTTTTATAGATACATTAATGGTAAGTTTTTAAGTCTTTTATTCCTAGGAATGATTGTGAGCTACTTTAGTGTCTCAAAAATTCTAGACTACTTTATCAAGCATTACGAATTATATGTTTGGAGTTTATTCTTCGGAATGATCATAGGCTCAATCTACTACATAAATAAAGATTTTAAAGACTGGAATTTTAAAAGCATAGTATCACTTATCATAGGAATTAGCTTAGGTATAGCTATAAGTTTTCTAGATCCAGCAATGGAAAATGACAATCTGTTTTTTGTTTTTTTCTGCGGAATAATTAGTGTTTCTGGTATGACATTGCCTGGATTTTCAGGATCGTTCATCCTTATTCTTTTAGGTAATTACATCTTACTTCTTGTGGATTCTGTCAATGCGTTATATGATACATTTTCAGAAATTATTACAGGAGATTTTAGTTTCTTACAAAATGAAGTGAGAATTAGATTGCTTAAAGTTCTTAGTATGTTCACCCTTGGATCTGTAGTTGGATTAGTGTCATTTTCTCATGTATTGAGCTACGTCCTTAAACATTACAAAAGCATAACAACTGCATCAATTATTGGTTTTATAGTAGGTTCTTTAGGTGTTGTTTGGCCTTGGAAGAAAACAATTTATAAAACTGAAATTAATGGCAACTTCTTGTTAGATTCTAGAGGAGAAAAAATCATTACAAATTATGAGCGTTTTCTGCCGCAACTAGACACTCAAACGTATATCGCAATTGGTTATATTATTTTAGGGATTATCGTAGTTCTTGCCTTAGAACGTTATGGTGAATACACAAAAAAAGCACATGAATAGATTAGGTTTAATAGGTAAAGATATTTCATACTCGTTTTCTAGAGGTTACTTTGCAACAAAGTTTGAGGAGCAAAAACTTCCGTTTACCTATGAGAATTTTGATTTACAGCACATTTCCGAATTTAAACAACTATTTACCAAAAATCATAACATAGTTGGTTTTAATGTGACCATTCCGTATAAAGAAGAGATTATCCCTTACTTGGATAGCCTTAATAAAAAAGCTAGAAAAATAGGTGCTGTAAACACGATTACAATTGACAAAAAAGGTAAATTAAAAGGCTATAATACAGATTGCTACGGATTTAAAAAATCCATAAAACCATTCCTAAAACCACATCATAAAAAAGCATTAATCTTAGGTACAGGAGGCGCTTCAAAAGCAATTGCTTACACGCTCAAGAAGCAAGACATTAAATTTGAATATGTCTCTAGAACAAAAAAGCCAGGTGTTAAATTCACTTATGAAACACTAACTTCGGAAATTTTAAATGATTATACAATTATCATAAATAGCACACCAATTGGTACACATCCAAATGTTGATGAATGCCCAAAAATCCCTTATGATGGGATTACGAATAAGCACTTTTTATTTGATGTGATCTACAATCCGAGTGAAACTAAATTCTTAAAACTAGGTAAATCAAAAGGTGCAGAAATCTGCAACGGACTTCAAATGCTAGAGTATCAAGCCGAAAAAGCTTGGAGAATATGGAATTCGACCTTATAACCCGTCTAAACAACGACTTCTTTTTTGTAAATCAGACACTTGTTAGTATCTTAGCCTTCTAATATAAAAACATTGAAAAATGTCTGAGAATGATAACCTGCATGAAGCAGATGGAAACAAAGAATTAAAATCTACTGAAACGCCTCAAACTACAGAAAGTTCAACTACTGAGAGTGAGCCCATTTCCGAAGATATAAAAACAACAGTTGATGAAACGGTTACTGAAGATGCAACAGAAGTTGTTGAAGAAATCACAGAAGAGGTAAATGAAACTGCTGAACCAATTACAGAAAACATAAAAGACGAGGTTGAATTAACTGAAGACTCTAAAGAACCTGAAGTTGCATCCACAAAAAAAACTGATGCTCACGTTGAAGAAATTGATGAGTCAAATGCTGAAGATGCTGAGGATGAAGAAAACGCAGAACGTCATACGCTAGAATCTAAAGACTACCATTCTATGTCAATGGAGCAGTTATCTATAGAATTAGAGCAACTTATAGAAAATCATAAAGTACAAAATATTAAATCACAAGTTGAAGAGATTAAATCTGAATTCAACTCAAAATTTGATGCGTTATTAGACGAGAAAAAGGAAGAATTTTTAAGTGAAGGTGGAAATGAAATAGATTTCTACTATTCATCTCCTGTGAAAAAACAGTTTAATAATGTCTTCAAAACCTATAGAAATAATTTAGGTGCATACTACAAACAACGCGAAAATAATTTAAAAGATAATCTAGATAATAGATTACAAATTATTGAGAAAATAAAAGGTTTGGTTAATGATGAAGAAAACATCAATACAACATATAAAACTTTTAAAGACTTACAAGAACAATGGCGAAATGCTGGTCCAATACCAAGAGACCGTTACAATAACGCATGGAATTCTTACCATCATAATGTAGAAGTGTTTTATGATGTATTGCATTTAAATAGAGATTTACGTGATTTAGATTTCAAACATAATTTAGAGCAAAAACTTAAAATCATAGAACGTGCTGAAGAGTTAGCAGCAGATAATAATATTAATCGCTCTTTTAGAGAATTGCAAGTCTTGCATAAAATGTGGAAAGAGGAATTAGGTCCTGTTTCTAGAGAACATCGTGATGAAGTTTGGGAGCGTTTTAGCAATGCAACTAAAACCATACACGATAAACGTCAAGGTTATTATGCAGATTTAGATAAAGGTCGCGAGAAAAACTTAGAAGTAAAAGAAGAAATCATTTCTAGAATTATAGCCATTTCTAACGACACTTCTAATGCTCACAATGCTTGGCAAAAGAAGATCAAATCTATTGAAGTATTAAGAGAAGAATTCTTTAAAGCAGGAAAAGTGCCTCAAAAAGTAAATGAAGCTACTTGGTCTAAATTTAAAGATGCTGTTAGAAACTTTAATCGTCAAAAGAATAATTTCTACAAGAATCTCAAAAAAGATCAATACGATAATTTAGAGAAAAAGAAAGCACTAATTCAAATTGCCCTAGATAATAAGGATAATGAAGATTTAGCTGCTACAACACCTTTAATGAAAAAGATACAAGGTGACTGGAAAAAAATTGGTCATGTTCCAAGAAAAGATAGTGATAAAATCTGGAAGCAATTTAAAGGAGCTTGTAATGCCTATTTTGATAGATTAAACTCACAACGAGATGAAGCTAACAAAGAATTAATGGTAGCTTATGAGCAAAAAAACATATTGCTTAAAGAAGTTAACGACTTAGAATTGTCTGGTGATTCTAAAAAAGATATCGTAACCATAAAAGAAAAGATTGCTGCTTGGAAAGCTATAGGTCATGTGCCTTCTAACAAACGTTATATTGATGGTAAATTCAACAAAGCACTTGATGGCTTATTTGGTAAGTTGGATATGGATAGAGCTAAATTGGAAATGATCAAGTTTGAAAACAAGCTTGAAAATTTAGCACAACCTGGAGACACTAGAGCGTTAGACAACGAACAAAACTTCATTAGAAAAAAGATTGGAGAGATTAAAGGTGAAATTATCCAACTAGAAAACAACATGCAGTTTTTCTCAAATGTTGATGAAAATAATCCTTTAGTAAAAGAAGTCTTTAAAAATGTGGATAAACACAAAAAGAATCTTTCTATTTGGGAAGATAAATTGAGGAAGATTAAGAGTATGTATTAAATTCTTAATTTTTTAAAAATACAAAAAGACCATCGTTACTGATGGTCTTTTCTCTTTTTCATAGCAATTTTAAAAGCAAATAACCACTACTACTCTATGTACGTAAATTTTATACTTCCGGTTTTTTAAACTAATAATCACTAACTTTATTACATGAATTCAATTATAGAAAATTTTTACAGCGCGTTTAAAAATCAAGATGCAGAAGTTATGGTTGCGTGCTACCATGATGATATTGTTTTTGAAGATCCAGCTTTTGGAGTTTTAAAAGGTGAACATGCTAAAAACATGTGGCGCATGTTAATTACATCTCAAAAAGGTAAAGTGTTTAGAGTAGAATACTCAGATATAAATTCTAAAAACAATATGGGAAATGCAAAATGGGAAGCCTTTTATAAATTTAGTAAAACTGGCAGACCTGTTCACAATAAAATTATTGCACATTTTGAATTTAAAGATGGTAAAATTATCAAGCATACAGATACTTTTAATCTACATACGTGGTCTAAACAAGCATTTGGTTTAAAAGGGTTATTACTTGGAGGCACTTCGTTTTTTAAGAAAAAGCTTAAACAGCAAACCAATACCTTATTAACTACATTTGAAAACAACTTATAAAACAAAAAAGCTACCCGAATAGATCAAGTAGCTTTTGTAATAATTAATTCTGTTTCTTTTTAGGGACTAAGAGTTTACTTTATGTTTCAGTATTAATTACACTGTATGTATTTCAAAATGTATGCCAAAGTGTTAATTGTACTCTAATTTACAATTTAAATCAGAGTAGATATTATTCGGCAAATATACAATTAGTATCATCATCAAACACACCTTTTGTATCACAAATTTTAAACAATTTTCCGTTTTTATAATATTTACGTTTGGTGTAAATTCCATTCTCCATATGCAACTCTATGCGATCAAAATCATTTGCATTATACCGCACTTTCACCAATCCATATATTGGTTGATTATCAACAAAATAGATTCTAGAAAGCAACTTGCCATCAGGTCGTAAAGTAATATGAGTTTTTTGTTTTAAACCATAAATATCTATGAGGTTAATAGTATCATTATTAACAATATTAAACTTGGTAGCTTTTCGTCTTACTTTATATTTATGTTTTGTTTTTGTAATCAACTCATCGTTTAAAGTCACTACTTTGGGCACACTCTTTAATCCTTTAATTTCATACATTAATTCATAAGCACAATCACATTCTACGACCTCTTCGATACTTACTTCAGTAACTATAGTAACTGAGTCATTTACTTTTATTATCTCTTCGGAAATCTCTAAAACACCATGATGTATCAATTTAAGGGTATCATTTTTAAATGCGATTTCACCTACATCTGTGCTATTGCAATTAGTTGCTATAAATACTTTATAAACCAGAGAAGAATCTGTAATCGTGTAATTTAGAATACGGTTTTGAACTTTACGCCTATTTTGGTAATAGATCTCTTCACATTCCGAAGAAGAATAATTTATTAATTGTGGAATTTCAATTTGCGCTTCACAACCTAATGAAACTAAACATAGTATAATACATATTGAGACATAAGCTTTAGGCAGTAAATTCACTTTGAAAATTTATTAAGAGTACTTTGGTTTTTTACCAACAACACCTTTATAAAATGCTTTCATAAATGCAAAATCTGCTTCGACATCATCTGTAGGATAAAAAGGTTCTGAAATATGATTTTGCTTATTTTTAAAATCTAAGGTAAACATGATGATTGGTACATTAGCAGTTTTTGCAATGTAGTAGAAACCTGTTCTCCATTCTTTAACTTTTTTACGAGTTCCTTCTGGAGCAAGTGTTAATCTAAACTCATCTTCATTTTTAAATAATTCGGCAATAGCTTCTACCTTGTTTTGACCAGAGGTTCTATCTAAAGCAGCACCTCCAATTGCCTTAAAATAATATTTTAAAGGCCAAACAAACAATTCTTTTTTAGCTACGAAATTTGTTTTAACACCAGTGACTTTCCGAAGGAAAAGTCCGATAAAAAAATCATGCCAACTCGTATGCGGAACAGCTATAATCACTGCTTTTTTAACAGTATCTTGAGAAAAATTAGTATTGCCAGTGATTTTCCAACCTAATATTTTGAAGTAAATAATACGAGCTAGCCATCTCATATTACATCTTTTGGTAGAGCGCTTTTAGCTTATCTCTAGTAATGATTTGTTCCCAGTTTTTTCCAATTGCATTTTCCCACAAAGGCGTCAAACTTAAGGCCACATCAATCATCGTATCAAATTCATCATCTTCTAAATGTGAGCAAATACCTTGAGGTATCGTAATGTTGTGTTTCTTTTTCATGGCTTTATACATGGCAACACCTTCAGGATAATACTCTTCTAAATGTTCAAAAACGATACAGTTTCCAATACCGTGTTTAACACCAAGTAAATACCCTAAACCGTAACTTAGAGCATGCGCAACTCCAACTTGAGAATATGCGATACTCATGCCTCCATGCCAAGAAGCCATCATTAATTTATCTTGAGAATCTTCAGTAGAAAGCGAATCTGTTAGAAATATTTCTTTACAAAGTTCTAGTGCTTTCTCTCCGTAACTTTGACTAAATGCGTTTAAAAATGTGCCGTTTAAAGATTCAATACAATGTACAAAACAATCCATACCAGTATAAAACCATTGGTCTTTTGGTACACCAGCAGTCAATTCTGGATCTAATATAACTTGATCAAAAGGTGTAAAATCACTGTTGATACCCAATTTTCTTTCTGGACCTGTTAATATTGTAGTTCTAGAAACTTCGGCTCCTGTACCTGAGATTGTTGGCACACCTACATGATAAATCGCTGGATTTTTAACCAAATCCCAACCTTGATAATCTTTAGCTTCGCCTTCATTGGTAATCATAATTGCAACAGCTTTAGCGAGATCCATAACTGTACCTCCTCCAATACCAATAATACCAGATGGTCTATCTTTATGGTTTAGTATAATTTGCTCAACAAGCTCATCAACTTGTGATGTTTTTGGCTCTTCTTTAGAAGACACATAAAGTAATTGATCTTCATAAGCTAATGATAGTCTAGATGTTATTAAAGGGTTTCCTTTAAACACGTCATCTACCAAAAATATAAATGGAGCTTTTCTATTTAATCGTTTAGGTGCAATGATATCTCCTAGCTGATTAAAACTGCCTCGTCCAAAAACGACTCTGGACACCATTGGATAATTTTTATAACTCATTTATTCGTCTTCTTTAACAAAAATAAAAACATAGTTGGATTTATCTTTATTTATTTAAATAATGTTGGAATTTTTCAGCAAATAATCCAATATGGTAACCATCAACTAATGCGTGGTTTACGTTTATAGATACATTCATCATCATTTTTCCATCATTTTCTTTAACAATTTTACTAAAAGCTAATTTAGGCACCGAATCTAATACTCCAGAAACAGGTTCTTTATGACCAGAGAAATTAACCCAAGGCATTGCAGAACAATGAATACACATCAAATCATTTCGCAAAGGAAATAGTGCTCCTGTGGTTTCAATTCTATTTTTTTCTGAAATGAGATGACTCAAAAACTGGTCTAATTCATCATCAAATTCTATATATGAAAACCCAAATGTTTGATTTGATCGCATTAACGTTGCTGAAGCATTAATGGTATCAAATTTAACAACCTGATCATCTTTTATTCTTAATTTTAATTCATCTACATCATTTATCGCTTTCATGCAATCGTGCAAGTACTTTCCGAAGAAAGACACATTTTTTGCCTTTGCTTTTTTATAAGCTATACTGACGTCAACAGGAAAAGTCACAGCAAAATACGGATCTTTTAATGTTTTAAAATGATCGTAATGTTGCTTACGTTTCCATGTATTTATATCGATAACTTCCACTAATTCAAAATCTCATTTAATTCTGATAAACGCGTTATCGTTTTATAGGCTTTGTTTCCTATCTCTTTCTCACCTACTTGCTCATGCAACCAAGTAGTATGAAATGGGATGTGAATTGCTTTTGCACCAATATTGACTAGTGGCAAAATATCTGATTTTAAAGAATTTCCAATCATCAAAAACTCAGACGGCTCAATATCTAAATGATTTAATACCTTAGAGTAATTCGCTTCTTGCTTATCACTCATTACTTCAATATGATGAAAATATGATGTTAAATTAGACTTCTCTAGTTTTCGTTCTTGATCTAATAAGTCGCCTTTTGTTAAAACGATTAATCGGTAATCTTTAGATAGTGTTTTTAATGTAATTTCAATATCATCTAGCAATTCTACAGGAGCATCAAGCATATATTTACCAATATTTAAAATTTTGGTAATTGTTTTATTAGACACTTGATGATTTGAAATCTCAACAGCCATTTCAACCATAGATAAAACAAAACCTTTAATTCCGTAACCATATAAAGGTAAGTTTTCGATTTCCTTTTTAAACAGTTCTTGATCTATTTTATTAGCAGTTTCATATGGTGCCATTAATTTAGCGAATTCCAATTCTGCTTCACGAAAATAAGTCTCGTTCACCCAAAGTGTATCGTCTGCATCAAAACCGATGACTTTTATATTTTGATAGTTTGTATTCAATTATTTCCAGAGTTTTTTAGCGCGTTCTAAATCTTCAGGTGTATCAATTTCAACGCCTTCTATGGTCGTTTCTACCATTTTGATTCGTTTACCATATTCTAAATATCTAATACACTCAATTTTCTCAGTAGCTTCAATAAATTGCATTGGTAATTTATAAAAATCTAACAACGCTTCTTTTCTAAATGCATAAATACCTTTATGTTTAAAATAACGAGCTCCAGCTTCCTTATCTCTTGGAAACGGAATAGGACTACGAGAAAAATATAACGCAAAACTGTTTTGATCAACAATGACTTTTACTGTATTTGGATTATTAATTTCATCCCAATCATGAATTTCTACCATCAAAGAGGCTAAATCTATCTCTTTATTATGATCTTCTTTAAAAGCTTTTAATACTTTTTCTAAACTCTCTCTTTCTGTAAAAGGTTCATCACCTTGCACATTTACGACAATATCAACATCTAAATCTGCAACTGCTTCTGCAATACGGTCACTACCAGATTGATGTTCTTTTTTACTCATAATAGCTTTACCTCCATTTGAGGTAATCTCATCAAAAATAATTTTGCTATCTGTTACCACATAAACTTCATCAAATAATTGTGTTGCAACAGTCGCTTCATAAGTTCTTAAAATAACTGTTTTCCCTTCTAAATCTTGCATAAGCTTAGCTGGAAAACGAGAAGCACTGTAGCGTGCAGGAATCATTGAAATTATTTTCATGTGATTAAAATTTGTGGAGTATCAAAAATAGAAATTTAATACCATTTAAGTCTTACTTCGCTTAAACTTTTTATACATTCTAAAAACGATATACAAAATGACTAAAACGAATACAAATGCTAAAACAGGTATAAACAGAGACACAATAGTCATTACGATAGAACTACCTGTCTCTAAAGTAGATACTACAGGATTTGCTAAACCACCTGTGGTTGCTGTAGAAGCCAAACGCGTTACACCAGAACTTCCTGCAACTGCAGCTGCAGTTCCTCCTCCTGCTATGATGGCTAATGCCCAAGTTATTGCTGGACTTAAGTCGGCAACGGTAGACACCATAACTGCAGTTCCTGCTATGGTTGCTAATGGTATTGCAATAGAATCTAACATATTATCTACATATGGAATATAATACCCAAATATTTCTACAAGCGTTGCAACACCTAGAGTAACTACTGCTGTTAAACTTCCAATCCATTGCCAAGACTCATTGAGTTCCCAGAGATTAAAATATGCTGCAAGACTAAGCGCAAATAATGGTACGAAAACTCGAAAACCAACAGATGCTGATAAACCTATGCCTAAAAATATACTGATGATGGTTTCTGTTGTCATATATAATACGTTCTTCGGTCCCGATAGCTTTCGGGATTATAACAGGTTAAAAATAGAGTTCAAACGAGCCATTTTGAAGTTGTCATATTTCCGAATAAAAAAATATAATTATGATCTTATTTTCAACTGGAAACTGAGACTATGACTGAAAACTCATTGTCAATCTTCTTCAAAAAACTCATCTTTAAAGCCAATAAGATACAATTTTTCTTTAGCTCTCGTAGCAGCAGTATATAACCATCTCATGTAATCTTTATCTATTCCGTTTGGTAGATACGGTTGTTCAACAAAAATGGTATTCCATTGTCCACCTTGTGATTTATGACAAGTTATGGCATATGAAAACTTAACTTGTAAGGCGTTAAAATGCTTATTACCCTTAATTTTCAAGAATTTTTTATAGTTAGATGTTTCATCTTCATAATCTTTTTGAACTTCTTGATACAAACGATTACTGTCTTCATAAGTAAGTGAAGGTGTTTCTGCTTCTATCGTATCTAACAATAAAACGGTTTCAAAAGGTTGCATTTTTGGATAATCAACCATTTGAACTTTGACTTCCGCAAAGCGAAAATCATACAAGGTAGTAATTGAGAAAATCTCTAAGACTTGAATGATATCACCATTTGCAATGAAACCAGCTTCTGTGGTTGGCTTTATCCAGAAGTAATTATTTTTAACGACCATTAAAAAGTCGCCAACTGTCAGTTCGTTCTCATTAAATAGGATTCGGTTTCGTATTTGCTGATTATAAAGATTAGCACGTTTATTACTTCTTACGATAATGGCAGTGTCTTCGTGACCGTTTGCTCCATAAGAATCATTGATCGCATCCATAACTTCATGACCATCTATTAGTCTAACGATGTCTTTAAAACCATTAAGGTTAAACGTAAAAGACTCATAAAAATCATTTTCTATGACTTCTCTAATTCTGGTTGCGTTACTTAAAATTCCGGAATCCTGACTTTGTCTTACGACTTCATCAAGCTCTATACTGATGACGTTTTTATTATAATTTAGTTCTAGTTGTCTTTGATCTAAAGCTGGAGATAAATCTGATTTCACAGGAGGCAACTGTGCTTTATCACCTATAAGAAGCAATTTACAATTATGACCAGAATACACATAGCTCATTAAATCTTCTAATAAGGATGTGCTTTCAAAATTTTTAGGATCTGAAGGTGTATCTGGTATCATAGATGCTTCATCAACAATAAATATGGTATTGCGATGCTTGTTAGGTTGCAAAACAAATTTCACACCTCCTCCTCTATCTTTCTTCGGAAAATAAATCTTTTTATGAATAGTAAAGGCTTCCTTTTTTGAGTAATTTGAGATCACTTTTGCAGCACGACCTGTTGGTGCCAATAAAACTGCGCTTTTTTTAGTGTGCCATAAATTAGTTACTAACGTACCTGTAATACTTGTTTTTCCAGTTCCTGCAAATCCTTTTAAAAGATATAAAGCATTAGAAGAATCATCAAAAACAAAGTTTGATAATTGCTCTAAGGCAATGGTTTGCTTTAGTGTAGGTTTAAAAGGAAACTTTTGTATTAATAGTTTATAAAATTCTGATGCAGTCATTTAAAGATTTGATGTACAAATTGAAATGCAATATAAGGTATAAAGCCGAAACGTTTTAGTTACTACTTAAACATATTTTGTGTAAAAACTCATTTACGCTTTTATCATTTACTAAAAAAATTATGGTATTGAGTATTCGCTATTATTCACTTATGCAGAGCTATACTATTGAAACATAAAATGATGCGAATACAGTACAGAATATCTAATTTTCGCTAAAACTCAAAAAGTTTAAATGAGTTCTTAGAATATGAAAGTTATTTTATATCTTTCACCTTTGATTGAATTTATATCTACAATGTTTTAACGATTAAAAAAAAATTGTAGATTTGTGTAACTCCTTAACAAAATAAAAAAACACTAACTATGTTAAAAGTAATTCTTGTAGTTGTTGGCCTAATTGCACTAACAATTGGTATCGTTTGGCTAATCGATAAATTTGTACCTAAAAAATTAAAACCAGTACTCAATATAATATTATGGGCTTTAATTATATTTCTAGGTTACTTAACGTTTGACTCGGTATATGGAGAAATAAAATTCAATAAACTAAAAGATGAGCGCTATAAAAAAGTTATTGTTCAGCTTAAAGACATTAGAGATGCAGAATTAGCTCATAAAACTGTAAAAGGTCAATTTACAAGTGATTTTGGAAAACTTGTTAATTTTATTGAAACAGGAAAATTTACAATTACACAACGAAGAGACACTACTGTTGTTGATGAAGAATTAACAAAACGTTTTGGTGGTGTAACTATGACAAAGTCTCTAGTATTAATAGACACGTTAGGTTTCGTTTCTGTAAAAGATTCTTTATTTGGTGCAGACACACGTTACAAAACGATGATGAACCTACCAAAAGGCATTGGTCCAGAAGGTTCTAAAGTACAATTAGACGCTGGAGTTTTATCTGAGTCTAACATCCCTGTTTTTGAAGCATCTGTTGATAAAGAAGTGATTTTATTTGATCAAGATAAAAACTTAGTGGCTAAAGAGAAAGAAGTTATGTCTGTAGATGGTGTTAGAGGTTCTAAATTACAAGTAGGCTCAATGCAAGAAGCAGATACTAAAGGTAATTGGCCAAAAAACTTAAGTACTAATAACTAAAATATTGGCACAAAATAGTATAAAAGCAATGTCCATTCAAATTCGTTTGAGTGGACTTTCTTTTTGTATCCTAAATCGTTCTAGCAATGTTGTTGAGTTCATTAAACATGTACATTTAGAAAAGAAGGCAACGCCTTATGAATTACTTAATGAACTCAAAAGCACTATCAATTCTCATCCTGAATTTCAACAATCATTCGACTCTGTAACTTGTATTTATCAAAACGAATTATCTTGTCTTGTGCCTAATGATCTATTTGATGAAAATAATATGGCAGACTATTTAAAATTCAACGCAAAGATTTTAAAAACAGATTTTATAAGCTTCGACAACTTAGTAACAGTAGATAGCTCTAATGTTTATGTACCACTTATAAATATCAATAATTATATTTTTGAAACCTTTGGTAGCTTTGATTACAAACACGCTTCTACTGTGATGATTGAAACTTTATTGCAACAATCAACTCATAACACAGAAACTAACTTTTGTATCAATGTAAATGATAACACATTTGAAATCATAAGTATAGAAAACAAACAACTCCTTTTTTATAATACATTTGAATACTCTTCTAAAGAAGATTTCATTTACTATGTGTTATTTACTATGGAACAATTAAAATTAAATCCAGAAACAATTAAAATAGTACTAACTGGGAAAATTAACTTAGATGATCCACTTTACAACATCCTTTATAAGTATATTAGATTTGTAGAGTTCTTAAAACCAAATTATGGTTTTGATTTTAAAACGGAGTTAGATAACAATCATAGTGATTATATATTATTAAACAGCTTTAGCTAATGCGTATAGTATCAGGCAAATATAAAGGTCGTAGAATAACTGCACCAAAAAAATTACCAGTCAGGCCAACTACAGATATGGCTAAGGAGTCACTGTTTAATATTCTTAACAATCAATATTATTTTGATGATATATCTGTTTTAGACTTGTTTTCTGGAACAGGTAATATCAGTTACGAGTTTGCCTCTCGTGGTACAGAAAGTATAACAGCTGTAGACGAAAATTATGGTTGCATCAAATTCATTAATGAAACTGCAGAGAGTTTTGAAATGTCGATTACAACTATAAAAAGTGATGTCTTCAAATTTTTAGAACGATCGCAACAACAACATACTATTATTTTTGCAGATCCTCCTTACGATTTTCCTACGAAAGAATTTGCTAAAATTCCGCAGTTAGTATTTCAGAATACATTATTAGAAACCGACGGAATATTAATTGTTGAACACTCAAAACATACCGATTTATCTCACTTAGACCACTACACGCACTCAAGAAGTTATGGTGGCAACATGTTTAGTTTTTTCGAGTAAATCTACTTGATTTCAATTTACCGTACATCTCCTCTATTAAAAACAAGTAAGAGCACCTTTATTTGTAGTATAAATCCTAATTAAAATTTATACCTAAATTTATATAACTACAACTCTGAGTTTTTACTCATAAATGTACCTATAAACAAGCTTCTTTCTAGTTCCTACTTTTGATATGTGTTAATAATGGCTATTAAACAACAATTATATTAACCAAAATCAAACAATTATGAGAACATTAAAAAAATCATTAGTATTAGTATTTATGCTTTTATTAGGGTTAACCCTAAACGCACAAAACAGTGACAGTGACGTTGTAGTTACTTTAGAATTTGCAAATGCAAAAACTGCAATCGCAGTTTTACAAGATTATACAAGAGCATTACAAAAAGGTGATGTCGCCACAATGAATGAGCAACTACATGAAAAGGCTATGATTTATGGCTTAGGAGGTGGTTTAGACTCTTTAAATGCTACACAACATAAAGCCTATTTTAAACAAAGCACAGATCAATTTACCCACTCTATTAGTTCAGACTTGTATTTACCTGTAAAAGTTGAAAACAATTGGAATGAAGGTGAATGGATTTTATCTTGGGGAACTAATACTATAACAGATAAAAAAACTAAAAAACAAATAATAGTTCCTTATCACACTGCCTCTATAGTTGAAGGTGGAAAAATTGTATTTATACGTTATTATTACGATATACTTAATGTTGCTACATCTCAAGGTTACACACTAACACCTCCTAAAAAATAAACACATTGTATATTTAAACAAAAACCCTTTACAAATTGTAAAGGGTTTTTTATGAGTAAGTAAATCTATAAGCCGAATCCTGTATCAAAACATAACGTTTTGACCCTTATCATTTATCTACGTTTACTGTTACCAGCAAACTTTAGCTGCCTACCCTCTAGTATCGCGCGTGTACGCTCAAGCACTAGTTTACATGACATTGCACCACATAGAGTTTACCTGGTTTCACTACAGCATAACCTGTACATACTTTCTGTTGCACTTTTCCTCACCTTACGATGGATGGCTGTTAGCCACTATGATTGCACTATGGTGTTCGGACTTTCCTCCATCTCGATAAATCGAAACAGCGATAAGGCGATTTACTTACTGGCAAAAATACGATAATCAAATTTCTAAATCCTAATTCTCAATTTATGAATAATCATTAATTTTTTTTCTAGTATTGAGCGATGTAGAAATATCGGAAATTCTAAAACTCAACACCTAATAATTGTTAATAACTCCATTTAAATCTTAGCAACATAATTCCTATTTTTATACTGAATGTTTAACTTTGTTATTCGCTCAAAAAAGTAAAGTAAATTTGGAACACTTCGTAGTATCAGCTCGTAAATATAGACCCGAAACATTCAAGGATGTTGTTGGGCAGCAAGCTATTACCAATACTTTATTGAATGCTATTGAAAACAATCATTTAGCCCAAGCCCTTTTATTTACTGGTCCACGTGGTGTTGGTAAAACAACTTGTGCTCGTATTTTGGCAAAAATGATTAATAGTGATGGTAGTGAAACAGGTGATGAAGATTTTGCTTTCAACATTTTTGAATTAGATGCAGCATCTAACAACTCTGTTGATGATATTAGAAGTTTAACAGACCAAGTTCGTATTCCTCCACAAGTTGGTAAATACAAGGTTTATATTATTGATGAGGTACATATGTTATCTTCAGCAGCTTTTAATGCGTTTCTTAAAACCCTAGAAGAACCACCAAAACACTGTATTTTCATATTAGCTACTACAGAGAAACATAAAATCATCCCAACCATTTTATCACGTTGCCAGATTTTTGATTTTAAACGTATCACTGTAAAAGATGCTAAAGAGTATTTAAAATATATTGCTAAAGAACAAGGTGTCAATGCCGAAGATGATGCTTTGCACATTATTGCTCAAAAAGCAGATGGAGCTATGCGTGACGCACTTTCTATATTTGATCGTGTGGTAAGTTTCTCCGGAAAAGAGCTGACTAGGCAATCTGTTACCGAAAATTTAAACGTTCTCGATTACGAAACTTATTTTACCAGTACAGATTATATATTGGAGAATAAAATTCCAGAATTACTCGTACAATTTAATACGACACTATCAAAAGGATTTGATGGTCATCATTACATCGCAGGACTAGCATCTCATTTTAGAGATTTATTAGTCTGTAAAAATGAAAAAACTATCGAGCTTCTTGAAGTTGGAGAAGACACAAAAGCTAAATATCTAAAACAGTCTAAAATAGCTCCACAAGACTTTCTTTTAAAAGGTATTGCACTCGCAAATGATTGTGATTTAAAATATAAAGGCAGTAAAAACCAGCGACTTCTGGTCGAACTTTGTCTCATGCAGCTTGCCTCTATCACTTTTGATGGAGAAAAAAAAAATAGCAAATATTACATAATTCCAGCATCTTACTTCAAAGCTAAAGGAATTACTCCTATTCCTGTTACAATTAAAAAAGAGAAACCAACTCAAGATTCTGATACATCGACTACGCTCAGCACGAGCGAAAAAAACAATTCAGAAAACGATAAAAAAACTGTTGATAATCCTGTTACAGCCGAAAAACCTCGACCTGTACTAGATTTAAAGAAAGATCAACGCACATCTGGTTTATCATTAAAAAGTATTAGAGCTAAAAAAGAACATCAAATTAGACAAATGGAAGTTGTCATTGATGTTGATGATTTACCTACTGAAGCATTTACCGAAGAGCAGTTTCACAACGCATGGAATACCTACATCAAGCAACTTCATAAAAAAGGAGAGAAAATCATGGCTTCCATTTTAGAAATGGATACACCAAAACTTAAAGGTATAGATATTCATCTCGCCTATCCAAATGAAACTTTAAAAATCGAATTAGAGCGAGCACAATATCCATTAATGGAATTTATTAAGAAATCACTCAAAAATTTTGATTTAAAATTAGTGATTACTGTCAACGAAGAAATTGCAAAAAAATATGCGTTTACTGCAGAAGATAAATACGAAAAACTAAAAGAGAAAAACCCAAATATTGAATTGCTAAGACAAACTTTTGGCTTAGATATCTAAACCCATTTAACATGAAAAAAACAGTTCTTTTTATTCCAATAATTCTACTATTCGTTTTAACGTCTTGTGAAGGTAGAAAAAGTAAAATTGATCGCATAAACGATGCTGTTTTAGAGTTCAACAATAACCAGACATTAATAGACTTAAGAGATTACAAACCTGAAAGTTATACTGAAATAAAAACTGATTCTATAATTTCTAAAACGTTTAAAGTGAGCATAAAAAATTATGCTATCATGGATCAGGAAATACTCATAAAACAGACTGTTAAAAACTCAAATAAAACGTCTGAATTTCATCGTGTTTTTGAATCTGATATCGTTGTTGCTGTAGAAGATAAGATTATTTATGACAGGCACATTTCCGTAGAAAAATTTAGAGGTTTTGAGTCTTCTGAATTTTGGAATAATGCCACATTAGAACACGTTTGGGTCAACCAAGAAGCATCAAATACGTCAACATTATCATTAGGTATTTCTGTTATCAATCCAAAGAATAATGGATTTAAATTATACGAAATCCTCATTGACAAAACAGGAAACGAGCGTTTAACATTGATTGAAGACCGTAGTTAATTATGTTAGGATTAAAATTACCAACAGATCCACGATGGGTTAATATCGTAGAAAAAAATATTGAAGAGATTCTCACAGATCATGCGTACTGTGAGCAAAAAGCAACGAGTACTGCCATTTCATTGATTGTAAGCTTTCCAGAATATACAGAATTAGTGACTGAAATGACAGCACTCGTTAAAGAAGAAATAAGTCATTTTAAAATGGTACATGATAGAATCATAGCCAAAGGTTGGGTTTTAGGTCGTGATCGTAAAGATGAATATGTGATTCAACTCATTAAATTTTTCCCAAAAGGAGGTAGTAGAACAACGCAACTCGTACACAGATTGCTTTATGCTGCACTTATTGAAGCAAGAAGTTGCGAACGTTTTAGATTACTCTCTGAAGAATTAAAAGACAAAGAACTCGCAGAGTTTTATAGAAATTTAATGGTTAGTGAAGCCAATCATTATACCATGTTTTTAGGTTTTGCTAGACAATATGGAGAACGTGAAGAAGTTGATGAGAAATGGCAACAACTTCTTGATTTTGAGGCAGAAATCATGAAAAATTTGAGTAAAAGTGAAACTATTCATGGATGATTTTTTATCTTAGTATAAAATCTACTAACTCGTGAAACAGTTTTACTTACTTCTTGTTTTATTGTTTTCTTTTAATTTGACGTTTGCTCAAAGTAATTTACTCATAGGAGAATGGTACGTTCAATCTATAAACACAGATGGTGTACAGCACGACAATTACATTGGTGAATTATCTATAGATTTTTCTGAAACAGCTACTGGGTTTGAAGATTATAATGAATTTAATGGTGATTCGCCATGTAATTTTTATTTTGGACAATATGAAATCATTGACTCTGTAACTTTAAATATTCTTGAATTGGGTCAATCTGATTCGTGTAATAATTCTGATGCCTATGGTGCATATTATTACAAGTATAGCTCTATCATTACACCAGATATACAAGGAGTTCCCATAGGTTTTACTTATACTATTGAGGGAACTGGGAATGATCAAATACTAACAATTTTAAACCCAAATGGAGATTACATCATTTACGGCAAAACGGTTCCAACTATAACTATTTTTAAAACTTGGTATTCTTACAGTACTGAAACAGCAGATGGAGTAATTTATCCTTCTCCAATTGATAATACAACCCTAGAGATATCTCCATTTGATAATGGGACAATAAGCATGGGTGTTTTTGGATCGGGAGGTTGTAATGATTTTTTCGCAGATCATAATATGTATTCCTCTAATGAAAATGAATTTAATATTTTCATTTTTAATCAAACCTTTATAGATTGTAGTGAAGATAATTTTTACGAGCCAACTTATTTTTCTGTTCTTAGCAATGAAATTGATGCGATTTTTAGCTACGAACTTCAAGACGACGGTAATACACTAGTTTTAACCAATACCATAGGAGAAGTACTAATATTTGGTGAACAATCGCCTCCTGCAAATATGATTGGTCAATGGTATTTATATAATATGGTCGTAGATGGAAACCAAATTAATAATCCAAGTGGAAGTACTCCAGATATTTTTTTTAGCACAATGCCTGGTGATTTGTTAGGTTTCACATTATTTGGTTCTGGCGTATGTAATGGGTTTCAAAGTGATTATTATTTTAATCCACAACAGACCTTTAATGCTGAATTTATTTCAGCAACCTTGGGAATGTGCAATACTACAGAAGAGGAGCTCTTTGAGAATTATTATTTTACTCAAGTACTAAGTACAGTAAATAGTGGATCTACAGAGTTAGACTACGAAATCACAGGCACTGGTGATGATGCCACTTTAGTTGTCACTAACCTAATAAATGGAAATCAAGCTTTCTATGGCAGACAAGCTTTATCTATTGACGACAACGAGTTTTATAATTCGGAAATATCCTTGTTTAAAAATCCTGTTTCAAATCGTTTAGATATATCAACATCACTAAACGTATTAGGCTCTAACTACGAGATATTTTCTATTACTGGTCAACGGGTTACAAATGGTGTATTAGACTCTAATTCAATTAATGTTAATCAATTACAGTCTGGATTGTACGTCTTAAAAGTGTCAACAGACGAGAACGTGTTTGAAACAGTTAAATTTATCAAGGAATAATATTTCCGCTGAAAAAAATAAAATGCATAAAAAAAGCTTCAGTATAACACTGAAGCTTTTATATTTTATATAATAAAGTAATTAGATTCTAATACCAAATCCAAATTGAAACGTCGTGTTTTGAGCTTCTACATCTGTTAAATCATCATCAAGAATATTACTTAAACCGTAGTGAACACGTGCATCAACGAATAATTCATCATTAATCATGTATTCAACTCCTCCAACTCCAGAAAAAGTGAATGTAGCAAATCCATCATTATCTTTCCATGTTTTTAAACTTGCCATTGGTCCTATACCTACAGTAAATTTATCACTTAATCCAAAACGTGCCATAATTGGCATTTGAATATAGTCTGCTCTTAACTCATCTGCTTTTCCACCTTCAGCAGAATATTGAATTTCTAATTGAACAGAAAAATTGTCTGAAACACCATAATCAACGAATCCTCCAAAGGCAAAACCATTTCTGTGTTGGTTATTAAATGTTGCATCTGGATCAAAATCTAAATTTGAGACATTTAAACCACCTCTAATACCATAGCTCACTTCTTGAGAGAATGACAATGTTGTAACAGTGATAAATAATAGGGTAAGTAAAATTGATTTCATTAGTTTAATATTTAAATTAGGTTTCTCTTTTTTAAGAGAATGAATTCAAAATTATGCTAGCTATTAGCAAAGATTTGAGACTGCTAATATAGGATGAAATTTAAAAATAAAAAATAATTATTGATTTTCAAGGCTTAAAACACATGTAATAATCAATTCTTTAGAGATCTATACTTGATACTGTTTTAAAGTAAACACTTTTTATGATTCCGTCTGCTAAACCAATTTTAGGAACATAAATATCTTTAGCTCCACTCCATTTCATTGCCGATAAATAAATTCTAGTTGCAGGTATAATCACATCTGCACGATCTGGATTAAGTTCAAGCTCAGTAATACGTTCTTCATATGAATACGTTTGAAGTTTATTATAATACGAAGTTAAATAGAAATATGTCAATGGCTTACCAATGGCTTTACCAGAAATTTTAAAAATTTTATTAATGTTACCACCAGAACCTATTAAGTCTAGTACATCATATCCTTTAGTATTAGCTTTAATCCAAATTTCTAGTTCTTGCCACGTTTCTTTTTTAACGATATCGTTAAGCAATCTAACAGTTCCTATTTTAAACGATTTTGATGCAACAGTTTTACCAAGATGAATCACAGTAAACTCGGTACTACCACCACCTACATCTACATAAAGATATGTTTTATCTGGTTTGATATAGGAGTGTAAATCTGTTGCAGCAATAATTGCAGCTTCTTCTTCACCTCCAATAATATCTATATCTATTTTCGCTTTTTTTGAAATAAGTTTGGATAATTCAATGCCATTATCTGCTTCTCGCATTGCAGATGTAGCACAAGCTTTGTAGGTAACCACTTTATGAGATTTCATCAATAATTTAAACGCAAACATGGTATCAAGCATCCGATTCTTATTTCCTTCGGAAATTTCTCCAGTCAAAAACACATCTGCACCAAGTCTAATAGGTACACGTACTAAAGATGTTTTCTTAAACTTTACTGGCTGACCTTTTTGCTCTATAATACTTGAAATTAAAAGTCTAACAGCATTGGACCCAATATCAATTGCCGCATATTTTTTAATGCTTAACATACTATGAATTTAATTTTTCTTTAAAATAATCATAGAGCGCAAATTGAGCCCTTACTTTATCTTTACTATTTCTACGGTATTGATTACTTTGAGAACTATCTACAATTCTCGCCTTTACATTATCGCTCCAGCAAATATCAAAAACATCTAGTAATTCTTTTTTAATATCTTCTTGATAAATAGGGCAACTTACTTCAACTCTATTCTCAATATTACGAGTCATCCAATCTGCCGAAGAAATATAAACCTTTGTATCATTATCATTGCAAAACACATACAGTCTCGTATGTTCTAAAAATTTATCTATAATACTAATAACTTCTATATTTTCACTCATTCCTTTAACACCAGGAACTAAACAACAAATGCCTCGTACTATCATTTGAATTTTGACACCAGCTCTACTAGCTTCATATAATTTATCTACCATTTTGTAACTGGAGATACTGTTTAATTTCAGCTTAATATATGCAGGTTTTCCTTTTTTTACATTCTGTATTTCATTATCAATAAGCGCAAATAATTTTGACTTCGTGTAATGAGGAGATGTTATTATATGTTTATATCGATATATGCGATAATTAGTTTCAAAGAAGTTAAAAACCTTATTAATATCTTTTAAAACTTTTTGATTTGCAGTAAATAATGTAAAATCAGTATATACTTTTGCAGTAGATTCATTGAAATTACCTGTGCTTATAAATCCGTAACGTTTTGTAGAATTTCCTTCCTCACGTTCAATGACACATATTTTACTATGAACTTTTAAGCCTGCAACTCCAAATAATAGATTAACACCTTCATCTTGCATTTGTTCAGCGTAATCTATATTTGCTTGCTCATCAAAACGTGCTCTCAGCTCGATAACTACAGTAACTTTTTTACCGTTTTTAGCAGCATTAATTAATGAACTCGCAATATGCGAAATTTGAGCTAGCCTATAAATAGTAATTTTAATAGAATTCACTTGAGGGTCAAGAGCTGCTTCACGTAAAAACTTTACAACATAAGAGAACGTTTGATAAGGTGTATTAAGCAAATAATCTTTTTTTGCTATAGAACTAAAAATACTGTTTTGAATACTTAGCCCTTTAATTTGAAGAGGTTTTATTTTTTTGTACAGTAAATCTGTTCTTCCTAGACTAGGAAAATCCATATAGTCTCTACGATTATGGTAACGACCTCCTGGAATAACACTGTCTTTAGTTTCTATACCCATTTTAGCCATGAGATAGGCTAAAGTTTCTTCTTCTATAGTTTTATCATATACAAAGCGAACAGGATCTCCTATTTGTCTGTCTTTTACACTATCTGATAGTTTTTCTATAAAACTCTTACTCAAATCACTATCAAAATCTAACTCTCCATCTCTTGTTATTTTAATCATATTAGCGCTGATACTAGTATAATTAAAAATGTTAAAAATATCATCTAAACAATACCTAAGTATATCATCTAAGATTATAATGTAACTTTTACCTTCAATAGATGGAAGTACAATAAAACGATCCATAGATTTTGGAATCTCAATTAGAGCATATTGTTTATGACCATTTTCAAGCTCCATCTTAACTGCCAAATACGCAGAAATATCTTTAAGTACTGGTAACTCCAAAGAATCATTTAGTATTATAGTTACTAAAGCAGGACTAACGTGCTGGATAAAATAGTTTTTTATAAAATCGTGATGCTCTTTATTAATATTTGTTTCATTAACAATGAAAACACCTTCATTTTCTAACTTTTGACCAATATTTGCTAAGATATCTAAACTTGTACTCTGCTGTTTAATAACAACTTGCGTGATGATTTCTAAGAGTTCTGAAGCCTTAATACCTAATTCACTCTTCCCTCCTTTTCCAGCTTCATCAATTCGTTTTACAGTAGCATATCGCACTTTAAAAAATTCATCTAAATTATTAGAAAAAATTCCTAAAAAACGAAAACGCTCAATTAAAGGTACACTTTCATCTGCAGCCTCTTGTAATACTCTATCATTAAATTGAAGCCAGCTTAACTCTCTATTTATATAACTATTTTTATCTTTTGTCATTATTTTAAATCTCTTGGAAAAATTGTAAATCTTGTGTTTCCTTTATTGATTTCTTCCCATGTTTTTATATCAAAATCTATAACTACTAAACCACTAGTTGGAAGATTATCAATAAATGAATTGCCAAATATATTGCAAATAGATGTGAATGCATGATTATGACCAAAAATCATAATATTTTGATAATTTACATCAATCGTTTTTAAAAAATTAATGACTTGTTCTCCTCCAAAATCATATAACTCATCTACAATTGCCAATTTACTGTTATCAAAATTTAAATTATTTATAAAAATCTTACAAGTTGACAAAGCTCGATTTGCAGGACTAGAATATACTTTATCTAGCACTAACTCTCTATTTTTAAAAGCAATAGAAACCAAAGTAGCATCGTTCTTTCCTCTCTTTTTCAATGGTCGTTTTTTATCGCCAACATTGTGCTCCCAAGAAGATTTTGCATGCCTAACTAGTACAAGTGTTTTCATTTTTTATTCGTTTAAATGCATTTTTTATCGATAAAATGTTGTATAATTCCGTTTTAACGAGTATTTTGCTCCCTTTAACATTAAAATTTGTCAAACCTATTAGTAATCAGTTCATTTGTAAAGTTAATTTATATAATAACCCCAAGTCAAAAATATATTAATAAATCCATTTCAATGGTATTGTTTACCATTGTTCTTCCCTCAAAATATCTTGATTATAAAATTAGGCAAAACATGTTTAATTGATAAGCAATTTATTTAACCAAAGAAAAATACAACATCGCAAAGCGACCATAAAATTTGTTAATCAATTTTTAACTATGAAAGCAATTATAACACTAGTTTTTGTTCTGCTTACTATCCTGTCATCTTATGGGCAAGATTTAAAGCTATCAATTCTTAAAGGGACAGATAAACCGAATTCTGAAAAGGAACACCTCTATTTATTAGGAGTTACAAATACAGGAAATATAAAAATGTCGTTTTCAATCTCGGCGATAAATAAACAATGTGTTGATGAAAAATCTAGTCAAATCGATCTTTCACATCAAATTATGAATAAGTATAAAGCTACACAAGCTGATCAACTAAATCTTAAACCTGGAGAATCAATTGAAGTATATGTCAAAATTTCTAGACCACTAAATGCAAAACTTAATTCGTGGAATTGCACTGAAATTAAGGCTATTTCAAGTAATGGTAATGCCGTGAGCAATGCTATTATTATTGAGTCGTTGATACCAGATCCAAAAGATTTTAATTAATCCTACTATAAAAAACTAAACTTTCGGGTGTATGAAAAACGCTACTCAATTCCCCATATTTTACAAAGTCTTTTTTGGGCTTGCCTTGCTTCTAAGCTTTGCTTCATTTGCTCAAGTAAAAGAGATTTTTACGCCACGTTTTAACCAAACAATTAAGGGTGATGTTACTATTATAGCAAATAACATGCTTTCTAGAACAGCAACTGAAAATTATACAGGTAGCAGTGGAAACCATGATTTTACAGACAATGTCTATGTTGACATTGATGGTAATACTGGTATAGGAAGCAGTACATTCAACTCTAGTAGTGCTAATTTTTCTAATCCTGAGCCATCATTAACATGTTTAAGTATTAAAAAAGCATATTTATATTGGGCTGCTGCTGATAAAGAACCAACTTCGGATGCCAATTCTGAAAATCAATCCAACTGGAATTACAATGATGTAAAACTAATGTTGCCTGGACAAACTAACTATACCACTCTAACTGCAGATGAAGTTATTTTTAGAGGAAGAGATACACACTTTAGTAATGATCCATACATATGTATTAAAGATATCACCAATGCGGTTTTAGGTGTACCAAATCCATATGGAAAATATCAAGTTGCCAATGTAGAAGCTAAAATAGGTAGTCTTACCTCACATCCTAGTGGTAATACTGGAACTTCTGGCGGATGGCAAGTTGTTTTTATTTATGAAAGTCCAAAATTACCTTCAAAAAATGTTAGTATTTTTGATGGTTATGCACACGTAAGAGATGGTGATTCAGGTATCGATAATGATTTTGATATAAACTTTAATGGTTTTCAAACAATACCAATCGGACCAGTTAGCGCTAAAATTGTGATCGGTTCTTTAGAAGGTGATAGAGATTTAAGTGGTGATAAACTTCAAATAAAGAATGTAATTAACAATTTTGTAGACATTTCAGCACCTGAAAGAGGTTCTAATAATTTTTTCAATAGTAGAATAACGGTAGGTAATTCTAATTTTACAGATAGAAATCCTGCAAGTACCAATACATTAGGTTTTGATGCTGCAGTATTTTCATTAGATAATGGATATCCATTCAATACAGTTATTGGGAATAACCAAACTTCTGCAACTATAAGACTTACGTCTAATCAAGAAACTTACGGATTATACTTATTAGGATTATCTGTAGACGTTTGGGCTCCAGATCTTAACCCAATTGAAATGGTTTTAAATTCTGGTGCTAACCCAACTGATGCTGGTGAAAATTTAGGATTTGATTTCGACATACTAAATTTAGGTAATGATAATGCTGTTAATTTAGAAATTTCAACCATTCTTCCTCCTCAAGTAGAATTTTTAGGTACAAGTTCATTACTTAATGGAATTACATATAACTTTAATACAACCACTCGAGAACTAAAATTTAATTTTATAGACGGTTTAGTTAATGTTGGAAGTCCATCAATAAATATCGGTTTAAATATAGTAGTAAAAGATGAATGTTATTTCTTGGAAGAAAATTGTGATCGAACATTCGAATTACAGTTTACTGCAACATACAATGGAGTTCTTAATCCTATTAAACAAACGACATTTAGTTCGGCTACATTAGACGAATGTAATATTGGTGTACAAGATCCTTCAGTAATTACGGTAAATATGCCAGCTGAAGCAACTTGGTCTAATCCACCAAATGATTTAGATAGAAATATTGATTGTAATGACCAAAGTGCACTTGATAATGCTTTATCATTAGAACCTGAAACAGATAAATGCGACTTTACTTATACTAAAACTACTGGAAATTTTGTATCTGATCCAAATTGCCCAAGTTCTGGAACTTATACAAATTCATGGACTTTTACCGATTCTTGTGGAAGAACTAGTCCACCTTACGTTCAGGTAATTACAATTGGAAACCCAAATAATCCTGAATTTAATGAAGCATTACCACAAAATGAAACAGTGCAATGTGATGATGTTCCTGATGCTCCAACACTTACAGCTACTGTGAGTTGTGGAACTATATCAGTTAACTATGAACAAACTAGAACTAATACAGAATGTGATAATGAATATACATTAACACGTACATGGACTGCTACAGATGATTGTAATAATGAAACAATACATACTCAAGTTATTACAGTCATAGATACAACCAATCCAACCTTAAATGTTCCTGCTGACACTACAATTCAATGTACCGAAAGTACTGCGCCTTCAGATACTGGTAATGCTACAGGAACTGATAACTGCGGAAATGTAACTATTACTTTTGAAGATAATTCAATAAATTCTTGCGGAAACACAGAAACTATTACTAGAACTTGGACTGCTACAGATGAATGTGGCAATCAAACATCAGATACACAAACAATAACTGTTGTGGACACAACTCCTCCAACATTAACAGTTCCTGCTGATGCTACAATTGAATGTTCAACTAGTACAGTTCCTTCAGCAACTGGAACTGCAACTGCAACGGATACATGTGGAACTGTTACAGTAACTTTTGTCGATTCTTCTGTGGCTGCATGTGGAAATACTGAGACCATTACTAGAACTTGGACTGCTACTGATGCTTGTGATAACACAACGTCTCAAGAACAAATTATTACTGTTGAAGACACAACTCCTCCAGTAATTACAATACCTACTAATAAAATTAGAGAGTGTGGTGAAGATACTAATCCACCAAATACTGGAGTTGCTACTGCTACAGATAACTGCGGAAATGCAACTATAAGCTATTCAGATTCAACTGTTGCAGATTGTGGAAATACTCAAGTCATTTCTAGAACTTGGACTGCTGTCGATGAATGTGGAAACTCAACTTCAGAAATTCAAACAATTACAGTTGAAGACGATGAAGCTCCTACACTAAGTATCCCTTCAGATATTGATGTTGAATGTACAGAAAGTACAGATCCTTCAGCTACTGGAACGGCTACTGCTACTGATACCTGCGGAAATGTTATTGTAACATTCAATGATGAAACAGTTGCAGCATGTGGATCTACTGAAACTATTACTAGAACTTGGACAGCTACTGATGATTGTGGTAATACAATTTCAGAAATTCAAGCAATTTCAGTTGTTGATACCATCGCTCCAGATGTAACTGGATGTACTGTAGAAAACACAACTCTAGAATGTACAGATACTAATAATGAAACACTTGCTGATGCTTGGAATACTGCAAATATTGCTGCGCTTGAAGCTTGTGCTGTAGATTCATGTGATACTGATTTTACTGGTCAAGTCACTTCAAATTATGACTTTGCTAACTT